>LFSC01000045.1:0-43758 GCA_001512505.1 Clostridiaceae bacterium DTU079 | reverse complement strand
CCTCAGATAGCGAGCAATATCAACGGTTGGTTAAATACCCACAATCCGGATGTGGTATTTCTTTGGATTGGCGGAAATGACATGTTTTTTGGCGGCGGTGTAAACGCAAAAGGACTTAGCGATTTGATAGACCAGATATTTGCCGTCAAACCCAATATAACATTGTTTGTAGCGGATTATTATCCATGGCCGGAAATGGTCACACAATACAATGCGGTAATTCCGGGAATAGTTCAGCAAAAAGCCAATGCCGGCAAGAAGGTTTACTTTGTAAAGCTCAGCGATATCCAATTTAACAGATACACCGATCTTTCAGGTGACAATCTGCACTTGAGCGAAACCGGATATACAAAGATAGCAAATCTGTGGTACCAATATACCATCGATGTACTGAAATCATTGGCAGGCAATGTATCTCCGACTCCCAGTCCAAGCCCTACTCCGACAAGTTCACCTCTGGTTTTAAAAGGCGATGTTAATTCGGACGGATCGGTAGATTCCCTGGATTGTTCAATTTTAAAAAGGGTAATTTTGAGAAAGATAAGTATAAATACAATTAATTTCGAAAATGCTGATATGAACAGTGATGGCTCAGTAGATTCTTTAGACTGTTCATTGTTGATCAGAAAAATACTTAGGAAACTATAAATTTTAAGGAAAGATTAAACCGTTTATTATTTGAGTACCGGGAATTTATTATCCCGGTACTTTTTTATCTTAAGCCGAGTTTTGAGATTTTTTTGCGTATGTTTTATGTAAAAGTATTGGGATTAAAAAATATACAATTTATGTAGACTTTTGTGAAATGTAATACTAACCTGACGATATAATAAAATTATAGAGCATATACAATTATATATACTTTTTAGAGAGGGAGGTAATTATATGTTCAAATTTAAGAATTTGACGGCGAAAATAACGGCAGCTGTGTTGGCGGGTATTATGGTTGTTGGGGTAACAGCCTCATGGGTATCGGCAGCATCGGGAACGTTGGATATTTCGTCTATTGGAGATTCCTACATTGCGAGTACTGAAGAAGATGGAACGGGGAATGCAAATGTGCCTGAAGTTTTAAAAGGTGATGTTAATTCGGATGGAGAGGTCAATTCAATAGACCTTCAATATGCTAAAAGGTATTTATTAAGAATAATTGGACAAGGTTCAATTAATTCTGAAAATTTGGATATGAATGATGACGGTGTTATAGATTCTATAGATTTATTGTTGCTAAAGAAAAAGATTCTTAGGAAAATATAGATTTTGTGCGTAAATGCTTCAGATGTTGAATTAAAAGGGTACCGGTAGTTTCCGGTACCCTTTTAAAGTAGGATTTTGCGATATAATTGTGTGTGAGTTATTTACGTAAAGAAAAATGTGAAAGTAACATTGAAAAGCAAGCTACTTTATAAAATAAAGTTGCCGGAGCATTTCTTCAGATTTTATCCAATCATCGGTGATGTTTTTTTCTATTTTCACCCTTGAACAGTTACATAATTACTAGTATAATATTTTGGTGAACGCGTGTTTACGGAGGAAAGACATGAAGAGCGACGATATTGCCCGGCTGGCAGGGGTATCGAGGAGCACGGTGTCCAGGGTAATAAACAATTATCCCAATGTTCCTGAGAAAACCCGGGAAAAGGTTTTAAAAGTTATTAAAAAGTACAATTATGAGCCCAATACATCTGCAAGGATACTGGCCGGAAAGGCCAACAATACGATTGGCTTGTTTGTAATAAGTATTTCAGAACACGACAGTCCCGGCAGGATATATAGGAGTACATACTATTCTTCTTTTATTAACGCTGTAGTTGATGTTGCCAATACCCGAGGGTATTATGTTCTTGTACACACCATTTATTCCGGAAAAGACTATTCCAAGATAAACCATTCGTTTTTGCAGAAGAGGATCAGCGGCGGAATTCTTGTGGGCAACGAGAAGGATTCCTGTGCAATTAAAAAAATTACCGATATGGGATACCCTATTGCAGTTGTGGACTATGACCCAAAAGAGATTGAAAGGCACAAAATGAAGGATTCAAATCTTATTGTTGTAAATTCCATGGACTTTGAGGGAACGGTACAGGCCTTGAATTATATTATCGGGTTGGGGCATAATGATATTGGTATAATAACCGGGCGCAATGAGACTTACTCGGGTAAACAGCGTTTTGAGGCATACAGGTATGTAATGGAGCAGCACGGTTACAAAATTCGGCCGGAATTTATACTTGAGGGCGAGTTTCTCAAGAAGAAAACCTACAATGAAGTGGAAAAACTAATAAAGTTAAAAAAGCTTCCGACGGCACTTTTTGCTTGCAATGACGATATGGCTCTTGCCGCAATGGAGGTTTTTGAGAGGGAAGGAATAAGGGTTCCGGAGGACATATCCATAATCGGCTTTGACGACATCCCTGTAGCATCACAGATGAAACCGGCCCTTACAACGGTGCGGGTGCCGGTGGATGATATGGTTACAAAGGCTACGGATCTTTTGATCGAAGGTATTGAGAAAGAGGAAAGGTCCTTTAAATCCGAGAATTTTCCGACGGAGTTCATAAGCAGGGATACCTGCATGAAAATAGACAAGCAGTAAATAGGCATTACAAAAGGAAAAACAATAATTATACAAAATTTATATTAAGGAGGCTTATCAATGAGATTTGGATTTTTTGATGACGTGAACAGGGAGTACGTTATAACAGTGCCTACTACTCCGTATCCATGGATAAACTACCTGGGTACACAGGACTTCTTTTCAATTATTTCAAACACAGCCGGAGGCTATTCTTTTTACAGAGATGCAAGGCTGAGACGTATCACAAGGTACAGATACAATAATGTGCCTATAGACATGGGTGGACGCTATTTTTACATATTCGACGGAGGGGATTTCTGGTCTCCAGGATGGTCACCCGTTAAAAAGGATCTTGACAGCTATGAGTGCAGACACGGATTGGGCTACACCAAAATTACAGGAAAGAGAAACGGCATAAGCGCAGAGATTACCTTCTTTGTACCTTTGAACTATAATGGTGAAGTTCAGAAGGTAGTTTTAAAGAATGAGGGTTCCCAAAATAAAAAGATAACACTCTTTTCATTCCTGGAATTCTGTCTGTGGAATGCTTATGACGATATGACCAATTTCCAGAGAAACTTCAGCACAGGAGAGGTTGAGATCGAAGGTTCGGTTATATACCATAAGACAGAATATAAAGAACGTAGAAATCACTATGCATTCTATTCCGTAAATGAAAAAATCACAGGATTTGACACCGACAGGGACAGCTTTATCGGTTTGTATAACGGTTTTGAAGCTCCCCAGGCAGTGGTTGCAGGAAAATCAAACAACTCCGTTGCCGACGGTTGGGCACCGGTAGCATCCCACAGTATTGAAATAGAGCTTAAGCCGGGAGAACAAAAGGACCTGGTATTTATTCTGGGTTATGTTGAGAACGAATTTGAGGAAAAATGGGAGTCAAAGGGCGTAATCAATAAGAAAAAGGCTTATGCGATGATAGACAAATTCAAGACTTCCGCAGATGTTGACCGTGCTTTTACTGAGCTTAAAGACTACTGGACATCCCTTTTAAACAAATACACAATTAAGAGCCATGATGAGAAGCTCGATAGAATGGTAAACATCTGGAACCAGTATCAGTGTATGGTTACCTTCAATATGTCAAGAAGTGCGTCATATTTTGAATCCGGTATAGGAAGAGGAATGGGCTTCAGGGATTCCAACCAGGACCTTTTGGGATTCGTACACCAGATTCCGGAAAGAGCAAGGGAAAGACTTTTGGACCTTGCAGCTACACAGCTTGAGGATGGTGGAGCTTATCACCAGTATCAGCCGTTGACCAAAAAAGGAAACAATGAAATAGGCAGTAACTTTAACGATGACCCGTTGTGGCTCATTTTGGCTACTGCAGCATATATCAAAGAAACCGGAGATTACAGCATATTGGACGAGCAGGTACCCTTCAACAATGATGAGACTAAGGCAGATACAATGTTTGAGCATTTGAGGCGTTCCTTCTACCATGTTGTTAACAATCTTGGACCTCATGGATTGCCTCTTATCGGAAGGGCAGACTGGAATGACTGCTTGAATCTGAATTGCTTCTCCTCAGTACCGGACGAGCCTTTCCAGACCACCACAAGCAAGGACGGCAAGGTGGCAGAATCAGTTATGATTGCGGGTATGTTTGTGTTCATCGGAGCGGACTATGTGAAGCTTTGCCAATATAAAGGACTCGATGAGGAAGCAAAGGAAGCTCAGATGCATATTGACAAAATGAAAGAAACCGTTATGAAGTACGGTTATGACGGAGAATGGTTCCTGAGAGCTTATGACGATTTCGGAAGAAAGGTTGGAAGCAAGGAAAACGAAGAGGGTAAGATATTTATTGAATCTCAGGGCTTCTGTGTAATGGCAGGTATCGGAAAGGAAGACGGAAGTGCCCAGAAGGCTTTGGATTCAGTTAAAAAATATCTTGACACTCCCTATGGACTTGTACTTCAAAACCCTGCATTTACAAAATATTATATAGAATATGGTGAAATTTCCACATATCCTGCAGGTTACAAGGAAAATGCCGGAATATTCTGCCACAACAACGCATGGATAATCTGTGCCGAGGCTGAATTGGGAAGAGGAGATCTGGCATTTGAATACTATTCCAAGATTGCACCGGCTTATACCGAGCACATCAGCGATATCCATAAGCTGGAGCCCTATGTATATGCACAGATGATTGCAGGAAAGGATGCAAGAAGACATGGGGAAGCTAAAAACTCATGGTTGACAGGAACAGCTGCATGGAACTTTGTGGCAATTTCCCAGTGGATTTTAGGTGTTAAACCGGACTACGACGGTTTGAAGGTAGATCCTTGCATTCCGAAGGATTGGGACGGATACACCATTACCAGATGGTACAGGGGTTCAAACTATATTATCAATGTTAAAAACCCTGACCATGTTTCCAAAGGTATTAAGAAGATAGTAGTTGACGGAAAAGAAATTTCCGGAAACATTCTGCCGGTATTTAACGACGGAAAAGACCATAATGTTGAAGTAATAATGGGCTAGGAGGAAGGTAAAATGTATGAGAAGCTGGCAGCAAGAGGTATAAAAACAACACCGGAAGCAGTGCTAAAAAGCAGCTTTGCCAGTGTGCTTAAAGAGGAATGGATTAATGACGCGATGTTTTTGGATACCGGTTTAAACAGAGTCGTAGGGGTTGCCAATTTACCTTTCAAAGCCCCTGCGGTTCTGCAGCTGTTAAAAAACAGAGATGTTGCGGCATACCTTATAAAGCTGGCGGGCGATGACAGTTCTGTTATGGTGGTAAAGGAAGAAAAAGGTATCAAGGTTTTGGCAAGCAGCAAAAGCCAAGTTCAGGACGTAGAAGTGCCTGCAAATATAAAGGAGAATATTGAATCCATATTGTCCGATGTGGAAAAATGGGCCGGAGTATTGAATGAAAACGGTGAGCATGTTGTAGACCTTCGTACCCCGGTGCCGGGACCTCACTTTTATACAAACCTGCTTATGGGTAACAGGGTTGGATATGACCATGCACTCCAAACCACGCCCAAAAGCGTTGTGGACAGGCTGGGAAGGGGAAGCTTCCGTTCCCATGCCGCAACTCAGGTTCTGGCGACCCGCTGGGATATGAGACAGGAAGAGAACGGATTTCCTGCAAACCGTCAGTTTTACCTGGTGGAGGACTTCAAAAAAATATTCTATTCTGCAGACCCAAACGATGCCAATATAGAGTCCGCAACCTGTACCCATTCACAAAACCATACTATAATTCAGTATAGAACCAAGTGCGGACTGGAGATAAAAAGAACTATTTTTATCCTTCCCCAGATGGAAGGAATGCCTCTGGCCACTGAGGTTCAAAGGATAGAAGTAAAGAACCTGACCGGCAAGGAAAGGAACATTAAGCTGGTTTATACCGGTATGTTCGGGCCTGCTACACCTCATGCTATTTTTGAGGATGTAACCTATACCAATGTAATTATGCAGTCATCGATCTTAAGAAAAGATGACGGCTCAATCATGGCAATAAGCCCGGATTATTATCCCGAGCCATGCAAAGAGGACATCAGGTTCAGTTCAATGATTATAAGAAATGAAGACGGTATCGAGTTTCCCAAGGAGTTTTGTGCCAATTATAACGAGTTTGTAGGGAACGGAACTCTTGAGAATCCTGAGAATGTATGCAAGCTCAGCAACCATTTTTACCGTAAAGGACCGGGATTCTTTGCCCTGGCAGGGGAGCTCAGGCTGAAGCCCCAGGGCAGTGCTGTGGTGGATAACTTTACCGGGCTTTCTTCCAATAAAGTTAATCCTAATTATAATGAAGATACTTACAAGATTGAAATTGAAAATCTCATTAACCGGTTCTCAAAGGATGGAGAGGTAGAAGCGGCATTAAGCAAGGTTAAGGAGTTTTTCGACAGGTACAGAAGCTTCATGCAGATAAAAAGCTCGGATCCCGTATTTAATACGTATGTAAACAAGAATCTTCCGTTCCAGGTTCTGTATCAGACCTTTGTATCCAGATCTTTCTGCCAGACTCAAAAGGGTTACAGAGAGATCGGATTCAGAGAGATTCAGGATATATTCGCAGCCATGTACTATTTTGTCGGCATGGGAGAAGGCGAATTTGTAAAGCAGATGCTCAAAGAATGGTGCTCAATGATATTTGAGTTCGGTTTTGCATACCACAACTTCTTCTGGGTAGGTAAAGAGCCGGGCAAATGGTCCGATGACGCTTTGTGGTTTGTGCAGGCTGCATACCGCTATATAAACCTTACCGGGGATATAGGATTTTTGGATGAAGAGGTGGAAATCGCCGGTACTTCTCCGAAAAGAACAAGACCTGTATACGAGACAATAAAGGCATTGTTGAAATATTCCGGAGAGATATCCATTGGAAAGCACGGGCTTCCTCTTTTGGACAATGCGGACTGGAATGACTGCTTAAAGCTTGACAAAGATTTTGTTGACGGTATTACAAAGGAGAAGCTCTACCGCAAACAGCTTGAAGAAAAGGGCGGAAAATTCGGAGATCCTTTTGAAAGCGATTATACCGAAAGTGTAATGAATGCCTTCCTTTTGAAGGTCGCAATAGACGAGATGATAAGTTTAAGTGCTAAAAAGGGAGACATAGAGTATCATGACTATCTCAAAAAGCTGTCGGAAAAGCTGTACGGAAACCTTCAAGAGCATGCATGGAAGGAAGACTTCTTTGCAAGGGCACTTTTCAACAAGTTTAAAAATAATGAGTTTGAATATCTCGGTGCCAAAGGGGATAAGCTTTCCGCAGACCCGGAGATTGACGGCTCATACTTCTTAAATTCCTTCAGTTGGTCCGTGCTGGCTGATGCTGCAAGTGAAGAGCAGATATCAATCATGTTGGATTCAATTGAAAGGACACTGAAGACTCCTTACGGTCTCAAGCTTGTTACGCTTACCGATTTAGGAAAGCTCTCCGATGATACTGCTACAGGGCACTATTTCCCGGGGGACAGAGAGAATGGCGGAGTGTTCAAGCATGCGGCGATGATGGCTACAGCAGCTATGTTTAAAGCGGCAAAGCAGGTTAAAAGCAAGGAACTGGCCGCAAGACTGGCAAACCTGGGCTATTGGATGATAGACCTTGTGGCTCCGTACAGAACAATGCTGGATCCCTTCTCTGTTTGCGGTAATCCAAGGTTCTGTACCCAGTACAATAACAGCGAAACGGGAGAGAACATCGGTCCCATGCTCAGCGGAACATCAACATGGATGATACTGACGCTCATGTCCGCATACGGATTGGAGTACACCACAAAGGGAATCATAATGGATCCTGTTATGAGAGAAAAGGAGAAATATTCCGCATATACGGTTAATATCGGTAAAGCCGTATACAATATCAGCATCAAAAAACCGGAAGGTTTTTGCCGTATTGCCGACGGAAATGCTAAAATAACCGTGGACGGAAATGAAATAGAAGGAAATCTTATCCCGTTGTTTAGCGACGGTAAGGAGCATAATGTGGAAGTTGTGTTCTCTTGAGGAGAATGTTGAAAATTTTGTGTATAAGAGAATGAAAAGTCTCCTTCTTGGCAAGAATTACAAAATAATATCCAAGGAGGAGGCTTTTTATGTCAACATTATCAAAAGAGCAAGTGAAAGAAATAATTAAGGGCAATAATTTCCAAAGTGTTGCCGATGTAAGTGCATACATCTTTGCAGACTTCGGGTCTACTGCCTAACTGTCTACGCTTAAACATCAATATTACTATTGATGCTCCAAGACTCGCTACAAGTTCCTTGGCTCAGGGTTTACTTGACGGGGTTTCCACCCGCTATACTACACGACCTTGCCCGGCCGCACCACAGAATTATTTACATTACCCTCTTAAGGGTGTAAGTTGAATATTAATACCGATAAGCATAAAATAATTAAGGGAGAATTGCCGTCTGTTTGTTGCAGGGGCAACTCCCTTTTTTCATGTTGCGTTGTAACCACAACAATTTATTAATTTATTCCTTTTCTATTATCGGCTTAATATTCTGAATCCGAGCAATTTCGAACCAGCAACTAATATAACGATTACTATTTAAACTAAATATATAAATATATTTATTACTATGTACATCTGTATAAAAATCTTCAATGTACATTTTATTTTTATTAATACTCATTATGAGATCTTCTATTCCAAACAACTCCAGCGAAATATAAACCTTATTACAATTACTCCACTTTTTTGGATGAAATTAATGCTTTACTCTGGGTTTCAATATCTATTTTCATTCTGCCGGAAATCGACTGCCAATTAATATTAGTTATTTGAGCGCCTCTAAAAATATCAACATTTCCAAAAATATTTTCTAATACAAATCCATTATCAATTCCTAAATACATATATTTCACCGTCCTTTTTTAACCTATTTCTTTCTGCTCTACTTACTGTCTAGTAGTTCTATTATATTCTATATTTATATTAATCCATAGCTTTACAATACTGAATGCAGTATTATTGCCCAACTTTATCTACATGGTCAAATGCTGTTAACATAATTATGACAAGCTATTATGGTTGATTAAATAATCGAAGATTAGCAGTTTATTGAAACAACATTCAGATTTATATAATGCACCCCGGATTTAAATACAGCTTGAAAAAACCTCGAAAAAACTATATAATTAGCAAGTCGGTATAAATAACGGCAAGTTAAAAAATAGCAAGGTTTGCTGTATTGGCAATGAATTTAGCTGTTACAAAGTAATGTATGTCTTAACACACCGCTCTTGATCCAGCAAAAATATTTATTAACCGGTTTAGCTAAACAAAATGTTATTCGATTAGTTACAAATTGTTCACAATTTATTAAAATTAATTTAGGATAATAAAATTGTGCATTTTTGTTTTGACAACAAAAAAACAGGAGGGGAGAAACCAGATGATTGAAATACAGAATTTGACCAAGCGATACGGTCAAATAGTAGCTGTTGACAACCTTAATTTCACGGTTGAGAAAGGAGAAATCCTTGGCTTTCTGGGTCCTAACGGAGCAGGTAAATCTACGACTATGAACATTAT
The DNA here is from genome assembly GCA_001512505.1 of Clostridiaceae bacterium DTU079. GTDB lineage: Bacteria > Bacillota > Clostridia > Acetivibrionales > Acetivibrionaceae > Hungateiclostridium. Next base: position 34,146 of record LFSC01000045.1, on the reverse strand, counting down.
AACCGGATACCTTCCTTCGACTGAGGGAACTGTTAAGGTATCGGGTTTTGACATAGCTCAGGAACCGAATGAAGTTAAGAAACGTATTGGTTATTTGCCGGAGAATCCTCCACTTTATACAGATATGACCGTAGACGAATATCTGAATTTCGTAAGTCAGTTGAAAAAAGTGGAGAAGAGCAAAAGGAAAGAGCAAATATCGAACATTGTTGAACTGTTGCGAATCGGTGATGTGAGAAAAAGGCTTATTAAAAACCTGTCTAAAGGTTATAAACAGAGGGTGGGGGTTGCTCAAGCCCTTATAGGCAATCCTGAAGTATTAATATTGGACGAGCCTACGGTAGGACTTGACCCGAATCAGATTCTTGAAGTCAGGAATGTTATTAAGGATCTAGGAAAGGAACATACAATAATATTAAGCACTCATATCATGCAGGAAGTAAAAGCAGTTTGTGAACGCGTTGTTATAATAAACAAGGGAAAAATTGTGGCTGTGGATACGCCGGAGAACCTTTCAAAGAGTATTTCAAATTCATTAAGAATAGTAATAACGGTAGCAGGACCAAAGAGCTCAGTACTGGATGCTCTTAAAAGCATAAATGGTGTTAATCGTGTTGACGTTCTCAAAAAGAAAGAGGACGATGTATTTGATTATGTAGTGGACTCCGACAAGGAGATAGATGTTAGAAAAACCATATTCTTCGAATTTGCAAAGCTGGGTTATCCCATATTGGAATTCAGGACTGAAGAAATGGATCTTGAGGAAGTATTCCGTGAACTTACAACAAAAAGTAATAATTCAATAGACGAAAGTCCAGAGGATAATGATTCCAAGGGAGCTGAGGAAGAGAATGCTTCTTCGGAAGTATCTGATGAGAGTGCTCCTGACAATGAGAAGGAGGTTGAATAATTCATGCTGTCTATATATAAAAGGGAGCTTCGGACCTATTTCTACTCGCCCCTGGCATATGTTTTGTCGGGTATATTTGTTTTCGTGTTTGCATTGAATTTTTTAAGTCAGGTAATATCGGAAAACGGTATTTCCAGGTTTGTTTTTGGGGGACAGCTTTACTTTGCCAGTTTCTTTCTGGTTATGTTGATTCCCATATTGACCATGAGAAGTTTTGCGGAAGAAAGGAAATCGGGAACAGAGGTTTTATTGATGACCTCACCGGTTAGTGTTCCTCAAATTGTAATAGGCAAGTATCTTGCAGCATTAACTGTGTTTTTAACAATGACTGTGTGCAGCTTGATTTTTCCTGCGATAATATTAATAAAGGGTAATTTGTTTGTATCCATCGCAGTATCGGGATATATAGGTTTTATTCTTTTGGGTGCGGCATTTGTGGCCTTTGGTTTGTTTACGTCTTCTATTACCGAAAGTCAAATAATTGCTGCAGTATTGGGATGTATAAGTCTGTTTGTGCTTTTGATCATGGATCAGGTCAAGTATTTTACAACGGGTATTATTAGAAAGTTTTTAAATGCGATTTCTGTGTATGAACATTTCAAAGAATTTGTTCAAGGTGTGATTAGCCTGCCGGATGTTGTATTTTTCTTAAGTATAGCAGGTATGTTCCTTGCATTGATAATATTTATTATAGAAAAAAGGCGATGGAGTCAGGGGTGATAAATGATGAAGAATGTGAAATACGGTTTTTTATTTTTAATAATGGCTGTTCTTGTAATCGGTATTACTATATTTGTTAATGTATTGGCAGCAACTGTTGATTTAAGTTGGGATATGACTACAAACAAACTCTACTCTATTGGAGAACAGACAGAGAGTATTCTTGAAAGTCTTCAAAAAGAAGTAGAGATAGTAATGCTTGGGGATAAAGAAGAAATAAAAGGTGAAGAAGCAGGGTTTATTTTAGTTCAGTTTTTTGATAATTATGATAAATTTGACAAGGTAAAGGTAAGCTATGTTGACCCGGACAAGAATCCGAATTTTGTGACTAAGTTGGATGAATCCGGCGTACTTGCACTCAGTGAGTATGATATTGTTGTAAAATGCGGCACTAAGGCTAAGAAGCTTACTTTATATGATATTTTCCAATCGGACAATTACGGGTTGATGATGTTCTATGGTGAGCAGGCTGTAACGGGAGCTATAAAGTATGTTACCAGTGATATAACACCGACAGTTTATTTTGTAGATTCAAATGCCGGAAGAAAGCTTGATTCTCAATATACAATAGTTAAGCGTTCTCTTCAAAATAACAATTTTGATGTAATGAAAATTAATCTTACTGCAGCCGATAAGATTCCGGATGATTGTACAGTTTTGATTTTTACAGCACCCAATAAAGATTTGTCTTATCAAGAGAAAAATAAGGTTAGCGAATATCTTAAAAACGGTGGAAATGCAGTGTTCTTATTTGATCCGATAGATTCACCGGAAAAATTTAAAAATTTCGACAGCCTTCTTGAAGAGTATACTATTGCATTAAATTACGACAGAGTAAAAGAAAACGATCCGCAAAGGCATGTGGCAAACAGACCTTACGATATTGTACCGACGGTTGAAGCCTGTGATGTTACCAATTCGCAGGATTTGAGTCAATTTTTTGTCATAATGCCGTCATCTACGAGCTTTAGAAGGCTACTCAATGAAAAAGAACCTTTAACCGTTCTTCCTCTTTTGACTACAAGTGATATGGCTGTCGGAGAGCCGTATGGCGGAGGTGTATCCGAGGAAGTTACGGGACCGGTGGATATTGGACTTATTGCAGAATATCAGGGTGCAAAAACAACAAAGGTAGCAGTGATTGGAAATGCTTATTTTGTTTCCGATGAAGCAATAGCATACTATTATCCTGATTCTTACAATGCTTTAAGGCTTATAACTCTTACGGTGGATTGGATGTATGATAAGTCAAATGATGTATTTGTTCTTCCTAAGAGTGCCAACTTAGATTCGGTTATTCTTACGGGACTTAATGCAAATCTGATTGTAATTGTAACTGTTATTGCATTCCCGATTCTGATTGTCGCTGCAGGTATTATTATTTGGTTGAGGAGGCGGCATCTATGAAATTATACAGGAATATTATTATTCTTGTAGTTATACTGGCTGCCTTAATAGGTGCGTACTATATTGCAAAGCCTTTGGTTGGTACTGAAAAAGAAGACAATAGAAATATCCAGGTTATTAAAATGGATAAAGAAAAGGTTGTAGAGATAACGGTTGAAAACAGTGAAGGGAAGTTCGTGTTTAAAAAGGAAAACGATCAATGGGCTATGGTTTCCGGAGGAGATTTTGTTATAGATACTTACCGCATCGAAAGTATAGCTTCAAATGTTTGCGATCTTAGTGCCTATAAAATAGTGGATGACAACCCTCAGGATCTTGCAATGTTCGGTCTTGATAAACCGGTGGTAATATCTGCGAAAACATCGGAGGGCGAGATGGTAGAAATTGAGGTGGGTAATATAACGGCAACAAAGCAAGCATATTATGTCAAGAAAAAAGGTGAGAACACTGTTTATACAATTGCTGCTTATGCCGGTGAAATACTGAGATCAAGAAAGACGGATCTTCGTAACAGGTATATATTGGATGTGCTTACCTCAGATGTAACAGAGCTGGCGTTAACTAAAAACGGTAAGTTAACTTTTGATGCAGTTAAGAATTCAGACAGCGGATGGATTATAAAAGAACCGATAGAATCCGGTGCTGATATGATCAGGTTGAATAATGCATTAACAGCACTTGTTAGGGCAGAAGTAACCGATTTTATTGAAGAAAATGCGACGGATCTGAGTAAATACGGACTTGATAATCCCTCCTATATTCTTAAGGCAGCTGCAGGAAACAAGAAGGTAACCGTGCTATTGGGGAATGTAAAGGAGAACTATAAAGAGACTTATGGAATGTTTGAAGGCACAAATGAAGTGTTTACCATAAATCCTAACTCTCTCGGTTTTCTGGATATAACTACGGTTGAAATAATAGACGGTTTTCTGTTTACTCCCTATATCTTTGATGTCACGGATATTGAAGTTAAGATGGACGGAGAAACAATTAACCTCAAGATCGAGAAAATTGAAAAGACAAGCAGTGAAGGCCAGGATGATAGTAATGGCGAAGAAGAGGCAGTGGAGAACTTCTATGTCAATGGCAGAAACGTAAGTGAGAAGGGAGAGGACGGTAAATCCAAATTTAAGAAGTATTATCAAGCGCTAATCGGAATCACAGCCGATGAAATAGATCCGAATGCAGTTGTTGAGGGAGATGCGGAGATCAGTATAACTTATAAACTGAAAAAAGAACCGGGCACGGTAAAGGTTGAATTTATACCGAGAGATTCTGACTCTTACTATGCGATGAAGGATGGCCAATATACAGGATTAATAGTATTAAAAAGCTCCTTTAACAAAGAAGAGGGACCGAGAAAGTCTTATGAGAAGCTTATGGACCTGCTTAACGAAGGGGATTAGGCAAAAATGAAACACAACAGAGAGCATAGAGTGTAAACTGAAAGAAAACTTCATCATAGAATTAAAAAGACAACTCCAACATAGAATAAATTAGATAGGATTCCATGTTAGGAGTTGTTATTTTGTTTAAAGAAGTGAAAGACATATTCAAGGTAGCCAGCATTTATATGGCAACAATAATTGGTGCAGGCTTTGCTTCAGGCCAGGAAATCATGCAGTTTTTTTCCGTGTATTATGAAGGTGGATTTTTCGGTATTCTTTTGGCTGGAGTTCTGTTTGCTATTATCGGATATATAGTAATTGTCAAGGTTTACACCGAAAGAATAAGAAATTATGAAGAGTTTCTGTTTCCCACTGTGGGTTGGATTATAGGATGGGTTATGGAAATAACGGTATCGCTTTTTATGGGTTCTGCCTTATGTATTATGATCTCCGGAGCAGGGAGCATTATATCCGACGCAATAAACATACCTTATCTATATGCTGTTTTAGCTGTAGCCCTTTTGTGCATGTTTATTTTTCTTACCGACATTCGGGGTATAATTGTTTTAAGTTCGTTTATAACACCGGTCTTAGTGTTGGGAATAATCGGTGTAGGGTTTTATATTATTATGAGCAGAGATATGTCTGTTTTTAGCACGGTTACGGGATTTGGCACAATAACACACAATTGGTTTGTCTCATCAATTCTTTATGTGAGCTATAACAGTATATGCGCCGTTGTGGTAATGTGCAGCCTGCTTCCTTACCTCAAGAGCAAAAAAGTGGCTGCAGCAGGAGGAATAATGGGCGGAGTCATGCTCTGCTTTATGGCTGTAATTATTAATATTGTGCTGCATATTTTTTACCCCAATATAGCATCACAAGAGATGCCTGTATTAAGTATTGTAGACAGATACAATTCTTTGGTGGGAGAATTATATAGAATCTTAATGCTGCTGGCAATGCTCATTTCTGCAATTACTTCAGGTTATGGCTTTATAGAAAGGATATGTACGAAGGTCAAAGTGAGCAGGAAAATAATAATACCGGTTATATGCGGCTTTACAATTCCTTTATCGAGTATGGGCTTTTCAACGCTTATTTCAACAATATATCCGATATTTGGATATGTAGGAATGTTTATGGTATTTGCAATATTGCTTCAGGGTATAAATATGCTGAGTTTTGCAAGAAAACGGAAAGACAACGTGTAGGTGGAATTGCTTTATAATGTTTTTTTAATGCTTTATTGGCATATTCTTTGGAACAAAACAATAATTGATGAAAAAACACTGTTTATGGTACAATGTCTATAGAAAAGAATTCGGAATTTAAATAGATTTAACAAAAGAAAAAAGCGTGGGGTGAGGATAAGGTGGAAAACCCTGAGATAAAGCCAAAAACGCAAGATGCGTCGAGCAGGATGAGTATACTTCTTTTTTTTGTACTCCTTGTCACGGTTTTGTGCACGGCAGTAGTTGCCTATCTCAACAGCAAAGGCATAGATATAAAGGAAGTAAGCCTTAAGGATGTAATAGAAAATCGTTTTTTTATCGGAGAAAAGGACAGTTATGAAATTGAGTGTAAAGAGATAGAATACGGAGCTAATTTACAGCAGGAATTTGTTATTCATAAAGATTATATTATCAGGTGCACCAAGTCGGGAATAGAGTATTATGATAAAAACGGTGAAGAAAAGTGGCTTTTTCCGGTGGCTTTAAACAAGCCCCTTGTAAAGTCCTCCGGGAAATATCTTTTGGTGGCGGATCTGGAAACAAAGGACATTTATGTTTTCAGCGGAAAGGAAAAAATATGGGAAAGCAGGCTGGAATACAGCATACTAAGTGCAGATATCAACAACAGCGGATATGTAACCATTGTGCATAAAGGTGACCGAAACAAATCGGCGGTTTCGGTGTATAACCGGGAGGGTGCGTTCCTGTTTACAAAAATAAAGGCTGAGTCCTTTGTGATTTCCGCAGGAGTATCTCCGGATACAAAAAACGTGATTGTAAATTCCGTCGATTATTCCGGAATAAATGCCAATACGGGATTGGATTTATATACAATTTCCGGGGGAGATGTTAAAGGGAAAAAATTAGAAAACACTATTTTGGCATCTTTGTGGTTTCTTAACCATGATACTATAGCAGCAGCCGGTGATTCGGAGATTTTTTTGCTGTCAGAGGATCTCGACGTAAAATGGAGCGAAAAGATTAGCGGAAAGGTTATGAGTTCAAATGTAATGAAGAACAAATATGCCGTGTTTGCGTTCAGCAGCAGGGAAGATGCAGGAATTCTTGACACGGATAAATCCCATGTGCTGATTGTGGACGAAAAAGGGAGAAAGGTTTCCGATTATAAGCTAAGTCAGGACATTGTAAATATTGCTTGCGGTGAAAGCCTTATTGCGGTTAACACCGGAAAGAATATTTATTTTATTGATGTAGCAGGTCAATTAAGGGGCAGCGTTAGCCTTGAGAAAGATATTAAGAATGTGCAGTTTTTTAACGACAAGGAGGCTTTGGCAGTTACAAGGGAAGGTATTGTAGTTTTAAAAATGAAATAGTAAGTCGAGGGGGTAAATATGAACTGGGTTGATATTGTAGTAATAGCGATAATTGTAGGTCTGGGGATTGTTGGGCTTAGAAAAGGCCTTGTATATTCCCTTTTTAAGTTTGTATCATTCTTTATATCCGCATTTTTGGCTGTTAAACTCTATCCGATAGTTGCGAATGTTTTGTCCGGGACAAAAGTGTATACCGTGATTAAGGGAGCAATCTTTGAAAGGCTTATGCTTCAGCAGCAGTCTGCAATGCCGGGCTTGAATGAAAGTACTAAGGTTACTGCCAAGTCGGTGATTGACGGACTCAATTTGCCCGGTTTTGTAAAGGATATGGTTGCCAACAGCGTGGTAAAAACTATACCGGATATATCCCAGCTTGTTGATGTATCCGGGATATTGGATTCCGTAAGCGGTATTTTAGCTCATGTGATTATCAACATTATAAGTCTCATTGTTTTGTTTATTATAATTAAAATCGGCTTGCTTTTTGTAGAGAATATGATAAAAGGAGTCACCGATCTTCCCGTTATAAAGCAGGCGGATAAACTGGGAGGATTTGCGTTAGGTGCTCTTGAAGGTGCCCTTATAGTCTATGTTGCTTTTGCAATAATGATGATGTTTAACACTTTGCCTTTATTCCAGGGATTTTTTGATGCAGTTGAAAACTCAGCCTTGGCGAATATTATTTATCAGAACAATTTTATTGTGAATTGGATGTTCCCGAAGGATGTCATAGTATAGTTAATTATTCGTGAGTGTATATTGTGAGATGCATAGTATTTTGAGAGGAAATATGTGAAGAAAAGTGTTCCAGAAACTTAAGTTTCACAAGTTCAGAGCCTGTAAATACTCCGTGGGGTCGAGCAAAACTCGCTTCGCTCAAACAATGCTCTCCCTTTCCACGTCGTATTAACAGGCTCTATAACTTTTTCCACAATGTTTCTTTCACACTTTTCTCCACATAATATAATGACGCTCTGCCAATTAACGAAAATTATATTTGAGTATTAAATAATTAACGATTTGTGCTTTTTTTTTAAAACACTGGACAATTAAAGCTTTATAGTAGTAAAATAGTTATTAAGCAAAAACAATAAATAGCCGGGCGAACCCGGCTATTGTTTTAAGTATAGGTTTATTAATGTGAATTGCAATAAATTATGTAAAAGTACTCTTTGGGAAAATATAAAATCATTAACATAGGTACATTGGAAAGAGGGGAATGTTATATGAAAAGTGATATAGTAAAAAAGGGCATAGAGAAGGCTCCTCACCGGGCATTGTTTAAGGCCATGGGGTATACTGACGAAGAAATCCAGAGACCTCTGATCGGGGTCGTTAATGCTAAAAATGAGATAATTCCGGGTCATATCCATTTAGACAAGATTGCTGAAGCGGTAAAGGCAGGTATAAGGATGGCCGGCGGAACTCCTGTTGAGTTTGGAGCAATCGGAGTCTGCGACGGTATAGCCATGGGACATGAGGGTATGAAATATTCCTTGGCAACCAGAGAGCTTATTGCCGACTCCTGTGAAGCCATGGGATTGGCGCACAGCTTTGACGGCATGGTATTTATACCTAATTGCGACAAAATAGTACCGGGAATGCTTATGGCCGCTGCGAGGATTAATGTTCCGTCGGTGGTGATAAGCGGAGGTCCCATGCTTTCAATTCAGCGCGACGGAAAAAGCCTGGATTTAAACAGCGTTTTTGAGGCAGTGGGAGCATACAAGGCAGGAAAAATGACCGAGGAAGAAGTATGGGAATACGAAGAATGTGCCTGCCCGGGCTGCGGCTCCTGTTCAGGAATGTTTACAGCAAATTCAATGAACTGCCTCACTGAAGTTTTGGGGCTTGGTTTGCCGGGCAACGGAACGGTTCCTGCGGTTTACGCCGAGAGGATTCGTTTGGCAAAGAAAGCAGGAATGAAGGTTATGGAATTGGTGGAAAAGGGCATTAAGCCTTCGGATATTTTGACACCTAAGGCTTTTGAGAATGCTTTGACGGTTGATATGGCCCTGGGATGCTCCACCAACTCAGTTCTCCACCTTCCGGCCATTGCCCATGAGGTAGGAATTGAATTAAACCTTGACATAGTTAACGAAATAAGCAGCAGAGTGCCCAACCTTTGCAAGCTGGCTCCGGCCGGATATCACCATGTTCAGGATTTGTATGCTGCCGGAGGAGTTCAGGCTGTTATGAAGGAACTGTCAAAGAAAAACCTTCTGCATTTGGATTTGATCACGGTTACCGGAAAGACAGTGGGAGAAAATATAGAAAAAGCTGAGGTTAAAGACAGAGAGGTTATAAGAAGCATTGACAATCCTTACAGTACCTCCGGAGGTATTGCGGTTTTAAGGGGCAATCTTGCACCGGACGGGGCAGTGGTAAAGCGTTCGGCCGTTGCACCGGAAATGCTGGTTCATAGCGGACCGGCCAGGGTGTTTGACTCCGAGGATGAGGCAATAAATGCAATATATAACGGCCAAATAAAAAAAGGCGATGTGGTAATAATCCGCTATGAAGGTCCCAAGGGCGGTCCCGGTATGAGAGAGATGCTTTCACCCACCTCTGCGATTGCGGGAATGGGCCTTGATAAATATGTTGCCCTTATTACCGACGGACGTTTTTCCGGCGCGACCAGGGGAGCTTCCATAGGGCATGTATCTCCTGAAGCAATGGAAGGCGGTAATATAGCAATTGTAAAGGATGGAGACATAATTAATATAGATATACCGAACGGCAAGCTTAATGTGGAAATATCCGACGATGAGATAGAAAAGAGGTTCAAGGAATGGAAGGCTCCGGAGCCGAGAATAAAGAAAGGCTATCTGGGAAGGTATGCAAAGCTTGTAACTTCCGCAAGTACCGGAGCGGTCTTAAAGGGTTGAAAAAGCGTTCAGCTCAGCTTATCCAAGGATTTTAACGTTGGGTGAATGACTGTTTGAGTAATTATTGGGAGGTAATGCAAAATGATGTTGACCGGTTCACAAATATTGATAGAATGCCTAAAGGAACAAGGTGTAGATACAATTTTCGGTTTCCCGGGAGGAGCGGTATTAAATATATATGATGCATTGTACAAAGCCAAGGATGAAATACGTCATATACTGACATCTCATGAGCAGGGAGCTGCTCATGCGGCAGACGGTTATGCGAGGGCAACGGGAAAAGTAGGGGTGTGCATTGCCACATCAGGTCCCGGAGCGACAAACCTGGTTACAGGAATTGCAACTGCTTATATGGATTCGGTTCCGATGGTTGCAATCACCGGGCAGGTGCCGACGACTCTTCTTGGCAAGGATTCCTTCCAGGAGGTTGATATAACCGGAATAACCATGCCCATAACCAAACACAATTTTATAGTAAAGGATGTTCAAAAGCTTGCGGATATCGTGAGAAAGGCCTTTTATATAGCAAGAGAAGGCAGGCCCGGCCCTGTTTTAATTGACATATGCAAGGATGTAACCGCAGCCCAGGCCGAATATGAGCCAAAGCCTCCCAAAAAGGCCGCAAGCATTCCTATAGGGGTGGATGATAAGGATATCAATGAAGCGATAGAGGTTATTAACAATGCCAAGAAACCGGTGATATTATCCGGTGGAGGAGTGTCTATAGCCGGAGCCGACAAGGAGCTTCTTGAGTTTGCCACAAAGGGTAAAATTCCCGTAACCACCACTCTGATGGGTATGGGTGCTTTCCCCGGAACCCACGATCTGTTCATGGGCATGCTGGGAATGCATGGAACCAGAGCGTCCAACACCGCTGTTTCCGAATCGGATCTTTTCATTGCCGTCGGTGCAAGATTCAGCGATAGGGTAATCAGCAATGTGCAAAGGTTTGCGCCTAAAGCAAAAATAATGCATATTGATATTGATCCCGCAGAAATAGGGAAAAATGTTGTGGTGGATTATCCGCTTGTGGGAAATATTAAGAAGATATTGAAGCAAATAATCGCCGGTATGAAAGAAAAGGAATACAGTGAATGGAATAAAAAAATAAATGAGTGGAAGGAATCATATCCGTTGAAATATGCTCAGGACGGAAGATTGCATCCCCAATATATAATTGAGAGGATGTACGAGCTTACGAAAGGTGATGCTATTATAACTACCGAGGTGGGACAGCATCAAATGTGGGCTGCCCAGTTCTACAAGTACACTTCAACAAGACAGTTTTTATCTTCCGGAGGCTTGGGAACAATGGGATATGGACTGGGAGCATGTATCGGTGCCCAGATAGGAAAACCTAAAAAGAAGGTTATAAATATTGCGGGCGACGGAAGCTTCAGAATGAACTGCAATGAGTTGGCAACTGCGGTAGAGTATAAGCTGCCGGTAATAATTGCCATATTCAACAACCATGCTCTGGGAATGGTAAGACAGTGGCAGGAACTGTTTTATGACGGGAGATATTCCTCAACTTCCTTGGACAGGTCAACGAATTTTGTTGCATTGGCTGAAGCTTACGGGGCAATCGGAATCAATGTAACCCAAAAAGAGGAAGTGGATTCGGCTATAGAGAGGGCATTGGCTTCTGTTGATACTCCGGTTGTTATCAATTTTGAAATAGATAAAAATGAAAAGGTATTTCCGATAGTACCTCCGGGTGCTCCGATAAATGAATTGATTGAGGAGTAAATAAAAGTTTTTTAAAGAAAAAAGCATAAAACTATTGACTTTCGGCGATAATTATGTTAAATTATTGATTGTTTCGCTGTGTATGTCTTTTTTTTTTATGTCGAAATAAATAATATTTATATACAACCCATGGAGGTGTGAAAGGTGAGAGTTAAAATCACATTGGCTTGCGGTGAATGCAAACAGAGAAATTACAACTCAATGAAAAACAAAAAGAATGACCCGGACAGACTTGAAATGAGGAAATATTGCAGATTTTGCCGCAAACATACTGTTCATAAAGAAACAAAATAATTTTATACTATGATTGATTTCTTTTTGTGATGGCAAAAAATATTTGGTAATGGAGATGTGTTTCTATGGCTCAAGAAGTTAAGGTCTCTAAATTTGCAAAGTTTAAAGGAAACCTGACGAAATTTTTTAAGGAAATAAACAGTGAGTTGAAGAAAGTAATCTGGCTCAGCAAATCACAGCTTATCAACAATACCGTTGCCGTATTGGTAATGTGTTTGTTTGTAGGTGTGATCATTTGGTTGCTGGATTTAGGGTTTGGACAATTAACCCGGCTGATTTATAAATAATAATGCATAAAGCAGTGTATGCCTACAAATTTTAGTTCGAATAATAAGTAAGGTGGCAGGCACTGTAGGCAGTCATCGCATAGATCAAAGGAGGACTTGGGGCTTTATGCTGAGTAATGAAGTACCAGAAGGAGCTAAATGGTATGTTGTTCATACTTATTCCGGATATGAAAACAAAGTAAAGGCAAACCTTGAAAAAATCGTCGAGAACAGGGGTATGCAGGACTACATTCTGGACATTGTTGTGCCTATGGAAGAGCAGATTGAAATTAAAGATGGAAAGAAGAAAGCAACACTGAAAAAAGTGTTCCCTGGATATGTTCTCGTTAAGATGATTATGACCGACGAGTCTTGGTATGTTGTGAGAAACACAAGGGGTGTAACCGGTTTTGTCGGACCGGGCTCTAAACCTGTTCCTTTATCCGATGACGAAGTGAGAGCAATGGGAGTGGAAGAATTTGCCCCTGTGCTGGATTATGAAGTTGGAGATAATGTAAGGGTAGTTTCCGGTCCTCTGGAAAGCTTTATTGGAATTGTTGAAGAAATTAATCTGGAAAAGAAAAAGGTACGTGTATCGGTATCCATGTTTGGAAGAGAGACTCCTGTTGAATTGGAGTTGTTGCAGATACAAAAGATTTAAAACTTGTTTTTAATTGCTGAACATTATAATATTAATCATAAATTAAGCAAAGATTTTTAAGATATTGGGAGGTGGATAGTATGGCTAAGAAAATCGCTGGCTATGTAAAACTTCAAATTCCTGCGGGGAAAGCAACTCCGGCTCCACCGGTTGGACCAGCTCTAGGACAGCATGGCGTAAACATTATGGGTTTTTGTAAAGAGTTTAACGAGAGAACTGCCAAGGATGCAGGACTCATAATTCCTGTTGTTATAACTGTTTATGCAGACAGATCTTTTTCGTTTATTACAAAGACTCCGCCGGCTTCAGTACTGATTAAGAAGGCATGCAAAATTGAAAAAGGTTCCGGTGTCCCGAACAGAGACAAGGTGGCCAAAATTTCCAAGGAAGATTTGAGAAAGATAGCAGAGATGAAGATGCCTGATCTTAATGCAGCAAGTGTTGAGGCTGCCATGAGTATGGTGGCAGGTACCGCAAGAAGCATGGGCGTAGTAGTTGAAGAATAAATATTGGTTTTCAAGTAAGGTGGGAGGAAACATAGTTTCCGAAAAATATTACCACAAGGAGAGTGAACTGAATGAAAAGAGGTAAGAAGTATCAGGAAAGTGCTAAGCTTGTTGATAGATTGAAATTGTACGATCCTACCGAAGCATTTGAGCTTGTACAGAAGACTGCAAAAGCAAAATTTGATGAGACTGTTGAAGCCCATATCAGGCTGGGTGTAGACTCAAGACATGCTGACCAGCAGGTTAGAGGTGCTGTTGTTTTACCTCATGGAACAGGAAAAACAGCAAGAGTTCTTGTGTTTGCAAAAGGTGAAAAGGCAACTGAGGCTGAACAGAACGGTGCAGATTATGTGGGCGCAGAAGATATGGTAGCTAAAATTCAAAATGAAAACTGGTTTGAATTTGATGTAGTTGTAGCTACCCCGGACATGATGGGTGTTGTCGGTAGACTTGGTAAGGTATTGGGTCCAAAGGGATTGATGCCGAACCCTAAAGCAGGTACGGTAACAATGGATGTTGCAAAAGCAATTAAAGATATTAAAGCAGGTAAGATTGAGTACAGATTGGATAAAACAAACATTATCCATTGCCCCATTGGGAAAGTTTCCTTTGGAACTGAAAAGCTTCTGGACAACTTCCGTGTTTTGATGGGTGCGATAATCAAAGCAAAGCCGGCGGCTGCAAAGGGTCAATACCTTAAGAGCGTAGTTGTTACATCAACGATGGGCCCCGGTATTAAGTTGAATCCTTTGAGAGTGAATGACTAAAACATATTTTTATAAAAAAGTGCTTTACAAAATATAAAATATGATATACTATAGTCATTGTGAATTTAATAATGAATTGCCATAGACAGTAGGTTTCTCATTTATGAGTGTAAAGGCTGTTATTCGAAAAGCTATCCTACCGAGGTAATGTTAAATAAAAGGTTTGTTAATGACCCCTCTATGTCTATGTGCGTTAGAGGGGTTTTTATTGTGGGGTTTCAAGTATTGAAATGACCAAACTAAATATAAATATTTTGCAATCCCTTTAAAAGGAGGTGGGAAGCAGTGCCCAGCGAGAAAATTCTTGAGAGTAAAAAACAAGTAGTAAAGGAATTGTCCGAAAGTATTAAATCGGCTAAAACTATCGTGTTTGCCGATTACAGAGGACTTACTGTTGAACAGGATACCGAGTTGAGATCCGCTCTTAGAAAAGCAGGTGTGGAATACAAGGTTGTTAAAAATACTTTGACCAAGCTTGCAGCTAAAGAGAACGGACTTGATGATTTGGAACCGCATTTTAACGGTTCTACATCAATGGCCTTCAGTTCAGAGGATGTTGTAGCACCTGCAAAGGTTATGGTTGAGTATGCCAAGAAATTTGAACAACTCGAACTGAAAGTAGGCGTAGTTGAAGGAAAGGTATTTGATGTAAAGGGGATAGAAGCTATTGCTTCATTGCCGTCAAAGGAAGAGCTCCTTGCAAAGGCTTTGGGAAGCTTGAAGTCTCCGATAAACGGTTTGGTAAATGTTTTGAACGGCAACATCAGAGGTTTGGTTATTGCGCTTAATGCGATAGCTGAAAAGCAAGCAGCAAATGCCTAATGTCAGGTAGAAAAAATCTAAATTAAAAAACTATATTATTTTATGGAGGTATAAAAAAATGGCTAGTGAAAAAGTTACTAAATTAATTGAAGATGTTAAAGGATTAACAGTTTTAGAATTATCAGAATTGGTTAAAGCTTTAGAAGAAGAATTTGGAGTATCAGCAGCAGCTCCTGTTGCTGTTGCAGCAGTAGCAGCTCCTGGAGCAGCAGGTGGAGCAGCTCCGGCAGCTGAAGAAAAGTCAGAGTTCGAAGTAGTATTAAAGGACGTTGGAGCTGACAAGATCAAGGTTATTAAGGTTGTAAGAGAAGTAACCGGTCTTGGATTGAAAGAAGCAAAAGATTTGGTTGACGGAGCTCCAAAGACACTTAAAGAAAGTGTATCCAAGGACGAAGCAGCTCAGATTGAAGCTAAATTTAAAGAAGTTGGAGCAACTGTTGAAATTAAATAATTTATATTCCATAACAAAAGGGTTTCTCTTTAATGAGAAACCTTTTTGCATGTTTTAAAATATATAAATGCAAAGTAAAATATGTGAGAAACTTAAGTCTCGGGAATACTTTACTTTGCATTTTTCTTCAGACAGGAAACGTATAATCCGGATTGGATAAATCATAGCCGTGATTTAAAAGGCAAATAATGATGACTTTAATATTGAAAATTTTAATATGAAAATGATGACTTTAATCAGAAAAGAACCTAACTTATAGTGATCATATAAAAATTATATGCGTTTTTTAAAAAATGTTGACAAGTTGAAAGCACTATGTTAAAATTATAAACTGCATTATAATTTCGGTGGCTTATTCCAATATTTTCAGATAAAATAACTACTTTTTTACTTTTTAATTATATCATATTGGAATAAGTTAGACAATATTTGTTAATAATAATTTAATGTTTGAGAAATACTTTGCTTAGTATATGTATATAGCCAAAAATTATACTATGATAAGTTGTTTATAATTGCAAGGCTCTACAGGTAAAGGGGTCAGTACAACAAAAAATTCAATCGACACGAATTGATGGCACCTTTACTATTGTATTGCTTTGTATTAATTTATAAATTTTATATGTAATAGGCTATGAAGCTATAGTATGCCATTACGTCCGTATAATGATACATATCAAAAAGGGGCAGGGATGCTTGAAATTAAGTCCTCCATTTCTTTTAGATGGTGGGGGGCTTGTGTTTCGTAATTGGATACTTACAGCTTTATGGGAGCGTGCACAAAGACAAAAGTCTGAAATATGAGGTGATATTTAATGGTACATCCCGTGAAATTAGGAAAAAATGTAAGAATGAGTTACTCAAGAATTGATGAAGTAATTGATATGCCCAACCTTATAGAAATTCAGAAGAATTCCTACAATCAGTTTCTGGAAGAGGGTTTGAGAGAGGTTTTCAGAGATGTTAACCCTATAACTGATTATACGGGAAATTTAATTCTGGAATTTGTGGACTATTCCTTGGATGAGAACCCCAAGTACAGTGTTGATGAGTGTAAAGAAAGGGATGCAACATATTCTGCTCCGCTGAAGGTAAAGGTACGGCTAATAAATAAAGAAACCGGAGAGGTTAAGGAACAGGAAATATTTATGGGTGATTTTCCTTTGATGACTGAAACCGGTACCTTTATTATCAACGGTGCCGAGAGGGTTATCGTAAGTCAGTTGGTAAGGTCTCCAGGCATATACTATGCAATGAAGTTTGATAAAACAGGTAAGAAGCTTTTCTCAAATACGGTTATTCCCAATAGAGGTGCGTGGCTTGAGTATGAAACCGATTCAAATGATGTTTTGTCGGTACGTATTGATAGGACAAGAAAGCTTCCTATAACCGTTTTGATCAGAGCTTTAGGTTATGGAACAGACCTTAAAATTACCGAGCTTTTGGGTGAGGATGAAAGAATACTGGCGACGATTCAGAAAGACGGTACCAAGACTGAAGATGAGGCGCTTCTGGAAATTTATAAAAGGTTGAGACCGGGAGAACCACCGACGGTTGAAAGTGCACGATCACTTTTAAACGGCCTTCTTTTCGATCCCAAGAGATATGATTTGGGTAAGCCGGGAAGGTTCAAGTTTAATAAAAAACTTTCTTTTGTATCTAGAATAAACGGGTTTATTGCTGCAGAAAAGATTGTGGACCCGAATACAGGAGAAATAATTGTCAATGAAGGAGAGAGCATTGACAGGGATAAAGCAGAGATAATTCAGAATGCCGGAGTTGATGAAGTATTTTTGGATATTCAGGGTAAAAAAGTTAAAGTCATCAGCAATGGCATGGTGAATATAAAAGGATATGTCGACTTTGATCCTAAAGAATTAGGCATTAACGAGAAGGTTAGAAAAAGTGTATTGTTTGAAATTTTAGAAGAGAATCAGGGCAAGAGTCAGGATGAATTAAAAAGAGTAATAAAAGAAAGAATTGACGACCTGATTCCTAAGCATATAGTTGTAGAAGATATAATTGCATCTATCAGTTATATTATTAACTTAAGCTATGGAATTGGAAGTATTGATGATATAGATCACCTTGGAAACAGAAGGCTTCGTTCTGTAGGAGAACTTTTACAGAACCAGTTCAGAATCGGTCTCGCAAGGATGGAGAGGGTAGTCAGGGAAAGAATGACTATCCAGGATATTGATATTGTTACGCCCCAGGCACTAATAAATATCAGACCTGTGGTTGCGGCAATAAAAGAGTTCTTCGGTAGCAGCCAGCTTTCTCAATTTATGGATCAGACAAACCCATTGGCGGAACTGACTCATAAAAGAAGGCTCAGTGCATTGGGACCCGGAGGATTGAGCAGAGACAGAGCGGGATTCGAAGTTCGTGACGTTCACCATTCCCATTACGGACGTATGTGTCCTATAGAAACACCTGAAGGACCGAACATAGGACTTATAGGTTCTTTGAGTACTTATGCCAAGGTAAATGAATACGGCTTTATTGAAACACCTTACAGAAGAGTTGACAAGGCTACCGGCAAGGTAACCGATGAGATAGTTTATTTGACGGCTGATGAGGAAGATGAGTTTATTATTGCTCAGGCAAATGAAATGCTTGATGAAGAAAACAGGTTTATAAATAAGACAGTGGTATGTAGATATAAAGAAGAATTTATTGAGGTTGATGTAAGCAGGGTTGATTTTATGGATGTGTCGCCGAAGCAGATTGTATCGGTTGCCACCTCTATGATACCGTTCCTTGAGAATGATGATGCGAACCGTGCCCTCATGGGAGCAAACATGCAGCGTCAGGCAGTGCCGCTAATTAAGACGGATTCTCCTATTGTCGGTACAGGAATTGAGTATAAAGCGGCAATAGATTCCGGTGTAGTTGTTTTGGCGAAAAACTCCGGAGTTGTTGAGAAGGTAAGTGCAAATGAGATAATAATTAGGACCAAGGAAGGTAAGAAAGATGTTTACAAGCTTTTAAAATACCTGCGTTCAAACCAGGGAACCTGTATAAATCAAAGGCCGATAGTAAGAAAAGGTGACCCGGTTGAGAAGGGTGATGTTATAGCTGACGGTCCTTCCACAGACAAGGGTGAAATTGCTCTTGGTAAAAACGTATTAATCGGCTTTATGACTTGGGAAGGCTATAACTATGAGGATGCTATATTAATAAGTGAGAAGCTTGTTAAGGAGGATGTATTTACATCCATCCATATAGAAGAATATGAGTGTGAGTCCAGGGATACTAAGCTTGGACCTGAGGATATAACCAGAGAAATACCGAATGTCAGTGAAGACGCATTAAAGGATTTGGATGACAACGGTACCATCCGCATTGGAGCTGAGGTAAGATCCGGTGATATTTTGGTAGGTAAAGTAACACCGAAGGGTGAAACTGAGCTTACTGCGGAAGAAAGGTTATTGAGAGCAATTTTCGGAGAAAAAGCCAGAGAAGTTAGAGATACATCCCTTAGAGTACCTCATGGTGAATCGGGTATTGTAGTTGATGTAAAAGAGTTTACAAGAGAAAACGGTGATGAACTGTCACCGGGAGTTAATAAGCTCGTAAGAGTATATATTGCACAGAAAAGAAAAATATCTGTCGGAGATAAGATGGCAGGTAGACACGGAAATAAAGGTGTTATATCGAGGATTCTTCCGGAAGAGGATATGCCCTTCCTTCCCGATGGAACTCCTCTGGAAATAGTATTGAATCCTTTGGGTGTTCCGTCCCGTATGAATATCGGTCAGGTTCTTGAGGTACACCTTGGTTATGCGGCGAAGGCTTTGGGTTGGAAGATTGCAACTCCGGTATTTGACGGAGCACAGGAAGAGGATATCATTGAAACATTGAAAAAAGCCGGATTGCCGGAAGACGGAAAGACGATATTGTATGACGGAAGAACGGGTGAGCCCTTTGAGAACCGTGTAACCGTCGGATACATGTATATGTTGAAGCTTGCCCATCTGGTTGATGATAAGATTCACGCACGTTCCACCGGTCCGTACTCTTTGGTTACGCAGCAGCCTCTTGGCGGTAAGGCACAATTCGGTGGACAGAGATTCGGTGAAATGGAAGTTTGGGCTCTTGAAGCTTATGGTGCGGCTTACACCCTTCAGGAAATACTTACTGTTAAATCCGACGATGTTGTGGGAAGGGTTAAGACTTATGAGGCCATAGTAAAGGGAGAAAATGTTCCCGAGCCGGGTATTCCGGAGTCCTTTAAGGTATTGATAAAAGAACTTCAGAGTTTGTGTCTTGATGTAAAGGTTTACTCGGAAGAACAGGAAGAGATTGCAATAAAAGAGTCTGTTGAGGATGATATCGATGAACTCAATGTTAATATTGAGGGCAGAGAGGATGAGGCTGCTCTAAACGAGTTTGACGATATCGGCGATGAAATACTGGATGATGATCTGGATTCAGACGGCTTTGATTTGTCAGGTCTGTCCGATGATGATATCATCGGTTCCGAGGCAAGTATTGACTCGGGAATGGATGATGAATTGTTCGGTGACGATGCTTTGGATGATGATTTGGATGACGATTTGGACGATATTGATAGTTTTGATGACGATGATATTTAAAGAAGGGAGAGAAGGCCATGTTTGAACTTAATAATTTTGATTCAATGAAAATTGGTTTAGCTTCTCCGGAAAAGATCAGAGAATGGTCAAGGGGTGAAGTAAAAAAACCTGAGACTATAAACTACAGAACATTAAAGCCTGAAAGAGACGGTCTTTTTTGCGAGAGAATATTCGGCCCTCAAAAGGACTGGGAATGTCATTGCGGTAAATATAAAAGAATCAGATATAAAGGAATAGTATGTGACAGGTGTGGGGTTGAGGTAACCCGTTCAAAGGTAAGGAGAGAGAGGATGGGCCATATAGAATTGGCCGCTCCCGTTTCCCATATATGGTACTTCAAGGGTATACCGAGCAGAATGGGACTCTTATTGGATATGTCTCCGAGAGCATTGGAGAAGATATTGTATTTTGCAGCTTATGTAGTTATTGATCCCGGTCAGACTCCCCTTTCACCAAAACAGATATTAACTGAAAAGGAATATAGAGATAGTTTAGATAAATTCGGTCCCAAATTTAGGGCAGGTATGGGTGCTGAAGCTGTAAAGGAGCTTCTTCAGGCAATAGATCTTGAGAAATTGTCCGAAGAGCTTCGGGCAGAGCTTAACGAATCGTCGGGACAAAAAAGAGTCAGAATCATCAAAAGGCTTGAAGTGGTTGAAGCTTTCATATCATCGGGAAATAAGCCCGAGTGGATGATACTGGATGTAATTCCGGTTATTCCTCCGGAATTAAGGCCGATGGTTCAGTTGGACGGAGGAAGATTTGCTACTTCCGATTTAAATGACCTGTATAGAAGAGTTATAAACAGAAACAACAGATTAAAGAGGCTTTTGGATCTTGGAGCACCGGATATAATTGTACGTAATGAAAAGAGGATGCTTCAGGAGGCAGTGGATGCATTAATAGATAACGGAAGAAGGGGAAGACCTGTTACCGGGCCCGGAAACAGACCGTTAAAATCCCTTTCCGATATGCTGAAAGGAAAACAGGGACGTTTCCGTCAGAATCTTTTGGGAAAACGTGTTGACTATTCCGGACGTTCGGTTATCGTTGTAGGTCCTGAGCTTAAGATTTACCAGTGCGGTCTTCCGAAAGAAATGGCATTGGAATTGTTTAAGCCCTTTGTAATGAAAAAGCTGGTTAATGACGGATTGGCCCATAATATAAAGAGTGCAAAAAGGATGGTAGAAAGAGTTAAAAATGAAGTATGGGATGTTTTAGAAGAAGTAATTAAGGAACATCCGGTACTTTTGAACCGTGCTCCAACCCTTCACAGACTCGGTATTCAAGCATTCGAACCGGTTCTTGTTGAAGGTAGGGCTCTAAAGCTTCATCCTCTGGTATGTACCGCATATAATGCAGACTTTGACGGTGACCAGATGGCTGTGCACGTTCCGCTTTCGGCAGAGGCACAGGCAGAGGCAAGATTTTTGATGTTGTCTGCCAATAACCTTCTTAAGCCACAGGACGGTAAGCCGGTTACAGTACCGACGCAGGATATGGTATTGGGAAGCTACTATTTAACGATAGAAAAGGAAGGGGCCAAGGGAGAAGGAAAGGTGTTTGCTTCTCCGGAAGAAGCTGTAATGGCTTATGATAACGGAGATATAGAGCTTCATTCAAAGATAAAGGTAAGAATGAAGAAAGTAATTGACGGAGTAGAAAAGAGCAAGGTAATTGATGCAACAGTAGGAAGATTAATATTTAACGAAGCTATACCGCAAGACTTGGGATTTGTTGACAGAAGCAATCCCGATAATGAGTTTGCACTGGAAGTAAATTTCCTTGTGGGTAAAAGCGAACTCAGAAAAATAATTGATAACTGCATAAAAACCCACGGTCTTACAGAAACTGCAATATTGCTTGACAAGATAAAGGCACTGGGATTCAAATTCTCTACAAAAGGTGCTATAACAATAGGTATATCCGATATGGTTATACCGGAAGTAAAGGCTAAATATATTAAGGAGACGGAAGAGAAGATTGCCAACATTTTGAAGCAGTATAAGAGAGGACTTATTTCCGATGAGGAAAGATATAACTCTGTTATACATGCATGGACCGAGGCATCGGGAAATATTACCAAAGCGCTTATCAGTAACCTCGACAGATTTAATCCGGTTTACATGATGTCCCAGTCCGGAGCGAGAGGTAACATCAATCAGATTAAGCAGCTTGCAGGTATGAGAGGACTTATGGCCGATACATCGGGTAAAACCATGGAGGTACCGATAAAGGCTAATTTCCGTGAAGGTCTTAATGTGTTGGAGTTCTTCATATCAACCCATGGAGCCAGAAAGGGTCTTGCGGATACGGCTCTTAGAACTGCGGACTCAGGTTATCTCACAAGACGTCTTGTGGATGTCAGCCAGGACGTTATAGTAAGAGAGGTTGATTGCGGAACAAGAAAGGGAATAGAAGTAACGGCAATAATGGATGGAAATGAAGTAATAGAAGAGTTGGGCGAAAGGCTGTTGGGAAGATATACAGCGGAAAATGTCATTCATCCCGAAACCGGTGAAGTACTTGTTGAATCAAATAAAATGCTAGATGACCGTGATGTAGATAAAATAATAAAAGCCGGAATTAAAAAGGTGAAGATCAGATCCGTATTGACATGCCATTCCGAATATGGTGTTTGTGCTAAGTGTTATGGAGCAAATCTGGCAACAGGAGAAGAATGTAATGTCGGTGAAGCTGTAGGTATAATTGCAGCCCAGTCAATAGGTGAACCGGGAACTCAGCTTACGATGAGAACCTTCCATACCGGTGGAGTTGCCGGAGACGATATAACACAAGGTCTTCCCCGTGTTGAGGAATTGTTTGAGGCCAGAAAACCAAAGGGTCTTGCAATAATATCCGAAATAGCAGGTACGGTTAAGATAGTGGAATCTAAGAAAAAGAGGGAAGTTGTAGTAACTTCGGAGGACGGAGAAGCAAGGAATTATCTCATTCCCTACGGTTCAAGAATAAAAGTGTCCGAGGGAGATCATGTTGAGGCAGGAGACGAGTTAACCGAAGGTTCCGTTAACCCCCACGATATATTGAAAATAAAGGGAGTTAGTGGTGTACAAAAGTATCTGCTCCAAGAAGTTCAGAGGGTTTACAGGCTTCAGGGTGTTGATATTAACGACAAGCATATTGAGGTTATTGTGCGGCAGATGCTAAGGAAAGTCAAGGTTGAAGATGCAGGCGATACAAGACTTCTTCCGGGCGGACTTGTGGACATATTTGATTTTGAGGAAGAGAATGCAAGAGTAGTGGCAGAAGGCAAGAGGCCGGCAGTGGCAAAAAGAACACTGTTGGGAATTACAAAAGCTTCTCTTGCTACAGAGTCATTCCTGTCGGCAGCGTCCTTCCAGGAGACAACCAGAGTTTTGACAGAAGCAGCTATAAAAGGTAAGGTAGATCCGCTCGTAGGATTGAAGGAAAATGTAATAATCGGTAAGTTAATACCTGCAGGAACAGGTATGAGCAGATATAAGGACATCAGTATTAGTACGGTAATAGAGTAATATAGTAAGGAAAATATAGATGTAGTAAAGAAAAATATATTAGAGACTGAAGTTTCTTTTATATTTTTCTTTACATGTACTATATGAAACGGTAACTGACAAAAATCTTGACAAAAATCTTGACAAAAAGAGTTTGTTGGTGATAAAATATTTCAGTGTGTAATTTTGCGACTATTTCGCAGCCTGCATTGACAGGGAGGGTAAGTAGTGCTTGAAGATCTGAAGAGCAGTAATAAAACCGTAGGACTGAAGCAGTCCATGAAAGCCGTCGAGAAGATGACGGCAAAACAGGTGTTTATTGCAAAAGATGCAGATGAGCGTGTTGTAGGCAGGATTAAAGAATTATGCCAAAAGAACAATATACCGATTGTATATGTTGATACAATGAAGCAACTGGGAAAAGCATGTGATATTGAGGTGGGCGCCTCTGTCGCATGCTTGCTTAAGTAGTTTTATTGTAAGCATCTTATAAGTGTTGCTGATATAATTATATTTAATTGTATAGTAAATAATGAGTATGAAAGGAGGTGGAGAAATGCCAACGTTTAACCAGTTAGTCAGAAAAGGTAGAAAGGTCATGGAAAAGAAATCTACCTCTCCGGCACTTCAGAAGGGATTTAATTCATTGAAGAAGACCGCTACGGATATAAGCAGTCCTCAAAAAAGAGGAGTATGTACAGTTGTTAAGACAGTTACACCTAAGAAGCCGAATTCAGCTTTGAGAAAGGTTGCGAGGGTACGTTTAACTAACGGTATTGAGGTAACAGCTTATATTCCGGGTATTGGACACAACCTTCAGGAACACAGTGTTGTTCTTATAAGAGGAGGTAGGGTTAAGGACCTCCCGGGTGTTAGGTACCATATTATTCGTGGAACCCTTGATACTGCAGGTGTGGCAAAAAGAATGCAGGGACGTTCCAAGTATGGTGCTAAGAGACCGAAGGCCGGTGCGGCTGCAAAGTAGTTTAGTACAACGTGCTTGGCACGATGTATGAAATGATGTATTAAATTATTCAAAAAAAACAAATAATAGTGCTTAGTACGTTGTTTAATATATATTAGCAAGTACAACAGCACTGACGACGGCTGGCAGGCGAATACTGCAAAGCCGCGAGTACCGATGATATATTTATATCATAAAAAGGAGGGAAGTAAAGTGCCAAGAAAAGGACATGTTCCAAAGAGGGATGTATTGCCCGATCCGATATATAATGACAAAGTTGTGACCAAATTGATCAACAACATTATGCTGGACGGGAAAAAGAGTGTTGCTCAAAAAATATGCTACGATGCTTTTGATATCATTAGGAACAAAACAGGAAAAGACCCGTTGGAAGTTTTTGAACAGGCTTTAAACAATATTATGCCGGTGCTTGAAGTAAAGGCAAGAAGGGTCGGTGGAGCAACATATCAGGTTCCTGTGGAAGTCAGACCCGAAAGAAGGCAAGCCCTTGGTCTCAGATGGCTTGTAGGCTATGCGAGACTTAGAGGCGAAAAGACAATGAAGGAAAGACTTGCAGGGGAAATAATTGATGCGACCAATAGCATGGGCGCAGCATTTAAGAAGAAAGAAGATACACACAAGATGGCAGAAGCAAATAAAGCATTTGCTCATTACAGATGGTAATAAAGAAGATACAAAAAAAGAAAATTTTAATATTGTATTTTCCATGTGTCAATTTTTGAAAGGAAGGTTAAAATGCCCAGGCAATTTAGTTTAGAGAATACTAGAAATATAGGCATAATGGCTCATATAGATGCAGGTAAAACTACAACTACAGAACGTATTTTGTACTATACCGGTAGGGTCCATAAAATAGGGGAAACTCATGAAGGTTCTGCAACTATGGACTGGATGGTACAAGAGCAAGAGAGAGGTATAACAGTTACATCTGCAGCAACTACAGCCCAATGGAAAGGTAATAGGATCAATATTATTGATACGCCGGGGCACGTTGATTTTACAGTTGAAGTTGAGAGGTCGCTTCGTGTCCTTGACGGATCAGTAACTGTTTTCTGCGCAAAAGGTGGAGTTGAACCTCAATCTGAAACTGTATGGAGACAGGCCGATAGGTATAATGTACCTCGTATTGCATATGTTAATAAAATGGATATTGTGGGAGCAGATTTCTTCAATTGTATAAAGATGATGAAGGACAGATTGCAGGCAAATGCAGTGCCCATTCAGCTCCCTATTGGTAAAGAAGATACTTTCAAAGGCATCATAGACCTTGTTAAAATGAAAGCATATTTTTATATGGATGACCTTGGAAAGGATATTCAGGAGAAAGAAATTCCCGATGACATGAAAGATTTGGCCGAAGAATACCGCACTAATCTGTTAGAAGCTGTTTCAGAACATGATGAAGAATTAATGATGAAGTATCTTGAGGGTGAAGAGATAACCGAAGAAGAAATAAAGGCTGCTTTAAGGAAGGCGACCATAAAGGTAAAAATTATACCTGTAACCTGTGGTTCTTCATACAAGAACAAGGGTGTTCAGCGTCTTTTGGATGCAGTTGTTGATTACTTACCTTCACCGGTGGATATTGAAGCCATAAAAGGTGTAACTGTAGACGGAGGAGAAGAAATTGAAAGGCCCGCAAGTGATGATGCACCGTTTGCAGCTTTAGCATTCAAGGTTATGGCAGACCCGTATGTAGGTAAGCTTTGCTTCTTCAGGGTTTACTCAGGAAAACTGAGTTCCGGATCCTATGTTCTCAATGCTACTAAAGGCAAAAAAGAGAGAATAGGAAGAATATTGCAGATGCATGCAAACCACAGAGAAGAAATCGATATGGTTTATTCCGGGGACATTGCAGCTGCAGTAGGCTTAAAGGATACAACAACCGGAGACACCCTTTGCGATGAGGCTAATCCTGTAATTCTTGAGTCAATGGAATTTCCCGAACCTGTTATTTCAGTTGCAATTGAGCCTAAGACAAAAGCAGGGCAGGAGAAGATGTCGTTGGCACTTCAAAAGATCTCTGAAGAGGATCCTACTTTTAGGACATATACGCATCCTGAAACCGGACAGACCATTATATCCGGTATGGGAGAATTGCATCTTGATATTATAGTTGACCGTTTGCTTAGAGAGTTCAAGGTGGAAGCAAATGTCGGTAATCCACAGGTTGCTTACAAAGAAACCATTAGGAAGACTGTTAAATCTGAAGGTAAGTATATCAGACAGTCCGGTGGTAAGGGTCAATACGGTCACTGTTGGATTGAAATAGAGCCCAAAGAGCCGGGAACAGGATATGAGTTTGTAAATAAGATAGTAGGTGGAGTTATTCCTAAAGAATATATACCTGCTATTGATGCTGGAATTCAAAGTGCTATGAACTCCGGTGTTCTGGCCGGATATCCGGTTGTGGATGTAAAGGTTACATTGTATGATGGATCATACCACGAAGTTGACTCTTCGGAAATGGCATTTAAAGTTGCCGGATCCATGGCCTTCAAAGAAGGTATGAAAAATGCAAATCCTGTACTCTTAGAGCCTATTATGAAAGTAGTTGTTACAGTTCCGGAAGAGTATATGGGTGATGTTATGGGTGACTTGAACTCAAGAAGAGGAAGAATTGAAGGAATGGAAGCAAGGAATGGTGCACAGGTTATTACAGCTAATGTGCCTTTGTCTGAAATGTTTGGATATGCTACAGCTTTGCGTTCAAGGACCCAGGGAAGAGGCGTATTCACAATGGAGATAAGCCACTTCGAAGAAGTACCCAAGAATATTCAAGAGCAGATTATAGAAGGTAGAAAAGGTTAATATAATCTGCAATATACTGAATTAAAAGCAGGAAACATATAAATGAACTTGTATGTTTCCTGCTGAAAGATATTAATATTTATAGTTTATAAAAAATCTATAATTAATAAAATTATCAGTTGGATAACTGAAAAAAGGAGGAGAATTTGCAATGTCAAAAGCTAAATTTGAAAGAAGCAAACCGCACGTTAATATTGGAACGATAGGTCACGTTGACCATGGTAAGACCTCATTGACAGCAGCGATTACTAAAGTTTTGGGCTTACAAGGTAAAGCAAACTATACATCTTATGAAAATATTGATAAAGCTCCGGAAGAAAAAGAAAGAGGAATTACCATTTCAACATCCCACGTTGAGTATGAAACAGATAATAGGCACTATGCGCACGTTGACTGCCCCGGTCACGCTGACTATGTTAAGAACATGATCACCGGAGCTGCACAGATGGACGGTGCTATTCTGGTTGTATCGGCTGCAGACGGTCCGATGCCTCAGACAAGAGAACACATCCTTTTGGCTCGTCAGGTTGGTGTGCCATACATAGTTGTGTTCTTGAACAAGTGTGATATGGTAGATGACGAAGAACTTATCGAATTGGTTGAAATGGAAGTAAGAGAGCTGTTGAGCTCATATGAATTCCCTGGAGATGATATTCCGATAGTAAGAGGTTCAGCACTTGCTGCTCTTGAAAGTGCATCAACAGATATTAATGCTCCTGAATATCAGCCAATTGTTAAGCTGATGGAAGAAGTTGACAAATACATCCCGACACCGGAAAGAGCAACAGACAAGCCGTTCATTATGCCTGTTGAGGACGTATTCACAATCACAGGTCGTGGTACTGTTGCTACAGGTAGGGTTGAAAGAGGAACTCTTAAGATGGGTGAAGAAGTTGAAATCGTTGGTTTGATGGACGAGCCGAGAAAGACGGTTATTACCGGTATAGAAATGTTCAGAAAGCTTCTTGACCAAGCTGTTGCCGGTGACAACATCGGTGCTCTCTTAAGAGGTATTCAGAGAACTGAAATTGAAAGAGGTCAGGTATTGGCAAAACCCGGATCAATTAAACCTCATACTTATTTTGAAGGACAGGTTTACGTTCTTACTAAAGAAGAAGGTGGAAGACATACTCCTTTCTTCAACAATTACAGACCTCAGTTCTATTTCAGAACAACTGACGTTACCGGTGTAGTTGAGCTTCCTGAAGGAACAGAAATGGTTATGCCTGGTGACCACATTACAATGAAGATTAAGTTGATAACTCCAATAGCTATGGAAGAAGGATTGAAGTTCGCTATCCGTGAAGGTGGAAGAACTGTTGGAGCTGGAAACGTTTCAAAGATAATTGAGTAATAATTAATTATTAATTAAAAAATCAAGGGGGCATTGCCCCCTTGATTTTTTAAAATATCCCAGCAAACACGAGCTTATTCAGTCAGAAAGTTCTATAATGCTGGATTTGTTTGAAAAAGCTTACCTAGACAAACAGAAGCTTGTCACCAATACATGTGTTTGTCTTCTTTATTGTACCGGCAGGCAATTCCAACACGCGGCGTGAGCCGAATACTATTTTGGAACATTTCCACGGTGGAATGCTTTCAATCAAATGTACAACCCGGTCGTCACGGCCTATAAATACCACGTCCAGAGGAAATTTCATAAAAAACATGTGTATTGAGTTGCAGGGTTCAATTAAAAGACCGGCATTATCAGGCAGAGAGTTTTTAAACATAAGTCCTAAGAAACGTTTTGTAAAAGTGTTTGCAATGATAGTATCCATGGAAAGAACAGAGCCTTTGGTTCCGTTTTCAACAGTCATAAGATACCCCTCCAGAGAAATCCGGATATAGCCCGGGTTTATGGTATTAAAAAATGGTAACAATCAATCAGACAAATCTTAAAAATCAGCGTATAATTAAATAAATAGACAATGAAGAATGAAATTGAAATGCTATACATATATTTTATCATAAATTCAACAAATTTCAACAAAATACTCTGAAAATTATTAATGCCTCTATGGATTCAAAATGGGTTTGCCATACGAAGACAAAAGAAAGGGGTGATTGGTTTTCAGTAAGTAAGGAGGTGACATACAGTTGGAAACACCTGATGTTGACCTGATAAGTAAATGCCTGAACGGAGACAATGACGCGTTTTGCGTGCTGGTGACGAGATATAAAAAGTTGATTTATAGTGTTGTGTATAATATGATAAATAATAAAGAAGAAGTCAACGATATTGTTCAGGAGGTTTTTATCAAAATATACAGTGCCCTGGATAAATATAATCCGGAATATAAATTTTCAACCTGGGCGGTCAGGATTGCAACAAATTGCTGTTTGGATTATATTAGGAAAAAAAGAATAGATGCGATATCCATTGAGGAAGCCATTGGTGTTTCCGACAATATTGACACCCCGGAAGAGGAATATATCAAGAATGAAAAGAAAAAAAGAATTAATGATGAATTAAACCGCCTACCGGAAAAATATC
This sequence comes from Clostridiaceae bacterium DTU079, assembly GCA_001512505.1. Classification (GTDB taxonomy): domain Bacteria; phylum Bacillota; class Clostridia; order Acetivibrionales; family Acetivibrionaceae; genus Hungateiclostridium. The sequence continues at coordinate 4,360 of LFSC01000045.1, read as the reverse complement.
GCATACCTTTGATATTGTTTCATAAAAACGGCCTGTCCTATGATGAAATTGCCCAGGTTTTAAAGGAACCAATGTCTATTGTTAAAAACAGGTTATATAGGGCAAGACTTATGTTAAGAGAGAGCTTATCTTCCGAGAGAGAGGAAGGGATTTTATGAATTGTGAATTGTATGAAGATTCTATAATGAAGAATTTGGACGGAGAAATTGACGACATTGAAAATAACCGGCTAATGAAGCATTTGAGTGAATGCAACGAATGCAGAAGGAAACTTGAAGATTTAAAGAATATTATGAGTGCTATAGAACAGACAGATATTATCGAGCCTCCTTGCGATTTGGAGCAGACTGTTATGGAAAAGGTTAAGAGGCTGGATATTTATAATAAAAGGATTAACGAAAAGAAGATAATTGCGTCATATTTTATAGCAATTATGATGTTTTCGGCTATACTTGTGCTTTCTGCAATCCTATTCAAGGAAAACATATTTGGGTTTATGCTGGTGGTAGGAGCTCCCAAATCGGTAACCTATATGGTGTATGAATATCTTTCAGGTCTCGATTCGATTATTGCAATAGCGGTATCGTGTATAAAAGTGCTTAAGGGTGAAATTGCGGATTTTAATTATCTTTTGCTTGGAATGCTTGCGATTATCTTTATGGAGAAAGTTTATGAAATTAATTTGTTGCAAAGAAGAAAGGAGAAGAAAAATATTCCAGAAACATGAGTTACGCAGTCTAGAGCCTGTAAATACTCCTCAGGGTCGAGCAAAACTCACTACGTTCAAACAATGCTCTCCCAGACCTCGTCGTATTAACAGGCTCTACGACTGCTACATAAAGTTTCTTCCATATTTTTCTTTGCCTATGAGAAAAGGAGAAGAAAAATATTCCGGAAACATGAGCTACGCAGTCTAGAGCCTGTAAATACTCCTCAGGGTCGAGCAAAAATTAAAAATTTAATAATCGATTAAATATTAACAAGAAAACGAAGCATTTTTATTAAGACTTCGTTTTTTTTGTTTAAGAAAATAATACTTGAATTTTATAAAGAAATAACTCTAATAATAAATAATCGAACGGAGGTGATTTCATGGACGATGATTTTAGAAAAAATGATGAAATCATTGAAGAATCAAGAAAAAACAGCAATGACGAAGAACGGCAAAAAGACAGTTTTATCGATAATGAGAGAATAAATACCGATGATAAAGGTGCGATTGCACTCGAAAGGGTAGATAAACTTTATGTTGTTTTAGGATGGATAAGTGCGGCATTGACAGTATTTGTAACACCACTGTTTGCAATTGCCGGAATAACCTTTGGAGTATTGTTGAATAAGCAGCAAAAAGGCAGTGGTAATGTAATCATTATAAGTAACGTTGTACTTGCATTGATCAATATTGTTTTGAGCCAAGTATTTCTTATGCTGATAAATAACATGATATACCGGTAAATGATACTGTATTTAATATGTGAAGAAAAATATTGCAGAAACTTATGTTTCATCTTTATTTTTCTTCACTAATTTTTCACTTAATTATTATTGCCACGGAGGAAAAATATATGCAAATAAAGAATAAAAAATTAATTATGTTTTTTCTGACGGTTAATTTGATTGCTTTCGCTGCAGGATGCAAAGGAGCACAGCACAGTGAGGAAAATGAAGAGGTAAAGATAAAAAATAATGAGCTTAACATAGAAAACGTAAGTCCTCGAATTTCAGGCGGAGATTTGAGAAACTTGGCTACTGAGGATACAAATAATGGGCTTATTGAGATAGGGAGTTTTTCCACCGAAATATTGGATGACCATAAAAACAGAGTTAAAAACCTTCGTATTGCGGCGGAAAGCCTTAACAATAAAGAAGTGCTGCCCGGTGAAGAGTTTTCCTTTAATGATACAATAGGAAAAAGAACAGAGGGAAAGGGATATAAGAAGGCACCCATTATTAAGAGAACAAAGGATGGGCCTAAAAAAGACTATGGAGTTGGAGGCGGCGTTTGCCAGCTTTCTTCCACATTATATAATGCAGCCGAGAAAGCGGGATTTAAAATTACAGAAATACACCATCACTCGAAAAAGGTAGGCTATGTTCCCGAAGGTAGGGATGCGACGGTGGTTTACGGATCCAAAGATTTTAAATTTATAAACAACCGTTTGAATCCAATTGTTATTAAAGCGTCGGTATCGGAGGGGAAGGTTGCCGTAAGTATATTTGAAATGTTAAAATAAATATAAATTATTGAGTCATTGAAAATCAAAATAACCGGGCATTACGTAAAGATATTTTTTAATACGGAATGTACGGGATTGAAATATAAACCGTGGTTTTGATAAAATACTGGTGTTATAATTAAATCATTATATTGTGGAAAACTGGTTATTTGGGAGGATATAAGTTACATGGTAAAAAAGGAAATTACAATAACAACTAAAACCGGATTGGGAGCTAAGCCGGCTGCTTTATTTATTCAAAAGGCATCTAATTATAAATCAAGTATCTGGATTGAAAAAGGCGAGAGGAAGGCTAATGCTAAAAGCTTGCTGGGGCTTTTGGCATTGGGAGTTGATTGCGGCAGCAAAATAGTACTTATTGCCGAGGGTGATGACGAAAAAGAAGCGGTTGAAGAATTGGGTGAGCATCTTTCATTAAAACTGGAAGAAAGTGTTTAGCTATGGCGAGGAAAACTTTCAAAGCCGAAGCGGTTTCCTTTGGCATTGGTATGGGCAGGTTATTTTTCATTAAGGAGCCCGATGTAAAAATCAATGAGGATCTGATAGAGGAATCCCAAGTCGAAAATGAGATTACAAACCTTGAGGTTTCCATATGTAAAACCTTTATTGAAATTCATGATTTAAATGACGGATTTAAAGGAATACTAAGTGAGAAGGAAAACCGCATTTTTGATTTTTACTCACAAATACTTGATGATAAAAAATTCTTTGAAGAGATTAATGATACTATCAAAAATAAGAGATACACTGCTCAGAGGGCAATACATACATGTATTCAAAAGTACATAGATGAAATATTAAAAAGTGATAATGATTACATAAAGCAGAGGGCTTTTGACCTGATTGATATAAGGAAAAGACTTTTGAAAAATATTTCCGGCAGCAATGAAATAAAAACAGAGGATATAACAAAGGATCATATAGTGGTGGTGGATGAACTTACACCTATTCTTGCGGCAGAGCTTGGAAAAAAGGAAGTTAAAGGTGTTGTGGCAAGGGAAGGTGCCGGTTATTTTACCCATGCGTCAATAATTCTCAGAAGTACCGGTATACCGGCTCTAAACGGGGTTAATATCCGGGAACCGGATAAATTTTCGGACAGCCCGGCCATAGTGGATGCGGTAAACGGCGTACTGATTGTTAATCCGTCGGATCATGATATAAAGGCTTGTATAAGGAATTCAAATAAAAAGAGTGCTTGCGTGATAAAAAACAGTGGTGAGGATGATGGTGCTTCAGATGATGAGAAAAACGAGAGCTTAGTGACTGCGGATGGTGTCAGGGTGCATTTGCTTTTAAACATCAGCAGCGTTAAAGAGTTCCTTAGGGCCAGAAAGTCGGATATTGAAGGAATAGGCCTGGTCAGAACCGAGTCTTTGTTTATAAATTATAAAAAAATCCCCGATGAAAGCAGACAGTTTGCAGCTTATAAAAAGATTGTAACGTGCATGGGAAACAAGCCGGTTATAATTAGAACCGCGGATATCGGCGGAGACAAGGTGCCGGAATTTTTGAACATGAATGATAATTCTATAAGCCGAAGTGACCGGGGCATTAAAAGGTCTTTGGAGCAAAGACAGGAGTTTATTACTCAAGTACGTGCCATATTGCGTGCTTCCGAATACGGTAATGCTGCAATTTCTTTTCCCATGGTGGATACCGCTTGCGAGATTAAAGAAGCAAGGGAAATAATAGACTATGTAAACGATGAACTGGAAAGAATAAACGGTAAGCGGCAAAGCATTAGGGTCGGTACAATGATAGAGACGGCTTTGTCCGTTGAAAACCTTGAAGAGATATTAAAGCAGGTGGATTTTATAAGTATAGGCACCAATGACATGCTCCATCAGATATGTGAGCAAAACAGGAAATGCTCCACACTGGAAAAAAGGTCATACCTTGAGCCGGTAATGCTTAATACTATAAAATATTGTGTGGACAAGGCTTTGGAGAATAAAACGGAAGTCAGTGTTTGTGGAGAAATGGCGACGGATCCTATGGGTGTGGCGGTTTTACTTGGGATGGGCATACGCAATTTCAGTATGAGCCCTGCTTCTGTCAATGACATATATAATTTTGTTAAAGGCATAAGCATCACGGAGGCAGAGGATTTGGCAAGGAGG
>LFSC01000058.1:5068-11888 GCA_001512505.1 Clostridiaceae bacterium DTU079 | reverse complement strand
GTTGCCAGATATATTGAAAACAGTAATATTGAAGCCAAAAGAGATATAAAGTCGGAAGCTATCATGCACAGTAATGTAATATGCGGAAACAAGCTTGAGCTATCCGGAAAGAAGGGCCTTCTCGTTGGAGGTAACTGTAAGGTGGGCAAAGAGGTTGTTGCGAAGGTTATTGGTTCTTACATGAATACTCCAACGGAAATTGAAGTGGGAGTAGATCCTTCTCTCAAAGATCATTATAAAAAAGTACGAGAAGAAATTAGACGGATGGAGGAAGATATTAAAAAGGCTGAACAGGCCATTGCAATACTCAAAAAGCTGGAGATGAGCGGAAATCTGACACCGGAAAAGCAGGACATAATGGCAAAAAGCGTTAGGACAAAGATCCATTATTCCAACAGGATCGAAGAGCTGAAGAGAGAATTGATTCAGATTGAACAAAGGCTGCAGCAGGAAGCTAACGGAAAAGTCAGGGCATATGATTATATATATCCCGGAACGAGGGTGACCATCGGTACAAGCTCTTTGTATGTCAAGGATAACCTGAGGTATTGTACTTTGTACCGTGATGGAGTTGATATCAGGGTAGGTCCCATTGACAAATGATTTATGGAATAATCAAATGTTGGATTTCATGGAGTGAAACGGCCGAAAATCAAGAGAGCTTGATGGCTTTGAGTTAATATCAGCAATAATAATATAATGGAAGTGATTTTATGTCAGTTAAACCCATTGATTTTCAAGTGATGATTCCTAAGACATCGGAAATATCAAAAATTCAGAAGGATGAACAGAATAAAGGTCTTGCTATGGAACAGCAGCAAACCGTAGTAAATCAGAAAAAGTCTGAGGATAATGTCAATTTGGTTCATTATCGGGAAGAGGCTCAAAATGCAAAAATAAATGTAGAGGAAGAAAAAAAGCAGAATCAAAATGAAAATAAGCGGAAAAAGAACCGGTTTAAAGGGAGATATGGAACAAAAGGAGAAAAAGAAGCGGACGAAGAGACAGGAACAATAGATATAAGGCTTTAGTGAAGGAAAATCCTTCTCCAATAGGCTAAAATTCTAAAAGCCGGAGGTTTTACAATACCAGACAATCGCAGGGAGTGATATTAAATGACGGGTTTTTATGTGAGTATCATGTTTATAGGTATTTTGTTAATACTGATTTCGATGGTTTGGATTGCTTATGACAAAAAGAAGTTCTTGGAAGATGAAAAAAGATTTGATGAAAAGAAGGAAGTGCTTTCAAAAATTATTGCCGATGCCGAGCTTATGATTGATGAACTTAACAGGATTTCGGATTACATTGTTTCCGAAGTGGATAAGAAGAGCAAGGAAGTTCAGAAGGCATTTGAGAGTATTGATGAAAAAGCAAAAAGTATATCACAGGATAACGATGCTTTAATAAAGGATAATGGCTTTGATACCGGAAGACTTCCCAACGGAGGTGGTTTTGTTATCAATGCCGAACCTTCTTTGGTTAAATCACACAGAATGATTGATGAAAAAATTATTGCTGTAAACAGTAAGCATAAAGAAGTTATAGCCTTGGCTCAAAGGGGATTCAATGAGACTGAAATTGCAAAAAAGTTAAGTATGGGAAAAGGAGAAATCCAGCTCATACTTGGTGTAAATAAATAATATTTGCTTCATATTATGTAATTGCCTTTTTCGGACAATACTATATGTTTTCATTATTATTTGCTGGAGGGAGCTTATGAAGAGTTTTTATATAAAGAGTATTTTGATGGGGATCGGAATAGGCATTGTATTTACAGCCTTAGTGGGTATTATATATTCTGCAGGAATGAGTCCTCAAATGAGTAAAGAGGAGATAATGGAGAGGGCAAAGCAATACGGTATGGTAATGGTCAGCGACACTATAATCAGTACGGAAGAGGATAAAGGAAAAAGAGACAGTGAAACCATATTGGAGGATAAAACCGTACCTGCATATAATAACCCGGTTAATAATACAAAGCCTGCGGAAAGTGAGAATTCAAAAGTAGATAATGCAAAACCCACAGAAAATGCGGACATGAAGGAAGATAATGCAAAACCCACCCATGAGCCGGTACAGGAGGTTAAAATCACGATAAAATATGGAGATACATCAACGGACGTCGCTAAAAAGCTTTATGAAGCAGGGTTGATAGAAGACGCAGATTCCTTTAATAATTTGATTAAGAATAAGAACCTTTCGAGATCAATACAGGTTGGAGAATTTGTAATAGTGAAAGGTACTGATGAGGCCACTATAGCAAGAATTATTTGCAAATTGCGTTAATATATTTATAGCTTTAGTTTATTTTATGAATGGAGTTTAACTGGTGCATAGTTTAGCCCCGGTTCTTATGTCTGTTTTTGGGACAGGATATAAGAATCGGGGTTATCTTTTTGTTCAGGAAATATTTGTAGTAAGCTTTAACACTATGTTATTATTTATCAATACAGAGAAATAATACTGATAGAAAGAGGTGAAGGGTTTTGAAATATTATCTTATAGCAGTTATGGCTTTATTGCAGACGGTTTTGTTTTCTGCTTGTACAGTTTCAACAATTGAACCGGGACCTAAAAATGAGGTGAATTCCTATATTGAAAGGATGATTAAAGCGGATAAACCTCTTGTTCTTGACCTTTTTTGCGATTCCGGAAATATTGAGGTTTACACCTGGGAAAAGTCCGAGATTAAATTTGAAGTGACAAAGAGGGTAAGGGGTGTTTTTAAGAAAGAAGTTTTAAGTGAAAAGCTAAAAAATTTTAATATACAAATAAATAAAGAGGAAGATAAAATTGTTTTCAATTCCCAATACGAAGGAAAGGATAAAAATCCTATAGACAGAAGTATTGATTTGATAATATACCTGCCGAAAGGTGTTAATACTTTAAATCTTAAAGTCGATATCGGAAATATAAAGTTTCATGATGATATAAAGGGGATTCTCAATGCGGATATTAATATGGCGAACATGGAAATCAACAAATTCGACGGTGTGGTAAATATCAACGGAGATATTGGAAATGTTAAAATATCGAACGGAAAAATAGAAGGAGAATCCAGTATTATAAAGAATATTGGAAGTATCAGCGTAAAGGCGGAGTTTAAAGAAGACGGAAAATACATATTTAAGACCGGTACCGGAAATATTGATTTGATGCTGCCGGAAGGTTCGCAAATCGCCTTTGAGAGCATAGGAGAATTGGAGGTAAATGAGTTTGGGGATTCGGGTTACCCTACTAAAGCCTATGTAGAGACTTCAATGGGAAAGATTGCAATCAAAAAAATCGGTGACATCAGCTTTTAATAATATATTTTTATTTTTGAGTATTGTATTGGATTATGGGGTAAATATATAAATATAAATCGATTAAATTTAAAATTTATGGACCAAGTTTAAAGTACTGGAAAGGTGTTGGTATGTATGGAAGCTTGGAGAGGGTTTAAAAAGGGAAACTGGTGCGTAGAAATTGATGTTCGGGATTTTATAATAAACAACTATACACCTTATGAGGGAGATGAAAGCTTTTTAAAGGGTGTATCGGAAAAGACGGGGAAGCTCTGGAATAAAGTCATGGAGCTTCTGAAAAAGGAACGGGAGAACGGCGGAGTTTTGGATGTGGACACCCATACCATATCAACGATTACGTCTCACAAGCCGGGATATATAGACCGGAACCTGGAAGTAATTGTGGGATTGCAGACCGATGAACCTTTGAAAAGGGCGATAATGCCCTTTGGTGGCATGCGAATGGTTATTAAAGGAGCCGAAGCCTATGGCAAAGAGGTTGACCCCGATGTGGTTGAGATATTCACAAAATATAGGAAAACCCATAATCAGGGCGTTTATGATGTGTATACGAAGGAAATGCGTAGGGCAAAAAAAGCCGGCATAATTACAGGTCTTCCCGATGCATACGGCAGAGGAAGAATAATCGGTGATTACAGAAGGGTAGCACTCTATGGTGTGGATAGACTTATTGCAGAAAAAGAATATGAAATGGAAAACCTTGAGTTGGACTATATTGACTATGAGACCGTGCGCAACAGAGAGGAAATAAGGGAGCAGATAAGGGCTTTGGAGGAGCTTAAGGAAATGGCTTTAAGCTACGGTTTTGACATCTCCAAGCCTGCAAGTGATGCAAAAGAGGCAGTACAATGGCTGTATTTTGCATATCTTGCCGCTGTTAAGGAGCAAAACGGAGCAGCAATGAGTCTTGGCCGGGTATCCACTTTCCTTGACGTTTATATAGAAAGGGACTTGAAAGAGGGAAGAATAACCGAGGAAGAGGCTCAGGAACTTATTGATCAGTTGGTAATAAAGCTGAGGCTGGTAAGGTTTTTGAGAACACCGGAGTATGAAAAGCTCTTTAGCGGAGATCCCACATGGGTAACCGAAAGTATAGGAGGCATGGCTCTGGATGGAAGAACTCTGGTAACAAAAACTTCCTTCCGGTTCTTGCATACATTATATAATTTGGGCCATTCTCCGGAACCGAATTTAACGGTGCTTTGGTCCGTCAATCTTCCGGAGGCTTTTAAAAGATACTGCGCAAAGGTTTCGATTCATTCCAGCTCCATTCAGTATGAAAGCGATGACATCATGAGGCATTATTGGGGGGATGATTACGGAATCGCTTGTTGTGTCTCGGCGATGAGGATAGGAAAGCAAATGCAGTTTTTCGGTGCTCGATGCAACCTTGCAAAAGCTCTCTTATACGCTATCAACGGTGGAAAGGATGAAATGACAGGGGAACAGATTGCACCGATGTTTGCGTCAATAGAAACCGAATATCTCGATTATGATGATGTGATGAAGCGTTTTGATATGGTTCTTGACTGGGTTGCAAGGCTATACATAAACACGCTTAATATAATTCACTATATGCACGACAAATATGCCTACGAGAGACTCCAGATGGCTCTTCACGACCGGGAAGTCTTCAGAACAATGGCATGTGGTATTGCTGGGCTGTCTGTTGTGGCAGATTCCCTTAGTGCTATAAAATATGCAAAGGTGAAGCCAATAAGAAACGAAAATAATCTGGTTGTGGATTATGAGGTTGAAGGAGATTACCCCAAGTTTGGCAATAATGATGAACGTGTTGACGATATAGCTACCGGCATTGTTAAAAAATTTATGGATAAGCTCAGAAAACAGAGAACCTATAGAAAGGCAGTGCCTACATTGTCTATTCTCACAATAACCTCAAATGTGGTTTATGGCAAAAAGACAGGAAATACACCGGATGGAAGAAAAACCGGAGAACCCTTGGCACCGGGAGCAAATCCTATGCACGGAAGGGATATGAAAGGGGCCTTGGCTGTTTTAAGCAGTATATCAAAGCTTCCTTATGAATATGCTCAGGACGGTATATCCTATACCTTTTCAATTATTCCTAAAGCTCTCGGAAGGGATGAGGAAACGAGGATAAACAACCTAAAGGCTATGCTTGACGGATACTTCAGTCAAGGAGGGCACCATATAAATGTTAATGTATTTGAAAAGGAGACCCTTCTCGATGCCATGGAACATCCTGAAAAATATCCTCAGCTAACCATAAGGGTATCCGGATATGCGGTAAACTTTATAAAGCTTACAAGGGAACAGCAGCTTGACGTTATTAACAGGACAATACATGAAAAAATATAAAAGCGGGGGTGGGGGCAATGACAATTAAAGGAAGAATACATTCGTTTGAATCTTTTGGGACACTGGACGGGCCGGGTATAAGGTTTGTGGTATTCATGCAGGGTTGCCCCCTCCGATGCTTGTACTGCCATAACAGAGATACGTGGGATGCTGGGGGAGGACAGGAATACACTCCTCTGCAAGTAATCGACGAAATGAAAAAATATATAGATTATATAAGGTTTTCCGGTGGAGGAATCACCGTTTCCGGCGGAGAGCCGACACTGCAGGCTGATTTTGTAACGGAGGTTTTCAAGCTGGCAAAGGGAATGAACATACATACAGCCTTGGATACCAACGGTTTTGCCGATGTTGAGAAGGTTGAGGAGTTATTGCGTTATACTGACTTGGTTTTGCTCGATATAAAACATGCTGTTGAGGAAAAGCACAAACTCCTTACCGGGGTATCCAATGAAAAAATAATAAGGTTTACAGAATATGTAGACGAGCAAGGAATTCCTATTTGGATAAGGTATGTACTTGTTCCGGGATATACTGACGATGAGGAGGATCTCAAACAGGCAGCGAAATTTATTGGCAGGCTTAAGACGGTAAAAAAAGTCGAAGTCTTGCCTTATCACAGCATGGGTGCATATAAGTGGGAAAAGCTCGGACAGAAATACGAACTTGAAGGAGTCAGAGAACCTAATGCAACAGAGGTTCAACAAGCAAAAAAAATTCTAACGGGAGAGTCTTTTTGATTTTTTATACTTATGCTTAATTTTCACTGTATTAAAGGTTGTCAGATTAAGCTTATCAAATATCATAGTAAATATTTGTGCAGTATACTCGGCGTCATTTAAGGCTCTGTGAAGTTCTTCCTCTACTTCCAATCCTATCTGTGACAGTGCATTTTCAAGGCTATATCTTTGACCTGGGGGCATATTGTTAATAGCTGAAAACTGTTTTTGAATGTCAATATTTCTTTTAAGCCAGCCGGTACTCATCCTGTGATATCTGCAGTTTAAACTCAGGTGATGTACGTCATCATGTCCCCAGCTGATTAATATATAATCGTTTCCAACCCATTTTATGAATCTGCGAATGACATCCTTGAAGTCATCGGCGTTATTGATGTCCTCCTGGGAGATGTTTGTTTTTCTTTTAACAACGGGAAAAAGCTTTTT
>LFSC01000058.1:0-4968 GCA_001512505.1 Clostridiaceae bacterium DTU079 | reverse complement strand
TGATAATAATAAAGCAATTATAAGCTACTATATAAATATATTATGCAATAAAGGTTGATTTTTTATAAATTCAAATAATTATTACTCAGGTGTATCAAATAAATGTGAAGAAAAATGTTCCGAAAACTAAAGTTTCCTACGCATTTTTCTTCACATAAACAATATTCAACCCTATCATACCAATATTTTGAGACTTATAGTTGTTGGGTATTTTTAAGACTGGGTAGTGTCATTTTTTTCTAATTTATTGCCCATAGCAACCATTATCTTGGTAATAACAAAAAACAGAATTAATACGCTGAAAACACCGGCAAGACCCAAGCCGGCCACCTGAAGACCCTTCATAAATACGTCCCACTGAATATCCATACAATTCACTCCTCTTTACATAAATCTCGGTACGAGAGCAAGAATCATACCCCCGGCAACTATCGATCCCAACTGTCCTGAAACGTTAGCGCTTATGGACTGAGCTATAATAAAGTTTGACGGATCTTCCTTCTTTGCTATCTGCTGAATAACCCTGGCTGACATTGGAAATGCAGAAATACCGGCAGCGCCGATCATCGGGTTTATCTTGGTTTTTAAGAACAGGTTCAAAAACTTAGCAAACAAAACCCCGCCTATAGTGTCAAATATGAAAGCCACAAGACCTAAACCGATAATTAAGAGCGTGTCCCATTTAAGAAAATCTTTTGCAACCATGGTAGATCCGATAGTGATTCCCAAAAGAATTGTTACAAGATTTGCAAGTTCATTCTGAGCAGACTTGGATAGTCTTTCCAAAACACCGCATTCCCTTATAAGGTTACCGAACATTAAAAGACCTACCAAGGATACACTTGAGGGTGCGATTAATCCGGCAAGTAATGTAACAACTATCGGGAATAAAATTTTGACCCATTTCGGCACGTTTGTCTCGGTGTATTCCATACGGATAAGTCTTTCTTTTTTAGTTGTGAAGAGCTTTATAACAGGAGGTTGAATTATAGGAACCAGAGACATGTAAGAATATGCGGCAACCGTTATTGGAGCAACCAGCTTTTCGGCAAGTTTTTGTGCAACCACTATGGATGTCGGACCGTCAGCAGCACCGATAATACCGATACTTGCTGCTTCAGGAAGATCAAATCCCAACAAAATCGCAACCAGCATTGTTGCAAAAATACCGAACTGGGCGGCGGCACCGAAAAACATCATAAACGGGTTTTTAAGTAACGGGCCGAAGTCTATCATTGCACCTACAGCTACAAATATTAATACAGGGAAAAGCTCAGTTTTTATTCCTGCATCATATAATATTGTTAATACACCTTCGGATCCTATAGCATTGGATAACGGTATGTTTGCCAATATGGCGCCAAAACCGATGGGAAGTAAAAGGGTGGGCTCATACTCTTTTACTATTGCAAGCCAAATAAGTACTCCTGCAATAATAAACATAATAAGGTTTGGCAAAAAAGCGATAACGCCACTGAGAAACTCTTGCACTGTAAATCCTCCTTAATAAATATTTAATTGTTTTCTCATTACAGTATATTTATTTTGTGAAACAATATCAAGTGGAATATTATAAAATAAAACAAAGTGTTATTTAGATAATATGTACCCTTAAAAGCATTCTTTAATAATTTCGATCATGGGAGAATATTAATAAAATGAAGTAAATATAAGATTTTTTTGCATGCTGATGAAAAACGGTAAATTTTTCGATTAATGTTTTTAGGATTATTTTTTTGAGGTGTTTTTGGTTATTAAGCAATTTATTGTCAACATAAATTCGTAATGCTATAATATTGAATAGTAAAACTGTAAATTGACTTTAATGCACTTGCCTATTGCTCGTAACGTATTTAATTATGAAGGTTACGTGAAAAGGACAGGTAAAAGTGCTTTTATTATTTTGTAAACTAACAAACACATATTGGAGGTGTAATTCTTGCCTTATACAGTCAATGGTATAGGTACGTGGTATTATGGTAAAAAAAATGAGCATAGCCATCAGGGAGTGTGTGAATTTTGCGGCAAGCATACACAATTGAAATCTTATGAAACTACAAAATTTTTTGTTTTTGCATTTATCCCCATCATTCCGTTGGGAAAAAAGAGGGTTATAGACCAGTGTTCGATTTGTAGAAAACACCGTGTTGTAAGTCTTAAGGATTGGGAAAGAAGTTTAAAACAAATCGTTGATTCCCAATATCAAAGGTGGATTCAAGATCCCAATAATACATCAGCGGCAGTTGAACTCTTCAAGTCAATAGCTTACTTTAGAGATGTAGACAGTTTAAATTCCGTTGCGCGGGATGTTCGAATGCATTGTTCCGACAATGCTCAAATATTAAATGCACTGGGCTTGGTACATACTTTTTTAAATAAGTTTGATGAGGCAGAGGATTTCTTCAGATCGTCACTTGCTTTGACAAAAGACATAAAAGTAGAAGAAAATTTGGCTGAAGCCCTAATGAAAAATCTAAAGCCCGATCAAGCAAAACCTTATGTTGAACATATTATACAAGAAAAAATTAAGGATAGGCTTTATTATATCTATTTACTTATTGAATCCTACCAATATGTCGGAGATCATAAATCCGCACTGGAAGTAATTGAGAAATGCGAAAATGCTTTTCCGGAATTGAAGGATAAAAAGCCGTTACGTACATATAGAAAGAAATCTCAACGTAATTATAATAAATCCCGCAGGATAAAAGGATCTTTAATATCTGAAAGATCGGAGAAAAGAGAAAGGAAATTATCCTTTATACTTCCAAATTTCATCTTTCCGGCAATTGTCGTTCTGGGATTAATGCTTTATATAATTAGTTCGTTCTTAATGGGTTTGTCAAGAGAAGTATATTTAGTGAACGGTTTGGATACTTCCTATACTGTTGAGATAAACGGAAAGGAAGTTAAACTGTTACCTAATATCAGAGAAACGGTTAAAGTTCGGGAAGGCATTATAAAAGTGGATATACTGGACTTAGACCTCGAGCCTGATGAAAAAAGTATGACAGTGGATATTAAAACCTCTTTTTGGTCACGGCCTTTCAATAAACCTATTTATATTATTAATCCTGATAAAGTTGCAGTGCTTCAATGGCAGGAAACTCAATATGCGGCAGACGAAAAGGATAATGAGGGTTATGAGCCTGAGTATCGTTACTATACCGGACAGTACTTTTATGAATTGGACAAAGTTGATTATCTCTTTACTGAGTTCCCTGAAAGTATTGAGATGGGAGTTAGAAAAATAAGAAAGACTCAATTAATACAGCTGAGCAAATCAGAAATAGATACATACTTTTCGGATATTTTAGCAAGCCTTGGTTCTGATGGAGCTAAGTCTTATTTGGAAGCGAGGCTGAACCACGATCCGGATAATGAATTGAATATATATTTATATTTATCTTATTTTGATCCGGATAGTGCTATTGAATTTTTAAAAGCCGGATTGGATGAAAGACCCTTGCTTATAAACTGGCACAGAATTTATCAAACCTATATGGAAATATATAAACCGATGCATGATTTACATGAGGAGTATTCTGCTTATCTGGAAAAGGAAAAGGACAATAAAGCTTTGTATTACCTCTTAAGCAGAACTTTATTGGACCCAAAAGAGGCAGAGAAATTACTGATAAAGTCAATTGAGGGCAATGATCCATGTCCATACGGCTACTACGGATTGGCTTATCAAAAGCTGTCCGACGGAGACTATGAACAGGCATTCTTCTATGCCCAAAAGGCTATAGAGGCTCTTCCGGAACAGGATTCCGTTAATATGGTTTGGGAAGAGGCTTTATGGGCACAAGGAGAATATGATTTATTGCTGGAGAAGAATAAGCAACAACAAAGGCTTAATCCCTATGACGGAGCTTCGATAGCCCAAGAGGTATGTTTATATATGGCAAAAGGGGATTTAGACAGTGCCAAAAACACTATTTCAACTTTTATAAATCGTATTTCGTCATTGGATTCAGATGTTTCCAAGTCGTGGGAGAAATATTTAAATGGAGTTCTTGCTTATTACTCCGGTGATGTGAATACATATGTCAATTCAATTGATGAACTGGAGAATCCCCAATTTACCTTTGAAAAGGACTTTATCAAAGGCGACTTTGATAATGCTTCGAAAATTGCTGTAGATAATGACTTTGTAGCGACATACTTTCTCTTGCTATATTTAGCAGATAACAATCCTGATTCTGCCTCCCGATATCTCCAGCAGGCAATAGATAAATTTAAAAAAGGCGATAAGACTGATCAATTGCTGGCAGATTATCTTTCGGGGGAGAGAAGTTTTGATTTGGATGAAGTCAAGTCTATAGTTGTATTACCCGATACAAAGTGCATTGTAATGGCGGCCTTAGGTAAATTGAACCCGGATTATCAGGAAGATCTATATACCTTTGCAAAAAAACTCAATTACAAAAATGTATTTCCATATCACTTTATCAATAGATTGGGTAAAGAAAGCTAGATGTTAAATACTTTATTGGTGTATAACATTTATTTCATGCACCCGTTCAAAATGGCGGAGGGATTTGATGCCCTCCTTTTTAATTTTGCTTTGGGAAGTTTCAAAAACAAAAAAGTTGTTGAAACACAATTGCTTCAACAACTTTTTCAAATTTGGTGCGCCATCGGGGACTCGAACCCAGGGCCCACTGATTAAGAGTCAGTTGCTCTACCAACTGAGCTAATGGCGCATACTTTCTTTGTCTGCCGAACAATTATATATTATAAGAGCAAAATGATTTATTGTCAACACAAAAAATGAATTTTTTTTAGTTATTTTTTTCTTGTCCAATGGTAAAAAAATCTTTTCGAAAATAATTGACATTGGGAACTTTATTGTTGTATAATACTTCTTGCGGTGAACAAAATAGATACGCCGAAGTGGTGAAATTGGCAGACGCACTGGACTCAAAATCCAATGCGTGAAGGTTTTTCGTATAAGCTGTAAAC
>LFSC01000008.1 GCA_001512505.1 Clostridiaceae bacterium DTU079 | reverse complement strand
TTTATGAATTGGTGGCCTGATTTTACTCCGGTAACTGACCTAAATTTTTATTGACATTTACAATCCCTTTCAAACTATATATTTTAGTATGCTTGAGAGGCCAAAATGCTAACCGATATGAACTAAATTCCCCGGGGTGTTTAATTCAGTTCTGTATCGGTTAGATAAAATTAAATATTCAATTTTGCGGTTGGAGCATAAATTGTGTGCTATAAATATTTAGAACATGATTCAGAATCAGAAGAAAGGAGTTGGTGTGGAAAATACAATTGTGCCTAATGTGCTTGAATATTAATACTGATGCTGGAGAAAGGGGGTAGTATCAGAAAAAAGAATTAACATTCGAGTAGAATGATTGTAGTATTACCGTAATTGATTGCAGCTTGAGAAGAAATGTTATTGTAACGAGACAATAATGGAGTGGTTTGTTATAGGAAAGAGGAAAGTATGATTTCTGATATTATATGATATTAGTTTTGGTATTAGAAAGCGGTAAAATAAACGGAAAAGAATAGGGGTGTATAATATGAAACATAAAGTTGGCATACGTAATATATTTTGTATAATAATGGCACTGTCAATTATTTTTTCAATATCATCTATCAATACCTTTGCAGAGAATGCATCGGTAAGAATAACATCGCCATCGGAAGATTGCAGTTATACGGTAGGTGATAAAGTTAAGCTGTCAGCAGTTGTAGTAGGAAAGAGACACAAAACCACCAGGTTTTTTGTCAAAACATCGCCATATGCAAAGGAATACATTTACGGAAATAACCCCAAGACAGGCAATACACCGACGGATTCATGGGATACAACCGGAAGCGAACCGGGAACGTATTTTATCTGTGCTGTGATTTATGATGCCAAGGGCAAAGAACTTGCGATGGATTGCAGGAAAATAAAATTGAAGAAAGCTACCGGTAAAAAGATTACGGTATCAGGCTATGTAGCACCCGATTATCCGTTTTTACCGGAAACGGCTCACGAAACAAAATCCGGGTTTATTGTGAAACTGATTCCTAATACTACTGCTGAAGACGGTGTTCTGCAGACGGAAACTGATGAGGCGGGATATTTCAAAATTGAAAATGTTCCACAGATTGATGAAGGATATAGAATGGAAATACGGAAGAAAAACTACCTGACCAGATATATTGATAATTTGGAATTAACGGAAGATACAGAATTATCCGGTATGGATTTTCCAATTATTCTTTGGGTTGGAGATTTCGTACAAGACGATGCCATTAATATGGAAGACTTGATGAAACTTACAGAATACTTGGGTAGTTATAGAGGCGCTAGTGATTATATAGAGGATTTTGACCCCAATAGAGACGGTGTAATAAATATTATGGACATTGCAATTGTTGTAAGCAATTTTAACAAAGTACCCGCTGACTATGAGAAATCCTAATACGTTTTAAGCCGAATAGTGTTTAACCATACCTCCCTACTGTCGTCCAACGCTGGCTTTGCCCGAAGCTAAAACATGTCTTGACGGTTTCTTCTGGCAAAATCGCCAAAGTAGGGTAAAAGCCAGCCGTAGACGATGGGATCTTTTTACTATATAAGATCATTTTTAACAGCAAAAATTCCTAGCTGGGTTCTATCCTTGAGATTTAGTTTTTTCAGAATCCCGGATACAATATTTCTTACACTTCCCTCGGTAAGATGGATAATTTGGGCCATTTCATTTGTGCTCTTGCCGTCAACAATAAGCTTTATGATACTTAACTCTCTATCGGATAAGTATACTTTCAACCCTTTATTTTCAATAATTGATATCTTAGAATGGGAATTTGCCTTCTTCACAACACTTTTATATGTGTCCTTGTGCATAATACCCAATCCCGCAGCCACGCCTTTGACAGTTAAAATAAGCTTCTCTTGATTTATATCTTTTAATATATATCCATCGGCTCCGTAGTTTAATGCACTTTGTATTTTTTCGTCATCGTTAAATACCGTTAGCATAACTACTTTTGTATTTTTGCAATGGGTTTTAATAAGCCTGGTACCTTCGACTCCGTCACATATCGGCATCTCTATATCCATTAACACTACATGGGGCTGAAACTGCTCACAAAGTTTTAAAGCCATTCTTCCGTTTCCTGCACATCCGACAACTCTAATTTCTTTATCCTGCTCAAGCAGCTTTTTAATTCCTTCCCTGAATATTGGTTGATCATCGACTAACACAACTTTTATCATATGCATTTACACTCTCCTGATCAGATTTTCCTATAGGTAATTCAACATGGATGTTAAAGCCCTTTTGGTCACCGGAACCGAATTTAATTACTCCCTTTAGCTTTTCAACCCTTTGCTTCATTCCCAGAAGTCCGAATCCTTTTCCTTCAAATTTTCCATTGCAGCCTATTCCGTTATCAAAGTAGAAAAGCTTAATGCTACTGTCTGTAAATTTAATTATTATGGTCACTTTAGTAGCTTTTCCGTGCTTAAGCGAATTTGTAAGTGCTTCCTGGCAGATTCTATATATTGCTTCTGTATGCTCTGTACTTATAGTAATGTCAAACTTGTTTACCGAAAGCTCCACTTTCATTCCGGAACACTCAAATTCATTAATAAGCTTTTCCAAAACGTCAAATAGATTTTCTTCTTCCAACTTCTGCGAAACTAATCCCGAAATGGATCTTCTTACCTCATTTAGACCTTGTCGGGTAATTTTTATTGCATTCTTCAGATTTTCTTCAGTTTCTTTAATGTTATTTTTACACGATACCAAACTTAATTGCAAGAGGGTCATCAGTATGCTGAGAGTTTGTCCAAGGGTATCGTGAACGTCTCTGGCCAAACGGTTACGTTCCCTTAAGACAGCAATTTCTTCTACGGTAGATGCATACTCCTTTAACTTTTCATTGGCACTTTTAAGCTCTCTATTGGCATTTTCAGTTATTTTACTTTTTGAATACATCATAAAGGCTATTACCAGACTGGCCAAACTAAAGAAGAAAAACAAAAATGAAGAACTGATTATGCTATATGCGATTTCATAGGTAGGAACAGCATTGATAATCTTCCACGGAAGTTCTTCAAGCTGGTATACTACACATTTGCTTTTTTTTCCGGCTATTTTTGATATAAAGCTTTTTTTATTGGAACTATCGCTTATATTATTAAGGTTATTATATGAGATACTTTCTCCAAGGTACTTATTATCGGGAGAGGCTATAATTTTATTTTCAGAGTCCAATATCAAGAAAAATCCGTTATTGGCAATCTTAACATTTTTAACCAAATCGGATAATTTAAACAATTCAATATCTAGACCTACTACCCCTATGGGATTGCCGTATTTATCCACTACCTTGCTCAGGCAGCTTATGACGTCATCATTGGTAAAATCACTTTTATGAGATACCCAGGTAAATTGCGTCTTTGATTCTATTGCTTTTTTAAACCAGATTTTTTCAGTTAAATCGGTATTTGTGTCGATAAATTTGTATGAAATAACCTCCTTGTCAACCGGAACAAAATATATATTACTTATTCTTGAATCGGGAACAATTATCGATTCAAACAAAGACAATATATCGGCCCGCAAAAATCTGTCATTTTCTTCATATGCCGATAAATCTTTGTTCTGAGACAAAATATTTATGATGTTTTCCGGATATCTGAAAAAATCCTCTACAACTGCCAACTGTTGATTCATACTTTGCTCTAAAGTAACTTCAAAACTGTTATTGGTCTTTATTGTAAAAATAAATACAAAAGCTGCATTTAATAGGATAAATAACGGCACTATTGCATTTTTGATTAGTAAACTATTATTTGCTTCTATAAATTTTTTCATTGTACGGTTAATTCTCCTATCGCGCTATTATGGTCAACTTATATTATGCTTTTGAACAACCGTTTACCGGTTGTTTTTTGTATTGTCTTTTTCTATATAAGCGTTTCTAAAATATATTTCTGCTAAAGGTGTTTTTATATAGTCTTTTACATAAGGCTGTACATAAAAAGCGGCTTTTTCAAAAAATAAAGGAATCACGGTATAGGAGTCCATTAATGTTTTCTCCGCGTCATGCAATAAAGTTATTCTGCGAGCATTATCCGCGGTTTCAGTTGAGCTTTTGACCAGATCGTAATATTCGGACGGAAGCAAGTCTTTAAAGGCATTTTCGCTGGCTAAAAACCCCAAAAAGTTTATTGGATCCGGAAAATCAGCAATCCAGCTGTTAACTATAACATCAAATTCTTGATTGTCTTTCTTTTGGGCGAATAATACATCTTTACATACATCAAGCTCTACATTGATTCCAAGATTTTTTTCCCAGGATTCTTCAATATATTTTGAAATATTATTGGTTCTTGTAAGTATTACAATGGTGGGGAATTTGCTTAAGTCATCATATCCGGCTTCTTTAAGCAGTTTCCTGGCCTTATCCACATTATCCTCTGAAAACTCTTTGCTCATGTATTCTCCACCCATTGACCTGAAGTCACTTTTCGGTTCTACATCGGGTATGCCCGGGGGAACAAATCCGGTGGCCACTTCTTCATTCATTTTACGCTCGTCTGCAATTCGGTTTCTATTGAGTGCAAGCTCCAAAGCTTGTCTAACCCTTAAATCGTTAAAAGGCTTATTTTTAGAATTAATACATATGTAATAAGTAGTTAGACAATCGTCGGGAAGTACATTGTGCTGCTTGGATGCAATTTCATCAGCTTTATTGATATATGGCGGAAATACATATCCAAAGTCTATTTTCCCCTGAAGATATCTTGTCCATATTTCTTCATCATTAATTCTTTCTATAAGAAATTTAATGGAATTAAGTTTTACATTATTCTTATCCCAATAATAGGGATTTTTTATTGCTTTAATCTGTTTGTTCTCTTCCCACTCCTCTAAGTAGAAAGGGCCGTTGCTTACCATCATATAGGGCTTTCTGTACCATGAATTCGGATCTTTTTCTATAATATCCTGTCTTACGGGGTAATAGGTATGGTAAGTAAGTATTTCCAAAAAGTACGGAGCAGGATTTTGGAGTGTTACTTCCAGCGTATATTCATCTATTGCTTTAACTCCCACATCATCTTTTTGGCATTTATTTTTATTGTAAGCTTCGGCGTTCTTCAAATAATACATCATAAATACCACGGCAGATTTTTTGCCGGGATCTAAAGCCCGTTTCCATGCATACTCAAAATCATAGGCCGTAACAGGTTTGCCGTCACTCCAAAGAGCGTTTTTTCTCAGGTTAAATATATACTTTAAACCATCTTCCGATATGCTCCAACTTTCCGCTATACCCGGTTCAATGGAACCGTCGAGATTTTTTCTTACAAGTCCCTCCCATAGGTTACAAGCTATGTATTGCTCATTCAGAAGCCTTAGAAACGCAGGATCCAGAGTTGTAACTCCGTGCTCTACCGCTACTATCAGGTTCTGGTCATTATTAACCTCTTGTTTGCATCCGGGAGTTAAAACTGTGATAAGCAGAATAAGAATTATGACATTTTTCTTCATTATGGTATATATATTATTGTTTTTCACAAAATACCCCCCAAAGTTCTCTTTTTTAATAATTATAATACCATATTTTGATTCAATTTCAATTAATTTTACATTGTTATTGCTTTATGAAAAGTTATAAATATGACATCTATAATATTAAAACTCAAAACGTATGACAGATGTAATGATTTTTGTGACAATAAACATATTGTTTATAATTTCAAATGCTATATACTGTAATTATTAGAATATCTCTGTAAATTCTTTGGATGTAAATTAAATATAATTAAAGCTCTGATTATAACAGGGAAGGGGTGGGATGGAAAAGTACTGATGATTAATCCGCTTTGAAAGATTACTATGGCAGATTGATTGGGAAAGGGCAGCTTGTGGGAAGAAAAAGGGGAGTATGTTTTTTGATTTTATTTGATATTATTTTTGGTATTAGAAAGTGGTAATGATAAACGGAAGAGAATGGGGGGACGTATGATGAAATGTAATGTAATGTTACGCAAATTATTTTGTATGATAATGGTATTGTCAATTATATTTACAATATCATCTGTCAATACATTTGCGGCTAATGCATCGGTAAAAATAACATCACCATCGGAATGCTGTAGTTATACAGTAGGTGATCAAGTAAAGCTGTCAGCAGTTGTAATGGGAAACGGACACAAAATAACCAAGTTCTTTGTTAAAACATCAGATTGCAGGAAAATCAAATTGAACGAAGCTTCCGTTAAAAAGATCACGGTTTCAGGGTATATTTCAACAGATTTCGGGTTTTCACCGCAAGCAGCTCCATATATTAAGTCCGGTTTCATAGTAGAACTGATTCCCAAGACTTCTTGTGAAGGAGACATACTGCGGACAGAAACCGATGAGAACGGATATTTTAAACTGGAAAATGTCCCGCAGATTGAAGAAGGATACAAAATGGAAATCAAGAAGAAAAATTATCTGACCAGATATGTTGATAATTTGGTTTTAACTGAAGACACAGAACTATCCAGTCAGGATTCACCGATTGTTCTTTGGGTTGGTGATTTTGTACAGGACAATGCCATAAATATATTGGATGCTGTTGAATTAGTAAAGTATTTTAATAGTTATAGGGGAGATAATATATATAATGAGGACTATGACGTAAACAGAGATAATGTGGTGAACTTACTGGATTTGGTCATTCTTACAAACAATTTCGGTAAAATATCTAATGACTATGAACAACTATACTAAATAAAGTTAATTATAATAAAAAATATAAGCATAAAAAACATACCTCCCTTCTAACATCATAAAATGGCTTTGTCTGAAGTATAATATGTGCTTTAACGTTTTTTCTGGCAAGCCGTAATTGCGCAATGCTTCAGGCATAAGCCGGACGATGATGGGGTATTTTGACTTGTACTTTCCCTTCAATTCTTGCCTTTTTTTATTTTCAAAAGGAGCAGTAGTTTTATATACTCGCTGTTGATGGGATAAAAGTGAAGGAAGACATGGAAGAAACATGGTGAAGCAAGTTACTTGCAAAACACAAGTTTTCCAAATGTATTCCTTCACTTTTTTTAATCTTTCTTCATAAAATCTCCACAAAAATATGTTAATTTAGTGCCAAATACAGAAGTAGAGGTGGTCAATACAATGAGTAAATCCAATACGAGCGTTAAAAAGGTGCAAACAGCAAAGATAAGGAAAAAGGTATTTGTCGCAGGTGCTGTAATTGCTGTACTTATCCTGGGTATAATTATTGTCAAATTAAGCACCGGAGGGTTAAGCTCCACAGCAACTCCTTCGGGAGACTTAATAATATTAAAGAGTGAGATTTCTGAAACTGCCAGGTTTTATCCTTACAAGGCAGGTAAAACGAATATGGAAGTTATAGCGGTAAAAGCAAGTGACGGAACCGTAAGGACTGCATTTAATACTTGCCAGGTGTGCTTTGACTCCGGGAGGGGTTATTATAAGCAGCAGGGAGACGAGTTGATATGCCAGAACTGCGGCAACAGGTTCAAGCTGGACCAGATAGAAAAAATAAAAGGCGGCTGCAATCCTGTTCCCATCACAAAGGAAAATAAATCGGAGGACGAATCAAAAATAGTGATATCACAAGCTTTTATGGAAGAAAGCAAGGGATTGTTTGAAAGATGGAGAAAGTAATATTCGGGGAGGCATAGAATGGAACAAAGGTTGAATAGAAAAATCCTTAAGATAGAAGGTATGACCTGCACAGGTTGTGAGAGAAGAATAGAAAATGCCATAAAAAAGCTTGAAGGAGTGCTGGAAGCAAAAGCAATTTTTAATAGCGCCAATGTTTACATTACCTACGATGCAAGTATAATAGAATTGAATCAAATTATTGAAGCAATTGAAAGCCTGGACTATAGGGTAAAGAGTAAAATGGACGAAGCTTCAGCGCAGGATAAGACTTCCGATAAAGAAGAAGATAAACTGTCCGTAGACCAGTTGATAGCGATAGGAGCCGTACTTTTTGCCATTTATGTTATTATAAAAAGAACGGTGGGTTTTAATTTTATACCGAAGATTAATCAATCTATGGGATACGGAGTGCTTTTTGTTGTCGGTATGCTGACTTCACTGCACTGTATTGCCATGTGCGGTGGAATCAACCTGTCCCAGTGCGTTTCATATAAATTTGACGACGGCAGCATCGGAAAGTTTTCCAAATTAAAACCCAGCTTATTGTACAATATTGGGAGGGTTATATCCTATACGGTAATAGGAGGCATAGTTGGGGCTTTAGGTTCGGTTATCAGCTTTCCCGGTGCGGCCAAGGGCCTTGTGGCAGTTATATCGGGAGTTTTTATGATAATTATGGGATTGAATATGCTAAGTGTTTTTCCGGCGCTCAGAAAGTTAAATCCCAGAATGCCTAAATTCTTTGGAAACAAAGTGCTCAATAACAATGGAAAATACGGTCCTTTCTATATAGGACTGCTCAATGGTTTAATGCCGTGCGGTCCCCTTCAGGCCATGCAATTGTATGCGTTGGGTACCGGAAGCTTAACGGCGGGAGCTTTATCCATGTTCATGTTCAGTATGGGTACGATTCCCTTGATGTTTGGCTTGGGAGCTGTGAGTTCGGTTTTAAAGGGAAAGTTCACCCATAAGATGATGAAGGTCAGTAGCATATTGGTGATTGTGCTGGGATTGGTAATGGCAAACCGGGGACTGGCTTTATCGGGTATCAATTTTGCAATTGTATCTTCCGCAAAGGGAAATATCGCAAAAATAGAAGGAGATGTACAGGTGGTTACGACAAAGCTTCAACCGGGTAGCTATACTCCCATCGTTGTCCAGAAGGGAATTCCGGTAAAATGGACCATAAAAGCGGACAAAGGTGACTTGAATGGCTGTAATAACCCCATAGTCATTCCCCAATTGAAAAAGCAATACAGGCTTAATGTGGGGGATAATGTTATCGAATTTACACCGGATTCGGAAGGTATTATTACTTATACCTGCTGGATGGGAATGATTAAAAGCAGCATAACGGTGGTGTCCGACCTGTCATCCGTTTCGGATAAGGATATTGAGAATGCATCAAATGAAGGTATCTCAGGAGTTGTGAGCATTCCTACGGATGAAACTTATGAAACGGAGGCCGAGAGCTACCGGTCGTTGGATTTTTTATTTGGCGGCGGGGGTGCATGCTGTCATTAATATTTAGCTTAGGGTTTAAGCAATATGGGTATATTAATAATAAATAGCACAGAATCAGGGGGAAGTGGAGACATGGAGAAAAAGGAGACATTAAAAATAACGGGTATGTCCTGTGCGGCATGTGCTGCAAGAATAGAAAAGAGATTAATCAAACTCGAAGGTGTTAAGAGCGCTACAGTAAATTTTGCCATAGAGAAAGCAACTGTAGAATATGATGATAAGGCTGTTAGTTTTAAAATAATCGATGATGCTATAAAAAAGCTGGGATACGCTGCCGAGAGAATCGAGGAGGTTAGCCGGGACAGGGAAAAAGAGCAAAGAGAAAAGGAAATTAAGCAGCTTAAAATAAAACTGATTATTTCAGCAATATTGAGTTTTCCCCTGGTTATGGCAATGATTCTGCCTTTGGTTAAGATAGACCTTGCTTTCTTGCATAATGAATACTTCCAGCTCATATTGGCCACACCGGTGCAATTTATCATCGGTTTCCAATTCTATAAAAACGCATTTCATGCACTTAGGGCTAAAAGTGCCAATATGGACGTATTAGTTGCCATGGGTACCACAGCGGCCTATTTTTTCAGTATTTACAATGCTTTCTTTGTACCTCATGAGCAGGGTATGATGATGAAGGAGCTGTACTTCGAAGCCGGAACGGTTATTATCACATTAATTCTGCTGGGTAAATACTTGGAAGCAGTAGCCAAGGGCAAGACTTCAGAAGCCATTAAGAAACTAATGGGCTTGCAGGCCAAAACCGCAAGGGTAATAAGGAATGGCAGGGAAGAGGATATTCCTATAGAGGAAGTAAAAGCAGGGGACGTAGTTGTAGTAAGACCTGGAGAAAAGATTCCTGTTGACGGAATAATCACCGAAGGAACTTCATCAATCGATGAATCCATGCTGACAGGGGAAAGCCTTCCGGTGGAGAAAAGGACGGGGGATTTTGTTATCGGTGCTACTATTAACAAGTTCGGAACCTTCAAGTTTATGACCACAAAGGTGGGTAAAGAAACGGTCCTTTCGCAAATCATTAAAATGGTGGAAGATGCCCAAGGATCTAAAGCACCTATTCAAAAAATTGCTGACCGGGTATCGGGGATTTTTGTGCCGGCGGTTATGGCAATTGCAGCTGTTACATTTTTGATATGGACTTTTATAGTCGGGGATTTTTCCTCAGGTATTTTAAGTGCTGTGGCGGTTCTGGTAATAGCTTGTCCATGTGCCCTAGGACTGGCAACTCCGACGGCAATCATGGTCGGTACCGGTAAGGGCGCTGAGAACGGAATTCTTATTAAAGGCGGAGAGCATTTGGAAATGGCCTATAAGATAAATGCTGTAGTTTTGGATAAAACCGGTACTATCACAAAGGGTCAGCCGGAGGTAACGGATGTATTGTCATTGGGACAGATGCATGAAAATGAGATAATGAGGCTGGCTGCAATTGCAGAGAAAAGCTCCGAGCATCCTCTGGGGGTGGCAATTTATGAAAAAGGAAAAGGTGAATATGGCAATATACCGGATCCCGATAAGTTTGAGGCAATTCCCGGAAGAGGTGTTATGGCGGTTGTAGACGGGAAAGAGATTTATATAGGTACCCGTAAGCTGATGTTAGACAGAAATGTTGCTTTGGGGAAAACCGAAGAAGCCGTTTCGAAGCTGGAGGATGAAGGCAAGACAGCTATGCTGATGGCGGTGGACAACAAAATTGAAGGTATTATAGCAGTTGCCGATACCATAAAGGAAAGCTCCAAAGAAGCTATTGAAGGATTAAAAAAGATGGGTATTGAAGTATATATGATAACCGGCGACAACAAAAGAACTGCTGCGGCAATTGGAAAACAGGTGGGCATTACAAATATCCTGGCCGAGGTACTTCCTGAAAACAAGGCGGAGGAAGTGGAAAAGCTTAAAAAGCAGGGCAAATTTGTTGCGATGGTTGGCGACGGAATAAATGACGCTCCTGCACTGGCTACAGCCAACATCGGTATGGCTATAGGCACGGGAACTGATGTGGCTATAGAAGCAGCGGACATCACTTTGATGAGGGGCGATTTGATTTCCATTCCTGCGGCAATCCAGCTGTCGAGGAGAACTATGAGAAAAATTAAGCAGAATCTCTTCTGGGCATTCATATACAACATTATAGGTATACCCTTTGCAGCCCTGGGACTTTTAAATCCTATGATAGCAGGCGGTGCAATGGCCTTCAGTTCGGTATCGGTTGTAACCAACTCCCTCAGCTTAAAGAGGTTTAAACCTGCTAATTTGCACCGTTAGGGCTGATATCGGAGGAAAGAGATGAAAGATAATGCTAAGAAGGTTTTGGTTGTAGATGACGAAGTGAAAATTGTAGAGGTTGTAAAGTCGTATCTGGAAAACGGCGGATATTCGGTATATGAAGCTTACAGCGGCAAGGAAGCTATGGAAAAATTCGAAAAGGTGAACCCTGCCTTAATCGTTTTGGACTTAATGCTTCCCGATATGACCGGAGAGGAAATTTGCCGGGAGATAAGGAAGAAATCCCGGGTACCTATAATCATGCTTACAGCCAAAATAGAAGAAGAAGATATTTTAAAAGGTTTAAAAATAGGGGCGGATGATTATATAACCAAACCCTTCAGCCCAAGACAACTGGTTGCCAGGGTTGATGCAGTATTACGCAGGGCTTTTGATTCGGCAATTCCGTTATCAAGCATTATTTCATTCAACAATGATGAGTTGGTTATTGACACTTTAAAATATGAGGTAAAAAAGAACGGTAAAGTTGTTAATTTAACTCCGAAGGAATATAAATTGCTGATGGTAATGGTAAAGTATCCCGACAAGGCTTTTACCAGAGAGGAACTGATATGTTTGGGCCTGGGTGAGGATTTCGACGGGTTTGACAGAACCATAGACACCCATATTAAAAATATAAGGCAGAAAATCGAATCCGATCCTAAAAACCCGAAATATATTTTGACCGTCCATGGGATAGGTTACCGGTTCGGCGGTGTATAGAAACGGTGATTATGATATGAAATTAAGTTTAAGAACCAAACTGACAATATCCTATATTTCCATAACCTTAATTTCGGTTTTTCTGATCAGTATTATCACAAACTTGCTGCTGGATAAGCATTTTAAAGAATACGTCATAAAAAATCAAGACCACAAAAATGAAGAGATTGCTTCGCTGGTCAGTCAGCAGTTTAAACCTGGAGAGGGTTGGGATATAGACTCTATAGAGGATATTTGCATTAGTGCTCTCGGACAGGGTATGATCATAAAGGTGGAGGACCCTTCCGGAGACGTTATATGGGATGCAAGGCTTCACGACAACTCGTTGTGTGAGCAGATGCTTCACCATATGGAGCAGAATATGAGCAGCCGCTATCCTAATTGGGAAGGGGGATATGTGGAAAATGTCTACCCCGTTGTCAGCGATAAGCTGGGTAAAGTCGGAACTGTTATAATCGGTTATTACGGTCCCTATTACTTTAGCGATAGCGATCTGGCATTCATTTATACAATGAACCGTCTGCTTGTGGGTGTTGGCGTGTTTTCCCTTGTTTTATCCCTGTTTTTAGGATGGATTATGTCAAAAAGACTGAGTACCCCCATTTCGAGAGCCATAGCTACAGCCCGTATGATTTCAAAAGGGTATTTTAATGACAGGATAACTGAAAAATCGAATACAAAAGAAACTGCCCAACTTACGGAGACCATTAATAACCTTGCGGAGGTACTGGAGAAACAGGAAGCCTTGAGAAAACAGCTCACGGCCGATGTAGCCCATGAGCTGAGGACGCCTCTTGCTACTTTGCAAAGCCATATGGAAGCCATGATAGATGGAATTTGGAAGCCCGATACCGAAAGGCTTAAGAGCTGCCATGAAGAAATTATGAGAATAAACAGGATGATAGGGGATCTTGAAAAGTTAGCCCGGTATGAAAGCGAAAATCTGATTCTTACAAAATCAAACTTCGATATATCGGAACTCATTCGAAATATTATTAATAATTTTGAGAAGGACTTTTTGAACAAGGATGTCAAAATAAAATTTGTTGGTGAAAATACCGGGCTTAAAGCCGATAAGGATAAAATCAGCCAGGTGATTGTAAATCTTTTATCCAATGCCATAAAGTATACCCCTCAGGGAGGAACCGTCTGCGTTACGGTAAAGGATTGCGACGATACTGTTGAGATAACCGTTGAAGATAATGGAATGGGTATTTCTCCGGAGGATTTGCCCCACATTTTTGAACGTTTCTACCGTGCAGATAAATCAAGGAACAGGCTGACCGGAGGTGCCGGTATCGGTCTTACAATTACAAAGGCAATAGTCGAGGCCCATAAAGGGAAAATCCAGGTACAGAGTAAAATAAATGAGGGAACTAAGTTTATAGTCCTACTTCCCAAAAGTTAAGAAGAAATTTTATGTTTCAATTTCAAATGATTATCATAATTACAGACATCCATGATCAATTAATTGAGTGCAAAAGATCCTGGTGTATTTTACCTGTTTACCTTTCTGTTCTGAGGGTGTTACATTAATAATATGAACACCATTATCAGCTTGTGCACTTCCCGGTAAAACCGATAACTTAACTACGTTTAACGGCAGTATTAAATGAAATGATGTAAAAGAAATTTTGGCATGAAGCATAAAACGAATTACTGCCGTTTCTTACCTTACGCCAAGCAATCAACATATAAAACTTAGGGAGGTATTTCCAGTGAGAACACCCAAGGAGATAAAAAAAGATATGGAGTATCCGTCTGCTCAAGTAAAAACGAGATGCATGAATGAAGTTGCACGGTATTTGAGGGATGCATACAAATGTGGAATTTACTCGGAGGCCCTTGAAAAAATAGTTTCCAGCCAATATTATTTTGGAATTGATTCTGAAGAACTAATGGAGCTGCTTTCGGAGAAATACCAATGCAGGGAAATCTGTGATAATGCAAGATTGCTCAGGAAAATATATAGGGAGGCTTACGAAATTGAGGATGACGAAAACTATATAATACCGGCGGGTTTAAAATATAAATTTATTTGCGAACAGGTTATTGGCAAGAATCTGGATTATAGTAACCTTACCTGTGCGGACATTGATGATTTCATTGAAGGTATTGAATTAATAAAAATTCCCGGAGTTTTGTACCCATTAATGTGGTTAACTCACGCAAAATTTGAGGAAGTATTTTTATATATCTATAATAAATATGTATTGCCGGCTTTTGTCAAATTAAGTGAAGACGGAACAGTTGGAAGGTATGATGCCCTTAGCTCAGTCATGTGCGGGTATATAGAGGAACTGCTAAACTTTGTAGCAGGATTTGGACAGGTCTTTATCACCTCCATTCCGGGAAATACAACCTGGAACGAAGTGATTGTGGAATTTCAAAGGACCGGAGAATTTGCATGTATCCGGCAGGTAAAAGAAAAATTAAAAAAAGCTGACGGTATAGGTATGCAATTATTGAAATTACATAAGGAAAACAAAGACCTTTTAAAGAAAAAGTACAAAAGTTATGTGCTCAACTATTATCCTATGTTTGCGGCCCTTGTTATTTTTGCACTGTTAGCAGAGGGGAAAAATAATGAGGCTGTAGAATTTATGATAGACAATTATTCCGATATAAACGAGGACAATTATCAATGTGCCTATGTATTGATACTTCTGTTCCAGACAATACTCTTATGCGACAATTACGAATACATGAATATTCTTTATGCGGATTTACAGAAGGAAAAGCTTTTATACGAAAGAAATTATAAAGATATTTATGATGCAATGATGCAATCCTGTGAGTTTATTGAAGAATTATATCGGAAAATAAGCAAACCGGCGGAAAAGGACGGCTTTGATTATCTCAGGCGCTTTGTAAAAGAAACGGTATTCGAGCAATGGGGATTGATTCAGGATATCCGTAATATCAGGAATCAGTATGCCGGAGCACAGGAAAAGGTTAAGTCTGAAATGTTCCGGAGGGTATACGTTGTAATGCGGGCTTTTTCCAATAGAGAAGGAATCTATGTATCTTTAATCGCTCAGACCTACGGGAAAAATTATCGAAACAGTGACTTTGCACGAAGAGTGCACCATGATGACAAAGGCTGTTGGGATAGGCTGGATGAAGAATGCAGAAGCATGATGATTACATCGGAAATTGTTTACAGAACCTTGGTCGCAAGACAGGATGCGGACGAGCTTGACTACTCGGCATCGATGATTCCTCTTACTAAAGTGATTGAGTATCTTCTTAACGAAATATACAGCAAATTAAAGGGTAATATTGTGTTTGACGGACCGGAAATGAACATAGATTTCAATTCCGTCAGATTTTTTAAAGATAAGAATGATACTGAGCCCAAAGAATGTCTCGAAATGGGGCCGGCTATCAGAGTTTTAAGTGACGGGCATTTGAAGTTTGGCAATAGGGGCTTTGTCTATGCAAGTTATTTTCTGAACCCTGAAAGATCCAGGTTTGAAGAATGGAAAGGTAATTTATATATTGATTGGAGCCGGCTTAGGGATTTTAAGGGGACGATGTTGAAGTGTCACAGCTTTGATAAAGGCTCCGACGTAGAACAATTAATGCTTGGAAGTGACACAGAATATAACCGAAAGGTTTTTATTGGGGCATTGGAATACATCAAAAACTGTTATAGAAATAAGGTAGCACATAAGGACGGTATTAACAGAGAGAAAATGGAAAAGTGCAGGGAAGATATGCTTATTGCACAAAAGCTGATATGGATGTTGATCTATATAATGAAGTTATTATGAAGTGATGGGAGCAACTAATTGAAGAGGTCAAATTGACACAAATGGCAATAAGCTGTATAATTGTTTCAAGAAATATTTGGTAATGCTGAAAGGATTATATTTATGAAAAAAGTAATTGTATCAGTATTTGTTGTCATTGCATTGGTATTGACCGGCTGCTCATCAGGCAAATCAAATCAAACAGGTAATTTTGCAGATTCTACACCTACTGAAAGTAAGACATTTGGCACGCCTGAAAACAGTAAAAAGGTACAAGTCACAGGCGAAAACGGTGAAAAAGTTTCAGATGATGAAAGCGAAAACAATACTGAAGGTTGGTTTGCCGGATTTATAGGCAATAAAAAGATACATGCGAAGATTGACATTTCAGAAAATAAGGCTTCCGGCGTTTATTACTACGATGATTATAAAACAAATATAAAGCTGGAAGGTCATGTTGATATTGATGAAATGAAAGATTTTCGAACGGTTTACCTTTCGGAAGATACGGATAAAAGAGGGGTATTTTTGGGTGCGTTTAGGACGGATGATTACATACAAGGATGTTGGAAAAATGACAATGCTATTTATCCAATGTATCTAATAAGGGAGGGCGCGGATATTACTCCGCCCAAACAGCCGGGTGCGGACAGTAAGAGGTTTGATGGTCACTGGACCGGGAAAGAGTCAGGGTATTTTGCCGGTTCCGAAGCGGATATAAAAGTATTGTTCGACGATTTGATATATTATGAGCTATTTGCTTTCAGCGGTACAGCCTTGGGGGCTTTGGAGAGCTTTGGCATAATCGAAAATAATGTTGCTAAAACTGTATTCAAGGATACGACTTATGATGAAAAGAAAGAAAATGTTGTGTTTGAGTTTAGGATTGATAAGGATTCACTACATTTAGATTCCAATGATTATAGCTATTATTGCGGTATGGGAGTTGGATTTGGCTCCGACTATGTAAAGGGTAAGATAGAAATTAAAATGCCCACGGCATTTGAGGTTGGAATTGTAGACACTGAAGAGCAGGATGAATTGTTTAGAAAGCTGGTGGGCGATATGTATGAAGATTTCATTATGCATACATCATATGTGTCTTATGACGAAGAAATTTGGAACGGTGAAAAAGTAAAGGTCGGCATATCCTATTTGAGAGGTTATTCCGGCTGCTGCGCATACATTTTATCTAAAGATCATATATATGCTGCAATTATTGGAGATGATGGTATCTATTATTACACCAACGATAAAAACTATGCGGATAAGATTCCCGAGCCAATGGCTGAATGGGCAAACAAGCGCAGCGAGATATTCTACAATTACAAGGAATTATAGGGCGGTTAGGGTATGGTGACCCAATACAGCCGGGCTTACAGAACATCTGAATAAGTTGAGTAAAAATACTTTTTTGATAGCTTAACACTAATAAATAATTTTTGTGAATAAATGAACCGGTTTCAAGGGATTCTAATATTGTAAAACCACAAAAATTATTTGAAAGGCAGATACTTTGACATGACAGAGAACCAACCTGTAAATGTAGGCTTGAGAAGCAAGATCACAAATAAACTGGTGGCAGTATATCCCCACAGCATCAAAGGGAGTCCGAAAGAAATTCAGAAAACGGTATTTGATTGGTACTATGCTCAGGGATGTGCTAATGAGGATGAGCTTCCAAATCTATATGTGGACATATTAACGGATGAAGAGCTAAAGAACTTTCATTAGAGTTCTTTAGCTCTTATGAATATTCTTTATCTAATTGATTTAATATTGATATATCTGCTTGTACAGGGACGGTCTGAGAGGATGGAACGAATGATGATTATGTTCGCTATGGAAAGATATCATTCGTGGAGTGATATATTATCGATTACTTTAGCAATGGTAGAAGCTACCTTTTTGTTGATTGCCTGTATAGAGTCTTGGATATTTTTCGGATAAACCCACGAAATAACCCATGAAAAAGCAAAGATAATTAAAATCAATAATATGTAGGAGAATTCATAATTCTTCCGATGTTTTCACTATCCATTCTAAAATAGCATTCACTGTTGCCATCCCTAACCATTATGCAGCTTTCAAAAAATTCTATCTTTATTTTTTGTCCCCTATAATAAATTGTATGATAAATTAAGCATCATTTCAGCAAATTGGCAAATAAAACCAATATCAAAATAATAATTTCACTTGACAATTATAATACTACACATGTAGAATGGTATTAAGATAATTTATAATCGGGAAGTGGTCTTATGAAAAAGGTTCCAAGCATAGGCGAAGCTGAATGGCAGGTGATGGAGGTATTATGGCAAATGGGAAGGGCTAATTTTACAGAAATAAGAATTGCCCTAAAGTCCTTCGATTGGACTCAGACAACCATCCATACCATGCTGCAACGCCTTCAGAAAAAAGGATTGATTGATATAGAACCGGATTCCTCTCCCTATGTTTATTATCCTCTTGTATCAAAGGACGCATGTAGAAAGCATGAAACAAAAACTTTTCTTCAAAAGGTTTACAACGGTTCGTTAAAGCTGCTTATATCCAACTTTATAAATGAGGCAGATCTGACGGAGGACGATATAGATGAGCTGATGAAAATATTGAAGAACAGAAAGAAAGAAGGGTAGAGGGATGGAATATAATATATATACCGATATTCTTGAAATTTCTTTAATCGGATCAATTCTTATTTTATTGGTATTAGGGATAAAGAAGGTTTTAGGAAGCAGACTTTTTCCAAAGGCCTATTTATTCATGTGGCTAATCATTTTTTTAAGGCTTATTATTCCTTTTCAGATGGAAGGCGGGTTTTCTTTAGCTGATAAAATTACCTTTTTCACTTTTGAACAAAAAAACTTAGCGGATAAAGACGTGAAAACCGCCAAGATGTATGTCCCATACGGGAATCATTCGGCGAACGAAACTGATAATACAAATCCCTATACCCAGAATTCATATGATGCTGATAAAAATGCTGTTACGGATTCTGATTTTGCTGCCCGGTTGGATGATATCGATAGAGTTCAAAAAGAGCCGGATATTTACAAAGTGCTTTTATTTGTCTGGCTAATGGGCTTTTGCACGATTTTAGCCATTATGGCTGCAATATATGTTAGAACATACCTCAGGATTTTGAAAGGCCGTGCATGTGAAAGGGAAGATATTATAAAGCTGGTCAAAGAGTGCAAGACAAGCATTAGGCTAAATAAGAATGTTGGTATTATTCTGTCGGATTTATTGAAGGGTCCCGGTGTTATCGGAGTCTTTAGACCTCGATTGGTTTTGCCGGAAGCTTTTTTGGAATACCGGGACGAAACCGGAAAGAGAAATATATTACTCCATGAACTGTACCATATAAAATACTGCCACAATCTATTAAATATTGCTTTCCTTACGGTGGCATGTATTCACTGGTTTAACCCATTGGTATGGGTGGCATTGTTTATGTCCAGAACGGATATAGAGTCTGTGTGCGACGAAGCGGTTGTAAAGTTTTTGCCGGATGATGGCGTGGAGCAATACGCAAAAACAATTATACAATATGCGGCATCGGTCAAAAGAAGTCCTTCAATATTATTGCACACAGGAATGATGGGAGGGAAAAACGCAATGAAATCCAGAATAGCAAGTATTTCTTCATACGGGAGAAGAAGCTTTGCATGGATTATTGTTTCACTGCTGCTTGTAACGGTTTTGGGAGCTTGCGGAATTATGGGCTCTTTTGATGAAAAAGGTGAAAAGGTAAGCAGCAATCCGCCGGTAAATACCGGGCAAGATGGTATGGAAGATTCGAAGAATACAGAGAAAATAGAACATGACAGCCATACAGAGGATGAATCCGGGTTGAATTCAGGAACTGTGGAGGAAAATCCCGGCTCCTCCGATGATGAGGATCCCCTTTCCTTTATAGCTAACGAGGCGGCGGATGAATATTTCTTAAATACCGAGAAGGGGAAAATTTCACTTATGGTTTGGGATAATGCCATTGATTTAAACGGGTTGTTGGGCGAACCAATATCGGAGGAAGTGATAGAACTTACAAACGCAGATACATTTACCGGTTCCTTTGATAAAACCATAAAGTATGACGGGTTGGAAATTAAATTGTTCTCTCCAAAGGGAAACGGAAAGAGTTTCTATGTGTATAAAGTAAAAACCACAAACCCAAGTTACACCAGTGCAAGGGGCGTAAAAGTAGGGGATACGGTAGAGACATTGAAAGAGAAATATCCTGAAGTTATTATGGCTCTTGACGGAAGGACGGATGAGATGAATTGTGCATATCTTTATCCTGAGAAAAGTGATAAATATCTGTACCTTTTTTTTGAGGTTAAAAACGGGAAGGTTGAAGAAATTTACATGTATTATGAATTCCCTTAAAAATTAGTGAGTTATAATGATTTAAAAAGCCACTGAAAAACGATATAATTTTCAGTGGCTTTAAAAAATTTCACCCATTAATATTTTTTTTAAACTAATTACCAAATCTTAATAAAGTCTTAAGAATTTTATGAGGTGTTTTGTAAAATCTGCCTGGTATGCTAAAGAAAAAAGGCAGGTGATAGGGCATGTATATTTTTGAAAAGGGACTGGAGGCCTATACATATGGATAAATTTAATATTTTGGTGTGCGATGACGATAAGGCGATAGTTGATGCACTGGAAATTTACTTGAAACAGGAAAACTATA
>LFSC01000064.1 GCA_001512505.1 Clostridiaceae bacterium DTU079 | reverse complement strand
GAAGGGAGGAAAATGTAGCTTAAAATTTTTGAAATAGTGTCTTGACAACGGGGGGCACTACATTTTTATCTCCCTTAATTACCCTGAACAATAAAGGTAATAATTTACCGTTTATTATTATGGAAAGCTTTAAGAAGTCCTCAAGCATAATTCTCCCCCTTTAGTATATCAACTGTATAATATAAGTAATATATTAGTTAAATATATATAGAGCAAGAATTCAAAGCTAACCGCAAAAAAAATGTTTTTTAATTAAAAATTTTTTTAATTTTTAAAATAAATATTACATGAAAATTCTATCATTCTTCTCAACATATTTCCATATAAGGGTTTATTCTTAGGGAATTTTAACGCACTTTAGGACTTGAATTTCAATTTTTCCAATACTGCCATTGCAAGTACCGTTCCCTCGGCTCTGCTCATCGGTGCATCCGGTTGGAACTTTCCATCAGGATATCCCTTTATTATACCCTGCTCATAGGCCTCAATTATCAGACTTTCAGCCCAATGTCCTTTTATATCCCCAAAGGGAAGACCGTAATTATTTAAATAATCTATTATCTCTCTAAAGGGAAACAGATCCCCCGGACAGTTCGCTCTTTGCTTTTTGTCTATCTCAAAATGTCCGATTATAGTATTTCTGGATGGCTCAATCTCATAGCCGTATTTATCTTTTATATATTCAATTATGTATCTGTGAAGTATTTTTGTAGCTTCCAGCTGTTCCGGGGTTAACGCACCTTTACTTTCTGCCCAAACACCTTCATGCTCAATACTTACGGAATACCAGTTCGGATTTACATTCGGTCCCCTTTTTATCACCATTTCCGCTGTCGCATTTTCTATTCCGGACGTTAGACCGTTAGCCCATGCGCAGTCCTCTATAGCTACGAACTGATATATTTCACCTTTTTTGCTTACCCCGAAATGGGCACTGGACTCTTTGTTGTTTTGAGATGTAAACCAGTTTATCATGCTGGACATGGATCCTTCCGAAATATGGTTAACTATTAATTTGGGAATTCTGTTCCTCCTGCTTGACTTGTTAGTGTACAAGTTGCCGACAAACTTAATGTTTTTATCAGCCCATTCTTTTAAATTCACATTTACCGCTCCTTTCTGCACTATCCATTGTTTTCGGGCAGCTTCAAATCAGTTGTATTTGTTACTGCCTGTATTTACTTCTCTTTTTTCTCCGTACTCACAGTTTATTCAGATCTTGTTTTTATTGTTCTAAATATTATAAAAAAATAAATCCACCCGATTTAAAGGTGGATTCAGTCATTTATAATATTTATTAAATTTGCTATTTCATTAGGCACTCACAATCTTATAATATGTTCGTGCAGTCAGCCAATATACAATACCGTATATTACAGCAAAACCCAATAAGGTTCCAAATGTACAAAGCATTGTAAGCCTGTTATCGGTAAGGTAGAATAAGCTCAGGAGCTTCACCATTAATTTAAAATCAAAGGCTACATGGATAGCAGCTACTGCCAACGGTGCAAAGAAAACTATCAAAATCTGCATACTAACCGAACACCTTATTTCTTTCTTGGGAAGACCAACCTTTTGCATAATCTCAAAACGTGCCTTATCTTCATAGCCTTCGGAAATTTGCTTGTAGTATATAATCAGAACCGTTGCCATGTTAAAAAGAAACCCCAAAAACAGTCCGAGGAAAAGAAAGCCTCCGCTTGTTGCGTAAAAATCAGCTGAATTTTCCGCTCTTGTATTTACCAATAATCCTTTATAGTCTCCCATAACGTCTTCTTGAGATAGATTTCCAATCTCCCGGGCACATTTGATTTGATCATCTTCTTTCAGATCGGTATCAATTATTGCTACCCATTCCAAACCACTGGCCTTTTCACCATAAGCAGACTTCTGCCCCTTATACAAGGCCCGAAGTACCTGCTCATCCTTTACTACTGCATAACCGGTGTCGACTATTGCGGTTAGATTGCCAACTGAAGGAAAGCTTTTCAGATGTTCTACTATAGTAAAATCAAAAGTATAATCTCCTGTCTCTATACGGATATTTTCTTTATCTTTCATTGTGTCACTGAAAAATAAAATTTCATTCTCTTCCAAATTCGTCTCTTTTCCTGTTACCTTCCTAAAGTCCTCTTGGGTTATAAAGCATAACTGTGCAAAATCGGCATTAAAACCATTTTCAATGTTTGTATGATAATAATTTTCACCCTTTCCCGCCACAAAAGCCAAATAGGTGTAATCCTCGAACTGGGTTATTTTTCCGTCGTTTTTTTCTATAATATCCTTTATCTTTTCAATCATAATATCTTTTTGAAAACCATTTTTTGATTCACTGTTTATAGTAATTTGCGGTACAATTTGGCCCGGACAGAATCTATCAATCATATCCTCCGTGCCCAAATAAAGAGAAAGCGTACCCGATACCATAACCAGTACCATGGTGGACAAAATACAAATATTTGCAAGACCTACTGCATTTCGCTTCATTCTGTATAGCATTCCGGAAATTCCGATAAAATATTTAGTTTTATAATAAAGCTTTTTATTTCTTCTAAGCTGCTTTAAAACAACAATGCTTATAGCCGTAAACAGACAATAGGTACCGATTATCACAAGAAATACGGCCAGAAAATAAATTGTCAGAGCCCGTATTGCCGACTTTGTAGTCAGGGCTATATAATATCCGGCACCAAGGGACAGAACACCAATCAAAGCCAAAATCCATTTGCTTTTTGGTTCCCTTTCGCCGGCACTGGAGCTTTTGAGCAATTCAATGGGCTTGGCTCTGCGAATCCCTACCAAATTGAAAAGCAGGGTGATAACAATAATTGAAGTAAACAATATTACCGATGCTTTTATAGCCACAGTGGAAATCGTAAAACCAAAGGGTACATCGAAGCGAAGCAATTTAAACAACGCAAGGGTTACCAGTTTGTGAAGCAGTATGCCGCAAAGCAATCCACCCGCAATCCCAATTAACGCCACATAAAGGGATTCATAACAAAGAATCCCTGCTATATGCCGTTTTTCCATTCCGAGCATGTTATATAATGCCAGCTCCTTTTTACGCCGTTTCATAAGAAAGCTATTGGTATACAGCAGAAAAATCACGGAAAATATACCGATAATGATTATTCCTAAAAACATCATCAGTTTCACATATGCCGCACCACGAAGTCTTAATACCCCTTCGTCGGAAGCAATGGCATTTACAATATAAAACCCTGCCACTGTGCCGATAACAGTTAAAATGTAAGGCAAGTAAAACTTACTGTTTTTACGGATATTCTGCCATGCAAGAGAAGGAAACAAGCCCTTACGCATTTTTGTCACCTCCGGTGGTGAGCAGGGTCAATGTATCGGAAATCTTTTGATACATCTCATCATAACTGCAATTCCCTCTATATATCTGATGGTATACTACTCCGTCCTTAATAAACAAAACCCGCTTTGCATGACTGGCTGCTTTCACGGAATGGGTCACCATAAGAATGGTCTGCCCATCCTCATTAATTTTGCCAAACAAATGAAGCAGCTGATCCGTTGACTTTGAGTCCAATGCTCCGGTAGGTTCGTCCGCCAGTATAATCTGGGGATTGGTAATAAGGGCACGGCAAACCGCCGTTCTCTGCTTTTGACCTCCCGAAACTTCGTAGGGATATTTGTTTAAAATATCTGTAATCCCAAGTTTTTCGGACAAAGGCTTTATCCGCTGTTCCATTTCTTTATAATTCTTGCCTGCCAATACCAAAGGAAGAAAAATATTATCCTTGATTGAAAAGTTGTCCAATAAGTTAAAGTCCTGAAAGACAAAGCCTATATTATCCCTGCGGAAAGCCGAAATATCCTTATCCTTTATTTTGGTCATATCCTTCCCCGATAACAGCACATCTCCGCTTGTTGGCTTGTCTAAAGCCGCAAGTATGTTTAAAAGAGTTGTTTTCCCAGAGCCGGATTCCCCCATGATGGAAACATATTCACCGGCATCCACTGAAAAACTTACATCGGTTAAAGCCTGTACATGATTACCGCCAAATCGTGTAGTATATATCTTTTTAAGATTTTTTACTTCTAACAATGGCATCATAACAACCTCCTTAAAGTTTCTACACTTATTTTAGCGGTAACGGCATCCTTCCTGCCATCGATTTACCTTACAATACCGGCTTGTTTCTTACATTCTTGTAAGCTTAAAAACCTGTGCCCATTTCAATACGAACCGTAGTGCCCTTTCCGATTTCGGATTCAAAAGAAATCCGATGTCCCAGCTTTGTTAATATCTGCTTTGTAAGATATAAACCGATACCTGACGCCCTTTTGTCAATTCTTCCGTTATAACCGGTATAGCCCTTTTCACAAATGCGGGGCAAGTCCTCCGGAGCAATACCGATTCCCGTATCCTTTATGACCAATGTGGTCTCATTTTCAGAATAAATAGAAATATGCCCCTCATTTGTATATTTAACTGCATTGGACAGTATCTGTTCTATTGCAAAACAAAGCCACTTTTCATCGGTTAATACCTTGTGTTTCAGATTTCCCAACTTTACACTGATTTTTTTGCGGATAAACATCGGTGCATATTTGCGTACCGATTGCTTCACCATATCTTCCATATCATATTCTTTCAATAGAAAATCCGTACTGCTGCTGCCGAGGCGAAGATAGGCCATGACCATTTCTACATACTGCTCAATCTTAAACAGCTGATACTGCAGCTCGTGGGATTGCTGATTTTCTTCACTTTGGATAATTAGCCGCATTGCCGCTATCGGCGTCTTGATTTGATGGACCCACAGGGTGTAATAGTCCAACATCTCTGCTTTTTCCCTGTCACTTTTGTCCGTGTATTGCTTTTTATCCTCAAATAAAGCTTGAATTAAATCCATATAGTCCTGTTCTATCTGATTCATCGCTGCCGGAAGTCGGTCTAGTGAGACGGCAATATTGGATCGAAGCTCACATAAGCTTTGATGTTTTTTCAAAAATGCAATGTAATCACAAACTCCAAATATCAGCATTACAACAAAGCACAGCAAGCTCGCATAGCTGACCGCCTCTAAAGGCAAATTATATAAAGAAAATATTGCGGTAAAAATTAACACAAAAATAAAAAGCATTATTAAGAGCTTTCCCTTTGACTTCAAATACACCATTAATGTTTTCATATTATTCCACCATATAACCCATTCCCTTTTTGGTAATAATAAACTCCTCTATCCCCACACCGGCAAGCTTCTTTCTAAGTCTTGTTATATTTACGGTCAAAGTATTTTCATCTATAAAATCGTCCGTCTCCCATAGACGATACATCAAAGTGTCCCGACTTACCACCTTCCCCTTCTGTTCAAGCAATACTTGCAAAATTCGCTGTTCATTCCTTGTCAACTCCAGTTTATTTCCTTGATACATAAGGGAACAATCGGATAGATTTAAAATTACTCCCTTGTGTTCCAATACATCAGTGCCATAGGTAAAATCATAGGTTCTTCGAAGGAGTGCCTGTACCTTTGCCACCAAAACCGTCAAATCGAAGGGCTTGGCAATAAAATCATCGGCTCCCATATTAATGGCCATAACAATATTCATATTATCCGATGCTGAAGAAATGAAAATAATCGGTACCTTCGATATCTTTCTAATCTCACTGCACCAATGATATCCGTTATAAAACGGCAG
Source organism: Clostridiaceae bacterium DTU079 (assembly GCA_001512505.1). Lineage (GTDB taxonomy): Bacteria > Bacillota > Clostridia > Acetivibrionales > Acetivibrionaceae > Hungateiclostridium. The sequence goes on along the minus strand of LFSC01000064.1, from coordinate 44,652 downwards.
TGAAATATCAATAAGAACCAGGTGGGGAGAAAACTCGGCAAAATCGGAAAGCACATTTTGAAAATCCGTTACACAGCGGGTTTCCATCCCCCAGGAGGCCAAATGTTCTCCAATTATATTAGCTATTGTCGTATCGTCCTCTATAATAAGTATTTTATGCATTCTTTTTCACCAATGTTAACATACTTTTATTAGTATTATAACACCTCGTTTTAAAAAATTCTTTGGATTGCAGAAAAAATTGAAAAACACAAAAAGCGATGAAATAATGTAGAAGCAAAATTACTTTATATGAATGCAAAAAGTCTTTCAAACACTCTAAACCAAGTATTTGAAAGACTTCTGAATTGGAGCCCTCAACCAGAATCGAACTGGTGACCTCATCCTTACCATGGATGCGCTCTGCCTACTGAGCTATGAGGGCGTATAAAACACTCCCTGGAGCGGGTGATGGGAATCGAACCCACGCAGTCAGCTTGGGAAGCTGATATTCTACCATTGAATTACACCCGCTTAAAGAACATCAATATCACGAAGCAAAAAGAATTATACCACTAATAAATAAAATAGTCCAGTCTAAATTTATCGATTATATCAAATTAGGATTTAGATTCTTCAAGATATTTCTCTAATTTACGTTTTACTCTCTGTAACGCATTGTCTATAGATTTTACATGCCTGTCCAATTCATCCGCTATTTCCTGATAGGACTTTCCTTGCAGGTACAGAGCTAATACTTCACATTCCAGGCCGCTTAATATTTCTCCCATCTTTGCCTCAATACCGTTAAATTCTTCCCTGTTTATAACCATCTCCTCAGGGTCATTTATACTTTCTTCACAAATAACATCCATTAATGTGCGGTCCGACTCCTCATCGAATATGGGTTTGTTGAGGGAGATATAAGAGTTTAACGGTATATGCTTTTGCCGTGTAGCTGTCTTTATTGCAGTTATAATCTGCCTTGTTATGCAAAGCTCCGCAAAGGCGCGGAATGAAGAGAGCTTGTCCTTCCTGAAATCCCTTATAGCCTTGTAAAGCCCTATCATGCCTTCCTGAATGATATCTTCCCTGTCTGCTCCGATAAGAAAATAAGTTCTCGCTTTTGCACGGACAAAACCTTTATACTTATTGATCAAATACTCGAGGGCCTTGCAATCACCGGCTCTGCTATCCTCAATTATATCTTCGTCCTGCATAGTGCTAAAGGTCTTTACTGCTTCAATTTGCACATTTGACTTCAAAACCTCGCCCCCTTGTTTTGCATACTATAGAATTTTAAAGGCTTGATTATAGAAAAGAACAATAAAACAAGCTAAAAAACGACTTTATGAGCCAATGCAATGCATAAGATACACCCTTAAATTTTAAAAGATTGCACTGTTATTGTCAAGTGAAATTTGTGGCAGTCCCACCATTTTTCATTGCCATCTCCTAATTTAAGCTATTGAAAAAATTAAAGTCTGAATTTCACATAACAGTGTTTTCTCTAAGCTTTTAAAGGATTTTCCTATTAAATTGTGCACCGACTCAAAGTCCTGCTTGAAAATCCGGGCAAATCCAGTATCAAAAATGATTGATACCCTTTTTGTGTCTTCCAATCCAGTTGTTACTACCCGAATAGCAGTCCGCTTATTTTACAATCAAACCTTTCTATATAAATATCGGCAATTTCATTTTATACTGTACAAATAATTTATAATTTTTCTTCTTTCTCTACTTGTTTCTTTGCTTCATTACTTCATACATTATTATAGCGCCGGCAACCGCCGCATTCAAGGATGCAATTCGCCCCTTCATTGGAATATTTATTATAAAATCACATTTTTCTGTAACCAATTTTCCCATTCCATGTCCTTCACTTCCGATAACAACCGCAATAGGACCTTTTAAGTCCGATTCATAATAAGACTTTTCACCGGAAAGATCTGTACCAACCACCCATATATTTTTTTTCTTCAGGTAATCTATGGTCTGGGAAATATTTGTGACACGGGCTACCGGTACATACTCTATTGCCCCTGCCGATGCCTTCGAAACAGCTGCATTAAGCCCAATTGCCCTTCTTTTCGGTATAATTACCCCATGAGCGCCAGCCGCATCAGCAGTCCTTAAGATAGACCCAAGGTTATATGCATCGGTGATGCCGTCAAGAATAATAATGAAAGGTGCCTCTCCTTTGGATTCTGCACTTTCTAATATGTCATCAACCTCAACATAATCTTTAAAGGAAACATAGGCAATAATTCCTTGATGTGCATGAGTAGTAGAAATTCTGTCAAGATTCGATCTGTCCGTTTCTTGAACTACAATGCCTTTTTCTCTTGCTAAGGCTATAATTTGCCTTATTGATCCTTCTTTCTCACCCTTCTGGACCAAAATCTTATTTATTGTTCTGTTGGCCCTTATTGCCTCCATGACGGAATTTCTTCCCTCAAGCCTGTCCAAATCTTCCGATTGGTCCTCTTTTTCCCTCTGTTTCCCAGTAAATTGTACTTTAACCCTAGTCCTGTTTTTCTCATTATTTTCTTTGTTTCTCTTCATATTTCCCATAATGCTTGTTTACCTTCTCCCATTTAAATAATACGTAAAAACATCTATTTTTTAGTACGGAAAAAAATTTTTTATGTTTATTATTTTATCAAAAATAAACTTTTTTAACCGAATTTCACTGTAAAAAGCTGCTTGTCCCCAATAATATAAATTTTTATATAATGAAAATGTATATAAAGACCTATATATGTTCGGACACAGCCATCTTTAATATGGCCGTCAAACGTTCATAATCCTTTTTTAAATACAGATAACCCACCAGAGACTCAAAGCCTGTAGCATACTTGTATTCCGTAACATCAGCATTTTTGGGAATTGTACCGGACTTGGTATTTCTCCCCCTACGGACTACATCATGCTCCTCCGGTGTCAAAGACGGCATTATCCTATGGATAATATCGGACTGAGCCTTTGCCTTTACAAAACCGATTGACTTCTTGTGAAGAACGTGAACCGGCATATTTCCTTCACTGATAAGCATTGTCCTGATAAATACCTCATATACAGCATCACCGATATACGCAAGTACCAAAGGTGACAGCTGGTTTATTTTCTCCTCTTTGAAATCGAACTCACCCGTTATTTTATCAAAAAATTCCGAAAGCATTCAAATTACCTTTTCCATATAAAATTAATCATATTTTTCCGTTTGTTGAACGCATATTGAGAAATATCAGTTTAATTTTCTTAGTCTAATAATTCTATAATACTCCCAATCTGCGTTTAATATATTAATATATTATATAATACACCGAGGTTTTAGTAAATATAAATACTCAAGTGAGACGAGTGCTATTCATGAAAGATATATTGTGAAACGAGCTAGAGAGCCTGCTAATATACTTCTTTTACTTACTTTTCATAACAATCATAAAATAGGTAACAATATTAAAAAGAAATTAATAGTCAAAAATTTAGAAAGCAGGTATATATATGTTTTCGTGGCTGAAAAATATAGTTTCAAAAAAAAATACGAAAAGCAGCAATTTACATAAATTAACGGTCAATACAAATGATATCTGCATATCAAAAAGTGTTGATAAAAATATTAATGCTTTAAAATGCTATATGAATAACAGTCCCGATATCATAGACAGGAAAATTAGAGCCTTTGACAGCAAAGTTGATGCGGGCATAGTATTCATACAAAACCTGGTAGATATAAACATGGTTGAGGAATATATAATTAAGCCATTAATTACCAACCCTGTCAGAGTGCTATCTACTCAGAATTTAACAATTGAAGCTATCAAAAATTCAATGCTGTACGGGAGCGTTATTGAGGAAGCAAACACAATTTTTGAAATATCCCTGGAAATATTGAACGGCAAAACCTTCTTGTGTATCGAAGGCCTTGACACAGGGCTTTTGATAGATACGGTAAGCTTGCCAAAACGTAATGTTGAAGAGCCCCGGACCGAAAGCACGGTCAAAGGTCCTAATGAAGGCTTTGTTGAAAATATGAAAGACAATTTGGGTCTAATACGAAAAAGGCTTAAAACTCCGGACCTTTGTATTGAGTTTATTAAAACCGGAAAAACCGTGCATAATAATGCGGCTGTACTATACCTGAAAGGAAAAGTTAAAAACCAAATTCTCCAGGAAGTAAAAAATAGAATCGACTCCGTTAAAGGCTATGATATTGTTCACATAGAACAGCTTGCTAACCTTATCTCGGACAGGGTTTTCACAATATTTCCTCTGATTCAGTGGACAGAAAGGCCCGATAAAGCTGTCTCTTTTATCCTTGAAGGAAATGTGGGAATTCTGTATGATAACTCTCGAGGCATGCTTTTAGCACCTACTACCATATCTGCCCTAATGCAGAGTCCCGATGACTACTATGAGCATTGGCTGTTCGGCACTGTCATAACCTTTATTAGATATATATCCCTGTTTATATCAACTTTTTTTCCGGCAATCTATATAGCTCTTACTTCTTTTCATCCGGAGATGCTTCCAACTTCGTTGCTTCTCTCTATTTCAGGTACACGAATAGGAGTACCCTTGCACCCCTTCTTTGAGGCTCTGGTTATGATAATTATCCTGGAAATTTTGCAGGAAGCGGGATTAAGACTTCCAAAAGTTGTGGGACAGACAGTTGCCATCGTAGGCGGTCTTGTAATCGGTCAGGCAGCCGTACAGGCCGGTATTATAGGACCCTTTATGGTCATCGTTACATCGGTAACAGCGATTTCTTCCTTTTCAATTCCCAGCTACAGTTTGGGTCTTGTCACCAGGATACTGAGATTGATCTTTATGTTACTGGCATCAGCTTTAGGTGCCTTTGGAATTTCAATAGGCATTATATACTTACTGGGATATATGTGTTCCCTTAAAAGTTTTGGAGTAGGTTTCATGGAACCCTTTACTCCTTACAGGCCAAAGGATTGGAAGGACAGTATTATCCGAGCGCCGCAGATTTTTCTGAAAAACCGGCTTGGATACTTTAATACCAAAAGCAGCCCCAAAAAAGGAGGTTCCTAAAATGAAAAACAATAAACTTCTTCCGATACAGATACTAACCCTAACTTCTTCCAACATGCTTACGGTGAACTTGCTCACCATTCAACAAGGCTTGGTTTCGGTTGCAAAGCAGGATGCCTGGATCTCCATGTTACTTGGCACTGTTATTGGACTGGTGGGTGCACTTTTGATGTACTATCTCTCAACTATCAATCAGGGACTTGATCTTCCGGAAATGACTCTACATATAGGAGGCAATTGGTTCGGAAGGCTGCTGTTATCAATTTCTGTTGTATATGTTCTTATTTATTCCGGTTTAACAATAAGGGTTTTTGTGCAAGCCCTACAATTGTTTCTTATCGACAGGACTCCCATGTTGGTGATTTCCATTATAATGATAATCGTGATTGTATGCGTTGTTTCAAAAGGAATTGAAACCATTGCGGGTGTTATTGATATTCTCTTTCCTTTTTTAATTTTTACTCTAATCCTGCTTATTGCTGCATTAGTCCCCCAGTATCAGATAATAAATATAAAACCGGTACTCTACAAAAACATGTTCAATACCTTTAAAGCAAGCCTGCCCGCATCCGGAGCCCTTGCAGGCTATGGATCCATCGTTTATACAATGAAATATGTAACAGATCAAAAAAGAGCACTAAAATGGTATTTGTCGGGCTTTTTTATTTCGGCGGGATTTTTTATTCTTCTCACAACTTCAACAATTCTGGTCTTTGGCCCGGAAGAAACTCAGAGATTTTTGTTTCCGACACTGTATTTATCAAAGTCTCTTAATCTGGGAACTAATCTGTTTGAAAGACTTGAGGCATTTATGGTAGTGCTATGGATACCTGCAGTATTTGCTTCTGCCGGAATTTATACTTTTTCATCTATAAGGAATTTTATAGTGTTTTTTAATATAAAACCAAAGTACGAAAAGTATGTGGCCCTTGTACACATTCCCCTTTTACTTTTTGTTGCCATGTACAGTAAAAACCAATTAGAAGCGTTGGAACATATGAAGTCTTTTGATTTAATTGTAGTAGGTCTTATTATTGTTTATATACCATTGCTTATTATCTTAAGTCTCATAAAAAAAAGGAGGGAAGTAAAAGTTGAATAAGCTTCTTTCGGTTCTTCTATGTATTTCCATTATTATTCTCACCGGTTGTTGGGATTCTGTCCCCATTGAGAGCCGTGCATATATAATCGGTGTTGCCATCGATGAATATCTACCGATTCCCCAAGTAGCAGAAACAGAAACTGAATCCCCCAATAGCATACAGGAAGAAAGGTTCGAAACTGCAATAGATATTCACTCCGGTGACCCCCTCTTCGCCATGACTGTGCAATTGCCGGTTATAAAAATGAGTGCGGTTCCCAACATTCAGGGCACAGGAAGTCCGGAACCCGGTACTCCCAAGACATGGGAAATTACTCAGGTGGGAAATTCCTTTATAGAGATGAGCCGGGCAATTTCAACAAGGACAAATCTACTGCCTTATTACGGCCATCTTCAGGTTATAATAATTTCAGACAAGATTGCAAAAAAAGGCCTGAATAATATTCTTGATTTCTTTATCCGTGACCACGAACTAAGAAGCAGAACCAGAATATTTATTGCCCAGGGAGAAGCCAAAAAAACGCTTGATGTCGTTCCCAGAACCGAGGACTATTCCTCTATATATCTTTCTGAAACAGCATATAACGCAAAAATTAATTCACAAATGGTTCAATGGACAGACTTTGGAAAAGCCGTCCAGGACATTTATGCAGACAGGGATTTCTTGCTTCCCATTGTTCACAGTTCCAAAGATGAGATAATGAACAAGGGTGGTGCAGTCTTTAAAGGAGATAAAATGGTCGCTACGATAAGCGGCCGGGAAGTAGAAGCTGTAAAAATGATACGAAATTTGTATATGGGAGGCGTAACTACTGCAGAAATGCCCCATTGTGAGGACTCTGTTATGGCACTTGAAATAGACAAGCTGAAAACAAAAGTTACACCTATAATAGAGGAAGACGGCGTAATCTTCAAAATAGATATAAATATCAAAGGAGACTACTCAGAAAGCGCAAACTGTTCATTCCTCAAAAATATTGATAAAAATTTTCTGGAAGAGGCCTCCGAAGTCTTTGAAGATTCAATAAAAAAGCAATGTGTTGAGACAATACAAAAAATTCAGAATTACGGTGCTGATGTATTTCAGTTCAACATGGTGTTAAAAGCAGAAAAGCCTTCATACTGGGATAAGGTTAAAGACAAATGGCATGACATCTTCCCCTATGTAAAAACCGAAGTTAACGTAAAAGTAGACCTGAAGTAAATTGGAAATATTCAATAATGCAGGATTTCGAACTTCATTTCTTTATCGTTAAGAAAAAATACACAAAAAAACTTATGTTAAAAGTACAGAGCCTGTAAATACTCTTCGGAGTGGAGAAAACTCACTGTGCGGGAACGGATGCTCTCCCTTCCCGTACCGTATTAACAGGCTCTACAACTTTCCCACATTAATTATTTTATATTTTACTTACAAAGCAACATATTCGCACATTATCAGTTTTTTCTATAGGACCATTTTACACCTTGAGGAGTGTCCTCCAGTATTATACCCATATCCTTAAGCTTATCTCTTATTTCATCCGCTGTCTTCCAATCCTTTGCCTTTCTTGCCTGCTGCCTTCTGTCTATAAGCTCCTGAATTTCACTGTCAATACTTTTATCCTGTTTTTTCTGGGCAATTCCCAAAACGGCACCTAACTCTTTTATCAGGGAATATGCATATTCGATGATTTCCTTTGACGGATTGGTGCCGGCTTTTATATTGGTATTGGTCTCTTTAACGATATCAAAAATAGCAGCCAAGGCATCCGCCGTATTCAGATCATCATCCATGGCCTCAATAAATTTCTCCTTTAGCCCGGCAAAATTATCACGAAGCTTCCTTTCGTCGTCCGTCATCTCCGAAGAAGCTGCATTTTCCTTCAGGTACTCAAGATTCTCAAGGCAGTTGTATATTCTTTCCAAACCGTTTTTAGCCTGTTCCAAAAGCTCATCACTGAAATTTATCGGGCTTCTGTAGTGGGCTGAAAGCATGAAAAACCTAATTACCTCATAGTCAAATTCTTTTGCTATGTCCCTGACTGTAAAGAAATTGCCCCGGGACTTTGCCATTTTTTCGCCATTGACGTTTATAAAGCCGTTATGAAGCCAATACCTTGCAAAAGGCTTGCCGTTTGCAGCTTCACTCTGGGCAATCTCATTTTCATGGTGGGGAAATATCAGATCCTGTCCGCCGCTGTGAATGTCTATCGTATCACCAAGATACCTGTTTGCCATCGCAGAGCACTCAATGTGCCAGCCGGGTCTTCCCATTCCCCACGGACTGTCCCATGCAGGTTCGCCAGGCTTTTGAGCCTTCCACAATACAAAATCCATGGGATCCTCTTTTCTCTCATCGACTTCGATTCTAGAACCCAGTTCTAAATCTTCCAAGGATTGATGGGAAAGCTTCCCGTATTCTTTAAACTTTCTGGTGCTAAAATAAACATCTCCGTCCACACTGTAAGCAAAGCCGTTTTTCTCAAGCCTTGATATTATATCAATTATGGCATCAATATTCTCCGTAGCCCTGGGATGAACAGTAGCTTCTTTTATTCCAAGACCCTTGGCATCCACAAAATATTCCTGAATAAATTTATCTGCCAGCTCTTTTACAGTGATGTTTTCTTCCTGTGCTCTTTTTATCATTTTGTCGTCTATATCCGTAAAATTCTGCACAAACTTTACGTTATATCCTCTGTATTCAAGATACCTTCTCAATGTGTCAAATATTATAAACGGTCTCGCGTTCCCGATGTGAAAATAGTTATATACCGTAGGTCCGCACGAATACATCCTGACCTCTTTTTCATCAAGAGGCTTAAACTCCTCTTTCTTTCTTGTCAAAGTATTGTAAAGCTTCATTTGTCCCCTTCCTCTCTCTCATCTGTATTATCTGTGATTTTATTATCAAATTTCTCTCCGTTATCCGCTTTATTCCCGGTTAAATCTCCCTGTCTTACGGCAAGTTCTTTCTCCAAGCGCTCTATTCTGCGGCACATCTTGCACAGCTCCTGTGCAACAGGATCCGGAATATGTATCTGATCCAATTCAATTGAAGGCATTATCCTTTGTCCGTCTTTTCTTACAGCCCTTCCCGGAACTCCTACCACCGTGGTATTAGGTTCTACCTCGTTTAACACCACAGCATTGGCACCGATTCTCGAGTTGTCTCCCACCTTAAACGGTCCCAAAACCTTCGCTCCGGCGCTTATCAGCACATTATTACCTATGGTTGGATGTCTTTTTCCCCGGTCCTTGCCTGTACCCCCAAGAGTAACATTGTGATAAATCGTACAGTTATCCCCTATCTCGGCGGTCTCACCGATGACCACACCCATACCGTGGTCAATAAACAGACCCTTTCCGATTTTGGCCCCGGGATGTATCTCGATCCCCGTCAGAAATCTTCCTATCTGAGAAATCATCCGGGCTATAAAATAACATTTCCGGTTATAAAACCAGTGTGCAACCCGATGGAGACAAACCGCATGAAATCCCGAATACAGAAGCACAACCTCTGCCACGCTTCTTGCCGCCGGGTCCCTTTCGGCAATTAATCTTGCATCCTCCATAAACTGCTTAAACATATCAATCCTCACATCCAAAATCAGTATATTGAATGAAACACATAAAGCAAATTCAGTATTAAAATATACGTTCAACAATTATAAGTATATAATATATATTTACCACTCAAATCTTAATTTAATAACCAGGTATTATCACAATATCAAAAAACCCCGCCTTTATCATAGAGGCGAGGTAAACCGCGGTTCCACTCTAATTGGAAAAATCCATCTCATTTGCATAACGGTGCGTTCTCCGTGAAAGCCTACCAGCCCATGTACTGCTTTCTCCAACATAATATCAGTTGCTTTTCATCATAAGACACGGGATTCAGCCCTCAAATTCATGAGTGCACTTCTCCTGCCCATTGCCCCGGAACTGCTCTCAGCCGCCGACAATTCCTCTCTTATTGGGATAGATCAAGATACTCTACTCAATCATTATTTTTACCGTATAAATCTGTCGGATACCATTTTACCATATATATCATCCAAGGTAAATACAATATTTAATTTAAGGATGCATTATATTTGTTTCTTCCATATTTTTCTTTATGTCGATAATATGCACACTTAATATACTATGCTTCACTGTAACGTTTTTTTAAAAATATGGCACAAAAGCTATAGTTTTGCCTGTTTGAATAATTATGATGAGTTTAATTCATAATATAAATTGTATAGGTATATATAAAATTAATTAATTTAAGATTAAGCACTTTCAAACGATTACAATAATTATTGAAGAAAGGAAGTGAACTTATGGCTAATTTTAACAATGCCAGAGTGGAGAACTTTAATATAACACATTTTATCATAAGGCTTGTAGTAGGAGCAATCGTACTTGCCATCACTGCGTTCTTAACTCCGGGCTTTTCAATAACCGGTTTCTGGCCGCTCATTATTAGTGCGGTTATTCTTGCAGCACTGGATTATCTTGTATTAAGATTTCTCGGTGTGAATGCAACTCCTTTCGGCAGAGGAATATCGGGCTTTATACTTTCAGCCGCAATTATATACATCACACAGTATTTCGTAGCAGGCTACAGTGTAACATTACTTGGTGCTATATTGGGTGCAGTTATCTACGGAATAGTTGATGCTTTCATCCCGGGAAGAGCAATGTAATGCCCCGACATTACCGATAAACGAAAATTTCCGATCATGAGAAAAGACCTCGGTATACGAATACCGGGGCCTTTTCTTATTAATGTACCCAAAATGCCGTTCCCCTATATTTTGACACCTAGCCCTCGCTAGGTGGGTGTTCTGCTAAAAGCTTCTGTCTTCCACTGCCGTTTGCAAATCCGAGGATTTGCAAAGGAATTAGCTTGAGGCCTGACATCTTGCCTTTAAACTCCAAACTCCCTTATGTCAAATGTAGGTTCAAAATAATAGGTTAATCCGAACATTTCAGGCTTATATTAAATACTTCCTTTAATCTCAAAAACATTATATCATCATACAACTTATAAAAACAAATAATATGAAATTGAATTAAAGCTATTAGCTTGAGTATATTATTATTAAACTTTTAAAAGCTTAATAAATCAAAACCGCATTTAAAATTACAAATTACACACAAGAAACTATTTTAGTTAATTATGTTAAAAAATATAACCCAAACATTGCCGGGTTATGTTGTACAGCTAATATATTAGTTTGCTCCAATTTTGTTTTCCCGGGCATAATAAAACAGATACTGTTGTGCAAAGCCTGCGTACTCTCCAAAGTATTCCCGGGCAAAGCTTTGAATTTCGGCAAACCCAGTTTCCCTCTTAAAATACAGTTCCTCCATTACCCTTTTCACCCAGACATCCGTGGGAAACACGTCATATTTCGTACCGCTGTAAAGCAAGGTGCAATCCGCCACCTTCGGACCTACTCCCGGAAACCTTTTAAGATAATCCCGTGCATCCTTTGTATTCATGGAAGCAAGACCGTCAAGGCTCATTTCGCCTTCATTAATCATCCTGGCAGTCCCCAATATGTACTTGCATCTGAATCCTGCCCTGCAAAGCTCCAATTTCTCTATAGTGGCCCGGGAAAGGTCGCTTAACTTTGGAAAAGTATAGTATTTTTTATTGTCCATTTCAATTTCCCGACCGTATGTCTCGGAAATTGCATTTACAGTCTTCATTATCATTGGAATCCTGTTGTTTGCAGAAATTATGAAGGATATAAGCGTTTCCCATATATCCTGCCTAAGAAGCCTTATTCCCGAGCCAAAGGAAACCGCTTGCTTCATTATTTCGTCCCTCATAACCTTCTCTTTGACAAGGGAATAGTCTCTTCCCAAGTCAAAGTAGTCAAACCACAGGCTTTTAAAATCCTCTATATTCGTATTGTAAAGCTCAAGTTTTCCGTCATTATAGCTGACATTTATAACCCTGCCCTTTGCCACCCCGGTATAGCTTCCGTCGGGCTGTCTCAACCATCTGAAGCACTGCCCGCACTCAAATATGTGCACAGGATTAAAGTCTATGACATTTTCAACAATTACCCTGTTTTTTCCCTCTGTGATTTTATATCCTTTGTATTCCATTATTCTATCACCCGTTCCGTCTTTTAAAATGTTTATTGCGTTAAACCGAAAACAAAACTTTATAATATTTGAGTTATATAAGAAAAATAAGCCATATTGTCCAATATTAAATTTATTATATATAATACCCCGTTTTTTTGCTATAATTTAAACATAGCGAATAATTTAAGCATACCTCTTTTATTTCATTAAATTTTGAAAGGAAACGGTTATGAAGGAAAAAATATATACGATCCCGGTAACAGATGCTTTTAAAACCGAATGCGAATGTCCCATGTGTGTTCTTGAAAAAAAACTGGAGGACGAAAACATAGAATATATACTCGGTCCCTTCCTAATGGAACCGGAAGGAAGGATTCAAACAAACGAGAATGGATTTTGCAGAAAGCATTTCGAGCTTCTGTACAACTCGCAGGCAAACAGGCTGGGGCTTGGGCTTATCGTAGACACCCATATGCAAGAGCAGAATGCACAGTTAAATAAGATGTACGAAAGCAAAAAAAGTATACTCAAAAAAGATTCTGAAGCATCTTTAATGAAAAATCTTACCAACAAACTTTCCTCAAAGCAAACCGAAACGCAGAAATTTGTGGACGAATTAATAAACAAGCTGGATAAACTGGACAATTCCTGCACCATATGCAGCAGAATCAGTTATACCATGGACAGATACATAGATGTCATACTTTATCTGTACTTCAAGGAAGAAGACTTCAAAGATATGTTTAACCGGCAGAAGGGATTCTGTCTGAAACATTTCAGGCAACTTCTGGAGGGAACAAAAAAGCATTTGAATTCAAAAGATACGGCTATATTTGTAGAAAACCTGCTCTCCATACAGATGCAAAATTTAGAACGCATCCAGCAGGAAGTCAACTGGTTTACACAAAAGTTCGACTACCGCAATAATGATGCACCTTGGGGCAACTCAAGGGATGCTTTGATCAGAAGCATTCAAAAACTGGTGGGTTACTGCAGCTTGAAATAATCCCTATCTTTAAAAGCAAACACAGGCTTGGGAGGATTTCAAATAACATTCGGGGCTTTCTGGTTGTCAAGTACGAGGCTTTTGGCGGTAATGTTCAGCCTTTTAATATTCAATGCCGTAAGCCTTTCGACCTCGTCAATAACCTTTCTCTGAACCTCCCTCAATAGTGGCCTGATACAGTATCCATATACCAGAACAAGGTCCATCTCGATATATATACCCTCAGGGTGGTTCTCCGCCCTGAACCTTGATACCTTATTGACTCCCTCTATGTTTGTCGCGACATACTCAACAATCTGGTAAATTGTATAGTCGGAGATAGTGTAGTTTCCCAGATAGCTGAAAGTAGGCCTTACAACGGACTTCTCACCTACAAGCTGGAAGCTTCCCTTTCCCTTTCTTCGAAATATTTGCAACGGGTCAAGAAAATACCCCGAAAAATCCTTTTTTATCTCAAAGGTAGGTACCGGAATAACATGCTTACCCTGTTCTCTTCTTGTTGAAAGGGCCTGTTTTATTTCAAACTCCGTCGCAACCTCGTTTATATAGATCTTTTCACTTACTTCGGGAAACTCCAGACGTTTGGCTATTGCTTCAACCATTCCGTCCGACGTACCCAAAATAAGAATTGCTTCGGGATTATTTTCCCTAACTGCCCTCTTTACATCATTGGCATGGTCGTCGTTAGTAAAAAGGGCACACTTAATTGAGCCTATTTTGGTCTTTTCCTTTTTAGCAGATGTTCCGGCAATTATCTGGTTTCCTTTTATAAGAAGCCCGTCATCTATTATATAATCAATTCCCCGTTCCCTAGCAACCCAAACAGACCTATGGCTTTTACCGGTCCCACTGGGTCCTATAAATCCGACAACTCTCAAGGTATACCTCCATAAATCTTTTGCATCTTTACTGCTCAATATATTTCACAAAATAATATCTATAATTCACAAACATATATAAGTCCTCAATCCTTTATCTGCAGTAAAATAATTTTATCACAAAAGTACACGAAATTACAATAAAACCATAGTTTCAAGCCGATATTTCCAAGCATGCACGTTGAAATTCCACCGATAAAAAGGATTAAAGAAAAGAGAGTGATCACTCTCTTTCCTTTGTCGGATATTCATCTTTAGTTTTTTTCCCTCTCATCTTTTGCTTTTAAGTTGTTTTCATCCTTTGTACAAAAAGCTAAACTTTATAGCAAACTTGGTTCATAACAAATTATAATCCCCCAACTCACTTAAAAGCAATTCTATTAAATTACCATTGACATAACGCGCCATTACCTTTCCCAGGAAATAACTCTGCAACCATGCGGTAACAGCCCATTATAGCTCTACACTTCTATATTATGTACAACAATCCTAAATAATATACTTTATATTGTATTATACAATATATTGTATCATTTCATTTTATGTTGTCAAGATATATGGATAAAAATTGATATAGGTAATTAGTCCTATTTTTACTGTACCGTAAGGAAAAAAGTAAGGAAAATACTCCGAAAACTTAACTTCCATAAAGTTTGCGGAGTATTTTCCCTTCAATATAAAAAATGGGATGTCCCTTATAACGGACTCTCCCTTCTTTTGGCATATACTTTCAACTTCAACTTTTTTTCTCGCTCCTGACACAGTTGATTACGCACAATTCACATTCCGAACATACGATAAGCTTTCCCCAAAATACATTTTTAATTGTCTCCAACAGTTCTTTGTTCCTAAAGCCCTTGGTACCATGGATAACAAGCTTTCTAGGTGCCATGGTAATCAATGAGCTAACTAATAGATCATCATAATTGATTTCTCCCTCAGGCAGATCATTCATAAATTCCTGAAGGCATTCATTGGTGATTTCCTGCTTGTTTTCATCCAGCAAAATATACTTGTTGTCGTAGCCTGCAATAATATGAATTACATTAAACTTAGGCTCCTGAATGTCTACAAAATACCTTAAAAGTCTTATAAATTCCTTGTATTCCCTCTCCATAAGAAAATCATCCACTGCCTTGTCGACTATTTCTTCCAAATCCTTCACATAGTCTTTAAGCCGAAAATTTACAAACCCATCCAGTATAACGCTGTTGGAATGCTCAAAGTACTCCAACAGCTTCTTTACTATAATGTTTCTTCTTCTAATCTGAAACAAACTGTTCAAAAAGTTTCTCTCTTCATTTTTTATAATCCCAAGAGCAATCCTTTGTATTTCTTTCTTTTCCACTGAGTTAAAATAGCAATAGTTACTGTTTATTATCCTCAATATCAGTCTTTCCTCATACTCATCAACTATATAATTTGCCAGGGCATCAGATACATTTACTACTAATTCATTGTATAAAACGGAATATATATCTGAATTTTCATCATCCTCTTCAATATGGCATTCAATTGAAGTTGAGCCTTCAGAATTAATAACATCTATAATTTTGCATTTTTTGCACAATTTATTATTTGAGTTAAGTCCATTTGTCAAGCATTCTTTTAATCTGTCTGCTCTCTCATTAACCCCAATACAAAGCAACTGCATCAACTTCACATCCCTTCAAACGTAGTATATGTCTTAGCAATTTGTTGTATGCAGTAAGCGTTATATACAATTTTTGGCACATTTTTCTTAATTTCCATATTTTCATAACTATATTCAACCGTGCAAAGCATATCCTTGCTCACACACTTTTACTATGTAATAATTCACATTTTTATAGTATATTATATGCTGATAAGTATAGTAAGTTACAATGAAGGATCATATTTGAAAAATCTCTCAGACCGTTAAAAGCGGTATAATTGTGCCAATATCCGTCACGGGTTCTTCAGAAAGCGAGACATGCTCAATTCCTTTTTGAGATAGAAAATCAATAATTTTCATTGCCGATTTTAATCTATATATATTCCCTGCCACCGCAAATTTTTTATCATCAATAAGACATGTAGCTCCTCCTATAAAACCGTTTTGGATTCCCGGCAACAGTATGCCGTCTTCGTCTATAACCAGTACATCAAGGCCTTTTTTCTCCGCCACCTTCGCAATTCCCCTGTCCATGGTTATTATCGAGTTTTCATCTACAACGGATACTGCACATTTGGTGTAGCCTTGATTTACATGTACCAGCTCCACACCGCAATTGTACAAGTTTTCCCTGAGAATCCTATCTGTGTATCGGGTATTGTGAAACGCAAGATTTCCCACGCGGGCCACGTTATAGTGAACACTTCCGGGATACTTTGCCGTAAGATGCTTTTCCCCTTCAATCATCAAAAATCCCATATTTTCGAGGGTAGCTACAGTAGCGGCACTTGTTCCGGGTGCATATACCATCAGATTTCCTCCCAAGTGGTGAAATACAGCATCGGGATGGCAGGAAATAGCCGGATACAACCCCGGATAAGCCTCTGTCTTTACAATCTCGATTCCCCTTTGGGCCAATCCCTCTTCCAGTGCGCTGCTGATTCTTCCGTCCACCAGTGCAAGCCTGACTCTTTTTTTGGGTATATTGGGTATATTTAATAAGTTCATCTTTTCATAAGCCATAATTTTTTTCTCCCATAACGCACAAAAAATTAATTTTCATAAGTTATCACATTTTTGCTTTTATGTTCATAAATATATAATATCTTAAAAAATTATTTTATCATAATTTATTAGCAAAACATTATATGCTTCATCAGATTTATTTTTATACTATTCAAGACAAACCGCGCGTAAAATATATTGACAACCAACTGTTTAATGAATAAAAGTATGTAACTTATAAGCAATGGTTTACCGGCTACTAGCTGCCGGGTACTCTGTATCCGGTGGTTATTCAAATAAACCGCACCTTTCAAAAAAGGTGCGGCATTTATTTGGCCTCTTGGAATGAAATGAAAGAGTCAAAAGCGAAGGGACTCGATGTACCGAGCTTTTATTTGGCGGGATTATACCAGACGTAATCCTTCCGAATTATTTAGTGAAGAAAAATACTCCAGAAACTTATGTTACGTAAGTACAGAGCCTGTAAATACTCCGCGGGGTCGAGCAAAACTCGCTTCGCTCAATCAATGCTCTCCCTTTCCGCGTCATATTAACAGGCTCTACAACTTACTCCACAATGTTTCTTCCATATTTTTCTTCACTTAAAAAAATTCACCCGTAAAATCCTGTTTTAATAAATAAACCTTTTATGGGAACAATAAATTCAGACGCTTTGAGAATACACTGCCAGTGCTAGGCTTACATCTTTTGTCATAATCTTTCGGACAGGAGTGATATTATGACAACTATCAACTGCTCGTCAAATTGTATTCATCAACGGGAAGGCAAGTGTACACTTGATACTGTTACCAAAAACTCAGCTTCAGTCTCATCCGATTGTGCTTTCTTTGAAGAAAAAACAGTAAAACAAGCTATTGGGAAAGCCACAGGATAAACCGACCGAAAAGCCAAGGGGCCAAGTGCCCCTTAAGCTTTGCCGTAGCGTTAAATAGCCGTGGGCATATTTCAACGAAGATCATGTGGAAGAGGCATAATAAAGTTATAAAGTCTGTCAATGCCACGTGCATAGGCTTGCATTAATCTGAAAAAAGGTATATATTATGATTCAGGTGATTGGAATGTATACAGAAGAAATAAAAAAAATATCTTCCACAATAATTAGTGAGATAATTTCGATAAGAAGAGATATTCATCAACATCCCGAATTAGGGTTTCATGAGTATAGAACCTCTGCCATTGTATCAGATTTTTTAAAGAGCCTCGGTTTAAAGGTATATACAAACATAGCAAAAACCGGAGTGGTGGGCCTTCTTGAGGGGAAAAACCCGGGAAAAACCGTTGCAATAAGAGCAGACATAGATGCTCTGCCCATTACCGAGGAAAACGATATTGAATTTGCTTCCCGCATTAAGAACGTCATGCATGCCTGCGGCCATGACGCTCATACTGCCATAGCCCTGGGTACCGCCAAAATACTCTCCGGTATGAAAGAGCGCATATCCGGAAATGTTAAGTTCATTTTTCAGCCCGCTGAAGAAAGCCTTGGCGGAGCAAAGTTAATGATTGAAGACGGTGCCCTGGATAATCCGCCAACCGATGCCATAATCGCCCTGCACGTATCCCCTTTGCTCAGTTCGGGTAAAATTTCCGTAGGCTCCGGACCTGTTATGGCTTCCCCTGCCGAATTTGACATCGTGATAAAAGGAAAAGGCGGTCATGCGGCTCAACCGGACAAGACAACCGATCCTATCAGCATAGGGATTAATATAATAAATATGTTACAATCCATCATACCCAAAAGGATCAGTGTCTTTAAAACCGCAATTTTATCAATAACATGCTTTCAGGGCGGCAACACTTATAACATTATACCGTCGGAGGCTGTTATAAAAGGTACTGTAAGAGCCTTTGACAAGGAAACCCATGATAAGATATCCAATATCATGAATTCCATTATAAGCTCAGTTACATGCGAAGCCGGAGCAGACTTTACCTTTGAATATAACCTGGGTTATCCCACTGTGGTAAACAATCAAGAGATTGCAGAGCTTATTGCTAAAGCTTCCGTAAAAATCCTCGGCAAGGAAAACGTCATTACAAATCCTGAGCCTTCCATGCTGGCGGAAGATTTTTCATATTACACTCATAAAATTCCCGGGGCTATATTTAACCTCGGCTGCAGAAGTGCTTCCGACGATAATTTCCACAATCTTCATTCCAGCCGGTTCACAATTGATGAAGCATGTATCGGAATAGGTATGGAAATATTGTCCCAATGTGCTCTTGATTTTTTAAGCATTAATTTTTAAATATCCCATATTTTTATAGCTGCACCAACGCATATTTTGCTATGAATTTTTAATTTTAATAAGGTAAATAATACGAATATAAATAAATAAAAAGGAGTTGTCACTATGGATAGAACACCTTTGGACAGGCTTGCTCTGGTTTTAGTTATAATCGGAGCATTAAATTGGCTCCTTACTGGATTATTCGATTATAACCTGGTAGCAGACATGTTTGGAGCAGGCTCATTTATAACGAGAACAATATACTCCATTGTGGGTCTTGCAGGAATATACAGTATCAGCTTGTTATTTAGGCAATCAGAACCTGCAAGGGATAAAGCTTAACCAAAAAATTGAAAGCTCAGGAGCGCTTTTGAAGTGCTCCCTGTCAAGTAGACAGGAAAATAAATTAAAAATCAATTGTGACGTCAACCGAAAATTCTGGTTGGCGTCATTTTATAGAATCTGATTCATCAGAAATTGTCTGTATTTCATTGAAGCTTCTATATAAAATCGAAGGAGGCACCAAACCCCTTCGATTTTTGTTACCATAAATTTTTAAACAATATTTTTATACTCCCATTCATTGGATACCAGAACAACCTTGATATTCAGATTTGTTTCCGCATCAATGGAAATACCCCGTATTTTAACTCCCATATCCCGTATATTTTTGTCAATCTCACTTTTTATTTGCTCTTCAAGAATGTCATAAACCAAATTGCTCAAAACTACCACTCCTCCCTGAACATATAAATAATATATCAGATTTTTCGGACATTGTTAATACCCGTGGGAAATTATTTGAACAGGGTTCGGTTTTGAGCCGCATTTCAAGCCTCTATTCCTCTTCCCAGTTATGAAAAATGTTTTGTACATCATCAAGGTCTTCCAGATTTTCAATAAGCTTATTCATATTTTCAATATGTTTTGGGTCCGTAAGCTTGGTCATGGTTTGCGGAACCATCTCAACCTCTGCCGACATAAACTCATACCCCTTTTGTTCAAGGTATTCTCTCACCTTTGAAAAGTCATCGGGTTCGGTAATAATTTCATAGTATTCATCCTCGACATTAAAGTCCTCAACACCTGCCTCAATAACGTGTGCCATTAATTCTTCCTCTGCTACGCCGTCTTTCTTTTCAATCAGTATTACTCCCTTTTTATCAAACATAAAAGACACACATCCCGATGTGCCAAGATTACCTCCGAACTTATCAAAGTAATGCCTAACATCGGCGGCTGTCCTGTTCCGGTTATCCGTCATGGCTTCGACAATAACAGCCACACCACCCGGTCCATAGCCCTCGTACACTATCTCCTCATAATTGGCGGAATCAATTTCTCCGGCAGCCTTCTTTATACTTCTTGAGATGGTTTCATTAGGCATATTTGCAGCCTTAGCCTTGGCAATAACATCTCTCAGCTTTGAATTGGATTCAGGGTCCGGTCCTCCTTGCTTTACAACTATCGCAATTTCCCTTCCGATCTTCGTAAATATTTTTCCTCTCTGAGCATCCGTTTTTTCCTTTTTGTGCTTTATATTAGCCCATTTTGAATGTCCGGACATAAAATACCTCCTTACAGTTATATATAACTAATAAATCTATCCCCTATTGATTATAATATTAAAAGGCCAATTTATAAAGTTTTTTAATAAAAAATGTAATAAATTCGGTTACATCAAGCTCCTTTGCTTTTAAGATTTCGTAATAATTTAAATCCCTTCAATAATTTTTTAACTGTCTATCTAAAAAATGTATTTACATATTTGAATATTTCCTATAGAATAAGCGTGGTATTTTATGTATTGTGCACTATATAATCCTATTAATTAAAATGATTTATAAAAAAGGGTTGGTGCTATGAATATTAAGCCTAATGCTCGTAGTCACTTTAAATTTATTGTATTTTTACTTCTGACCGTTATTACCACCACAAACATTGGTTCTATTTTGCTTTTGATAAAAAGCAATGACAGTAATTCGACATATGCCCCGCAGGTTACAAACTTTTCCCTGATACAGAATATTTGTCACGCAATAATAGAAATATCTCTGGCAATTATCACTATCGTTGTAACACATGAAAATAAAAATCTCCTGAAAATCATTAAAAAAAGCAATCTTCAAATTCAAAACCTGATAAAACAGCATGAAAAAGAACTTGATGAAAAAAATAAATCGCTGGAAAACATTATAGACCTTTATCATAAAACCTTAAAGCTTAGCAACCAAAAAGCAGAGTTATTTTACAACATCTCTCACGAATTAAAAACACCTCTAAGCGTTATTCTAGGCGCAATACAGCTTATAGACCAAAAATATCCGCTCGATGGAGTTGACAGAAGAAAATCAAGCAAGCATCTGTCTACTATAAGACAAAACTGCTACAGACTTCTGAGGCTGATAAACAATATTCTCGATATCAGCCGTGTCGAAAGCGGCTATATTAAAACGAATCCGGTAAATTGCAACATTGTATATCTGGTGGAGGAAATAACCGAGTCTGTTATTCCCTTTGTAGAACAAAAGGGACTAAGCATAGAATTCGATACCCTTGATGAGGAAATAATAACTGCCGTGGATATCGACAAAATCGAAAGGATAATTTTAAACCTGTTATCCAATGCCATCAAATTTACAAATCCCGGAGGAATGATCTATGTTAAAGTAGCCCGAAAGGATAATGATGTAGTAATTAAAATAATAGACACAGGAATCGGAATTCCCCGGGATATGCAATCGAGAATTTTTGACCGCTACAGTCAGGTAAACAGTGAACTCACAGCAGAATTTGAAGGCAGCGGCATTGGCCTGTCCATTGTGAAATCCTTTGTTGAGCTTCACAACGGAACGATAGAAGTTAAAAGTGAGGTAAACCGGGGAAGTGAATTTATTATTACACTGCCCATTACGCTTTGCGATAAAAATTACAACACAGACCATTGCCAAAACAATGTCCAAAACAGAATTATTGAGACCATTAAAGTGGAGTTTTCCGATATATACTCGACACCCACATAACAAAATCAAGCTACAATATTATTTTCCCCTGCAAATCCAGTGTTATATAAGTTTTTTGCCCCATCTCCATTGTTGCCTTTGCATTAGTGGTTTCAGTGATTAAGCTTATAAAGCTCTCGACTTCGTCCTCCGGAATAAATACTATTATTTTTACATCCTGTTCATATACTGTATCCTTTATCGGAAAACCTTTTGAAAGCAAAAGACTTTGAACCTTTCCAAGCAAGGTGTAATCTAAAATCACCGTTATTTCTTTGCAAAGCTTTTTTGTCACAATCTGTGCGGCCTCTATCCCTAAGGAAGCACTCCTGCTGTATGCGCGTATAAGCCCGGAAGCACCCAAAAGAGTCCCTCCGAAATACCTGGTTACCACCACCGCCAGGTTCCTAACTTCCATTCTCTTTATAACCTCAAGTACAGGAAGTCCGGCCGTCCCCGAAGGCTCACCGTCATCGCTGAACCTCTGTATAACATTGGTTCCGCCTATATGGTAAGCATAAACATTATGGGTAGCATCCCAGTACTTTGACTTCAAATCATTTATAAATTGCAGTGCCTCATCCTCCGTTGACACCGGCTTAACCGATGCTATAAACCTCGATTTTTTCTCCTCAATTTCATATACTGCATGGTTTAAGACAGTCTTATATTCCTTATCCAAAATTACCACCTTTTAATTATTTTTTATGCATAGGTCTATTTTATCATTTTTCAGCCCATATTCAAAAATAAAATGCACCCATATATCCAAAGGGTTTGGATCGTACTTGTAATTTTTATGGCGAAGTCTCTATTATATATGATATAATAATTTTGAGGAAAACATAAACATAATTTTCAATTTGGGAGGAAGACACCGTGAAAATCTTAAAAGAAATTTTAAGCTGGTTTACTCATATAGCATTTGCAGTTCTATGCGGTCTTTTAATTACGGTTTTTATTCTGCAGCCCACCAAGGTTAGGGGAATCTCCATGGAATCCACCTTGCACAATAACGACCGCATCATAATCAGCAAGCTGATCCATACCTTCAGATTAGAACCTAACTATGGCGATATTGTTATTATTGACAAGCGCATTGACAGACCCCGCACCATAACTGACGATATAACCGATTGCTTCAAGTACAATGCCCTTTCGTATTTTTTCAACAAGAATACTGAAGAGATTTTCTGGATCAAAAGGGTAATCGGCAAACCGGGAGATAAGCTTGAGTTTATCGACGGAAAAATATATAGAAACGGAGAACTTTTGGAAGAACCTTATATTAAGGAAGCCATGCATTACACCTCCGATGAGCCGATAATTGTCCCCGAAGGCCATGTTTTCGTAATGGGGGACAACAGAAACAACAGCACTGACAGTAGAATGATAGGTCCTATTCCCGTTGACCATATAATAGGCAAGTATATTCTGAAATTTTAGATGATTTCGATTTGAAAAATAATGAGTGTATAAAATCAATATACTTTTTGTGAAAATGAAAGGGCGTTGAGCCCTTTCATTTTTGCTTATCTTATTTTGTACATTAAATCAATTCCTTGTATTTTCTGAAGGATAAATTAACCAGTGACTTATCCTGATTTGAACTGATAATATCCATAGCTTTATCTATCTTAAAGAAACTAAACCGCTCTTGTTTATCATCTTTTTTTCTTATTTCGTTTTCATTAAGGGATTTCATAATATACCATGTAGTTTTGTTACAGAAGGGTTTTTGACGTGTTACACATGAAAATTCATAATTTGTCTGACCTGCCGCACATACTATTTGGGCCGCTATACCTGAGCCTTCTTCAATCTTTTTTACAGCCACCACATTCGGTATTTCCCCATCCTGCATGGCTTTTCTCGGAAGTACCCATTCATCCTTCTCATTTTTTAGAAGAAGGACTTTGTCTCCGGAAAACACCACACCACCTACATAGTTTCGGACTAGCATAATAAAAACCCCTTTCATAGTAAAATTTTACCCTTATAAAGGGTTATATAAAATTCATAAGGAATGAGAAAGGAAAATAAACTTGTTCCATCACTGGTAAAATTTATTATATATTATTATAATACTATAAAGGTAGTCTTTATTCAAACTACAGGGAAATAAAAGGGCATATAAAACAAATGTGGACATGCGTGTTAAAATTCGCAAAAGCTTAAGTTTCAATAAACCATTTGTCATCGTCGAGAAAAAGATATATTTCCTTTCCCCTTACCCTGCATTTATATCTTATACCTCGTCCTCCTGCCTTCAAGGATGCAGCCTTCCTTATATCCAGCACCCTGTCCACCTCAAACCTCTTTCCGTCTTTCCACACTATTTCCAAAGGAATCTTTTCGCCTTCTTTGGTAAACTGTACAATGGCATCAACAAACACCTTTCCCATAATTATTCAAGCACCACCTTTTTTCTCCTCGAATAAGAAAAAAATATAGTTGTTTTAGCTGTTTTTAACTGTTTCTGAAATAAGAAACCGGGAAAATAACGTGATCTTGCGCAGGATTGGCGTTGAGGCCTTCATCCTCGAGCAAAACCGCCCTCTGAACCGAATAATGTCCGAACCGCTCCCGGATTCGGTCCACACAAGCATCAATGGCCTCACGCTTCTGCCTTTTGATATCTTCTAAAAAAAATGACATTTGTACAAAGTTGTCTCCTTCTACAAGGTCCGTAACTCTAACCCCTAAAGACCTTATATTTTTTGACCAATCCCATGAATTCAAGAATATTTCGTAAGCCTTGGCCGCAATTTCAGAGGTTATATATGTATGGCGGTCCAGCTTTCCCTGCCTGTCTATGCTCTTAAGGGCCGTATCCCTTATGCTTATTTGCACCGTTCTTCCTTTAAAGTTATGCCTTCTGAGCCTTTCGCCCACACTCTCGGAAAGTACATATATTAAAATCTTAACATCTTCATTTTTTGTCAAATCCCTGGGAGTAGTAATGGAATTGCCTATACCCTTTATAGCCGCTTCATAACCGAGCTTTGCAACGGGACTGATATCGTAGCCGTTTGCAAAGTTCCACAGAATGCTTCCCCACTTCCCCAACTGATTTACAAGAAATTGGGAGGAACAGTTTGCCAGATCTCCAATGGTAAAGACGGAAAGATTATTAAGTTTGGCTTTTGTCGACCGTCCCACATACAAAAGTTCTTCCACAGGAAGTCTCCATACCTTATCTTTAAAATTATCCTCGGTGATAACCGTAACCGCATCAGGCTTTTTAATATCCGACCCCAGCTTTGCAAATATTTTGTTATAGCTTACCCCTATGGAAACGGTCACACCCATTTCGCTTTTTACCCTTCTCCTTATTTCATCGGCTATCTTAGTACCGTCCCCGAAGAGAAGAAGGCTTTCACTTACATCCAGCCAGCACTCGTCTATACCGAAGGACTCTATCCTATCGGTATAATACTCATATATTTCGCGGGCATACCTTGAAAACTTAAGATAAAGGCTATAATTGGGTTTCACCGTTATAAGCCCGGGGCACTTCCTTTTTGCCTCCCATGTAGCCTCACCGGTCCTGACACCATAGCTCTTTGCTATGTAGTTTTTGGCAAGCACTATGCCATGCCTGTCTTCAGCAGAACCGCATACAGCAACAGGTTTGTCACGAAGCTCAGGATTATACAGGCATTCTACGCTGGCATAGAAATTGTTAAGGTCACAATGCAAAATTACCCTATTCATAAACCCACCCTCTTGCATCGAACATATGTTCGTATTTATATTATACGGCAGGAGAGTGGGTTTGTAAAGTCCGATTTTTTTGTATGTATGGGCTAGACCCCTGTATGTCCGAAGCCTCCTCCCCTGTTCTTTCCGATTTCCTGAGGATTGGGGTGGGAAATAAAATTAGCCGCTTTATATTCACAAAAAACTATTTGTGCAATTCTCTCGCCCCGGGATATGTAAATAGTACCGAAGGGATTTCCCTTTTTATCCACGTAAATTTTTTGGTTTAGCACATCCAAGCCTTCAAAATTTTCAATATCGGCGGTTTCTCTCGAGGATAAATACTCCCGCAGCTCAATTTCCCTGTAGTTATTCTTCAGTTCCGAAAGAATTTCAGGGTTTTGTGCAATTTGATACGGAAGATTTGCAATGTTATAGGTGTTCTGGAGTATAATTCCCACTTTATCCCTGTAATCGCTGTCAATGGTGCCCGGTCCGTTGGGAATACGCAAATCGGTTTTTAACGACAACCCGCTTCTGGGTCTAATCTGTGCCTCTATTTCCGGCGGAAATGCCACAATAAAATCCATGGGCATTATTTTCGTTTCTCCAGGCCTTATTGCCATGTCCTCCGTTGCATATAAATCACAACCTGCCGCATTCTCCGATGCATACTCCGGTATTCTTCCATGCCCCTCTACTTTAATATATACGTCAATTTTATTTTTCATACTGACCTCCCGTTCTCAATCAAACATTTTTCCGTTTAAAATCTCCCTAAAGAAGCCTCTTCATCCCGATTGTACATCTTTTTAAGCCTATACGCCTTTAAAATAATGACCCTTTGTAAATCCTCCATCCTTTATTTTTTCAATCAGTCCTTCATAATCCTTCAGGTATTTAGGGCCATCGGTTATAAGTTTTTTGTGCATGTCCACAATATCCATGACCTCGTTAGGGTTTTCATCCGCAAAATTAAGCCTTAGCATATCTACCCCGGATGCTTTTATTTTATCAATATTGTCCGTCAGAAGTAATACATTGGAGTTAAAAATCATGCTTCTGCAATCAATCCTGTCGCACAGTACGGGAAATTCCATGTTCTTTCTGTCTCTGAGCTTAAAATCCTTGTCCATACATTCCCGGCTGCATTTTTTGTTTTTGCAGAAACCACCCATAACACTTCCCACAGGACAATACTCGCTTATCATAAGAGGTATTCTTCCATACACGAGCACTTCAACCGTAAATCCGGAAAACTTCTCTATTTCTCTAATCTGATTCAAATTGAGTTCCGGCGATAAAGTAACACCGTTCATTCCAAGGTCCCTGGCCACCTTTATTGAAACGCTGTTAAAAATGTTCATATAGTGGTCACCCATAAAAGATAGCCCCGGAATGTCCGCAGTATATTCCAATGCACCGATGTTTCCCGCCAAAATCCCCTTTACTCCCATATTGGCGATATGTTTTAATTTTGACTTTATAAGCCTGTCATAATTGCCCTTGGTTATAGGGGGAATATACGCATATACTTCAGTCTTCTGCCCGAGGCGTAAAATATTCTCTCCACTTTCATTTACTAGCATACTGAAAGGAAGGTACAGCCTGTCCACCGCTAAAGCCCCATAGTCAAGACCTTCTATTTCTTTGTAAAAGCACGCAGACACCGCTAAAGTCTTATTTTGGTTTTGTTCCCTAGATGTATGAGTTAAAAATGTCACACTTCCTATTTTTCCCTTACAACGCTGCTTTCTCTCCGGATACCTGTCCGCCCTTTTAATCTGAAGCTGCTCCAATGCCTTTCGCCGGATAGTGTTGAGTTCACTCACCGGTACCGCAAGGCCACTTTCCAATTCCACTTCTATATTCCGAAATTCAAAGGGCGTTTGTCCTGTTTTTTGTAACTGCTCCAGCACCCTTTCCCCGGTGAGAGGCTTGTTTATTGCTTCCTCGGGTATATATCCGGAATCAATTTGAACCTCATTTCCATTATAATCTTTAACGGCAACGGCTAACGGTTCACCCTTCTTTATCTCAACCTTTCCTTCTATGGGTACCTTCCTTTTAAATTTGCCCGTAAAAGACTCTCCGGCAAGGGTATTCAATTCTTTATCCGAGGTTTTGTATACCTTATCTCCCTTTCTTATTCTGCCTTTAATACTACTTACCTCTGCTATGTCATGGGGTTTTGCCTCATCTACGGCCCTGCCGGTTACCCTCATTCCCGTAACCACCGTTCCCGGGCTTTGTTCTTCACCGTTCCAGACCTCAATTCCGTCACCCATGGCCAGTTCATCTTCAAGTGCTATCTTAACGGTCTGAGAATAGTTATCATAGGAAAGTACGCTTCCCAAATAAATTCCCCAGTTTTTGGGCTTTTCGAAGCTCATCATGTCCCTTCCCGTCTTACCTTCCAGATATCCTCTTGAAAAGCCTCCTCTGTTAAAAGCCTGTGCCAGATCTTTCAAATCCTTCGGATCAATTTTGGCTTTCTCATTATTTCCTGCACTTTCTAGTATCCGGTCCAGATATTTTCTATAAATTCTTACCACTGTGGCAACATATTCCGGGCTTTTCATTCTTCCTTCAATTTTAAGGGATTTTACGCCCGCCTTCACAATATCATCTAAATTTTCTATCAGACAAATATCCTTAGGACTCAAAAGATATGCCTTGCTGCTGTCTTTTAACGCCTTTTTGCCGTCACAAGCCGTTAACTGATAGGGAAGCCTGCACGGCTGGGCACACTTTCCCCTGTTTCCGCTCCTTCCTCCGAGCATACTGCTCATAAGGCACTGGCCGGAATAGGACACACATAATGCTCCATGAACAAACACCTCTATCTCCAAAGAAGTGTTTTGAGCAATGCTTCTTATCTCTTTCAAAGTCAACTCCCTTGCCAATACAACCCTGTCAAAGCCATGCCTTTCCAGCATTTTTACCCCTTCAAGGTTGTGTATTGCCATCTGAGTACTGGCATGAAGGGATAGGTCGGGAAAAAATTGTCTTATCAAGCTTGCCAGTCCGATATCCTGAACAATTATACCGTCAATACCGGCAAGATATGCTTCTTCAACCATATTCAATGCTGCCTTCATCTCGCTGTCGGATATCAATGTATTCAATGTCAAATATACCTTTACATCCCTTATATGCGCATAATTTATGGCCTCTTCAAGCTTGTCCCTATCAAAATTGGATGCATATTGCCTTGCATTAAACAACTTTCCTCCCATATATACAGCATCTGCCCCGTTTTCAACAGCTGCCAGAAAAGCCTCCCAATCACCGCAGGGTGCAAGCAGCTCCGGCCTTGAATCTTTCATCATAACTCTCCCTCAATATCAAAATAGTTTATCTTTTAATAATATAATACCCTAAAAAAGTAAAAAGAAGCACTTTTCACGCTTCTTTTTGAGTTCCTTTCATCATCAGATCGAATTTTTTATTGAAATGCTCTAAATCCGCATACCTGTCGTCTTTTCCAGTGTACTTCTTACCTCGTTCAATTCCGCTTCCCTCTTTGCCAGTTCCAGCTGATAATTGGTATTTTTATTGCTTATAATCGCATTTTCATTAAGAAGCCGTCTGTTCTCTTCTTTTAGCCTTTCTATCTCCTCATTGGCACTCTTTAATTGTTTACTTAAGCTGATAACATTGTCATGTGCTTTAAAGTAATCGTCAGCAACATTAATAGCAGTAAGAACCGATGCCATTGAAGTGCTAAGCTTGCTGTTTGCCTTCATAATTGCATTCATTTTTTTGTCAATATACAACGCTACCTTCTGGATATATTCATCGGACTCCGTACCCACCAATGTATAGTCTTTTCCTGCTATTCTGACGTCCACTTTGTTTTTTTCCGTCATACTATCAGCTCCTTCGCACATACTCCTACCTTCATACTAAATCACAAAAAAGACACATTTTTTTATATTATACTATATTTCGTCACAAAAATCATTTATTTTTAAGAAAATACGGACAGTCGGGATATGTACATTGTGGAATATGAGTAAAAGTTCAGAAAATTAAGGTTTTAAAGCAAGAACCAAATAGATACGTAATAGGACTTATTGAAAAATAGTGAAAAAAGGACCGGTATTAACCGGTCCTTTGAAAACTAATTATTAATTTCCATATGGTAATTTATCAATTTTTCTGAGAACGAATCTCTTCAAAATTGTAACGTCCAATGAATCAAGAGCTTTATCAGCATTTACGTCTGCTGCTTCTGCATTGTATGAACCAGTATATTTGCGGAGAACAATTCTCTTCAAAATTGTAACATCCAATGAATCTACTGATCCGTCATCATTAACATCACCATAGAGAACTGGATTAGTGATGTCACCAGTGATTGGCTTATTATCATATTTCATTTCTGGGAAGTAAGTAGCCAATACACCCATAGCAATTGCAAGGTCAACTTCATGCCAGAAACGGTGATAATTCAATACAGGAGCTTCACCCCTCTGATATGCATTATAAACCTTCTGGTAGTCAGGATCCTGCCTATATTTTGAACGAATGTCTATGAATTTAATTCCAGGCTGAATCTTGTCACCATTCGGCATTGTTCCGCTCCAACCAGCCGGAACATATACTTCCTGAGTAAAGAATCTGCTGTAGTCTGCACGAGATTCTTCAGTTACAACACCTTTTCCTTCTTCACAGTAGTAGTTGTACCAAGCACGGTTAACCAATTCAGCTGCCATAATTAATGCATCTTCATCAGCTTCTCCATCCCATCTCTGTGTAGCTGCAGCATAAGTTGCAAGACAGTTTGCCAAAGAACCGGTAACACCAAGGTCGTTACCCCAAGATTTGATTGTTACATGGAGGTTCGGATTTCCGGTATATTTACCATTCCATGTGTCGGGTTCTCCTGTCCATTCCTGATCGCTAGGAATTTCGAAAGTCATATCATCATATAATTTTACATTGCTCATAGCCCATTGAACCCATTTATCAATCAACGGTCTGATTTCTGCTTTACCTGATTCAAGGTAAAGGTCTATCATACGCTGCATTGACCAAACCTGCATACCGAACCATTGGTTACTACCCGGGTCAGCATAAACAGGATGCGGAGTATATGCCATACCATAGAATGTTGATTTACCTGCAGGATATTTTTCATATCTACCGTTCCATGAGTTGGTTGCTCCACCGGCAATACCACCTTCAGCAGACTGTAACCACTGATAGAACTCAATCTGTCTCTGTAAGCTGTCTTCCCAGTCTTTCTTACCTCTTGAAGACTTCGGAGCAAATGCAGGAACCTCTGCCATAACCCAAGCTGCAAACGGGCTCTGGTAACCGAAGTGTGCATGGCTACAACCGATCTTCCATGCCCAAGCATCTTTAAGTCCGCCACCCCAGGAAGTATACCATGCTAACAAGAAGTGAGCACTGTCATAACCATTACCCGGAGTCTTGGCCTGTGCACCGATCTTCATGAAGTACTTGTCAAACATGTCATTTCTTAAGAAGTCACCCATTTTGGATGCTTTTGCTACGAGATCGGAAACTTGTGAACCCTTACCCTGTGCTTCAGCCCATTTCCATGCCCAGTATATTGACTGTATTGCACGGGCTTCAGCGTCAGGAGCATTGGTATAACGCCACTGCTGTGCATAGCTGTTGTCTATTGTAAACAAATCAAGGAATCCGTTTCTACCGCCGAACTTGAATTCTTCCTTTGACGGATGGGGAATGGTTTCCCATGTTGACTCCTGTTCACCTCTTTGGAAGGTGTTTATAAATGTTGCTTCTGTTCCTGTTCCAAAACCGTACCAGTTGTCAACGTCCATCAACCAGTGCATTAAGTACATATCAGCACCGTATGCGGATGTCAAATCATTATGTACAGGGTCCTGACCTACTGTTACAGAATTGAACTCCAACTTTGAAGGATAATAATCAGGCAGTTCATATTCGTTAGCATATGTAGCAGGGCTGCTTGGATTATATCTTGCCATACCCGGCTGTTCAGTGCTATCAGGAATTATCCAGTCCTCCATTACCTTCCATGCATTTTTCAATGGAGCCCAGTCACCTGAGAAATTACCATACATTGCTTCGAGCCATGTGTAGTAACTGAAAGCCTCACTGGTGGTAACATGTCCATAGTCAGGAGCTTCAACAATCAATGTCTCGATGGAATGGTAAGGTATACCTTCATCCGGACTGAAGTAACCGCTTTTCGGATCCTTAATCTTGGAATAAAAATCCAAGAAGAGTTCCTCATAAGACATACCTTTGTAAGAGTCAGGTGCTTTTGTGGGGCCTGCCAATGCTGTCATAGGAAACATTAAGGTTGCCATCATAACAATTGCAACTAGAAATGAAATTTTTCTTTTAATCATTCTCTCCCTCTTCTCCTTTCAAATATTATTTATTCTTTTTAAGTTATATGATGATAAAATAATGCAATTTACCCACAATTCATCCATTCCCCCTTTTTGCGGATACTTTTTATGAGCATTATTATCATCATAAAACTAAGCTGGACTTAAAACTTATTAATATATTTAAAATTAATACTTATTTAAAATTAATAGTTATTAATACTTAAACATTATCCCTAAATCAAAAACATATTAATCTATATTTACTCAACAAATGACAAATAATCGTATATATACCTCTAACAAGCTTAATATTATACGAAATCAATATATACTGCCAAACAAGCCCTGCATTTGATAAGAATTGACAAAACACCCCGTAAATAAATCCAATAAAGCTTAAATGCTGTGACGATAATAATGAAAGATTGGAAGAGCATTATCTGTTAGAAGACGACAATATTGCGAAAAAAATGTTTATCCATGCTTAAACAGTACTTCAATAATACTACTTTTCTTGTGGGAATTTTAAAATAGGCTGGCAAAATCCTAACAACAAATGCACACAAGCAAGTTAAGCAGTCCAAATATTCAGTTTTCAATGAACCAAACCCTTAATAGCTTTACCTAATATATAATTTCGCACATATTAATTTGTTTTGGGGGGGTGAGAAAGAAAATAATTAAAAACAACTTTTTTGACAGAAACACTAAAAAGTTTAATTTTTTTATAAGACGCAAGAAATATTTACTATGTAACACAAAACCTTTCAAATATTTCCCCCACTTAACAAAAACGTTTAGCTATTTACGGCATTTCTAAATTATAAAAAATATAAACCGTATCTTAATTATAATACACATCGTCTTTCTATGCAAGTAATAAAATTATGATTGATTTATTTGAATTTACATTTTTTTAACTTAATAATTGCATCTATAGGCAGTAAATATAACTTTCTCAGGCAAAAATAAAAACGTCTATGCGCTGCTTTAAGCCCATAGACTGCTAATTTTATTGAGGAATGTTTACATAAAAGACCTTATACCTAAATATATAAAATTCAACAATTATTTTCTTCACCTGACGGCAAATCCAATTCGACTGTTTTAACCTCTTCTGCCCAATTATTTGCTTCATCGTCCTGGGCTGCATTTTTGTCCGCATCGTCATTACCGGTTTCTGCTTCAGCTATCTGAGAATCCCCGCAATTCCCTTCACTTTCACAAAGCCCGTTGCATTCCTGCGTTTCCTGCTTGGCTCCGCATCTTGAACAATAGGCAACGTCAAGTTCAAGCTCGGCTGTGCATGACGGACATATCTTTATATTTTTTAATTGAAGAATCTGCTGTTTCATTTTCTTAATATTCTCCTTGATGCTTAAAACATTTTCACAGAGAACCTTATAATTTGCAGGCAGTTCTTCTCCCTTTTCAAAGGAATCATATACCGATTTTCCAATCTGTGTGTAGATTTTAGAAATCTTATCTTTTTCCGCTCCGATATTTATATTTAGCTTTGTAATTTCCACCAATTCACTGGATTTTTTTACAGCAACCTTGGCTGTACTGGCAACTTTCCTTGTAACATCCTTTATAAAATCCATTTTTGATTCTCCCCTTTTACCGAAAGTTTAATTACACTATATATAATACACCAATTTTTAAAATGTGCCAATAGTTTTAATAAATTTTTTTAATTTTTAAATTAAAATTATTAATATATAGGTTAATAAAAGAAAAAATTTATAACAAGTCATGAAGCCATGGATTGTTAATCAGTTAATGTTTAATATTTCTCCGGTTTTCGTGTTTATGTATACCAACCAATATCCAAAGGCACCGTATTTGGGTACACTCCCTTCAACCTGAGCCCATCTGCAAATATTCCCGAAGGGCTTCTCATCTACCCAATACACCCCGGGAACTCCAAATACTATATATGACAAGTCTCGGGCATTGTCTTCATAGGTTCCCACAATCAAATGCCTGTGCTTGAAATGGGCCATCAGTACTCTCGGATTAAAGAGTATAGGAATCTTTATATCCTTTTGGTAAAGCACATTATTCAAGTGAACCGGACTGGATACCTTCCACCATCTGTATTCCTTTCTTCCTCCCTTAAACGGATTATATTTTTCAAAATATCTGTCAAAGCTCTCCGCCAATTCCTTGACAGTCGGTTTATAGCCGGCAGCTTCAGGCTTGCTTTTATTCTGTGCCATGTCGCCGGCAGAACCGTTCTGCCCCTCCGTTTTTTCCTCTTCCTTGCTTTTCTCGTACTCATTTTTATCCGATAATTCCCCGGATCCGCCTTCTTTATTTGATTCCTTATTATTTATTGCGCTATTTTCCTCATTATTTATTGTGCTATTACTCATTGTCTCATTATTTTCTTTTTCCGCCGGGAAAATCTGTGTTTGTTCATCAATCTGAGGTATAGCTCCCGTATCCCCCTTCTTTTCCTCATTACCGCCGGAACCAATACTTTCTTCATTATTGTCATTCGCCGAAAGAGCTTTTACATATTTACTCTCTATAACGCTTTCATATTTACTGGTGAGTTCTTCACCAATAACATCATTACTCTCGTTTTCAGCATTCTTTTCATCATATGCCGCTTTCTCATTGTTGAATTTACCTAACGGTCCATCCTCGGAAGTACGCCGGCTGTCGAGGAACCTTCTCATTTTTTGTCTCCATTCGATTTTTCCGTCCTTATATGAAACTAAAGGACACGCCATGTCTCCAAAGCTCCCGTCTTTATTTTCCGCCATAACAGCCGCAATATTGAAATCTTCAATAGTTAAGCCTGAATTGTTTACATTATAGGGATTAAAGTTCCAATTCAACTCACCCCTGCCCTTCACTAACGGAATTGAACCTGCACAAACCGCCATCAAATCGGAATTGTCAGCTTTAATCATATAGAGCTTATAATATGTTTTAATGTCCTCCTTCAGATTGGATACCTGACAAGATAATTTTCCCTTGCCGTCCCTTACCTCGATTTTTACATATCCCGATGAATTTCCTCCTTCTGTGAACCTTGAATCTTCCTGGTCAAAAATCAAGAATGACCTGAGATATTTAAATTTGTTATTCATTTTACCCCCACCTTTACAAAATTGATCATGGCCCGGTTATGCAAAAAGTCTATGGTCCCCTGTTAATTTCCTCAAATCAATTCCATTAAATACAATCATATTTTTAAGTGCATATTTATATATATGTTGTTTGATAAAAAAATAAACCGTTTTACTTTTGATAGTAAAAACGGTTTACCCGATACTGTGATAATTCTTACATTTATATTTATATACTATACCCGTCTTCTATTTTTAAAGGTACATATTAATTAAATCAATATTAAAAAACATTGGTTTCCGACGTGTTCTTCTCATATGTATGCATAAATCACTTTAAAAATGCATTTGAGAGCTCTGCAAACTGATCGATGGACAAAGCTTCCCCTCTTATATTCTCGTCAATTCCCAGACTCATTAATATTTCTTTAATCTCCTCCTTTGTCTTATGAAAAATTCCGGAGTTATACAAAGCGTTCACCAAAGTTTTTCTTCTCTGACCGAAAGAAGCCTTTACCGTCTTAAAAAACAATTTTTTATCCAAAAGCTTTACCGGAGGGGTTTCGTTTCTCTTCAGCTTGATAACGGTAGAATCCACATCAGGCTGAGGAATAAAGCAATGGGGAGATACGTCAAAGGCTATCTCAGGCTTCGAATAATACTGTACCGCTACCGATAAAGCACCGTAATCCTTCCCCCCCGGCCTTGCCACCATCCTCTGGGCTACCTCCTTTTGAACCATAAAAACCATAAGGCTTATGCTATCGTCCTCCTCCAAAAGCTTCATGATAATCGGTGTGGTTATATAGTAGGGCAAGTTTGCAACCACCTTTAATTCACCCGTTTGAACTTCTTTTTGAAGCTCTTTAAGATCGGCATCCATTATATCCATATTTATAATTTGGACGTTCTGAAATCCATCAAGGTTTTCACTTAATGCAGGAATAAGTCTCTTATCGATTTCTACAGCTATTACCTTTTTTGCCTGCCTGGCCAATTCCACCGTCATACTGCCGACACCCGGTCCGATTTCAATTACAGTATCGCTGTCAGTTAATTCAGCCGTATCAACTATTTTTTTTACGATATTATTATCGGTAAGAAAATTTTGTCCGAGAGATTTTGTCAGCCTGACATTGTATTTTTGAATTAGGTTTCTTGTATTCTCTGCCATAATTTCAACTCCAAAAAAATATTTCCTTCCAAAAATCAAATATAAAAACAGCCGGGACAATAAATCCCGGCCCAATTACAGTCCCTTTAACGATTTTATTTCCGATATGTAAAAAAAGTCAATCATAAAAAATCAATCATAAAGAATATATACTTTTACCTTTTGGACTCCCCACCGTTCTACGGCTTTCCTATCTTCCATATAGAGGTCAATAATATTGCCCTTTACCGCACTTCCAATATCTGCCGCAATTGCATATCCGTAATCGGGAACATTCCCTATTCCTTCGACATACAATTTTGTCCCCAGAGGAATAACCTTCGGATCCACTGCAACAACACCCTTTCTCACCTTCATACCGGTATAGGTGATTCCAAAATACGGGTGGTCTGGTGTTTTTCCGGTATCCTCATAACTTGCGGTATAGGCTGTGGCCTTCATTTCCAGAACCTTTTTGTACCTAAAGTTTTCTCCTCTCGAGGTAGTGTAGATGGGGATAGTGCCATACTCTACAATCCTGTCTTCAGGAGTAACCACAAGCTTGTTACCGACCAACAACCTTTTAACTTCTTTGCCGTCTTCATATTCTACCATGTAGACTTTCTCTCTTACTCCATCCTTGCCTTGTTTAACTACTTTGGATTGTCCCATGTCCATGCTGTCGTTGTCTTTTCTTACCACCTGACAGGGTATAATTTCATTCTGACTCACGAACTCCCTTGTTACTCTGACGACCTTCAACTTCATGCCCTTCACAATTTTGTCGTCGGGATCCGCTCCTTGAATCTTGTCGGACTTCGAAAGGTTGACCGGTTCGTCTTTAAGGGCTTCCTTTACCGTTTCCTTTGAAGTCATCAATTCAATTTCACGTCCGTCAACAAAAACATAGACAGGTACTGCACTTCTTATATTTATGATGTTATTTTCTTTGCTTTGCAGTTTTGTGTCAATCGGAACACTAATATAGTCATACTCGCTCAGTCTTATCCCATTTTGAATTAAAACTTCTTTTACGGTGGATTTCATTGTTCTGACAACAATCTGTTTTTCGTCAAGGTTAATAACCACTTCCTTTTGAAAGTGGGAAACCATTCCCAGCATCAAAACAATAACAACTGCAGTAACTATAACTGACAAGGTTTTCAATGAAATACACCTTTTAATTCTTTTTGCAAGTGATAACACTTTCAATCCTCCTGTTCAAACATTAAGGGACCATAGGTATTTTATTCTATATAAACTTCTTTGTCAAATTCCCTTATTTTGCCATTGAAATCAGTGAAGAAAATATTCTGTAAACTAAAGCTTCTAAAGACCGGAGACGCTTCTGCCATATTTTTCTTCACTATAATATATGAAGGCCTTTGGCAATATACAAATTAATTATCGTCTTTATTGAAAAAAACTATACTATTAAAAAGAGTCAAGGAAATACTCCCTGACTCTTTTCTTTTAATACATGTATCTGCCGCACATATTGGGATTGCACGGATATGGATATGGATTTGCCATTTGCTGGGCCGGATAATAATCAGCACCAGGGTAATTATTTATATATGGATTGGGTGCCATCCCCTGCCCCATAGCTGCATATTCAGACTGCATAAAAGGACATTGCATGTTAAGCAACAAAGGACAGCACACAATCTGCGGCATCATTTGAGGCTGCTGCATTTGCGGCATTTGAGCCTGCATTTGCTGTATTTGAGGCTGTTGTTTTTGCGGTTGCTGCATAATCGGCATCGGTCCTAACTGGGGCATCTGATCCGGCATTGGCATAACTCCCATTGGCGGCATAGGCTGTGCCTCAATCATCTGATCAATGTTAGGCATTTTCGGCATTTTCGGTATCTGAGGCGTTATTTGAGGTGGCTGAGGAGTTTGAGGCGGCTGCTCCACCACAGGTGGTTGCTCCACTACAGGCGGCTGCTCCATTCTATTCGAATTTGTTACATTAGGCGATATCTCCTCAGGTTCTTTTTTATATTTCTTTTCCATAATAAATATACCTCCGGTCCATATTCTACTTTAACTCAATATCATTATATGTACCGAAGGTAAATTGGTGATAATAAAGTTATGTCAATTTCATTTGATTCCAAAAAGTCTTTTTGCATTATCCATTGTAATTTCAGCAACCTTTTCCGTTTCAATTCCCCTTATGTCGGAAATTTTTTCCGCAACGTACCTAACATAGCTTGAGTCGTTTCTCTTTCCTCTGTGGGGCTCCGGAGTCAAATACGGGCAATCCGTCTCGATCAA
Organism: Clostridiaceae bacterium DTU079; assembly: GCA_001512505.1. Taxonomy (GTDB): domain Bacteria; phylum Bacillota; class Clostridia; order Acetivibrionales; family Acetivibrionaceae; genus Hungateiclostridium. The sequence continues at coordinate 6,073 of LFSC01000064.1, read as the reverse complement.
AAGCCTGTCCAAGGGCACATATTCCACAACCTCCACAAGCTTTTTCGCATTTTTGAAGGTTAATGCGCCGCCTACAGAAATATAAAAATTATTATCCAAAACTTCCTTCAGCATTTCAACACTTCCGGAATAGCAATGAAAGACCCCACCGGTGTCCTTGGCATTTTCAGACTTTATTATATCCATTGTGTCCTTGTGGGCATCCCTGTCATGAACTATTATGGGCAAATTCAGCTCCTTTGCAAGAGCTATCTGTTTGGCAAAATGAAACTTCTGCACATCCTTAGGCGAATATTCATAATAATAGTCCAGCCCGATTTCTCCGATGGCAACAATTTTATCTTCCTTTGTTAATTCTTTAAGGGTTTTGTAAGTATCATCGTTTATTTCATCGGCACAATGGGGATGAACCCCTACTGCACCGTAAACAAAATCAAATTCCCTGGTCAAAGAAACAGTATCGACGGATGAAGCAATATTGGAGGAAGCATTCAATATATATGTAACTCCGCTTTCATAAGCCTTCATTATTGTTTCGAACCTGTCATCCTTAAACCTTTCATCATCATAATGTGCATGGGAATCAAAAAACATTTACTCCCCTCCCTTTTATATCCGTAAAACCTGCTATCTGACTTTGGTTCCGCTCCCTATTTCCTTTTCAACAGTTACAAGCACCAAGTCTTTATCGTCGGAGGCCGCAAGAATCATTCCCTGGGATTCTATTCCCCTCAGTTTGGCAGGTTTTAAGTTCGCAACCAGCACAACATATTTACCGACAAGGCTCTCGGGAGTATAGTTCTTTGCAATTCCGGAAACCACCTGGCGTATTTCATCTCCCAATTCGAGCTTTAGCTTTAACAGCTTGTCAGCTCCCTCAACCTTTTCGGCTTCAAGAACTTTCGCAACCCTAAGGTCAATCTTTGCAAAATCCTCTATCGTAATATACTCATCTTTCTTATCATTGCCTGCTTCATCGACTTTATTATTCTTTGGAGCATCCTTCTCCGCTTTTGCAGTAATCTTTTCAAGCTCTTCCATCTCTTTTTGTATGTCAATCCTCGGGAATATTACATCCCCTTTGCAAACCCGTGAACCTTCAGGATAACCTCCCCATTTTTTAGCACTTTCCCACTCGATAGCCTTCTTATCCGAAATACCCAGCTGTTGCCAGATCTTCTCGGGTGTTTCCGGCATAAAGGGCTGTATGAGTATGGAAATAATACGGAGGCTTTCCGCAAGATTATATAAAACCTCTGCAAGCCTTTCTTTGCCGTTTTCATCCTTTGCCAGCTTCCAGGGCATAGTCTCATCAATATACTTATTGGTTCTGGAAATAGTCTTCCAGATATCCGCCAATGCAGCACTGAACTGAAGCTTGTCCATCAACTCCTCAACTTTTGACGGAGTTTCCATCACAACCTTTTTGAGATCCTCGTCAAAATCTCCCGGCTGCCTGTTTTGGGGAATACTTCCCTCAAAATATTTGTCAATCATGGTAACGGTCCTACTAACAAGGTTACCAAGGTCATTGGCCAAATCCGAATTAATCCTGTTTATCAGGGCTTCATTGGAGAAAACGCCGTCGGAACCGAAAGGAACCTCCCTCAAAAGGAAATACCTTACCGCATCAACACCGTATTTATCCACCAGTACCACAGGGTCAACCACATTTCCTTTAGACTTTGACATTTTACCGCCTTCCAGCAGAAGCCAACCATGTCCAAAGACCTGCTCCGGCAAAGGCTCACCCAATGCCATAAGCATTGCAGGCCAAATGATGGTATGGAACCGGACTATCTCCTTGCCCACAAGATGAACATCTGCAGGCCAGTATCTGCGGTAGTCCGAATCATCCTCCGCCAAGTAATTCAGAGCGGTTATGTAATTGGAAAGGGCATCAATCCATACATACACCACATGCTTTTCGTCAAAGGTAACCGGAATACCCCAATTAAAGGAAGTTCTGGACACACAAAGGTCCTCAAGGCCCGGCCTTAAGAAGTTGTTGAGCATCTCATTCTGTCTTGTAACGGGCTGTATGAACTCAGGATGGGTTTCTATATGCTCTATCAGCCTGTCCTGGTATTTGGAAAGCCTGAAAAAGTAGCTTTCTTCCTTTGTAAGTTCAACTTCTCTGCCGCAATCGGGACATTTTCCGTCCACCAACTGGGTTTTTGTCCAGAAAGATTCACAGGGTGTACAATACCAGCCTTCGTACTCGCTCTTATATATGTCCCCCTGGTCATAAAGCTTTTTAAATATCTTCTGCACGGTTTTTTCATGATTTGGGTCGGTGGTTCTTATGAACCTGTCGTTGGTGATTCTAAGAAGCTTCCACAGGTCTTTGATACCTGCCACAATTTCATCCACATACTGCTTGGGAGTAATCCCTTTTTCTTCGGCCTTTCTCTGAATCTTCTGTCCATGCTCATCGGTTCCGGTAAGAAACATTACATCGTATCCCTTGAGCCTCTTGTACCTCGCCACCGCATCGGCAGCAACCGTTGTATATGAGTGACCTATATGTAATTTATCACTGGGATAGTAAATCGGTGTTGTGATATAAAAGGTTTTTTTACTCATTCATGCTCCTCCTTATATATAAAGCATTATAAACGTCAATGCTCTAATTTATTATTGCCTTCCATGTTTGCCATTAATACTAATATACATATATATTGGGGATTTTTCAAGGAAATTCACACCATAGGTATCAAAAAGCCATATATAAAAATTATGCACTTCCTATTTAAAATGAAATTCGAAAAATATACACCTAAAAAAATCAATTTTTTTGAAAAAGAATAGAATATTGCAGACTGTATGCGCATAGAATGGGAAGAATAACAATTAATAATACGATTTTCAGAGCTTTTTTTTAAGGAGGAATTTCATGAACAATCAATGCTTATATGGATTGAAGCTATTGACAAAGTACATAAACAACTGGTTTCCAAAGTCGTACAAAACACTTCAGGACTACAAATTATTTTCCCCTGAAGATATTGACAATGAAAAATGTATAGGAGCGGACCTTGGCTTACTTTATCCCGGTATAAACCCTGAAAACTCCGTAAAATTCATAGCCTCTTTCCATGCCATTGACCTTTACATATATTTACTCTGTACCAGTTTCCACAATAAGGATGAATTGCTTTTCAGCAGGCTATATAGCTCTTTAAGAGATGCAGTGGATCCCAAGAGAAAAATTTCGGTTGAACATGTCGGTTGCCTGCAAAAGGGAGATATCCGAAATATCACCCGGCTTATAGAACAATGCAGAGTATATATTCAAAAGCTGCCCTCTTACAGTGTTGTCATAGGCCCATTGAAAAAGTTTGTCCAGATGTACTCGGACTTTCAGGTATATTCCGTTTTGGACAAAAGTACAAGGGAAAAAAGAATCGAAACCTGGGCCGAAAGATATCATGACGAAAACGTGGGAATATCCAGATGGGAGATAAGTGCCGCTTCAAACTCCACTCTGCTCATATTGGTTCTCATTTCCTGTGCCCAAGATCCCCATCTTACAGAGGAAGAAGTCGAGAAAATATGCTCTTCCTATTTCCCATGGATTTGCGGCCTTCAGGTTTTGCTCCGCGATTATGTGAATTCCGGCGAAGACTTTCAACAAGGAAAACCTAATCTCACATACTACTATAAGAATTTGAAAATGTGTGAGGAAAGAATTTCCTTATTCATCGAACGGGCCCTGGAAAGCTGTAACAACCTAAAGCATCCTCATTTTCACCAAACCATTGTTAAAGGGATAATTGGCATATACTTGTCAAACCCTAAGGCTTTCCACGGAATGAACAGGTTGGCCAGCTCAAGTCTTATAAAAAAAGGATGTTCAAATATAAATATATATTACAATTTGTGCAGATTGTTAAGAAGCTTCGGAAAACTATAATTAAAACTATAAATTAATCATTAGAAAAAAATCAGCCAAAAACCACGGTACATATCCATACTGCTGCAATTACACTCGCCAAATCTGCTATAAGGGCGGCAACCAGAGTGTACCTGATCTTTTTTATTCCCACCGCCCCAAAGTATACTGCCAAGGTATAAAATATAGTTTCGGTGGAACCCATCAGGGTTGATGCCACACGGCCGACAAAGGAGTCCGGACCATGCACCTTGAATATGTCGGACAGCATTGCCAAAGATGCGCTCCCTGAAATTGGGCGGAGAAAAATCATGGGTACCGCATCCGGCGGAATTCTCAAAATATTTGTAACGGGCTTAAATGCAAAAACCAGAAGATCCAATGCACCGGATGCCCTGAATACTCCCACCGCAACCATAAGTCCCACCAGTGAAGGAATAATTTTCAATACGGTGGTAATCCCTTCTTTCGCGCCCTCTATAAAAACATCATAAACCTTTATTTCTTTATACATGCCCACACACAATATGATTAAAAAAATTGCAGGTATGGCGTATATTGAAAGTTCCTTTACTATATTCATGACTTCCCCCGTTTAGTTCCGTTCACATGTCTTGTTTTATTACCGAACAGGTATGAGAATATTTTTGCTGCGACGACGCCTGCAGTAGCAGCACACAGGGTTGCTACCCATATGGTTCCGATTACTTCCGTAGGGTTCTTTGAGCCTGCGGCAGCTCTCAGCGCAATAACCGTTGCAGGAATAAACTGCAGGCAGGCAGTATTTAATACCAGAAACATGCTCATCTCATCGGTAGCAACATCCTTTTCGGGATTAAGCTTTTGGAGCTCATTCATGGCCTTCAGCCCCAAGGGAGTTGCAGCGTTGCCAAGGCCCAAAAAGTTAGCAACAAGATTCATTACAATAGCTCCACCGGCAGGATGTTCCTTCGGTATGCCCGGGAATAAAAAACTCATAACAGGCCTTATGGCTTTAGATACTTTTCTGATTATGCCGCTCCTTTCGGCAATATTCATGAGCCCGGTCCAAAGACACATAATCCCAAGAAGACCTATTCCAAGCTCAATCGCATTTTGGGAGGAACTCACCACTGCCCGGGTTATTTCATCCACCCTCCCGTTCATTATTCCAACAACAATACCCAAAACCAACATTGCAAACCAAATGTAATTTAGCACAGCAAACCTCACACTTTTTAGGGAGCATATATTATCGGCTACATTATTATATTGAAAAAAATATCCAAGAAGAATTGCAAAGCTCCCCGCTTTTAATTGTACATACCTAATAATGTATATGAGGGTCCTTAACGTAATATTCGAAAACATAAAATTTATTAAATAATTCGTTCCAATATGGGTATATATTATACAAGTAAAAAAAATGTGGAAGTAAACTTAAATTAAAAAATTTGACGAATTTCAGTATTTGGGCTGAGTATGGCGTTTACCAGTAATATATTGGATAGATAGCCCTTTTATCCTTATATTATTAAAAAACTCTAATTTGTTAATCATTTAACTTGCATTATATCAGGAGTTTAGCATATGCAAATTAATAGGACCTTGATAAAAATTAGTGTAATATTATTGTATTAATTCCATAAATTATTATTGTATTTAATTGAATTTTTTAAAAATTATTGTTGACTATTATTGGCATTTATGGTATCATGAAAGTGCAAAGTTTGTCGAATACTGTAATTTTAGAGGAGGATCAATTATGAAATCTACTGGAATCGTAAGAAAAGTTGATGAATTAGGAAGAGTTGTTCTGCCTATCGAGCTCAGGAGAACACTTGACATCGCTGAGAAGGATGCACTTGAAATTTATGTTGACGGTGCAACCATCATACTCAAGAAGTATGAGCCCGCTTGCATATTCTGCGGAAATGCAAAAGACGTAACTGTTTACAAGGGCAAGAACATTTGTCCCGACTGTATGAGAGAACTTAAGAAATAATATAGCGCCACAGTCTAATAAAGAAAAGGGGGGCAAATGAGTGACCCTCTTTTTCTTTTTTGTTGTCTAAATTTAATATACTTATTTTCGATACGTTTATTATAAGGAAAAAATATGAATCAAACATCGTGGTGGACTTGCGTAACTCAAGTTTCTGAAATATTTTTTTGCCCTCCTTCATCATTGTTGTCTAA
>LFSC01000053.1:16920-37827 GCA_001512505.1 Clostridiaceae bacterium DTU079 | reverse complement strand
GCAAAGTCCGAGGACACAGACAAGATAATAGGTCTTAACTTTGGTGCCGACGATTATGTGACAAAGCCTTTCAATCCCTTGGAGCTTATAGCAAGGGTAAAGTCACAGCTAAGGCGGTATACTTTACTCGGAGGAGCGGAAGAAAAGAAAGGGGTATTGAAAACCGGCGGGTTGGAGCTTGATGTAGAGGCAAAGGAATTGAGAATTGACGGAGAAGTAGTAAAGCTTACGGCAACAGAGTACGGCATTGTTTTATTCCTTATGCAGAATATGGGCAAGGTGTTTTCCATTGATCAAATATATGAAAACGTGTGGAAGGAACCGGCATATTCGTCGGAAAATACAGTTGCCGTGCATATCCGGCGAATAAGGGAGAAGATCGAGATTAATCCGAAAGAACCAAAATATTTAAAGGTGGTGTGGGGTATTGGATATAAAATTGAAAAATATTAAATATAAAAAGGGTACAAAGGTGTTTGCTGCTATTTTGGCGTGGATGTGTTTCTTGTGCGTATTTGGAGGTGCTGCCTTTCTCATACAAAATAATCTGATCATATCTTGTGAAAGTTTTTATAGTTATCCGAAGAATGTATCTAATTTTTCATCCCATGTTTTAAGTGTTGTGGACTATTACATTTGGGTGAAAGGTGCAAAAAATGAAGAAGAAATTAGGGCTTCGAGTACGGAAGAAGATGATCACATTGTTGACTATAAAATAGTTGCTTTTTATAATTCAACTCGAACGCTTTCTAAAGTTGTAAATTTTGCTTATTATATAAAGAATACGGAAACGGGCGAAATTATAACGAATGTAAAAGAAGACAATCCCATTGAATTATTGAAAAAACAAAACCATTACGTGTATATAAATAAAAGTGAATTAAGTAATGATTGGATATATCATGAGTATGAAATAATGAAAAGAATGGAAGGGACACCGTATGAAGTCCATGCTGCAGTCATTGAGCCATTAAAACCCGGTGACGAATTTTACGATGATTTTATTCAATATAATAGGATTAAGACAACATCAGCGATTGTAATTCCTTCAATGATAATAGGTTTTATACTAATGTTGGTGGTGCTGGCATACCTTTGTTTTGCCACCGGAAAAAATGAAAAGGGCGAGAAATTGCCCCTGAAGTTTTTAGACAGAATATATATAGACGTGCTTACTCTGTTTGTGCTTATGTTATTGGCAGCATATGGTTACTGTTTCATTCAAACCATGGATTCATTCTACGTCAATGAAACAGGAAGTTTATTTATCATTATAGTTGTGTTGAGCCTGGCTTTCTTCACCGGGCTGAGCTATTCCCTGTCATTAGTGAGACGGAAAAGGGCAGGAAAAGTCACAGAGAACATATTGGTTATGAAGGTTTTGCGAAAAATAAAAGAGTTCATAAAGCTTTGTTTTAACGGCAAGATATTTAGGGTATGGATTCTTTTACTGCTCCCGGTTTATGCCTTTGCAAATGCTATTTTAGCCTATTTTGTTGGTGAATACAGCCTTTATTATTATGACACGCAAAAATTTTATTATATGTTTTTTTTGATGGCCGGAATAAATGCTTTAGCCTTCCTTTTTACAGCAAAAGCCTTGAAGTCTCTTTCAATAATTATGGAAGGAACTAAGCAGATTTCTAAAGGCAACCTCGACTATAAAATGAACAGCGATAAGATGTCACTTGTATTTGCTGCTTTTGCCGAAAACATATGCAATATTCAGGGAGGCTTAAAAAAAGCAGTGGACAATGCGATTAGGGGAGAACGCATGAGAACCGAATTGATCACCAATGTATCCCATGATTTGAAGACTCCATTGACCTCAATAATAAACTATGTTGATTTGCTTAAAACGGAAAAGATCGAAAACAAAAAAGCACAAGAATATATAGGCATTCTTGAGGAAAAATCCGCAAGACTGAAGGTGCTCATTGAGGATCTGGTGGAAGCCAGCAAAGCCTCCAGCGGGAACATAGCAGTCAATTTGGAAAAGATGGATTTACATGAGCTTGTTAATCAGGCGTATGGAGAGTATCAGGAAAAGGCGGAAAAAGCCGGGCTTGATATTCGTATTAACGCTGACGACAAAAACATATTTGTGCTGGCTGACGGAAGGCATATGTGGCGAATAATCGAGAACCTTTTGTCAAATGTCGTAAAATACTCGATGCCGGGTTCAAGAGTATATGTTAATATATCAAAAAATGAAACAAACGGTATACTGACCATAAAAAACATATCGGCTGTTCCTCTTGAGATACCGGCAGAGCAATTGACTGAAAGATTTGTTAGGGGTGACACATCCAGGACAACGGAAGGATCGGGCTTGGGCTTGTCTATTGCTCAAAGCTTGGCAATTGTTCAGCAGGGAAAACTCGATATACAAATAGATGGGGATTTGTTCAAAGTAATTGTGGAAATACCTTTATGGAGGGAACTATAGCAAACTTTATTTACATAAATAAAAACGAGAGTGAAAAATTATGAAAAAATAGGGCCTGTTAGTACGAAGTGGAGAGTGGAGTTTTCATTTCCGTAAACGGATTTAGCTCGATTCCACCAAGTATTACAGGCTTTGCACTTTTTTAATAAAATATTCTCTTCATTTTTTATATACCCGACTGCTATAATTTAATTGTAATGTGAAGAAATATATAGTAAGATAAATATGAAAGATAAAATTGTGTCTTTAAAACGATTTATTTTTTAATAGGGGTAGATGCATCAAAAGTGCTGTTATCGTGACGGATAAATAAAACATGTTTTGTTATAAAGTACCTACATGTTGAATAATGGAATATTATTATTTGCAGCAATATTATTCTTCTAATAACGAACGAATTATTTTAATTGTTTAGAAAAGCCAGCCGTCTTGTTATATTCTTCATACCGATTTTGCTCTATATCTGTTTTTCAATAAGGGAATTGCTTTGCCATGCATTTATGAAAGATTATAGTACTGTCAATAAAAACGGTGCTTTGTAGCAAGTTGTCTCTTAATTTAATTTACATAAAATTTTAATTTTTAGGAAGGAAGGGATAAAATGAAAAGGTTAATTTCACGGAGAAAAGGGGCTATGATTGTTAGTTTTGTTATTCTGGCTACAATGGTTATCTCTTTTAACACCATAAGCCTCAATGCTGCAGCAGAAGTCAACTTTGCTAAGGCTTTGCAGTATTCTCTATTTTTCTATGATGCGAATATGTGCGGAACCGGTGTTAATCAGAATAATTTGCTTGACTGGAGAAGCAATTGCCATGTTTATGATGCGGAGCTTCGACTGGACTCTCAAAACACCAATATGTCCGACGGTTTCATAAGCAGCAATAAAAGTATACTTGACCCCGACGGAAACGGTAAGGTTGATGTTTCCGGCGGTTTTCACGATGCGGGTGACCATGTAAAATTCGGTTTGCCTGAGGCTTACGCTGCTTCCACAGTGGGATGGGGTTATTACGAGTTTAGGGATCAGTTTATAGCAACAGGACAGAATGTACATGCAGAGGTAATTTTGAGGTACTTCAATGACTATTTTATGAAATGTACTTTCCGGGATAGCTCCGGTAATGTAGTGGCATTCTGTTATCAGGTGGGTGACGGTAACATTGACCATGGTTTTTGGGATGCACCGGAAAATGACTCCATGCCGAGAAAAGGATGGTTTGCAACTCAGCAGTTGCCTTCAACTGACGTTATTTCGGCAACGGCAGCTTCCCTGACGGTCAATTACTTTAATTTCAAGGACACAGACCCTCAATATGCAGCTAAGAGCCTTGATTATGCAAAAGCTTTATTTGATTTTGCGAAAAAGAACGGAAAAGCGGTTAATGACCAGGGATGCGGAGGTTTCTATGATTCTTCCAAATGGCAGGACGATTATTGCTGGGCGGCAGCATGGCTTTATTTAGCAACCCAGGATGATCAGTATTTGGAAGAAGCATTTAAATACTATGATTACTATGCTCCTCCGGGATGGGTACATTGCTGGAACGATGTATGGTCAGGAGTAGCATGTATCTTGGCTGAAGCAAATGATTTGTATGACAAAAACAGTCAAGACTTTGAAGACAGGTACAAGAAAGCTTCCAATAAGAATCCTTATGAGGAAATTAATTTCTGGAAACCTGTAGAGGATATGGTAAATAAGTGGATGACATCCGTTCCAAAAACGCCGGGCGGGTATGCATTCCTTAATCAGTGGGGTTCTGCCAGATATAATACTGCAGCCCAGCTCATAGCCCTTGTCTATGACAAGCATCATGGGGATACTCCTTCAAAATTCAGTACTTGGGCAAAGTCGCAAATGGAATATTTAATGGGCAATAACCCTATAAATCGTTGTTACATCGTGGGTTACAGCAGTAATTCGGTAAAATACCCGCACCACAGAGCGGCTTCAGGTTTAAAAGATTGCCATGACCCGTCTCCGCATAAACATGTATTGTACGGTGCATTGGTTGGTGGTCCCGATTTAGGCGATCAACACATTGACAAGACAGAAGACTATGTTTATAACGAAGTTGCAATTGACTATAATGCTGCATTTGTCGGAGCTTGTGCAGGGTTATACCGCTTCTTTGGAGATTCTTCAATGAAGATAGATCCTTCAATGCCTTCACATTCTATACCGGATCCGACACCTGTTCCGTCTCCGTCACCGACTGCTTCGGTAGGTTTGTGTGGTGATGTAAACGAAGACGGTTCGGTAGATTCCCTTGATTTGACAGTTTTGAAGAGATATGTATTGAGAAAAATTGACGATTCTAAAATTGCGAAAAGGTTGGCAGATGTGAATGAAGACGGAGTGATTGATTCTTTAGATGTATCAATACTAAAAAGATATATACTTCGTAAAATACCCAAACTTCCTTATTAAGCCGATTGATGACGGACCGGTGTTCTACCGGTAGAGAGATAAAGCAAATTAACGATTAGTACTCGCGAAAACTCAGGAGATTCATGCTCCTGAGTTTTTTATGCAAATGTTGGAATTTTATGGTTGCCAAAATATACATAACAACAATTGACTTTGCTTCGGAAAAACAGTACAATAATATCGATAAATAAATATCGGTAAAATATTATCGATAAAAAAATACGAATATGAAGCAAACTATAGTGGCTTTAAAAGTGAAAAAGAGAAAACGGTAAGGGTGATAAAAAGAAATATTCAATTTAGACAAATACAAGAAAGGAACTAAGGTAACTATGAATCCGAAAAGTATATCAAAACAGACTCTTATGAGATTACCTTCATATTTAAGTTACTTAAAGTCTTTGCCTGAAGGTGATAACGAGTATGTATCTGCAACAACGGTTGCCATGGCATTGGGATTAAATGATGTGCAGGTTAGAAAGGACCTGGCCTGTGTTAGTAAAAAAGGCCGTCCCAAGCTGGGATATGTTACTGAGGAGTTAATAAAGGATATAGAGAGCTTTCTGGGATATGACGATTTAAATGATGCCATAATTGTAGGTGCAGGAAGGCTTGGAGGAGCTCTGATGTCCTATGACGGGTTCAAGGAATACGGGTTAAATATTGTTGCCGCCTTTGATGTGGATGAAAGTAAGGTTGGAACTGAAATATGCGGAAAGAAGGTTTTGCCCATGGACAAAATGGCGGAATTGTGTGAAAGGATGAAAATTCGTATCGGCATCATAACGGTTCCTGCCCATGCAGCACAGATGGTGTGTGATATGCTTGTAAAGAGTGGTATATATGCTATATGGAACTTTGCACCTACGCATCTAAAGGTACCGGATAATATTCTGGTTCAACAGGAGAATATGGCAGCATCGCTTGCAGTTCTATCTGCTCATTTGGCAGAAGCAATAAAGAAGAAGGGACTTTAAGAAGGGGGATGTAAACTATGAAAAAAGAATACGAAGTCATAAACAATGTTGAAACGCTGGGAAATGCAATGAAACGCTTAAGGGATGCACAGGAAATTTATGCGACCTATACCCAGGAGCAGGTTGACAAGATTTTTTATGCGGCGGCAATGGCTGCTAACAAAATGAGGATTCCGCTTGCCAAGATGGCTGTTGAGGAAACCGGTATGGGAGTAGTGGAGGACAAAGTCATCAAAAACCACTATGCTGCGGAATATATCTATAATGCATATAAAAATACAAAAACCTGCGGTGTAATTGAGGAGGACACTGCATTCGGTATTAAAAAAATAGCGGAGCCGGTGGGTGTAATTGCGGCAGTCATACCTACCACCAACCCTACGTCAACGGCTATTTTTAAAACTCTTATTGCTTTAAAGACAAGAAATGCCATCATCATAAGTCCTCATCCGAGAGCAAAGAATTCAACCATTGAAGCTGCGAAAATTGTTTTGGAGGCGGCGGTTGAAGCCGGGGCACCGGAAGGTATTATCGATTGGATAGATGTGCCCAGCCTGGAGCTTACCAATATGGTGATGAGAGAGGCGGATATCATTCTTGCCACAGGCGGACCCGGCATGGTTAAAGCAGCTTATTCTTCGGGTAAACCGGCTATCGGTGTCGGAGCGGGGAATACTCCTGCAATAATTGATGATTCTGCGGATATTCTTTTGGCAGTGAACTCGATTATACATTCGAAAACCTTTGATAACGGTATGATTTGTGCCTCGGAGCAGTCGGTTATTGTTTTGGAGGGCATATATAAAGAGGTTAAGAAGGAATTTGCCGACAGGGGCTGCTATTTCCTGAACAAGGAAGAAACCGAAAAGGTAAGAAAAACCATTATTATAAACGGTGCATTAAATGCAAAAATAGTGGGACAAAAGGCAACTACAATTGCAAAGCTTGCAGGTTTTGAAGTGCCGGAGAGCACTAAAATTCTAATCGGTGAAGTAACCAGTGTGGATATTTCCGAAGAATTTGCCCATGAGAAACTGTCTCCTGTTCTGGCAATGTACAAGGCAAAGGATTTTGACGACGCCTTGGAAAAAGCGGAGAGATTGATTGCCGACGGTGGCTTGGGACATACCTCATCACTGTATATTAATACCGTAACCCAGAAGGAAAAGCTTGATAAATTCGCGGCACGAATGAAGACCTGCCGTGTGTTAATCAACACTCCGTCGTCCCATGGAGGTATCGGCGATTTGTACAACTTTAAGCTTGCTCCGTCCCTTACCCTTGGCTGCGGTTCGTGGGGAGGAAATTCGGTTTCCGATAATGTCGGAGTTAAGCATTTGCTGAACATTAAAACAGTTGCCGAGAGGAGAGAAAACATGCTTTGGTTCAGAACGCCTGAAAAGGTATACATTAAAAGAGGTTGTCTGCCTGTTGCTTTGGATGAGCTTAAGAATGTAATGAACAAAAAGAAAGTATTTATTGTAACGGATACATTCTTGTACGAAAACGGTTATACCAAACCGGTTACGGATAAACTGGACGAAATGGGAATAAAACACAAGACCTTCTTTGATGTTGCTCCCGATCCATCCCTTGCATGTGCCAAGGCCGGTGCGGCTGAAATGTCAGCTTTCCAGCCGGATACCATTATAGCATTGGGTGGCGGATCAGCTATGGATGCAGCTAAAATAATGTGGGTAATGTATGAACATCCGGAAGTGGATTTTATGGATATGGCAATGAGATTTGCAGATATCAGAAAGAGGGTTTACACTTTCCCCAAGATGGGTGAGAAGGCATACTTTATTGCAATTCCCACATCGGCAGGTACAGGCTCTGAGGTAACGCCCTTTGCGGTTATCACCGATGAAAAGACCGGGGTGAAATATCCCCTTGCGGACTATGAATTGATGCCGGATATGGCTATCGTAGATGCCGATTTGATGATGAATGCACCGAAAGGGCTTACCAGTGCATCCGGTATAGATGCTCTGACTCACTCGTTGGAGGCATATGCTTCAATGCTTGCTACCGATTACACCGACAGCCTGGCTCTTCGTTCAATAAAGATGATATTTGAATATTTGCCCCGGGCGTATGAGAACGGTTCGGAGGATCCGGTTGCGAGGGAAAAAATGGCTAATGCCGCAACAATGGCAGGTATGGCTTTTGCCAATGCATTCCTGGGAGTATGCCACTCAATGGCCCATAAACTGGGTGCTTTCTTCCACTTGCCCCATGGAGTTGCCAATGCTCTTATGATAGTTGAAGTAATGAGATTTAATGCAGTGGAGGCTCCGGTAAAAATGGGAACTTTCCCACAGTATGACCATCCTCATACACTGGCACGGTATGCTGAGATTGCCGATTACCTTGGTATCAAGGGCAAGAATAATGAAGAAAAGCTTGAAAACTTAATTAAAGCTATTGAAGAGCTTAAAGAGAAAGTCGGAATGAAGAAGACTATTAAGGATTATGGTATAGATGAAAAGGAATTTTTGGACAGATTGGATGAAATGACGGAACAGGCTTTTGATGACCAGTGCACCGGTACAAATCCAAGGTATCCGCTCATGAGTGAAATTAAGCAAATGTATCTTAACGCTTATTATGGAGGTGCAAAATAATGAAGCTTGAAAAGGTTATAGCAGTAAGAACGGATAAGACGGTTTACAGGGATGGAGACAAAGCAATCAAGGTTTTTAACAGTAACTATTCAAAAGCAAATGTGTTAAATGAAGCTTTAAATCAGGCAAGGGTGGAAGAAACCGGTCTCAATATTCCCAAGCTTTTGGAGGTTACAAAAATTGACGAGAAATGGGCAATTGTGACGGAGTTCATTGAGGGAAGAACCTTGGAGCAGCTAATGAAGGAGAATCCCCACAAATATGACGAATACCTGAACCTGTTTGTTGATATTCAGCTGGAGGTTTTAAGCAAAAAAGCTCCTTTGCTGAACAAGCTCAAGGATAAGATGCACAGAAAGATTTCTCAAACCGGGCTTGATGCTACAACCCGCTACGAGCTTCATACAAGGCTTGGAAGTATGCCCGAACACGACAAGGTATGCCATGGAGATTTTAATCCGAGCAATATTATTATCTCAAAGGATAATACACCCTATATCCTTGACTGGTCCCATGCTACCCAGGGAAATGCCAGTGCCGATGCCGCAAGAACATACCTTCTGTTCTGGCTTGCAGGTGAGTCGAACAGAGCAGATAAGTATTTGAATTTGTTCTGCAAAAAGAGTGACACTGCGAAACAGTATGTTCAGAAGTGGATTTCAATTGTAGCTGCATCGCAGCTTGTAAAAGGCAAGGAGGCAGAAAGGGAATTATTACTGCACTGGATAGATGTTGTGGATTATGAATAGTGGGTTCTATAGAGGCACATTTCTATATGCGTAGAAGGCTTATGCCATTAAATTAAAAGACTCCCCCTTATGAGGAGTCTTTTATTATCTGCAATAACTGAAAAGTAAGAACGGTTGACATAATATACTTATAGGGTATTGATTATACAATACCCTATAAGTTAATATTGAATTATATATCAATGACGCTTTTTTGTGTTTGGGGAGGGAAAGAAAATGGTTTTAGCTATTGCAGCAGCTCCATGCAAAGGTTGAGGACGTTGCATGGAGGAATGAAATTGTCCTCAAACTTTGCATCTTTATGATTATATTTAATTATGATCAAAGGAGCAAAGTTAAATGAACAATAGGACAATAAAGAAGTTAAAAACATTTTTGGTGCTGTGGAGTACCCAATCTTGGTCCCAACTGGGAAGTGCAATGACCGGCTTTGCACTGACTCTGTGGTTATATGAAAAGACGGGCTCTGCATTACAGACAGCTTTGCTGTCAATCTGTTCTTATGCACCCTATGTTCTTATGAGCATTTTTGCAGGTGCGCTAAGTGACAAATGGGACAAAAAGAAAGTTATGCTTTTTAGCGATACATTTGCAGCGTGTTCTACGCTTGTTGTGCTTGCTTTGTTAAAGACGGAGCTATTGTGCCCGATGCATATGTATGTATTAAATGCAGTCAGCGGTTTGATGAACACAATTCAACAGCCGGCCTCGGATGTTGCCATGACATTAATAACACCTAAGGAAGAGTATCAAAGAACCAGTGGATTGCGTTCGCTTTCCCAGTCTCTTATTACGATTTTACATCCTGTCCTTGCGACGGCATTGTTCGCGGTAGCAGGTGTGGACGCGGTTATTTTTGTAGACTTATCTACATTTGTAATTGCTTTTTTTGCATTGTTGTTTTTCGTTAAAATTCCCAAAATGAAAGATGAGGATTTAAATAATGGGGAAGCTTCGAAAAAAGAATCTCTTTATAAGGCTTCAAAAGCAGGTCTTCACTACTTAAAAGAGAACCCCATGATTTTACACTTGATTTTGTTTTTGGCCGGTGTGAATTTGGTGGCATCTGCATTTGATGCAACTCTGCCGGCGTATGTGCTTCCAAGGGAAAACGGCGGAGAAAAGGTGCTGGGAGTGGTGACTTCTTGTGCCGGAATTGCTACATTTGTTGGAAGTCTTGCAGTTACGCTTCTTCCAAAGCCGAAAAATCGAATTCGGGCAATAATAAATACTATGTTGATTTCTCTCACCATAGAAAATTTTATTTTGGCATTTACCAGGACCCCTGTATTATGGTGCTTGGGCCAGTTCCTTGGATGGTTTTTGGTACCGGTGATGAGCGCAAATCTTGATGTGATTCTTAGAACAACAATTCCTGTGGATATGCAGGGGCGAGTGTATTCCTGCCGTAATACACTTCAGTTTTTTACGATACCCATTGGATTCTTCTTAGGAGGATTATTGGTAGACCGGGTTTTTGAACCGCTTATGGAAAATGCACGGGAATGTAAGTGGCTGACTTTTTTATTTGGAACCGGTAAAGGTTCCGGGGCCGCGGTTATGATGCTTGTGATCGGTTTGTCAGGTGCAGCCGTATGCATTTTCTTTAGACAGATATTGAAGAAATATCGATTCCGGGAGCTATAGGAACAGGTACCTTGTACCTGTTCCCCAGATCTTAGGAATATCAGTCGATAATTATCTATGTGACTTTCTTGATATGGGAAATCCAGATATAGATTAATTGAGGTACCATATTGACAAATTAAATGCTATCTGTTATATTAATAATATAACAGATAGCATTTATAAAAGGAGGTGCTCTTTTGTTATTATCCTTGGATATGCAGTCGGAAACTCCCATATATGTGCAAATTAGAAATCAAATTATTGAAGGAATTGCATCGGGTAAGCTTTTGCCGGGAGATACATTACCGTCAGTTCGACAGATGGCGTCTGATTTGGGCATTAATTTACATACTGTAAATAAAGTATATACACTGCTGAAACAAGAGGGTTTTTTGGCTGTTCATAGAAAAAGCGGTGTAGTTGTAAATGACTATAAGGAGTTTAAAGTGAGTGATAGTTTTCTTGAAAAAATGGAAAGTGATTTAAAACCTATAGTAGCAGAAGCAATTTGCAGAGGTCTTACAAAAGAGAAGTTTTTGGAAAAGTGTTTGAATATCTATGAAGAATTTCAAGATTATCAACAAGGAGGGAAAAAGGGATGAATTTATTTGGGATCATTGTTACGTATTTTATTTGCTTTTTCTCAATTATGGGTACATTTTTAACATTTCCGTATATAAGCAGAAAAAATATAAGTTTTGGTATAAGTATACCGGAGAACTTGTATTATAGCAGTGAAATTAGAAATGTAAGAAAAAAATATACGCAAAGAGGTCTGGCTTTTGGATTTATTATATTGATTTTTGCAATAATTATATCAGTGGTATTAAATAATCAATATAGTCCGGATAGCGCAATATTGGCTGTAATTCCGGCGGTATTTATACTTCTTTTTTCTTTAATGGTTTTATACTTGAATGCATATAAAGAAATGAAGATTATTAAATCGAACAGTAGCTGGAAAGATCAATCCAAAGAGGTAATTGTAATAGATACGGATTTTAGAAAAGGTAAGTTGATGGCCTCTCCTTTATGGTTTGTTTCGTACTTGTTAATCATAATGGTTACCCTTGGTTTAGGAATATACTTTTATGATTCGGCACCTCAAAAGATTCCAATGAATTTCGATTTTAACGGTAATGTGACCAATTATGTTGATAAATCCATCAGAGTATTTTTGCTGCCTGTTTTTGTTCAGCTTATGATGCTGGTTGTTTTTATATTTTCATATTGGATGATTGGAAAATCCAAACAACAGATTGATGCCTCAAATCCTGAGGTTTCAAAAGAGCAAAACAGAATGTTTAGACTTAGATGGTCCCAATTTATTTTATTTACCGGTTTTATAATAATGATTCTTTTTATGATTCTACAATTGACAAGTATTGGGGTCCTCAAGAACCTTCAAATTGTTACCTTGTTTGCAATAGGTATACCGCTTATAATTGTGGTTGCTGCGATTGTTTTGTCCGTTAAAACCGGTCAAAGCGGCAATAGGATTCATGTATATACAAATAAAACCGGTGAAAAGATGCCGATTATAAGAGATGATGATAAGTATTGGAAGTTTGGCACTTTCTATTTTAACCCTCAGGACCCTTCACTATTTATTGAAAAAAGATTTGGAATAGGTTGGACCATGAATTTTGGCAGGCCTTTATCCTGGATAATATTTATAGGACTAATGCTGTTTATCGCCGGGTTCGGTATTTTTACTTCAATTTATATGAAATGAGGTGGATTAAGTGGTTAGTAACATATCTATTGTTTGCATGATTTTCACAGCACTGTTTACGATTTTTATGCCAATTGTTGTTGCTATTGTTTTCTACAAAAAGACAAAGTTTAAATGGAGATTCTTCTTTGCAGGTGCTATTGTTTTCACAGTAATGCAGATTGTCATAAGAATACCCATATTGCAGAGTGTACTTCCCATATGCAATGGTATAAGGATATGACAAAGAATGTTTGAATTTATGCAATATTTTTGGGCTTAACCGCTGGGATTTTCGAAGAGGTAGGAAGATATATTGCGTTTAAAACTGTATTAAGAAAGCATTTGAACTGGGAAAACGGCGTTGCTTTCGGTATTGGACATGGTGGAATTGAATCAATAATTATTGTTGGGCTTAGTTACATTAGTAATTTAATTATGGCTTTTATGATTAACAATGGGTTATTTGATACTTTGATTGGTCCGACAATGTCTCAGGAGCTAGTAACTCAATTAAAGAGTCAAATGATAGACACACCGTCTTATATGTTTTTAATTGCCAGTCTTGAAAGAGCACTTACATTTGTTATTCATATTGGTTTTTCAGTGCTGGTAATGCTGGGTATACGAAAAGGAAAAGGTTTATTGTACTTGCTTTTGGCAATTCTATTGCATATGTTGCTTGATGCATCTGTGGTCATTATGAGTTCTAGCGGGGTAAATGCGTTCATTATTGAAGGGTTTGTCGGTATATGTACAATTGTAGCCATTGTATTTTTAGTAAAGACACGTAATGATGCAAAGGATAAGGAAGGGGAGATAGGATTTATTAATGAGTAAATATTTGAAATACAGTATTTCATTTCGTTAAATCCCACTAAAAAAGCTTTGGGGACATTATGTTTCCGGAGCTTTTTGATATTTTGCTTCGTTTAGGCACACCGACAATGTAATTATTGTGCTTTATTTATAAAATAGATATATAAAAAGATCAAATGAGTAGACTGAAAAAAATTATGCATTTCGAATATATATAATAAATATGCAATAGGACAAATCAATTGTAATGTTAAGAAAAATATAGTAAGATAAATATGAGAGGTAAAGTAGCATAATGAATAATAGAACGCTAAATTGCAGTAGTTGTAGTAATACTATTCTTTTATAAAATCAGTTAACACGGTTAATCATTTCAAAACTCGTTGTGAATTATTCTGTATTTCGATTTCGGTTACTTTACTATTTAATATAATGGTTTATCACATTGCTGCATAATACTTGTATAACAGTATTTATAAAAGCGGTTAATAAGTATAATATTATTTTATATTTTTATAGAGGAGGAGTTTTATGCATAAGAAAACTAAATCAAAGGTTTTCTTAGCACTGACATTGGCAGCCGTCATGTCTTTAATGTCATTTATCTGCCCGGTTAAAGCCATAAAGGAAGATGGCGATAAGTATGAATTTGAGGATGGTGTCCATAGGGGAGCCCAAATTTATACTGATTATATAGGAAAGACCGATGACGGTAGCGTGTTCGACCTTAGCGGTTCAACATGTAGCTTTTTAGGGCAAAAGGGGACAAGCACTTCAGTAAATGTTGAAGTAGATAAAGCAGGTCTGTATGAGATTATTATTTGCTATGTACAGCCCTATGACAAAAACAAAAAAGTACAGTATCTCAATGTAAACGGTTCCAATCAGGGAGAGGTAAGTTTTCCATACACTCTGAAATGGAGAGAGCTTTCAGCGGGGATTGTTAAGCTTGAAAAGGGGACCAATAACATTGAACTTGAAGCCTATTGGGGATATACTTACTTTGACTATTTGATTGTAAAACCTGCCGATGAAAGCATAACAAATCTTAAAGTTCCTAAAACATTGGTAAATCCTAATGCTACCCAAGAGGCAAAAGCACTTATGTGTTATCTTGTTGATATTTACGGAAAGCATATACTGTCAGGTCAGCAAGAGATCTGCGGATCTCATAATTATGAAGGCTCGGAGGCGGAGTTTACATATATAAAGCAAAAAACCGGGAAAATGCCTGCAGTAAGAGGCTTTGATTTCATGAATTACAGAGGAAACGGTTTAATGTGGGATGATTTGTGTGCTGAGCGGGTTATTGAGTGGTATAACGAAAAAAACGGTATACCTACGGTTTGCTGGCACTGGTTCTCTCCCGGTGACATAGGTAAAAAAGCGGACAGCAGCTTTTATACCGAAAGTACAACCTTTAGTATATCTAAGGCTTTGACTCCGGGGACGGAAGAAAATATTGCTTTGCTTAACGATATTGAGTTTATGGCAGGGAAATTGAAACAGGTTCAGGATGCCGGAGTTCCGATATTGTTCAGACCTCTCCACGAGGCCGAGGGAGGTTGGTTCTGGTGGGGAGCCGAAGGTCCGGAGCCCTGTGTTAAGCTTTACAGGCTTTTGTATGACAAATTTACAAACGAATACGGTCTTAACAACCTTATATGGGTATGGACTTCCTACGATTATGAGACTTCAGCGGCATGGTATCCCGGGGATGATGTGGTGGACATTGTAGGTTACGATAAATACAATGCCAAGGATGGATTGCCGAACGGAAGTGCAATTTCCTCTACATTCTACAATTTAGTTAAACTGACAGGCGGGAAGAAATTGGTTACGATGAGTGAAAATGATACCATACCCCGGGTTTCAAATCTAATAAATGAAAATGCCGGATGGCTTTATTTCTGCCCGTGGTACGGATGGTGGCTGACAGGCGAACAGAACAACCCCGTCGACTGGTTGGTTGAAATGTATCAGAGCGAGTACTGTATAACCCTGGATGAGCTACCGGATCTTAAAACATACCCGACGACGGGCTTTGGAACGACACCGACATCACCGCCTACTTCCGATCCGACACCGACGGAAACACCGAAAATTATGTATGGCGATTTAAACGGTGATGAATCGATAGATTCCTTGGATTTGACATTGATGAAGAGGTATTTGCTGAGAAAGATTGATGAACAGAGTATTTCAAAAGATGCGGCCGATCTGGACGGGGATGGAGAGATAAACTCCCTGGATGTGTCTTTGTTGAAAAGGTATTTGCTGAGGAAGATAACTGTCTTTCCTGTAAATAAAAACTAGATTCTATTATGTTAACACATTTTTAATATAAATTTTACCTTGGGAGGGAAAGAATATGGTAAAAAAGAACAGATCTATTTCAAAGAGAATAAAAGCTATGATCACAAGCTTTGTTCTCCTTGCTGTGCTGCTTGTTCCTGCTAATACTGCTCTTAATGCTGCAGAGGTTGAGTTTAACTATGCTAAGGCATTGCAGTACTCTATATTTTTCTATGATGCAAACATGTGTGGAACCGGCGTTGATGAAAATAACTTATATGACTGGAGAGGCGACTGCCATGTCTATGATGCGGAGCTGCCCCTCGATTCCGTAAATACCAACATGTCCGATGCTTTTATCAGGAAGAATATTAGCGTGCTTGATCCTGACGGAAACGGAACGGTTGATGTTTCGGGGGGATTTCACGATGCGGGTGACCATGTAAAATTCGGTATGCCCGAAGCCTATTCCGGATCAACACTGGGATGGGGATATTATGAATTTAGAGAGCAATATGAAGCAACAGGACAGGATGATCATATTGAAACCATATTGAGATACTTTAATGATTACTTTATGAGATGTACATTCCGGGATGAAGCAGGAAATGTAGTGGCATTTTGCTATCAGGTGGGTGACGGTGACATTGACCACGCTTATTGGAATGCCCCGGAACTGGATGAAATGTTCAGAAGGGGATGGTTTGCAACAGAAGAATTGCCTTCAACAGACTGTGTATCGGCGGCAGCGGCTTCTCTTGCGGTAAACTACATGAATTTTAAGGATGAAGACCCGGAATATGCACAAAAGAATCTTGATTACGCGAAAGCTTTGTTTGCGTTTGCAGAAAAAAATGAAAAAGAATGTAATGCTGACGGACCGAAGGGCTATTACGGTTCTACAAAATGGGAGGATGACTATTGCTGGGCTGCGGTATGGCTTTATTTAGCAACACAGGATGATCATTATTTGGATGAAGTATTCAAATATTATGATTATTATGCTCCTTCCTGCTGGACTCACTGCTGGAATGATGTTTGGACCGGTACCGCATGTATACTGGCTGAAATAGACGACTTATATGATAAGGACAGTGATGAATTTGAAAACAGGTATAGAAAAGCTGCCAATAAGAGTCCTTATGAAGAAATAAAATTCTGGAATGAAATAAAAAAATTGATTGAGAACTGGATGAACGGTAAAAGTGTTATTATTTCTCCTGGTGGATATGCATTCCTCAACAAATGGGGTTCTGCAAGATATAACACAGCAACTCAGCTTGCAGCCCTTGTATATGACAAGCATCACGGTGATGCTCCGTCACAATACAGTGAATGGGCAAGGTCACAGATGAATTACCTGATGGGTGACAATCCGCTTAACCGCTGCTATATAGTAGGATACAGCGATATTTCCGTTAAATTCCCGCACCATAGGGCAGCATCCGGTTTATCGAAATGCGAGGATCCGGATCCCCACAGGTATGTTTTATATGGAGCATTGGTAGGCGGTCCCGATGAGAATGACCAACATATTGATGTAACCTCGGACTACATTTACAATGAAGTCACAATAGACTACAATGCTGCCTTTGTGGGAGCATGCGCAGGTCTTTACAGGTTTTTCGGAGATCCTTCAATGCAGATTACTCCTGATTTTCCGCCTGCAACCGGTGGAAATAACGATGATGAGACCGGGCGTATCGGATATTGGGTAGAAGCATTTGCTACTGAAATTATACAATCCGATGGGCCAAAAGCAACTGAAGTAACCCTTTATGTGCGTACTGATTTGAGGAAAGCTTCTAAAAAGATTTCGGTAAGATATTATTTTGATGCTACCGGAATGACATCTGTGGAGCCTAATCACATTGAATTGAGACAGCTATATGACCAGACAGCGGTAGAAACCGAATATGCAGCAAAGCTTACAGGTCCGCACCACTACAAAGATAATATTTACTATATTGAGATATCCTGGGATGGATTTGCAATTGCAAATTCACACAAAAAATACCAGTTTGCACTGGGAACATATACATGGGGAAATAGTTGGAATCCTTATGATGACTGGAGTTATCAAGGACTTAAAATTGAAGAAAGCAATTATACCGGAGTACCTGAGAAAGCAGACCATATTTGCGTTTATGACGACGGTGTTCTTGTTGGAGGTATAGAGCCGGACGGAACAACCCCTGCAACTCCAACACCGACAGAATCACAAAATCCGACTCCCACACCTACCGGGCCTGCATTCACTTACGGAGATTTGGACGGTGATGGACAAATAGATTCCTTGGATTTGTCGATTTTGAAGAGATATATTCTCAGAAAACTTAAAAAACTAGGTGTTCCTGAAGAAGCGGCAGATTTAAATAAAGATGGAAGCATAGATTCACTGGATTTGACATTGCTGAGAAGATATATACTCCGAAAAATAAAGGAAATTCCTATTGAGAGCAATTAAATCATTTAAGTAATGGAATGTATAGTAGAAGAATAGTAATTAAGCCCGGGGAACATATCCCTGGGCTTTTGTTAAAAGAGTGTATTATTTCTTAAGTATTCATCTTCGATTGGATAGCATCAGCCAAATCGATTGTTGCATAGAAATACGGTATTATGTATAATTATGCAATAAAATACAAGCATAAGATTGAGAGAAATTATTGTTGAAACACCGCTCAGGTAAGAAAATTTATATGCGATTAAAAATTTTCTTTAAACCGAGGTGTTATAAAAATGAAGGGACTTAGTGGGGTGTTTTCTATAAAAGCAGCGGGAATTCGAGGTCAGGATTTGATTTTAGCTCAACATCTGATAGGTGACGTAACAGAAAATGATTTAATGTATGTTGAATGTTATGTTTCTAAAAATATGGGTATTTTTATTCCCAGTGTCGGCTTTTGTCAATATGCAATTACCCCTGCACATACACATCCGTCATATTCATTTATTTTGTTCTACTCAAAAGAGCAAAGCTTCTTTGAAAATAATATTGATTTACCTGACGAGCATTACCTGGTTGCTACAATTGCTCCCGGTGTACCGCATGAGGAAAAACCTTCCGACAATTTTACAAGATATATAGCGATTTTGATTGATAAGGATTATTTTGAGAGAATATACAAAGAGTACAGCTTGGAAAACCCGAACTATAACAGCGAATGGAAGCAGTTTGCTGTTGGGTATGAAGTAATGCCGTATATTAAAAAGTTCATGTCTGAGTATCAAAATAGATTTACCGGTTATGAAAGCATTCTTGAGCATCTTTCGGGAATAATATGCCATACTTTAATAAGAAGTTTACTTGAAATTCAAAAAGAGAGTGGCTTTGCCACTGAAAGAATTGAAATTGAAAATATTATAGAATACATGCACCAACATTTCGGTGAAAAGATTACGATTAAGAAATTAGCCAAAAGAGCCAGCATGTCCGAATCCCATTTTATAAGAGTTTTTAAGAAAGAAACAGGATTGTCTCCCATGGATTATCTTATTGCTCTTCGGATAGAAAAAGCTAAAAAACTTCTTAGGGCAGGTACTAAGAACATAACGGAAATATCATTGTTATGCGGTTTTAACAGTGTATCACACTTCTCTTCGAGCTTTTCAAAAAGTGAAGGAATCAGCCCGTCCAAATATCAAAATATGTATAGAGAAAGCTAGGTTATTACCCATTTATAAAAATACATTTGTAAAAAAGAAAACTCAAGTTTGCTTTTCAAGCATTGAGGCAGCAATATATTAAAAACATTTGCATAAATAATGAAAGATTCTATCAATATATTTCGTATATAATCTTTATAATACTTTTTGCATTGGCTTGAAGCCTGAAAGGGGGACGAGAAGATATGAATAAGAATGAAATTTATGAGCTTATTAACCAAAATCCTGTTTTCTTCTTGGCAACTTGTGACGGAGATCAGCCGAGAGTAAGGGGAATGTTGTTATACAAGGCAGATGAAGAATCGGGCATTGTATTTCATACAGGAATCATGAAGGACTTATATGATCAGGTTATTAAGAATCCTAAAGTTGAACTATGCTTTAATGATTTCAAAAGCGGCACACAGGTACGTGTAAGAGGTGAATTGGAAGTAATCGATGATAATAATCTTAAAGATGAAATTTCCGCTCATCCTACACGGGAGTTCCTTAAACCGTGGAAAGACAGTATGACTCAGCAGGAATTTTATGATTCCTTTGTGGTGTTCAGACTTAGAAACGGTATTGCGGTTACATGGACAATGAAAGATAACTTTGCTCCGAAAATCGAAATAATGCTTTAGTATAGATTAGTAAGTAAAGATTTGAGACTGGCATAAGATGCTTTGTGGTGTCTTATGCCATCAATTATCGAAAAATTGACAGTAATTATCTTCCAGTTCCTTTCTGTTATTTCACGATTACTATTGAAGCTATCAATATCGTTATATGCTCTTGAAAACTAAGGGCTATTTATATAAACCTTAATATATTTATTATTAAAGGAAGAATTGTTATGTCAAAGAAAATGGTTAGTATCCTTATTATGGCCTTGGTATTCTCGGTTTTGTTAGTTCCCAATTCATTTGCGACCGGGAACGGGAATACTGTTGAAGGTGGTCCGTCTTCCCTTCCCATAATAGACTATCCCATTCTTTATGGTGATGTAAACCGAGATGGAGTAGTAAACAGTCTGGACTTAGCTTTTATGAATCGTATTATCAATCCCAATGGAGAATGGATGATTACAGATGAGTTTATTACCGAAGCAGATTTGAATGGGGACTGGGATATTAACAGCACAGACTATGATTTGTTAAAGTCGTATATTCTTCGCAAAATAGACAGATTTCCTGTAGAAGATCGGTTAAGAATTGAGTCATAAGTGATGGTTTTATTGAAATAAAAGAGAAGGAGGCTCAATGCCCCCGGAGTTTTTTAGTGGTATCTCACGAAGTGCAATGACCAAATAGTAAAAGGGCTCGATGTACTTGGGCTTTTGTTTCTGGCATGAAGGAAAATATATGAAGTAATAAGAGTTAATTCACTTTATAAAGGATTGATTCTTTAAATATGCATAAAGTAGAAACGAAGAAGCGTTTAATATTGAATTTTATTCTATTACTTGATAAAATATATTATAGAAAATATACGGTTTTAAAAACGTAGTTGTTTTACAAGCTTTTTTACATTCAATTCTAGTTCCTTTCTATTATAATCATTGAA
>LFSC01000053.1:15149-16867 GCA_001512505.1 Clostridiaceae bacterium DTU079 | reverse complement strand
TTTGCAGATGGGAATTGGGCAACTTATTATGAGTTGTACCCTGATCCGGTTATCACAAGAGAAGGTGTCATTGTTGATTTGAGGCTTTACAGAGAAATGACGGATGACGAAATTACAAAACCGGGCTATATTTATGCTCTTGAGTATTGGAAGACCGATGATCCTACAAGTGTTCAGCACCAAAATATAAGACAGGATTTTGATAGGAGACAAAGAGTAGTACTGACAAATTTAGAGCCCGATACCGAATATACATACAAGGTTTGGGGACAAATTAATACTACTAATCTTGAAGGTACTCCGGAGACTCTTTCGTTCAAAACTCTTCCATCTACACCTATTCCGGATGATAATTATACCATTATTTATGGGGATGTGAACGGAGACGGAGAAGTAGACAGTTTGGACTTAAGTTTATTGAAACGTATGATTCTTCGTAAAGGGGGGGACGTCTTTATAGATCGGTTTATTACTGAAGCAGATTTGGATGGAGACGGACAAATTGACAGTTTAGACTGTACTTTGTTAAAGCGTTATATTCTTCGAAAAATAAAAGAATTCCCTGTAGAAGAAAAGGTAATTATTGAAGGAGTAAGTGAAGGCTTTGTTGAAGCAAACAGCCAATTTGCATTTAATATTTTCAAACAAATAAGTAAAGAAGAACAGGGTGAAAATGTGTTTATTTCTCCCTTTGGTATTTCAACCGCATTGTCCATGGTTTATCAGGGAGCTGGGTCCGATACTAAGGATGAAATGGCTAAGGTTTTGGGATATGACGGACTTGAAATTTCAGAGGTCAATAAGAGTTATAAATATTTGTTAAAATACTTTAGCGAGCTTAACCAGGATGTGAAGCTTAAAAACAGCAATTCCATTTGGATCAATTCTTTAATGGGCAATGTTTTTAAAGAAGATTTTATATCTACCAATAAGGATGTATTCAACACATTAGTTGAAACCCGTGACTTTTCGGATGAAAATGTTGTAGATGAAATAAACGGTTGGATTTCCGAGGCTACAGAAGGAAAAATAAACAATATGCTGGGCAAGGTTTCTCCTGATATTTTATCATATATCATCTCAGCGTTATATTTTAACGGAACGTGGAAAGAAGAGTTTGATGCTGAAAAAACATTTAGTACATCCTTTAAAGCTGAAGACGGAAGCACTGAGGATATTATGATGATGAGTAAAACAGGTAAATTGGAATATGGCGAAGGTGACGGATACAAAGCTGTGAGATTGCCTTATGGCGAAAACGGTGAAATGGCTATGTACTGCATTCTTCCTGACGAAGGCACACCAATAGATGATTTTATTCAGAAAATGGATTTGTCTTTGTGGAATGAAATTAAAAGCAATATAGTTGAAAGAGGAAACGTAGTGCTCAATTTACCTCGTTTTAAAATGGAATATGCTATGGGAAATGACGGAAGCATAAAAGAAAGCTTAAAAGCTCTAGGAATGGTTAAGGCTTTCGGAGAGGGTGCAGATTTTTCCGGTATGTCTGACGAAGCAGCCGGTCTTGGTGATGTTTTGCATAAGGCAGTAGTAGAAGTGAATGAAAAGGGAACTGAGGCTGCATCAGTTATAGTAATACCTGTAATTCCAGGTGTCGGAATAAGACCGGTATTTCAGGCAAACAGACCGTTTGTATTTGTAATTGCGGATGAGAAATATGATACGATACTCTTTATGGGTAAACTGTCTAACGGTAA
>LFSC01000053.1:1721-15032 GCA_001512505.1 Clostridiaceae bacterium DTU079 | reverse complement strand
TGATGCTTTCTCTTGTTGATGCCATTATGTCTTTTTTACGGTCACTTGATTTCTTAAAAGAAAGACAATTAGCTTCAAATAATTTCTGAGCTATTAAAGACAGAGCATCATTTTTCTGGATACTTTCATTTATAAGGTGTTTATACTCGGTTATATCGAAAAACATAATTATCTGACCTACTATGCTGCCTCTTTCCAGTATTGGAATAATATAAACCTGATAGCACACAGGCTTGTCCTGATTTGGCCAAGTAAACTCAAATTCATCGTTAAAGGGTTCTTGCGCTATTGTCTGAAAACGCTCTAAAATCGGTAGATTTTTTTCGTCAATATAAACCTTTTGTCTGAGGTACTCGGTGAATTTAAAAATATTGTTTTTTATGGACGGAGTAAAGCCCGGTAAGAAAGTCTTAAATGCACCGTTTGTATAGTTTATATCATTATTGATGTCCACAACCATAATGGTCTGAGGTATGGCGTCAAGTATACTGGCTACTGCAATCGGCAACAGGTTAAGAAAACGGTATTTGAAGACAGCTATGAAAAAAATCAATGACGAAAATACAAATCCGGTAGGAGTATAATCACAGCTATGTCTAATTGTTTTTGTTATGTACAAAAAGTTTAAAATAGTTGGGAAAAGAATAGATATGGATAATAAAATATATTGGATTCTATATTTTTTTACACATCTAAATAACTCAATAAAAAGTATAATTATGGAAGCGAACAGGTAAGCATATGAGCATATGGCATGAAGCCAAAAAACAATGCCATAGGTTTTGGTACCGTATGAGTATTCGGTAAAAAACATATTATGCTTGGAATTGGTTAAAATTGCAAAGTTAAATAAAGCAGGACAAAAATATATTAGAAACAAAGACTTCCTAAGATTTTTTATTCTGTTGGTATATAGCAGACAGAAGGTAAGCCAGGCAGCTCCGGTATATATAATTGCAGTGTATTTTAATAATGTTGCATTCCATATATGTTCTTCGTTAACAAGGGTTCTTTCCAGTATTTGACCTACAATCCAAATAATCATGAGAGTATGGCAAAAAATGAATGCTTTTAATGCTACGCTTTTTTTGCCCTTAACAAAAGAAAAAACAATCATGGATAAAGATAATACAATAGATATAATAGGCAGTAAATATTGAATTATAATAGTCATTATTCTCCCCCCTACTTTTGCAACTCATAAACAAAAGTCTACATATTTATCTTACGATATATTACCGTATATGTAAATATTAACATAGGAAAATGTGCAAATTATGTATAAATAAATAACATAGAATTTGATGAATTTAACTTAATGTGGATAAAATATTAATATTTGGAATTGAAGAAGTAAGCGGATACTATTTCAATAATGTCTGCGGGGGTTTTAGCTATAAAATCCGGATTGCCGGATAAAAGAAGATCATGGGAATCAAAACCCCATGTGACGGAAATAATCTTGATTTTGGATTTCTTACATGCTTCAATGTCTCTTAGTTCATCGCCAACGTATAATATGTCCTTTTTGTTGAGTTTGTGTTTCTTGATAAAAGAATTAATAACGGTGTGTTTGCCGAAGATATTTTTTGAAGAATAAATATTTTTGAATATATCCAAATCATTGTTTTGCAATACCGCTTTTATTGTATTTTCGGTATTGGAGGATATGATATTTAAGCTATATCCGCTTTTATCCAAAGAATATAATACGTCTTTCATCTTATCGAAGACTTTGACGTTTAATATATGATTTTTAAACTTTTCATTTATCTTGTATGCCAAAAAGGGTATTTTTGATACGGGGATTCCAAGAACCTTGCATTTTTGGGCAATAGATAATGCACTTAAATTCGAGACAACGGAATTATCTATTTTTTTAAAATTATATTCTTCTGCAATTTCATTGTAAATATTAATTCCGATGTCTTTTGAATCAACTATGGTACCGTCAAAATCAAATACAAGTACATTTTCCATAAGCTTTATTACCTCACATTAAATATTGTTATTCTACATATTGTTTGATCTCATTGATATAGTTATTATATCACTAATTATAGAGTTCATTTGAATAATCAAAAGCTTGGGGCTAATGAACCCATTTGCTTTTCGGTAAGTTTACTCCGCCAAATCCAACTCTTTTCTGATTTTTTTTGGAATAGCTTTAACGACTTCATTGTATGAATGATCAATCATCGAAAAAATTACATCATCAGGAACGCTTTTATTTAGGTAAACAGTATTTCTATGGCGTTGCTGTGCCCCAGGACAGTGATAACCTCTGACTATAAAGTTGGGATACTTCTGACGGTATAATTCGGCTAATAATGGTTCGCACTTCAAAGTTATTTTGAAATTATCGGGATGTGTGTATACTTCCGCAAAAATTTTCGCCTTTATTTTAACACATACAGGCTGTTCGCCAAAAGGAAAGTCAAGGTATGCTTCCTTTTTGGAAAGACAGTAATTAATCAGTTGTTCGGGGTTCAAC
Source organism: Clostridiaceae bacterium DTU079 (assembly GCA_001512505.1). Classification (GTDB taxonomy): domain Bacteria; phylum Bacillota; class Clostridia; order Acetivibrionales; family Acetivibrionaceae; genus Hungateiclostridium. The sequence continues at coordinate 12,538 of LFSC01000053.1, read as the reverse complement.
GAATTCACCTCTCATTGATTCGGAAACTTATCGATTTTGTGCAACAGATACCTTTAAAAATTTACTTCATAATTAATATTGGTTTATTAACATTCTGTATAGAATATTGCTAACATAATTGTACTAAACCAGGGATGAACATTCAAGTTAGGGTGATAACTGAGAGGCACGAATACAAGTAAATATTGAAATTATCTTATTCCCGAGTTTGACAGTTGGTTAATGAAATAGGGGCGATAAACGTTGAAATATAAAGGTTTATGCCTGTTATTATATTATGTGTTAATAAATCTATGAGCTCATAGCTTAATAGGATAAAGACTTTGACTATGGATTAAAAGGTTGGGGTGTTGACTTTTCTTAGGCATGCTAGTTACATTCATTCAACTTTATTTGAACATAGGGGTTTTTTAAATTAAAGGATCTTCCGTACAGAGAAACTGAATGAGCGGTATTTGCTTTATTATTTATTCAAGAATCATATGATTCTGTATTCCTGCATCAAAAACCGATGATCAAACAAATAAACAATTCTATAAATAATACATTTCAAACAAAGTAATACCAAAAATGAATAGTCAATTCTTTTTTTAAAAGTCGGATATTATTGGGTTGTGTTTGTACTTTGAACTTTTCGTTCTCAGTGGATATTAATATTGGGATGAGGAAGTGGATTGGAGTGATTTTTTCACATTCTAATGAGTCCAAACGGTATATCCCCAAGGATAATGTTAATTAAGCTTTCGTGAAGGGCATTATTACATTTATTAAATGCATCCGTTTATTGCCCGTAACTTGACATGGAACGGATTAATATAGTAAATTATTATAATAAAAGATCAAATTTTGAGAGGTGGTTAATTAATGGACGAGTATCCTGCGGACATACGATGTAGTAACGCACATTGGATGTTATTAAGATCAAAAGGAAGTGGAAAAGTTGGTTATTACAGAAGGCCATAACGAATCCATATATTTGGGTTTATTATGCTTTTTTTATATAACCGATTTTTCATTTGGAGGATGATTATAATTGTATATTGAACTTTTGATTTTAATACTTCTAATAGTGCTGAACGGATTTTTTGCAGCTTCTGAAATTGCTTTAATATCATTGAACGATAATAAGCTCAGGTTTATGAGCAATGATAGAAATAAAAAAAAGATTGAGTTGTTGAAAAAACTTTTATCTGAACCCGGACGGTTCTTAGCAACCATTCAAATCGGTATAACCCTTGGTTCAATGCTGTCAAGTGCCTTTGCGTCAGAGAGTTTTTCCGATAGGCTGGTTGGTCTTATAAAGCTTACGGGAATACCCGTTCCTGATGCGGTATTAAAGAGTATATCCGTGATTGTTATATCCATGATTCTTTCCTATTTTTCATTGGTTATAGGTGAATTGGTGCCAAAAAGGATTGCAATGAAAAAAGAAGAAGATATTTCTTTATTTGCAGTTAGACCGTTGTATATCCTTTCTGTTGCCACATTACCCGTTGTAAAGTTTTTAAATGCATCAACCAATGTTATAGTAAGATTGTTCGGTATAGACCCCAATCAGGATGAGGAGGAAGTCACGGAGGAAGAGATCCGTATGATGGTGGATGTGGGTGAAGAGAAAGGCGCAATACAGGAAAATGAGAAGGAAATGATCAACAACATTTTTGATTTTGACAACAAGACTGCCATGGACATTATGACCCACAGGACCGACATTGTGGCTCTTCCGATTGATGCAGGACTTAAAGAAGTGATTAACGTTATAAATGAAGAAAAGTATACAAGAATTCCTGTTTATGAAGGTAGTATTGACAATATTATTGGAATACTTCATGCAAAGGATATTATTAAATTTATTGACTGCGACCAAAGCAGAGAGGATTTTGATTTAAGAAAACTAATAAGGAATCCGTATAATGTGCCGTGGTCAAAAAGAACGGACGAACTTTTCAGCGAATTACAAAAAAACAAAAACCATATGGCTATTATTATTGACGAGTATGGTGGAACAGCAGGAATTGTAACCATGGAAGACCTTGTGGAGGAAATAGTGGGAAATATACTTGACGAATATGACGAAGAAGAAAAGGAACTAGAGAAACTGGATGATAATACATACATTGCCAGTGGTTCTGTGGGTCTTGATGTTGTCAAAGACCAATTTGATGCTCCTTTGCCTATAGAAGAATATGATACTCTAAGTGGTTTTGTTATAAGTCAGTTGGGTAGGATACCGGAACATGAGGAGAAACCTGAAATAGAATTTAGCGGACTTGTTTTCAAGGTTATGGAAATAAGTGAAAAGAAGATAGAAAAAATTAAGATTTGTAAAGCGGCCAATTAGACGTTTTCCCTTAATATATCAATTGGTAAAAAAATTAAAAAAAACCTCCTTGACCTTTACGCAACGTAAAGGTGTAAGATGGAATTGTGAGGAGGCGAAAACATGGAGTATACGGTTAAAAAGCTGGCAGCTCTGGCAGGAATCAGTGCCCGCACCTTAAGATATTATGATGAACTTGGTCTTTTAAAGCCGGCGAGAATAAGTTCATCCGGATATAGGATTTACGGTCAGAAAGAGGTGGACACACTGCAGCAGATATTGTTTTACAGGGAATTGGGTGTGGAGTTGGAACGCATCAAAGAAATTATAACATCACCCGAGTTTGACATGACCTCTGCACTGATTGAGCACCGTGAGAAACTCCTTGCAAAAAGAAAACAATTGGATATATTAATCGCAAATGTTGAAAGAACCATAGCATTTGCAGAAGGGAGAACGCAAATGAGTGATAAGGAAAAGTTTGAAGGCTTTAAGCAAAATATGATTGACGAGAATGAGAAAAAGTACGGTGAAGAAATCCGGAAAAAATATGGAGACGAAAAGGTTGATCAATCCTACCGTCAGTTTAAAAACATGACGAAAGAAGAGTTTAATAAGTGGCAGGAGTTGGAGAAACAGATAAAGGAGACCCTTAAAGAGGCTTTTTTAACGGGTGATCCTTCCGGAGAGCTTGCCCAAAAAGCTGCCGATTTGCACAAACAATGGATAAGCTGCTCCTGGGGGAGCTACAGCAAAGAAGCTCATGCAGGGCTTGCCCAAATGTATGTTGCCGATGAGAGATTTAGGGAATATTATGATAAAGAACAGCTGGGGTTGGCTGAATTTCTCAGGGATGCCATTCTTATTTACACAGGCATGAAAGAAAAATAAATATCGTTGATATTGATAAAGCCATAGAGATGGAGAAAAATATGGAAAATACTTTGGAAATATTTTTCTCCATCTTTTTTATTATTAATTTCATGCAGTTTTCTTCCTCACAAAAACCAAAATTGCAAAAAGAGTTGTTGATATTTTAATGAATTTGTGTTAGGATGTTAGTGAAAAAATTAACTAATTCATCATATTACATAATACCGATTATTATTTTATTTTATTATGTATTGCTAAACAGCATTTGTATGTTTATGAATAGATATTTTATTAAAAAATTGGAGGGAGAATTCTGATGACAGTAAACAAAAAATTGCAAGCTTGGGTAGATGAAGTTGCAAAAATGTGTGAGCCTGACGAAATTTATTGGTGTGACGGCTCAGAAGAAGAAAATCAACGTCTTTTAAACAAATTGGTTGAATCCGGTTCTGCTACGCCTTTAAATCCGGAAAAACGTCCTGGTTGTTACTTGTTCCGCAGCCATCCGTCGGATGTTGCCCGTGTTGAGGACAGAACTTTTATTGCATCCAAGACTCAGGAAGATGCCGGACCTACCAACAACTGGATTGATCCGGTAGAGCTGAAAAAGACAATGACAGATTTGTACAAGGGCTGCATGAAGGGCAGAACCATGTATGTTATTCCGTTTTCCATGGGACCGATCGGTTCACCTATTTCCAAGATAGGTGTTGAAATAACTGACAGTCTTTATGTTGTTGTAAACATGCGTATAATGACCCGTATAGGAAGCAAGGTTCTTGAAGCTTTGGGTGAAGATGGTGAGTTTATACCATGTCTGCATTCAGTAGGTGCTCCGTTGGAGAAAGGTCAAGAAGATGTATCATGGCCTTGCGCACCGATGGAGAAAAAGTATATCAGCCATTTCCCTGAAGAAAAGACTATTTGGTCTTACGGTTCCGGATATGGCGGAAATGCTCTTTTAGGTAAAAAGTGTTTTGCTCTTCGTATTGCATCCGTGTTGGCAAGGGAAGAGGGATGGTTGGCTGAGCATATGCTCATTCTTCGCATCACCGATCCTAACGGTAATAAGACATATATTACAGGTGCTTTTCCAAGTGCTTGCGGAAAAACTAATCTGGCTATGCTTATTCCTACCATACCGGGATGGAAGGTTGAAACTATCGGTGATGACATTGCGTGGATGAAGTTCGGTAAAGACGGACGTTTGTACGCTATCAACCCAGAGGCAGGATTCTTTGGAGTTGCACCGGGTACTTCTATGGATTCCAACCCTAATGCAATGCATACGATTAAAAAGAATACAATATTTACTAACGTAGCATTGACTGATGATGGTGATGTTTGGTGGGAAGGTATCGGAACTAAAGCACCGGATCACTTAATTGACTGGAAAGGCAATGACTGGGCACCGGGATCAGAAACTCCTGCAGCTCATCCTAACGGACGTTTTACAGCACCTGCAAGTCAGTGTCCTGCAATTGCTCCTGAGTGGGAAGACCCGCAAGGTGTGCCCATTTCCGCAATCTTGATTGGAGGACGTCGTCCCAGTACTATTCCATTGGTTCACGAAAGTTTTGACTGGAACCATGGTGTGTTCATGGGTTCAATAATGGGTTCTGAAATTACTGCAGCAACAATTTCAAATAAAATCGGTCAGGTTCGCCGTGACCCGTTTGCTATGCTTCCTTTCATAGGCTACAATGTGAATGATTATTTGCAGCACTGGCTCGATATGGGTAAGAAGACCGATGAAAGCAAGTTGCCGAAGATATTCTATGTAAACTGGTTCCGCAAGAGCAGTGATGGAAAATTCTTGTGGCCTGGATTCGGCGAAAACAGCCGTGTTCTCAAATGGATTGTTGAAAGAGTTTCCGGAGCAGGAAAAGCTGTTAAGACACCTATCGGTTACATGCCTACACTTGATGCTATCGATACCGAAGGTCTTGATGTAAGCAAGGAGGATATGGAAGAACTCCTTAAAGTCGATAAAGAACTATGGCTGAATGAGGTTGAGTCCATTAAAGAGCATTATGCTCAATTCGGCGAAAAGCTTCCGAAAGAATTGAGAGCACAGCTTGAAGCTCTTGAAAAACGTTTGAAAGAGGCATAAAAAGAACTTAAGGATAAATATAAATATAGTAAATGAAAATATAATGGGCGAGAGGAGATAATACTCCTTTCGCCTTTTTCGTAAGACGGTATTGCTTTTATCAAACCTACCGTAAAAGAATATAAAAAAGCCGGAGCAAAAGCTTCGGCTGTTAGTAAGATTATAATAATATATTTTTATTATAAGGAAAAGGGTGTAATGATATCTTTTGGTCCGAATTATCATAGTAGAGTTTCTGTTTTAAGTTTGTACATAGATACAAAGATTATTACAAAGTGTAGAATGAAGATTGTGTAGAACGTAAAATGCAAATTATTGTTTTGTCCGGTTTACTTGTTAATTTTGTTGTACTGCTTTATATTAAGTATGTTTATTTTTCTATAGTCGGTGTATCTTATGCATCACACCCAATAGTTTTCTTTTCTGTCTACAATCTTATTATTGCAAATGTGAGGAATTAAAACAATATACAAAATAAACAAAAAATTGAGAAACCAAAGACGAATTTTTGATCAATAAGATAATAACACAACGACTAGCTTACGTTACATAATCAGGTTATTTTTAATCTTTTTTACTATTTGAAACATCATCTTGGAAATAATATCCTAAAACATATTATTTATAAGTATTTCCCACAAATATATAAAATTTAATTGGAGCCATAGCAATGAGAAGTTTACATAAAATATACGGATTAATAAAATAAGAACAGGGTTATCCACAGGTAGAATAAGCCTATAATAGTTATTCACAATATTGTCCACATTATCCACAGAATTTATGTGCACAAAACAGGTGTTTTGTGGGGGAATTGTGGGATAATTGTGGAAAATATTCGAATATAGTATCTGTACCTATTATAAAGCTTTTTCAAAGCTTTCGCGAGAAAATTAATCCACAAATTTGCTTGTTTTTATGATGTTAATTTTTTAGATGCTTGTAAATTGTGCTTTTTAGTATGTGGATAATTTCAATTCTTAATTAAAGGAGAGGGGTTCAATTGGTATGATAAAACAAAATAGGACCGGTTACAGAAGGAATATTTTACTTGATGTCGAATTAATATAATATAAAGTTATCCCCATGACGAGTTGTGAAGTGCCTGGGAATTTTTTATTCGTTAATTTAATTAATGAAAAATTGGAGGTGTGGATACTTTCTGAGATTTTCAGGCATAGGCATGTTTTGCCCGGTAAGTTTTGGGGTATAATATTATTGAAAAGAAAGGCAGGTATTGCAGGTGAGGTTTCTTAGGCAATATTTGTCGTTGACTGAAAGGGGCTGTGACTTATATGAAATTCATTGTTAGCGGAAAAAACATCGTTGTGACTGATGCTTTGAGAGAAAGGGCTATTAAGAAGGTTGGCAAGCTTGACAAATATTTTCAGGGCGATGCTGAGGCTCAAATAACCATGAGCGTGCAAAAGAACCGACATATAGTTGAGGTTACAATCCTTTTTGACGGAGGATTGCTTAGGGCTGAAGAGGATAACCAGGATATGTACGCTTCTATTGACAAGGTTGTGGACAGTCTTGAAAGGCAGATAAGAAGAAATAAGACCAAGCTGGAAAAGAAATTCCATGGAAAGGGTCTTAAGCTTGAAGATGTGAATTTTGAAGAAAAAGATGTTGATGAAGAGCATAATTTTAAAATTGTAAAGACAAAGAGGTTTGCAATAAAGCCAATGACTGTCGAAGAAGCTGTTTTACAAATGAATTTGCTCGGACATGAATTCTTTATGTTTTCAAATGCCGAGACTCAGGAAGCAAACGTTGTTTACAGGAGAAAGGACGGGAATTACGGTTTAATCGAACCTGAGTTTTAATTTTGGATTCTGAGCGTTAATTATATATTTGATATCGAAGTTATTTTCTACTATAATTAAAATGCCGAGACTTTAGTCTCGGCATTTTAATTGAGGAATTTCAGGTAATAGGATTTTACCCGGTGGAAGGGCAAAACGGAAAAGAAAAGATTACTTAAAAATAGATAGTTTGGAGAGGAAGGTATTAATGGATTTACTGGAAGGTTTGAATAAAGAACAGAGGGAAGCCGTATTGCATGGAGACGGACCGCTTCTTATTTTGGCAGGTGCAGGCAGCGGAAAAACAAGGGTTCTGACCCACAGAATTGCATACCTGATCCAGGAGAAAAATGTACATCCGGCAAGTATTCTGGCAATAACCTTTACCAACAAGGCGGCAAAGGAGATGAGGGAAAGGATAGACAGGCTTGTCGGCAATAACAGTGACTATATATGGGTCAGCACCTTTCATTCCATGTGCGTGAGAATGCTTAGAAGGGATATAGACAAGATCGATTATGATAAGAGCTTTGTTATATTTGATTATTCGGACCAGCAGACCGTTATAAAGGACTGCCTTAAAGAGCTTAACCTCAATGACAAGAACTACCCTCCCAAGTCGATGCTTGAAATGATAGGACGGGCAAAGGATGAACTTATAACTCCTGAAATATACTCAAAAATGTATGCCCAGGATTTCAGAATGAGTAATGTTGCCAAGATTTACGAGCTCTATCAAAAGAAGCTCAAGCAGAATAATGCGCTGGATTTTGATGATATTATAATGCTTACAATTAAGCTTTTGCTGGACAACCCCCAGGTTGCAGAATACTATCAGAGAAAGTTCAGGTATATATTGGTGGACGAGTATCAGGACACCAATACTGCCCAATATTCGCTCATAAGTATTCTGGCACAGGGATACAGAAATCTTTGCGTTGTGGGAGATGATGACCAGTCCATTTACGGATGGAGGGGTGCGAACATTAGAAATATTTTAGACTTTGAAAAGGAGTTTAAGGATGCAAAGGTAATAAAACTGGAGCAAAACTACCGTTCAACCCAGACAATTCTTGATGCCGCCAACCATGTTATAAAAAATAATATAGGCCGTAAAAACAAAAGGCTGTGGACCGATAAGGAAGGCGGCGAAAAAATTAAATATCTTGAGTGCTCCAACGAGCATGAGGAGGCCTATTTTGTTGCTAATGAGATAAAGAGAATCAAGGCGGAGAAAAACCGGTCCTATAAAGATTTTGCGATATTGTACCGGGTTAATGCCATGTCCCGTGTTATAGAAGAAATGTTTATGAGGGAAGGTATTAGCTATAAGATATTCGGTGGACTTAAATTCTATGACAGAAAAGAAATAAAGGATGTTCTTGCCTACCTTCGCGTTATTCAGAATCCTGCAGACAATATAAGTCTTAAGAGAATTATCAACGAACCCAAAAGAGGGATTGGAAATGTTACTATAGAAACTGCGGAGCAATTGGCCAACAAAAGAGGGGTAAGCATATTTACAATAATTTCGTCAGCCCAGGACATTCCTGAGCTTAGCCGGGCTTGGGCAAAACTGGAGAAGTTCGTATCTTTGATAAACAGCTTTCGGGTTCAAAGTCAAACAATGACGGCTTCAGAAATGATTGTCGAGGTAATCGAAAGAACCGGAATTTTAAGCGCCTATGAGCAAGAAGACACTATAGAGGCACAGACCAGAATAGAAAACATTCAGGAATTGATATCCGTTGCCATGGAATTTGAAAGCGAAAGCGAGGAGAAGAGTCTTACGGATTTTCTGGCCCATGTATCTTTGGTTTCGGATATTGATACCATGGATGAGGACAGTGATTACGTAACATTGATGACCCTTCACAGTGCAAAAGGGCTTGAGTTTCCCGTTGTGTTTATGGTGGGTATGGAAGAAGGAATTTTCCCTGGATACAGGTCAATGACCAGCGAAACGGAGCTTGAAGAAGAAAGAAGGCTTTGCTATGTGGGTATAACCAGGGCTATGGAGTCTCTTTACATGACAAGCACCTTTAGCCGTACATTGTTTGGAAATACTACTTTTAATAGGGTTTCAAGGTTTATGAAAGAAATTCCTGAGGAATATTTTGAAGGCAGCTCAAATGCAAGTGAGGAAAAGACAATATATAACAGACCGGTAATGGGACAAAAACCTGAAAGTAAAAAGACGGCCTCCGGTGGAGGATTTGATCCGTCGTTAAGCTTTAATGCGGGGAGCTTTAAGACACCTCAAAATAAGACTCGGACACAAGAGTTCAATGTGGGAGATCAGGTAAGGCACAAGATGTTCGGTGAGGGGATCATAACCCGCAAGGAAAAGGATGGAGATGACTTTGTACTTGAGATACATTTTAAAGGAAAGGGAATGAAAAGACTGATGGCTGGTTATGCTAAGCTGGATAAGATAAATTAATTCAATTTTTTCATTTCACTCGAAACCGATTTAAATATATCTATGTCTAATATGTTAGAAAAGAAAATGAATAATAAAATAGTACAGATTAATTATTGGAAAATGAGGAGGTTTCGGAAATGAAAAAACTAATGGCATTTTTACTGGCAATCAGCTTAATAGCGGTGAGCTTGCCTGTGATGGTATTTGCCGGTAATGATGGGCTTGACAAGCCCCAACAAAAAGGAAAGTTTTCTGATACTGCGGGGCATTGGGCGGAAAATGTAATTGAAAAAATGGCTGACAGCGGAATTATTCGCGGTGTTGGAAACGGAAAGTTTTTACCTGATGTTCAGATGAAACGGTCGGAGTTTGTTGTTGCATTGCACAAAGCTGCAGAAATACAAATATATTACATAAAAGCTCCGAACATTAATGAGTTTTTTGACGATGCAAATAACGAAGATTGGTTCGCTTCATCGCTTTACGACCTTGCTTCATTAAAGATTGTTGACGATGAAGACAGAGAGTTTAGACCCAATGATTTCATAACCCGTGAGGAAATGGTTCATTATTTGATGAATGCTTACAGGTATAAGCTTAATATTGAGAATTTTGATGAGGATGATGATGCCTTTGAGGATTTTTCCGATTGGAAAAATGTCAAGCAAAGATATAAAAAATCGGTAAAGCGTGCTTACAAGTTGGGCTTCATAAAGGGTAGAGGCAACAGGATGTTTGTCCCCGAAGGTTTTACTACAAGAGCGGAAGCATTGATAGTATTGGATAAACTCATGGAGGCTTTTAAAGATGCATTGAAGGATGTAGTGGAACAACCTGTAGAGGCTGTTAAGGTGGAGCCTTCGTTTGTAAAAGTTGAAGACGGATATGAAATGAGGCTCACAATTTCCAACAACAGCAAAAAGGATATAGTAATAAACCATAACTCCGGACAAAAATATGATTTTATGTTGCTGGACGATAAAAAAGAAGAGCTATACAGATGGTCGCAAGACATGGCATTTATCTTGCCCCTTATCGATACAACCATAGAAGCAGGTAAAACCGTGGAGTTCACACAAAAAATAGATTTTAAAACCTATGAATCTATAGAAGATAAGGTATATTATTTCAAGGCTTTGATTGTGGGAGACAGCAAAGACTTTAAAATCAACAAGGACGGGTATTATTTATCTTTGAAAGAAAAGAAAGAAAACAGTCTTTTAGTTGAGCCGGAATATGAAAAGAGCAAAAATACTTTTACAATGAAGCTAAAGCTCC
>LFSC01000053.1:0-1703 GCA_001512505.1 Clostridiaceae bacterium DTU079 | reverse complement strand
TATTGGATAAAAATAAGGAAATTCTCTATACCTGGTCCGCCGACAAATTATTTATGGCAATGCTGACCGAGACGGTGATAGGTGCGGGAAAGACAGTGGAATTCGAAGAAGAGCTTGACATGGAAAGCTATAAAGATATTATTGGAAAGGCAAAGTATTTGAAGGCTTACATCGTTGGTACAAGTGAGGATTGTGAGCTAGAAAAAGACGGATACGAGGTAGAGATAAAATAGAAGATATTTAGGATTTTCATAAGAAGTTTTGATTAAGGCTGTGCTGGGGCTACTTCCGGTACAGCCCTAATTGATTTTAGGGAAGAGGTTGTTTTTTGGTATTTTCCCAAGCCAAAAATTTGATATAATATATTCAAAAATAATAAAAAGAGGTTTTAAAATGTTTTTTAACCGTGCAATATTTCCGGCTGTAATAACGGGCATTATGTTTTTTATTATAGGGCAAAGAGTTTCAGGGGTAGTGAACGGAAAACCCGTCAGGCTTCTTTTGGGTTTGCTGTTCATCCTCCTTTGTGTTCCAAACTTTTTGTTTGTGGCATATTATTTGCATTTTATAAATGAACCGATATGGTATGTTAAATTCAGGGCAATTAACAATATTGAATTGCTATCATCCTTAATAGGTCTTTTCTTTGGCTTTGTAACTTTCAAAGATGAAAGCTTCGGAGTGTTTAAATTAAAAACTTTAAATAAATACATTTTCGTTATTTGCATACTTTTAATTATAATACCTTTCATTAAACCGATTATAAGGCCTGTAAGCCGGAATTCTGAGTTTTTAGACCGATGGAAAGATGGAGTGTGTTTGCAATCTACAGGTTCAACTTGCGGTCCTGCAGCTTTATCCACAATATTTAATTATTATGGAATATCCAAAAAGGAAGAAGAGATTGCAAGGGCATCCTTTTCCAGCTCAAGCGGCACGGAGAATTGGTATTTAATCAGGTATGCCGAAAAAAACGGACTTAAAACCGAAGTTTTATACAAAAACCGTTTGGAAGATGTACCGGTACCGTCAATAATCGGAACTTATATTAACGGCAGAATAGGCCATTTTATAACCATTTTAGGCAAAGAAGGAGACCGCTTTGTTGTCGGTGATTCGTTAAAAGGAAAATTGCTGTTAACGGAAAAGGAGTTTAATGAACACTATACTTTTTCAAATTTTGCTTTGCACATAAAAAAACCGCAGGGCTAACCGGCTTTATCTGCCATTAATATTATACCAAGTGCAATTTAAAAAGGAGAGAATTATGTGAGCAGAAGCCATCCAAAACATCTCTTTTTTTAGTGAGACACTAAATACCGGGTATGTGTTACAATAATGTGTGGTATTTTTTTATAAGAAACTTTGGTATTGGAGGAAAAACAAAATGAAAAAACCAATTTTGATAGTAACATTAATAATTGTTCTTTTGAACACATTATCAATTAATGTGTTTGCTCAACCTCGAATAGTGAGAGTATATTTGGATGATATGTTAAGAGAAGCAAGCTTGGATGACTATCCGAAGGCTCTTGATGGATTGGCAAAATATCCTCTTAACAAAACGTTGCAGCTTTTTGGTATAGATTATGATATAGACCGCTCCCAATACATTTTTACTGTCAACGGTAAAAAGTATTCTATACCGGAAGGTTCAAATTATTATTATTTAGACGGTGAACGAGTGGAGATGCCGCTTCCGA
>LFSC01000024.1:23985-28361 GCA_001512505.1 Clostridiaceae bacterium DTU079 | reverse complement strand
TTAACAGGGTCGAACAGTGGCAAAAGTCACTGATGAAATAACAATATTAATTGTACAAGGAGCTTTAAGGGAGACAATGCTATGTTGACTATTCAATAAGTCAATACTTTAACTTGCTTTTTTATACATAAAGTGGGAAAATGTGAACTATAATTAAGAATAGCAGAGTTGAGTTTGGAGGCATGAGGATGAAAAGCATTGTTGCAATTAATGCAAGCCCGCGCAGTGGGTGGAACACAAGCCAATTGGTAGAGGCGGCTGCAAAAGGGGCAAATGAAGCAGGAGCAGCTGCAGAGATCATTGATCTTTATAAGCTGGAGCCTTATCAAGGATGTATCTCATGTTTTGGGTGTAAACTTCCAAAGACCTTCGGTAGATGTGTCTCTAAAGACGGTTTGACAGAAGTCTTGGATAAAATTCGTAAAGCAGATGGGCTTATTCTTGGCTCACCCAATTATCTGGGGAATATGACTGCAGGCTTTAGAGCGCTTTACGAACGTCTGGTTTTTCAGTCCCTGACATATAATAAGGAACGGCCCAATTGCAACGAGCATATGATTCCGGTTCTTTTCATCACTACAAGTAATTGTGATGAAAGCATTTATGATAAAATAGGTTATACAGCTATGCTGGAAGGCTATAAAAAGATGTTGGAACGCTTTGTTGGGCCGACGAAAATCATGATCTGCGGAAATACCTTGCAGGTAGATGATTATAGTAAATACAACTGGACCGTTTTTGATCCGGTTCAGAAAAAAGCCAACCATGAAGTGGCATTTCCGCAAAAATTAAAAGAAGCGTATGAGCTCGGAGCAGCACTTGTTTAACTGCTTCCGAGTACAAGGTTATTAATTTTCTATTTAAAATATTAATTATTCTATTCTTGATGTGTAAAAAAATATCTGCTTTAGCAAGGATGTTTCGATAGCAATATTTTTTATTCTCATTGACACTTTGAAATTTTATGCATATAATATTAGTATATTATAAATTACTTATATACAATTGTTTCTTTAAATTATTCTATACGGCCAATAAAAAATTTAATGGAAAGGGCGAATAACATGAAAAAAGCAGTAGTCAATCAAGCAGATTGTGTGGCCTGCGGAGTTTGCGAAAAAGTTTGTCCGCGTCAAGCCATAACCATATTTCATGGAATTTATGCAAAGATTAATGAAGAGCTATGTGTCGGATGCAAAAAGTGTGAGAAGGCTTGTCCGGCTTCAGTAATTCAGGTTGTGCAAAAGGAGGTTGCATCATGAAAAAGTGGAATGAATATTTATGGATATTTTCTGCTGTATATTTGGTTTCAGGTTTTTTCAATATTTTATTTGCCTGGATAGGGATGATTTGTTTTGTTACTCCGTTATTGCTTTCGATATTTGGTAAAGGTAAAATATACTGTAACAGCTATTGCGGAAGGGGACAGCTATTTGAATTATTAGGAGGCAGATTAAAGCTTTCTTCAAATCGCAGCATCCCTAAATTTATAAGAAGCAAATGGTTTCGCTACGGCTTTTTAGCATTTTTTATGACTATGTTTGGGATTATGGTTTTCTCTACCTATTTAGTTTATAATGGAACTAATAACTTGAAAGAAGCAGTTACCCTTTTATGGACAATTAAGCTTCCCTGGAATTGGGCATATACCGGTACGGTATCACCTTGGATAGCCCAGTTTGCTTTTGGATTTTACAGTGTTATGCTTACGTCTACAATTTTGGGACTCTTAACAATGCTTTTCTTCAAACCCCGCTCATGGTGTGTCTATTGCCCCATGGGTACAATGACTCAGGGAATAAGCAAGCTAAAGTACAGAAGGATGGTGAATCAAAATGGAACATCAAGCAAAAGAGATAGCTGAATTGTTGAAGGTTATGGCAAATCAGCATAGATTAATGATATTATGCTACTTGATCGAAAAACCGATGAATGTTAGTGAAATTCACGAAAAAATACCTGCTATATCTCAATCGGCTTTATCTCAGAATTTAGCCATGCTAAAGGCTCACGGCATTATAGATTCTAACAAATACGGTCTTCAGAATGTTTATCGTATAAAGGATGAAAGAATTAAAAAGATTATTCAAGCATTAAGGGAAACCTATTGCAATTCCAATTAATACATCAACGAAAGTAGAGGTTGTTCTATGGAATATAAAATAATTAGACTGGTTATAAAAGCACCGTTTGGTGATACGGTAAACACGGTATATCCCACGCTGCTTTGGGATGAAAAGAACATTGTGCTTGTGGATTGCGGATTTATCGGCTCCCTTACCACAATTGAAAAGGAATTGGCGCAATATGGGCTGACTGTGAAGCAGCTTACCGGGTTGGTGCTGACGCATCATGACCACGACCATATGGGCGCGGCAGCCGCATTGAAAAGGGTTAATCCCAATTTAAAGATATATTCCTCTCCTGAAGAAGCGCCCTATATTAGTGCACAGGATAAGCCGCTTCGCCTTAAGCAGGCTGAGGAGTTGCAGGAAACGCTACCTCCGGATCAGCAGGATTTCGGCAGGGCATTTTGTGATATGCTGCGCCGGGTTGAGCCGGTTCCGGTCGATGATTTTTTAAATGACAGCGACAAAATGGACTGGTGCGGCGGATGCCGTATTATTGCCACTCCGGGCCACACTCCCGGACACATTTCGCTTTTTTTGGAGAAAGACTCAATTGTTATTACCGGGGATGCCATGGCTTTGGAGGAAGGTCGGCCCGTGATTGCAAACCCGCAGTTCACGCTGGATTTAAACCAGGCTGAGAACTCACTGAATAAGCTCCTGTCGCTCAAAGCAAATGCCTATTATTGCTATCACGGCGGCGTGTATGGTAAGGAATTGCCGAGATGATTCTATTCGGTTTGAGAATAGAAAGCAGGTAAACGAATTTTTGTGATTGAGAGGTTGTTATGATTAGAAAATTTAAAGAAACTGACTTAGACAGTATAATGAAATTATGGCTTGAGACTAATATTTCTGCACATGATTTTATTGATGAAAAATATTGGCGGAGTAATTATGAACGATTAAGAGAAATGATGCCGGAGGCAACAATTTATGTTTATGAAGATGACTCCATTAAAGGTTTTACAGGGCTGAGTGGAAACTATATAGCAGGAATATTTGTTGAAGCAAATAGTCAATCAAAAGGAATCGGAAAGGCTTTATTGGATTACATCAAGGGAATAAATGAAGAACTCTTTTTACATGTTTATAAAAAGAATGAAAGAGCAGTTAGATTCTATACAAGAGAAGGTTTTTTTATCGAGGGTGAACAAATTGATAATAATACAAATGAAACTGAACTTACAATGAAATGGATAAATAAGAAAGATTGATTCTATGAGCAAAACCACTTAAAACATTGTATTCTGAAAAATAGAGGGTATCGCAAATTGCTTCCTAAAGCAGCAAGGGATACTCTCTTTTTATAATACTGAAAGGTTTGTTAAAAAAAGTTTCCCTACGGTTGATTTTATCACCCTATATTAACCATAAATCCATTGAGGTATGATTTGATCGAAGGGTATAATAAAAGTGGGTGATAAAGATGAAGGAAATCAATATAGCCAGAAGCATCGTTAAAATGCGGCGTGAGAAGGGGATGACACAGGAGGACCTTGCAAATTACATTGGTGTGTCCAAGGCTTCGGTTTCAAAATGGGAAACCGGTCAGAGTTATCCTGATATTACTTTTCTGCCGCAGCTTGCAACACTTTTTAATATAAGCATTGATGAGCTCATGGGTTATGAACCTCAAATGAGTAAAGAGGATATCCGTGAACTGTATGTGAAATTATCCGCCGATTTTGCTTCCAAACCTTTTGATGAAGTATTGGATTCTTGCCGTGAAATTGCTAAAAAGTATTTTTCATGCTTTCCTCTGTTATTCCACATTGGAGCACTGCTTGTAAACAACAGCACGGAATCGGGAGACAAGGAAAAAACCCTTTCTGTGCTTGCGGAAGCCAAAGAGCTGTTTGTTCGGGTAAAAACAGAAAGTGAAGATGCGGAGCTTGTGCAGCTTTCCATATGTATGGAGGCATACTGCGCTTTGATGATGGGAAATCCGAACGAAGTAATTGAACTTTTGGAGGGAACAAGGAAAAAAATCATTTCCAATGAAACGCTTCTTGCTTCGGCATATCAAATGGTCGGCAAATCAAACGAAGCCAAAATGATATTACAAGTTGCTATATATCAGCATATGTGTAATCTCTTTAAAGCATTAACCGATTATCTCATTCTTTGTACAGACAACCCCGAACAGTTTGATAAAACGCTGAAGCGTGCAAATGACATTGCTGAAGCCTTTGACTTAAAAAAGCTTCATCCTTCGTTTCTCATAATGCTCTACAACGTTGCTGC
>LFSC01000024.1:13895-23926 GCA_001512505.1 Clostridiaceae bacterium DTU079 | reverse complement strand
CTTGTCACCGGTGATATTTATCCGTTGCAGTTAAAAGGAGATGAATATTTTAATCTGATAGATCAGTGGATTGAGGAACTCAATTTAGGAATTGCTCCTCCAAGGAATGAGAAAATTATACGAAAGAGCATAGCCGACGGAGTCATAAATAACCCTGTGTTTTCAACATTGGCTGATGAAATTCGATTTAAGAGGATAGCAGAAAAACTGAAGAATAACTGTTAGCAACAGGACGCATTATTAAAGAAATGAAATCAATATAATATTAAAGGAGGAGTAAATCATGGATTTGGCTACATTGAAAGAATATTTACCGTTTCTTGTTCCGTTGGTGATTGCACAGCTTGCACTTGCTATTACTGCACTTGTACATGTGTTGCGCCATCCCCGTTACCGTTTCGGAAATAAAGTGATGTGGGTTTTGGTCGTTCTGTTTATACAGTTTATCGGTCCGGCCTTATACTTTGCGTTCGGTAGAGGTGAGGAATAAATGGGTGTCTTGGAAATCAAACAGCTCTACAAGAGCTTTGGAAACCGTGAGGTGTTGAAGGGATTGGACATGGACGTTCCCGAGCATTCTATATTCGGATTTGTCGGGCAGAACGGCGCAGGTAAAACAACAACAATGAAAATTATTCTTGGGTTATTGAAGCCGGACAGCGGTTCTGTAACCGTATGCGGTGAAAAGGTTACGTATGGCGAATCCAAAGCCAACCGCCACATTGGTTTTCTCCCGGATGTTCCGGAGTTTTATGGGTACATGAATCCAATGGAATATTTGAAGCTGTGTGGCGAGATAGCCGGCCTTTCGAAGACCCGTATCAAGTCAAAGAGCGAGGAATTACTGGAGCTTGTGGGGCTGAAAGACCAAAAAAAGAGAATTGGCGGGTTTTCCAGAGGAATGAAGCAGCGCCTTGGTATTGCCCAGGCCTTGCTCAATGAGCCAAAGCTCCTAATCTGCGATGAGCCTACATCAGCGCTTGATCCCATCGGTAGAAAAGAAATACTCGATATTTTGCTTGCGGCAAAAGGGAAAACGACCATCGTATTTTCGACCCATATTCTGTCGGATGTTGAAAGGATATGCGACCGTATTGCGGTATTGCATGACGGGAAGCTTGCGCTTTGCGGTACACTTTCCGAAATAAAGGAGCGTCATAGGCTCCACGGTTTTATCCTTGAGTTCGAGAGCGAAGAAACAGCTTCCTGTTTCGAAAATGCGGAAGAGCTGAAGCAGCCGTTAATCAGTCTGTCCCGCGATGGAAGCACGGTAAAGGTGCTTATGAAAGATTGCGATATGGACGGCCATTTTCTACTGGGTGTGCTATCGCAAAAGCGCATTGTTCCGTTGAAATTCGCAGTGATGGAACCGACTTTGGAAAGCTTGTTTATAGAGGTGGTTCGATGAAAGGCTATTTGGCATTTTTGAAGAAAGAGTTGTTTGAATACGCAAAAACCTATAAACTATTCATTATGCTAATAATTTTTGCAGTTTTCGGAATCACCAATCCCCTTATAGCAAAATTGATGCCTGAAATTGTTAAAAGCTTTATAACCGACGGTGTAGTCATAACGTTACCGGAACCGTCGGCCTATGATGCCTGGACACAGTTTTTCAAAAATGCGACGCAAATGGGACTTATAGTTATGGTGATTCTGTTTAGCGGGGTTTTATCATCCGAACTGTCAAAAGGAACCCTTATCAATTTGCTGACAAAAGGTTTGTTCAGAACAGCGGTCATACTTTCAAAATACACCTGCATGGTTTTGGTATGGACGATAAGCATTGTCCTATGCTTCGGGCTGACTTACGGCTATACGGTGTATCTTTTCCCGCAGGGTGAAACATCCAATCTTCTGTTTTCTGTGTTTTGTCTATGGCTGTTTGGCTTGTTTTTACTGGCAGCGTTATTATTTTCAGCCACATTGACAGGAAACAGTTATGGAGGCCTTCTGATAACAGGTGCCGTCGTGGTTGTATGTATGATTATGAACATCATACCCAATGTGCATAGGTACAACCCCATTTCTTTAGCGACGGATAATATGGGATTAGTACTGAATTCCATAGAGGCGTCTTCTCTTTATAGCACTATCATGATTTCCTGCCTGCTCTCATTGATTTTTGTGTCCCTTTCGATAGTGATATTTAGAAAGAAGCAATTGTAACCGGCAGCATATCAGAAAGTCCACAGCCATCAATTTAAAAAGATATTTGTCATGCTTTTATTAGAATGATATGGTACAATAAATATCATAACAAATATCTTGTCTGGAAAGAGTACGAACTGTATGTTTTTTTTAGTACGGTTTGAGTTTGCTGTTTATTTCAAATTTCGAGATTGAGTAGAGAGGTGTGTTGTATGAGTCTTTCAAATTCACCTGATGCCCAAATGAATCAGGATATAATTAAAAGGGCAGGAGAAATTATTGAAAAAAATACAGGTGCAGGTACATACTGTGTATTGGCTCAAATAGATATGGATGATTATCCGACAGTGTCAACAATAACTGCTTCAAAAGCTGATGGTATCAACTGGATTACTTTCTGTACCGGATTAGGTGGAACCAGAACTAACCGGATTAATAAATGTAATAGAGCCAGCGTCTGTTTTAATGCTGATGATTACAACATCACATTGGTTGGAGAAATGGAAGTAATAACAGATCCCGAGATAAAGAGGGAGATGTGGTACGATGGTCTGGCAAATCATTTCAGTGGGCCTGATGATCCTTGTTATTGCGTTTTATACTTCAGAACAAAACGCTATAATCTGTTGGTAGATTGGAAGGAAGCCAGAGGAGAACTGTAAAGATGTCTCTTGATAAATTCCCATAATCCACGGTGATGGACGGATTCAACCTGCTACGTAAAATACGGGAACACAGCACCATTCCCGTCATTTTCCTGACCGCGAGGGCAGATGATATGGATAAAGTGCTGGGACTTGGATTGGGGGCGGACGATTATCTTGCCAAACCCTTTTCCATTGCCGAGTTAGTGGCTCGCGTAGGTGCACAACTAAGAAGAAACAATGAGTATCTATCACCAAAAGAAAAATCCAACACAAGCATTACATACGGAAATTTGACTATAGACAAAGAAAAATGCTGCGTCTTTAAGGACGGAGAGCCGATAGAGCTTGGTGCAAAGGAATACAAGCTGCTGCTGCATTTTATGGAATACCCGGAGAAGGTTTTTACAAAGAAGCAGCTTTATGACGCGGTATGGGACGAGGAATACTATTTTGACGACAACACCGTAATGGTGCATATCAGCCGAATCAGGAACCGGATTGAGGACGACCCGCAAAAACCAAAATATCTGAAAACCATTCGGGGCATTGGATACAAGCTCCATTATACCGGAGAAAAGTCATGAATAGAAAACTGTCCAATCAATTTTTCAGAAATTTTCTGGTGATATTCTTACTGACGATACTGGATATAGTGCTCGCGTTTGTGTTTTTGTCCTTTGCCAGCCGATTGATTTCAGGCTCTCTGGCCAAAAACCGGTATCCTGCCGCTGCGATTATAAAAGAGGATTATAATCAGATTGACGCATCCGCTGTTGTTGAAAACGGTGGCGGCGTACAGGTTGTGGATAAGGAATACCGTGTTGTTTATTCAAGGGGCCTTGACACTATAGGAAAGGATAAATTGACTATTGAGGAATTTACGGCATTTTTAACGGAAAGCAAAAGTAAGCCTTACCATTATGATATTCTTTATCATCCAGAGGGCGAGTTTTGGCTGATTGTTACTTTTCCGACATCCATCCGGCTGGATTTTTCCCTGGTGTATAATAAAGAGGCTGCGGCAGGGGATTTTATGCGGTCGGGTTTGGTCATTGCTTTCGTGGTGCTGATTTATCTTCTGATACTGGCACTTTTCACCTTTATCTATTCAAGGATTACAGCTGCGAGTATAACCGTACCTCTTAAAAAGCTCTGTGACGGTACCAGGCTTTTGCGGGAAGGCGATTATTCCGTACGGGTGGATTTACGCCTGAAAAATGAGTTTGCTGAGCTTCAGGATACCTTTAACGATATGGCAGCGCGGATAGAGCATGAAATTTCCCTTAGAAAAAAGTCAGAGGAGGATAGGCGTCGGTTGATTCTCGACATCTCCCATGACCTTAAAAATCCTATGTCCAGCATACAGGGATATGCGGAGCTGCTCATGAAGAAGAAAGATATGACCGAGCAGGAATGTGATGAACACCTCAAAGTCATTCTTAATAACAGCAAAAGGGCCAACCGGCTTCTTACCGAGTTGTTCGAGCTTTCACAATTAGACAGCCCTGAGTTTTCATTAAAGCTTGTAAAAACAGATATCTGCGAGTACCTCCGGCAAATATGCGGCGAGCTTGTGCCGCAGTTGGAGCGTGAAGGTTTTGAATATGAGTTCAATATCCCTGAAGACAGTGTTTTTGTGATGCTGGATACCGACCGCTTTAACCGGATTATTCAAAACCTGGCGAACAATGCGATGCGGTACAATCCTGTGGGGACACTGGTTACAGTAAGTCTTACGGTACAGAATCATCAGGTGTTTATTGATTTTAGTGACGATGGAATCGGCATACCGGATAATATAGCAAGCAACATATTCAAGCCTTTTGTCCGGGTAGATGATTCCCGCAACTCCAAAACCGGCGGCAGCGGATTGGGGCTTTCCATAGCGAAAAAAATAGCCGAGGCCCACGGAGGAGATTTGACTTTACTTGCCGATAAGAATAAGGGCAGCACCTTCCGGATTACGATTCCTGCAATTTAAGGTAAATTATATAAAACGGAGTAGATTATTTAAGGTAAATTTAAGATTCATATCAGCTGTATTACAGGTTCGATTGTTATGATAATAATGAGCCTGAAATACAGCTGATTTTATTTTTAGGAGGGGTGTTATGACACAAGAACAAAGCAAATGCAAAAACTAGAGTCATGATTGGATATGCTGAGGTGATGAGTAATGAAGTATGAACCGACCCATTTAGAGATTTTT
This sequence comes from Clostridiaceae bacterium DTU079, assembly GCA_001512505.1. GTDB lineage: Bacteria > Bacillota > Clostridia > Acetivibrionales > Acetivibrionaceae > Hungateiclostridium. The sequence continues at coordinate 18,919 of LFSC01000024.1, read as the reverse complement.
CTGACAAGGATTGTATTTTTCCTTTGCGGCAAGTCTGTCTACCGGACATTCGCGGACCGGCTGCCCCTTGATGGCGGGGAGCAGGTGCTTGATTTCGGGTGCGGCATGGGAACGGTTGCTTACTACGCCGCAAAAAAGCTGACCCACGGGCATTTGACCTGCCTTGACATTTCCGAGCGGTGGCTCAATGCCTGCCGAAAGACTCTTCGCGGCTATGGGAATATCAGTTTTTTGCTATGGGAATCTTTGCAGCTTGCAAATGAAAGCTTTGATGTAGCGTACTGTCACTTTGTTCTTCACGATATTTCGGAAAGTGAGTTGGAAAGAGTCATCCCTGAACTGGCTGGGTGTCTTAAACCCGGGGGTGTATTGGTTTTCCGCGAACCGTTTAATGAAACGAATAAAATAAGCCTTATCAAACGTCTGGCAGAGCAAAACAGGCTAATTTCCAAGGACAGCCGCATCACCGATATTCCGGTGATGGGGAATGCCCTGGAATGTGTATATATCAAAAAATAATGGAGGTGTACTTATGATTCAGACAATACTATTTTTCATATTAACTGTGTTGGCAGTCTTTACGTTTGCAGTACTCTTGATTAGGACGGTTTATTGTGCCATTATGTCCAGGATGAAAAAGATCAGCCTTAAACATCTTATTCGCCTGAGAAAAACAATGATATTCTTTGTGGTGACGATTGCTTTGAATGCGGGACTGATTACCCTTTCTCAGCTTACCGCTTCCACTCCACGTATTGTTGACGAATACGGAAACACGCCCCCAAACAGCATTGCAGAGCTTATAGAACTTGAGCTGAACGGAAGGAAGCAGTGGATAAGCCTGAGAGGTTGGGACAAAAACGCACCCGTTCTGCTCTTTCTGGCGGGCGGCCCCGGCGGTACGCAGATGGCAGCGGTGAGGCATGAGCTTGCGGAGCTTGAGAAACATTTTGTCGTTGTCAATTGGGATCAGCCCGGCTCCGGAAAGTCCTATTATGCCCAGAAAACGAAGAACATTAAAGCTCAAACCTATATTCAGGATGGTCACGCTCTGACTGAGTATTTAAAGGAGCGCTTTTCCCAGGAAAAAATCTATCTGGTGGGTGAATCATGGGGCAGTGCTTTGGGGATTTTCCTTATCTCTGCGTACCCGGAGTCCTATCATGCATTGATCGGCACAGGCCAAATGGTAGACTTTGCCGAAACCGAGCGGATGGATTATGCAAAAGCCATGGAAATTGCACAAACCAAAGGGGATACTGCTCTCATAAAGCGGCTTATAGCAAACGGTGAACCACCCTATTACGGAGATGACGTGACATGGAAAAGTGCAGTATACCTGAACTATCTCAGTGCTTATATGGCAAGCAACCCCAAAATTCACAATCCGGGCTACAACACCTTAAGGGACATCGGTTCCTCCGAATATGGACTGCTTGACAAAATCAACTTTTTCCGTGGCATCATCAACACATATAACCATGTGTACCAACAGCTTTATACCATCGATATGAGAACGGATTACACTAAACTTGATGTGCCTGTCTATTTCTTCCTGGGCCGGTACGATGTCAATGCGCCCACAGTGCTGGTCGAGGAATATATGGAGGTTCTGGATGCACCCGATAAAAAAATTGTATGGTTTGAGCATTCCGGTCATAGTCCATGGATCAACGAGCCGGAAAAATTTGTAAAAGAGTTATTGTCATTATTATAGCGATCTCGGATTGATCTGTGCTAAAGGAAAGCATTATAATTCTTAAGAATCCGAATGTAGAACAAGAGTTAATGGACACAAAAAAATTATGAATAATATTATGCTTTGTCCTTTTATTTACATAAATGACTATGGTATAATTAAAATAGTAAATAAATTTTCTAATTTTGCCGTTAAAAGTATCAGCAACTCTTAGGTCATTAAATTTCAGCCTTTGAAAGGAGAATACGCAAATATGAGAAGATTAAGAAGATTTGCAGCAGCACTTCTGACAGTAGTATTAATTCTTACTTCTATGCCTGCGGTATTTGCAGATACTTCAGCTACAATAGCAAACGATGAAAGGGCTGCAGCATTAAAAGATATGGGTCTCTATGTAGGCAGGGATACAAACTACTCTACAAATGATTTGGAGAATCCATTGACAACACAGGATTCATTGATTTTTTTAGCAAAATTATTTGGTTACAACGATGCTGCTAATGCTTTAACACAGGATCAGGTAGCTGATGCATTGGCAAAATTTGATGATGCTGACAGTATATCTGAATATGCCAGGAATGTAGTTGCCTATTCAGCAGCAAATGATATTTTGTGCGGCTCAATTCAGGATGGTAAATTGATTATAGGTGCTAAGGATACTGTTACAGCTGCCAGATTTGCAACATTCATGCTCAAGCAAATGGGTTATACTGTTACAGATTACAAGGTATCGGTTGAAAGGCTTGCAGAAACTAAAGGAAGCAAGGTTGATGCAACTTTAACCGGTGATTTAACCAGAGGTGATGCGATTGGCGTTATGTATGGTGCCCTAACTGCTGAAAAGGCAAGCGGAAAGACAGTTATTGCCGATATTATCGGCGACAATGCTGACTTAAAGAAAAAGGCCGAGAAGATGGGATTATTGGATGATACCCCTGTAGATACTATGGACTTGGTTGTTGAATCGGTTAGTGTCTTGAACTGTAAGCAGATAAAAATCAAATTTAACCAGGAAATGAATAGAAAGTCGGTTGAATCTGCGGAGTTCTATGAAATATATGATAAGGGTGAAGATGAGGGCAAGATTGAACTTGGTGATAACAGTATTTCCTTAGATGATGATAAAAAAACAGTTATTATTACTTTAAATAAAAATGTTTCTGATAAGTTGACGAACTCATCTAAAGCAAAAGTAATAGTTAAGAAAAAAATCAGAGCAGTTAGTGGCAGTAAATTAGCTGAAGATGCTGTATTTGATAAAGTCTATGTAGAAGACGGTATTATTCCCACAATTATAAAGGCTGAGGCTAAAGGAGAGCGACTTATAAGAATCACATTTTCAGAGCCTGTTTATGACAACGATAATGATAATTCAATTTCTGTAGATAAACTTTAAGGTTGTAAGCGGAACATATGAATATTACGTTCAGAAAGCTACTTTGGACCATAATGTTATTAACCTGGAACTCGGAACAAAAATGATTGAAGGTCCTGTAACTGTTTTTGTTAATAACAGCGGCCTGGATAAATCATATGCCATTGTTGACTATGCCGGATATAAAGTATTCAAGACAAGTAGAACATTTGACTATGTTAAGGATACTTCCGTACCGGTTGTTACTGTAAAATCAGCAAATCATGACAAAGTTGTTCTCGGTTTTTCGAAGCCGGTCAAGGGCACAAATATCAAGTTGTATCATACAGTAATAAACGATGAATCTAGAGAGGCAACAGCTACAGAGACTGACTATACAGATGAGATTACATTTACATATGACAAGAAAACGAAGGACGGATTGCGAAGCGGAAGTGTTAAACTTTTCCTGGTAAACAGCGATGAAGATGATGATTATAAGTTGGTTGATGCTTATGGTATAAAAGTACCGGACCAGACTCTTATTTGTGAAATTGCATTGGATGAAAATTCTCTTGTTTTTACCTCCGGCAGTGTTGAAAATAACGTAAGTATTGAGTTAACATTTAGTGAAGAACTGGATAAAGACACTGCAGAAAATAAGGATAATTATCGGTTAAAGAGGGTTAGAGACAATAAAGAGATATCTTTCTCAATTAAAATAGATCCTGATAAAGCGGAAAAAGTTACACTGTTACCGGATTCAAAATTAGAAGATAATACCGGATATGAGGTGCTGATTTTAGATGCTCAGGATATCTATGGGAACAAAATTTCGCGATATTACACTTTTAATTTTACGACCCTGGATTTAGGCTATCCGGTGGTAATTAATGATCCAAGGATTAATCCGCATTGTTTTGCGAAACCTCAAAAGGGTGAGATTACTATTGTATTTTCTGAACCTATGAATGAAGCACAAATGCTTGAAAAAGGCAACTACATGGTATCGCTTAACGGAGACAATAATAGCTATAAGGCTTTAGGCAATGATGATTCAGTTAGAAAGGTTGATGACAGAACAGTTAGAATTTATTGTAGGGAACTTGAAAATAAGAATGACCCCACTATCAGGCCTTATGTTAAGATAGCTCCAATCATGGATCTTGCGGGAAATAGACTGAATAACAGTATTAATGCTTACACTGTTGAGAGTATCGGCGGGCTAGACCCGGCAGTCGTAACAGTTAAATCAGCAAAGGAAGACAAAGTTGTTCTTGGCTTTTCGAAGCCGGTCAAAGGTTCACACATAAAGTTATATTTTGACTATGGCAATGAATCCTATGTCTCAGACGTTTCAAAGTCAGACTATACAAATGAGATTACATTTAGATTTAGCAGATTACTACCGGTTGGGAATCTTAAACTTTTTCTGGTAAACAGCCAGGCTGAAGATGAAAAGTTAGTTGATATTGACTACATATATGTGCCGGATCAGTCTCTTGTTTGTGAGGTTAAAGAAACACCGACCCCAACTCCAACTCGTAATCCTTCAACTCATACTAAGACACCAACACGTACTCCAACAAATCCTCCGACTACTCCTCCGACTACTCCTCCGACAAATCCTCCAACAAATCCCCCAACTACTCCTCCGACGGCTACTGCTACTCCTGTTGTTGATCAAACATGTCCTGAGCTAGTAACGGATCCTGAGAACATTCAGTATTGTTGTACGGTACCTGAAGAGGGTTTTATTTACATTGTATTCTCTGAAGCTATGAATGAAGATCAAATGCTTGATAAGGAGAACTACCAGGTATCAATTGATGAAGGAGAAACTTTTATAGCGTTGGGTAATGATGATTTAATTACCAAAATAAATGAATGGACAGTTCGAATTTACTTCAAGGACTTTAAGGGTATGAATATAGCTCCTTGGGTGAAGATAGCTCCGATCACGGATCTTGC
>LFSC01000024.1:0-13830 GCA_001512505.1 Clostridiaceae bacterium DTU079 | reverse complement strand
TAATTCAATTAACAACTCAGGATTTAGTTTATGCTACGGGCTGTGAATCAAATACTGTTAATTCTTTGGGACAAACGGAAGTGGTTTTAGAATTGCCTATTGATGAAGAAGGCGGTGCGGGAGAACCGATTTACATTTATACTGCCGAAAATACATCTTCAGCATCGAAATGGGGCAGTAAGCTTGTGCCGGGCGATTCCCGCAGTATTCTTAAAGACTGAGCACCTCCTGAGTTTGTTATGTGGGATCATGATAATGATGATGCAATTTGCTGGTATTGCTAAGATTATTATAATTTACTCTTGTAAGGGATTGATTTTTCGCACCTGGTTTTAAAGTAACTGATTTGTTGAAGCGTACGTCAAATATTGGATTGTATATTAAAAAACTTCTAGGAACTGGGTTCGGTATTCAACCGGACTCAGTCCTTTTTTGGCCTCCTGGAATGAGAAGGAACTCGATGTCCCGGGCTTTTATTATTACGCTTAAACTGATTTTATTAAAGCTGTTTTTTGACGAATACACAACTTTTGCAGCTCAATTATTGTATAATTTATTTGCAAAGTAAATCTTGTAACGTAAAATATAGAGTGCAGCGCAAGGTGGAGATTACTGAAAAGTTATATGTGAATATTGAAAGCTAAAGCCTGCAGGGCAAAATGTGAAATGAAAATAATAACGAAGAGTATATGAAGAGAGGATTATGGATGGATTCGTTAATTATAAAAAATATTTTAAAAGATTGCGTTCTTTGTCCCAGGGAATGTCATGTTGACAGAACCGGCGGCAATAGAGGATACTGCAAAACTTCCGGTGAGTTAGTGGTTGCAAGAGCGGCACTTCATATGTGGGAGGAACCTTGCATATCAGGGAAAGAAGGCTCCGGTACGGTATTTTTCTCCGGTTGCGCGATGGGGTGTGTATATTGTCAGAACAGGAACATATCAAAGGGTTTGGCAGGGAAGATCATTAAAATAGAAAGGCTTGCAGAAATCTTTCTTGAGCTTCAGGAGAAGGGAGCCAACAATATCAATCTGGTTACTCCAGGCCACTATGTTCCGCATATTATAGAGGCTTTAAATATTTCGCGCAAAAAAGGACTGATTATTCCTATTGTATATAATTGCAGCGGGTATGAGAAAGTAGAAACCTTAAAACTGCTTGAAGGATATATCGATATATATTTGCCCGATTTAAAATATATGTCGGATGAGCCGGCAATAAAGTACTCCAATTGCAAGAATTATTTCACGGTTGCAGCGGCGGCAATAGAAGAAATGGTTCGACAGGTAAAAGAAACAAGCTTTGATGAGCGGGGTATAATGCAAAAAGGTGTAATAGTAAGGCACCTGACATTACCGGGGTATCTTGAGGACTCAAAAAGGATTATAAAATACTTATATGAGACTTACGGAGACAGGATATTCATTAGCATTATGAATCAATATACTCCGATAGTAAAGAATACGGTATACCCTGAGCTTAACAGAAAGATAACTGAAGAAGAATATGAAGAACTTGTTGATTTTGCAATAGAAATCGGGTTGGAGAACGGATTTATACAGGAAGGGGAGACAGCTTCGGAAAGCTTTATCCCGGAGTTTAACGGGGAAGGTGTATAGATGCAGGATCAATTTTCAAAGGAATTTGATGTCAAGGCTTTATATAATATACCGATGAAGTGATGCTTTTAAGAACTCATTTTTTAAATTTAACTTAATTTTTGATTTGATAAGAAGGGAGCTAGTTAAATGTATAAGAAAAAACTCTTGTGGATCATAATTGCGATATTTTTTACTTTTTTGATTGCTGCCTGCAATGTGGGAGAAAACGAAAACAGCTCGCCGGTTGACGACTTAGAACCGATAAATACGGCAACAGGCGTATCACCAACCGATGATCAAAATGCCATAGATGCCCCCATTACTGCAGAATTACTCGGCTTTGAGGGCGGTAACATAGGTGCAGGAGGCCTTGTTTGTAATGGAAGGGACAGCTATATATATTATCGCAGCGAAAGCGACGGTTGGAAGCTGTATAGAGCAAAACCTGACGGCTCCGAAAAAAAAAACTCAGTGATCGTCTGCCGGAGTATATCAATGTTCTTGGAGGATGGGTATATTTTTGCGATTATACCGATGATTTTTCAATTTATAAAGTAAGAACTGACGGCACTGATGAAATAAAGCTTGTTGATGGATACTGCAATAATCTCTATGTTGCTGAAAGCGGAATGTACTTTGACATGCGTGATGAGAATAATTCTCCACAAATCTACCGTGCCGACCTGGACGGTAAGAATATGACAAGGCTCTTGCCGGACGCATCTTTGATGTATTACTATAAAGACAAGATTTATCTGGGGCCAAGGCAGCTTAAAGTATATGACATTAAGACAGGAACAGAGAAAGGACTTATAGAGACATATGTCCATAATGTTTCCGTTGATGACAGCGGGATTTATTTCTGGGCTGCAGACAAGGGAGAATTTCACCGCTTGGATCCGGACGGTGACAATGACACAATAATTCTACGCGGGGGCGATTACTTCAATTATAGTGGTGGAAACCTCTACTATATGGGCATAGGTGAAAACAAAAACGGTCCATGCCATACGATAAACTGCTTAAATATAGCTACAAACAAAACAGAAATTTTACTGGAGGAAGCAAACGAATATTTTAATGCACATGGCGAATGGATTGGTGTTACGTTCAAGCAGTTTAATGAGCATCCGGAAACAATCGATCCCAAGCTTATTAAGCAGAATGAGGCAGGAGAGGTATTTGTCGGCTATAATGAATCGGTGGGATACGTTTATGTTACAGGAGAATATCTCTATACACGTGCTTCACTGCGTGAGAGTATTCTTGTAAACGGAAAACCGGACTGCATCGCCAAAATTGATGACGGAGTAACAATTTGGGATTGAACTGCCTGGAAGGGTATAAATAGATGTTGGAAGGCTTCTGTTGAGCTAACAAAGATGATAATCAAAAAGATATTGTATATTGAGATATCGTTGGATGAACATGGTTGGGCAAACGTTGATGAGCTGATTGCAGGTATTGCCAAGGAAAAGGAATTTAACATGGAAATCCTGGAAGAGATTGTACGCACGGATGACAAGCAGAGATATTCTTTTAATGAGGATAAGACTTTGATACGTGCAAATCAGGGACATTCCGTTCCTGTGGATGTGGAGCTGGATGAAGTAGTTCCGCCGGATATATTATGGCACGGTACGGGAGAGAAATACGTTAAATCCATTGATGTGCAGGGATTAATACCGAAGAGCAGGCTGTATGTTCATTTATCGAAGGATAAAGAAACAGCAATCAAGGTGGGAGCCCGTCATGGAAAACCAGCGCTTTATTGTGTAAAAAGCGGAGAAATGGCCGGGGATGGATATAAGTTTTATTTGTCCAAAAACGGTGTCTGGCTGACAAAGTCAGTCCCGGTGAAATACTTGGAAAGAGTCGAGGCTTCGGCAGATACATAGAATGCACGTACCTCATAATAACACAAACTATTGGGACAGTAGGGCTTACCGAAAGAAATAAAAACAAAGCGGAAGGGATACACCCTTCTTAAATTGTCGTCGGCAATACCTCAGGGTCCTTGCAGTCGGTGAAAGGATTGTTTGCAACCGGCTGGTTTTTTGAATTGCTGAGGTTTTCATAAACCTTTACGCAAACAGCTGAAAATTCCGCACGGTCTCCAACACGAACCATCAGTTCGGCCTCGGATGTATTCTTTAGCGTCGCGGCCTTGCTGCTCCAGTCCCCGTTATTGAGATCTGAATTTAGTAATTAAAAGAAAAATTAATAGAAAGACATGCGAAAACATTCATGGAGCTTTGTGGCAGGGAAGTAGAAGATATCAATCTGCTTACTTCAAGCATAAGTAATTGTATCTTGAATTGCCACTTATCCGGGAAGTTATAACAAGGAACTTCTGATTGTAGAAAGAAAAAGGGATGGCAAGCCGTTTGAACTGCATACTGATCTTGGGGATATCGTCCGGTATTATCGACGTTTGATGAATGCTTATCTTTTCAATGGACTGGGTTTCGGTTTGGCACTCCTGCTCAACTTTTTTATACATATTCCAATAACTGTCGACATCCTGTTGGCGGCATTCTCAGTTTTCTATCTGGTACCGGCGTTCTATTACGCAGTTGTGATTCATCGTGTGAATGACAGCAGGAAAACCTATGGATAATTCTTAATGTGTTCTATTCTATTGCAGCATGGGCAAGTTATAAACAATGTTCTCTTTGATTTGAATTAAGCAGATTTTAGTTTGTAAGATGCTTGGAATAGCAAATGCTCCTATTTAAGAGGTGCTAATGACATTTTGAACTTGACAACAAATCAACATAAATATATAATGAGTATATACTCAATGAGTGGTGAGTCAATTATGGGAGAATCTACACGACAAATTCAAAAATTGAATACTCGTAAAAAAATCATTGAAACCGCTTACAGAATTTTTGCTGAAAAAGGTTTTTCGGTTCCCTCAAGCGTTATTGCAAAAGAAGCGGGAGTTTCACACGGTTCGATATTTGCCCATTTTCCAACCATGAATGATTTAACGGTTAGTGTGTTGTCAGATTTTGGAGATAAAATAGGGACAAGATTGCATGAGCTTGCAAAAAATTGTGACAGCACAGAGAATCTATTGAAAGAGCATTTGAAGGTTTTAGAAGAATACGAAGCATTTTATTTCAGATTAATTACGGAAAAGAATATGTTACCGGAAGAAGCAAGATATACTTTTGCAGCTGTTCAATCAACTGTGGCCTTTCATTTCAGCATTGTCATAGAGAGGGAAATAGAGAAAGGGACAGTCAAAAAACTTCCCACTCATATGCTGTATAATACATGGCTTGGTCTGGTTCATTATTATCTGATGAATAAGGATTTCTTTTCAGATTCTAATGAGTCAGTTATAAAAAGATACGGTGAGGAATTACTGTCTACATATCTAGAACTAATTAAAATTTAAAGGAGGAATATAAATGAAAACCTGTATTGCTTGCGGTATGCCTATGAAGGATATTTCAGACTTTGCGGCAAACGATCCCGGTAAAGATTATTGCGTTCACTGTTCACGTCCCAACGGTGAAATGCAGTCTTTTGAAGAAAAGAAAGAGAGCCTTACCAAATTTATTGTAAAAACGCAGGGGGCTGATGAAAACGTTGCCCGAAAAATTGCAGAAAACATGATGCGCAAGTTGCCGGCATGGAAGGAATATTTTGATTAAATTTAAAATAACCAGGTTCTTGCGTTCCCTTCCTGTAAGTAATACATATTGTTGACTTCATAAATAATATGATGATCACTCAGGGTAAACCATATGTAAATACTCACAATACCTCTTTTGGCAAATGGTGTGACTACCATGGGTCTTGGCTGCAGACCTAATTATACTGGTCTAAGCTTTGAAGCAGGGCCGAAAGTAAGTAATGAGTACCTTGGTAAGACTGTAATTTCAGTTAAAATGGCCTGCTTCTGAATTCCTTATCAAAATATTGATATTTCTGATATTGAAATTATCTTATGATAAAGTTATTATTAAAGAGAATTTGTTATAAACATTTATAGATTAAAAGAGGTAAGGAGTATCCAAAAAAATGAATAATGATATAAAATATCCACTCTATGAGACCACAGTCTTTGAGAATTTCCGGATAATGGTCGAAAATGTAGCCGCGAAATATCCCGACAGAATAGCATATTCCTATAAAAAAGATCCACATGATACAAAAACTGTTGATGTAACCTTCAAAGAAACTCGTGACTATGTACGGAATATGGGTACAGAACTGATATCTTTGGGGTGTACAGATAAAAAAGTTGCTATTGTAGGTGAAACATCATATAACTGGATCTGCAGTTATTTTTCTCTGATAGCCATTGGAGCGATTGTGGTTCCCATAGACAAGGATATGACTCTTGAGGAATTAACGGGGATACTCAATTTTGCCGAGTGTGAATATATTGTCTACAGCACTTCTGTTGAAGAAAAAATCATGAAAATCGGTGACAGTGCTCCCACTTTAAAAAACTATATATGCATGGGTGAGCCAAAAATGGAGTCCGCTCTCAGGCTTTCGGATCTGGTTGAAAAGGGTAAAGAAAAATTCGAAAACGGCGATAATTCATACTATGACTATGAAATCGATCCTGACAGGCTTGCAACCATCGTATTCACATCGGGGACAACAGGCAAAGGCAAGGGCGTTATGCTTTCTCAAACAAATATCGTTTCAGACATGACACAGGGCATGTATCTTTTTAGTATAACCCCCAAAACCATGGCAGTGCTTCCACCGCATCATACCTATTGTTCTACGGTGGTTTTTGTCGGGCATTTTTCCCAGGGTTGCACTACCTTTATTAACAGCGGACTTAAGTATTTCATTAACGAAATAAAAGAGCAACAGCCAAGTCATCTTGTTCTGGTACCGTTGTTTGTGGAAACCCTTTATAAAAGGATATGGACCACAGCTGAGAAAAGCGGAAAGGCAAATATTCTGAGGAGAATGATAAAGATCAGCAATTTCTTAAGGAAAATAGGCATTGATTTACGGCGCGTTTTCTTTAAGAGCATACTGGAAAACCTTGGCGGAAAGCTTGAAATGATCATTTCGGGCGGTGCAGCCATAAATCAGGATATAATTGACATGTTTGATGCCTTGGGTATAACTATTCTTAACGGATATGGAATAACCGAATGTTCACCTCTGGTTTCTTGTAACAGAAACGAGTATCAGAAGAAAGGAAGTGTCGGGATTCCTATCATAGGAGAGCAGGTTAAAATTAAAGACCCTGATGAAAACGGGGAGGGAGAGATCTGCGTAAAGGGACCCAATGTTATGCTCGGTTATTATAAAAATCCTGAGGCTACTGCCGCAGCGTTCGATGAAGAGGGTTACTTCATGACAGGAGATTATGGAAAGCTCGACGATGAAGGCTGGTTATACATTACCGGCAGACGGAAGAATATCATTATACTGAGTAACGGTAAAAATGTATATCCAGAGGAGGTCGAACAAGAGGTTCAGAGGATAGAAGGCGTTTCAGAGGTGGTTGTTTATGCCGGAGAAACAAAGAAACAGAGCAATAAGGAAGTTATCGTTGCCGAGATATTCCCGGATTACGAATTACTCAAATTAAAAGGTATTGAAGGTGCGGAAGCTATCAATGCATATTTTAATAAAGAGATAAAGAAGGTAAACAGCAGAATGGCACCGCATAAGACCATCAGAAAGGTGAAGATCCGCGAAGAGGAATTTGTTAAGAATACTTCAAAGAAAATACTCCGCCATGCCATTGATAAGAGTATCGAATAATGAAGAACTAATCGAGAACTGAGACGGTGGTACGGCTTTAGGGCAAAAATCCAGATGGACATTACACACAGCATGTATCGAAGAGGTAAAGAGAGACATAGGCTTACCGAGATATAATGCTCCTAATGCGGTAGAAGAATAGAAATAGTCGAGAAAGCATCCGACGGCAGAGAAAGTTGAAGCATAATTCAACAGTAGCCTAGGATGCTTTTTATTAAAATAGGGCAGTTTTGTGCGTCAAAATACCATATGTTGTAATTTTATTTGACTATTGTTAGAATATACTTACACAACTCCAAGAGAATTATGAAAGTATAATAGAACAACTCCGTAGAAATTCTGTATGAACTCAACAGAGATTTTCAGTGTAACGACAGCAGCAAAAGTTGGATGATTTTGGTATCGTAAAGCATGAAACAAAAGTGCCAATTTTACGAATACCTGCCATAGCATTTCTGTATCTGTTAGGAAAAGCAGAATCAGACGGACAAAATGGGAAAATGTAATATAAAGAATTAATCTTGAAGCTCACTTTAAAAAGTGGGCGTTATTTTATGTTCAAATAAGTTCCTCAATATCATTTTCTGACGTTTATGCTCAGATAGTTATACCGCAACGAGGTTCTGGCGGTTAATTGTGTTGATTGGTAATTGTGAACATAGTTTAATATTTAATTTCTCCGAAAATTGTGCAAAGCGCACAATGATTTTGTATTGACATTCCTAACAAATAGGAGTACACTTGTAGCGTTATTTGAAGAAAGTAATCTTCAAACAACAGAGCGAAAGAAAGAGACATTATCCCTCCGAAAGAACCTGTCAATCAGATTCTTCCATGGATTTATGCCTGAATAGTGTAGACATCGGCGTGAAGAATATCTTTACGTATTATTATGTCGAAAAGATACCAAAAACTATTTGATGCGTATAAAGCTGCGCAGAAAAGAGGTATAATATGGACGGAAAGGAAATAAGTGAACCTCCACAATTACTTCATGTAGGAATAACCTATAATTTAAAGAAAAGCGACCGGAGCAAGGAACAGCACAGCCAATCGGGTGACTTGGAGCCTTCGGACAATGAGGCCGAATATGATGATATTACAACAATTTTGGCTATTAAGGAGGCTTTGGAGGGCAGGAACTGCCGTGTAACTTTACTGGAAGCGGATGAAGAACTTCCGGTGAAGCTTTTGGAGGATAAGCCCGATATTATCTTCAACATAGCGGAAGGAATTTACGGAAGAGGCCGTGAAGCACAAGTGCCTGCTTTGCTTAATTTTTATAAAATCCCTTATACGGGATCTGATGAAACAACCTTGTGCATTGCACTGGACAAGGCATTGACAAAGAGAATCCTTTCTACGTACGGTATTAAAACACCGAAGTATCGAATCATTACCAAAGATCAAAATCAATTGACCGGAAGGTTTTATTTCCCTGCGATTGTTAAGCCCAATGCGGAAGGTTCCAGCAAAGGAATATCCGATGTTGCGGTGGTTACCAACCGCAGAGAACTGGAGAAACTGGCGCTAAAGAACATAAGCCTGTACAAACAGGACATGTTGGTTGAGGAATTCATCAGCGGCCGTGAATTTACCGTGGGTATATTCGGAAACGGCAGTGATATTCATGTATTTTCTCCGATGGAAATATGCTACGTGAATCAGGTCAATCAATATAACATTTATAGCTATAACGTAAAAAGAAATTATAAAGAATTTATCCGGTATGAATGCCCTGCGAATATTAGTAAAGAAACAGAAGCTGAGATGACAAATGCTGCAAGAAAAATCTATGAAGCTTTGTGCTGCAGGGATTTTGCGAGAATCGATTTTCTCCTTTCTCCACAAGGGAAGCTTTATTTTATTGAGATTAATCCCTTACCCGGATTGGCACCGGGTTATAGTGATTTTCCGATGATAGCGGAATTCAACGGAATGGACTATAACTCTTTGGTATGGAATGTGCTGAAAAGTGCTCTGAAAAGATACGGCATGAAATCTTATATAGATTAATTTAGGGGGATAATAAAAATGGAAGAAAGCATTGAAACATCTCTGGAACCGGAGCCTTATAGTACCGAATGGTACGATTGGAAATGGCAGTTTAGAAACAGAATCACAACCGTAGAACAGTTGGAAAAGGTAATTCACCTAAGCGAGAAAGAAAAACAGGATATATCCTTTTGTTTAAATAATTTTCGAATGGCGATCACACCGTACTATGCATCCTTGATGGATCCTGTGGATCCGAAATGTCCTATCCGGATGCAGGCAGTTCCGACGATAAACGAAATAAATGTACTTTCCTATGAACTGGCAGATCCACTGGATGAGGACCGGGACAGTCCGGTGAAAAACATTGTGCACCGCTACCCGGACAGGGTGCTGTTTTTAGTTACCCATATGTGCTCCATGTATTGCCGGCATTGTACCAGGAGACGGACCGTAGGAGAGGAAGATTATGCAATCGGTGATAAAGAGATCGATGCAGCAGTGGATTATATAGCAAAGAACAAGGCAATAAGGGATGTGCTTATATCCGGAGGAGATCCGCTGACACTGGATGATGAAAAGCTGGAGAAAATAATCTCTAAGCTAAGAAAGATCGGCCATGTGGAGGTCATTCGTATAGGAACAAGAGTGCCGGTTGTTCTGCCTATGCGTATCACACCTGAGCTTTTAGCAATGCTAAAGAAATACCAGCCCATTTGGATTAATACCCATTTTAACCATCCCAAAGAGATTACTCCTGCTTCCATAAAAGCCTGCACCGATATTGTGGATGCAGGTATTCCGTTGGGTAACCAAAGCGTTCTTCTTAGGGGAATCAATGATAATACAGAGACCATGAAGGAGCTTCTCTTAAAGTTGGTGAAAATTCGTGTCAGGCCGTATTATCTATATCAATGTGATTTAAGTCAAGGGCTGGGACACTTTCGGACCGAGGTCGAAAAAGGGATTGAGATTATAAAAAGCTTGACCGGTTATATTTCCGGATATGCCGTTCCGAAATTCGTGATTGATTCACCTCATGGCGGAGGGAAGATTCCGATAAACCCGGAGTATGTCGTTTCTGCCGATGACGGTGAAATTGTTATGATAAATTATGCCGGAAAAGTATACACCTATCCGCATATTATGTACTGAAGTGCCGTAAAAATTTAAAAACAGCGGCAAATTTATAATATTCAAATTTTTATTTTAACGGAAGATGCTACAAAAACAAGTATATAGACAGTGAAAGACTGCTTTAATCCCGGCATAGCAAGAAGGATACTCTTGATTATGCTGGGATTTCTTGCTTTTATCCCACTTTTTTATTCATAACTATGCAAAACGGAACGTTGAAAATATCGTGATTTCTGATATAATTTTGAATATACATAATGCTGTTAAATAATATGTCGATGATTGAGTATATTTATAAATCTAAGCAAATCTAACTTTTCTGGGATGTATTAAAATGAAAAAACGGAAGGAAGTGATTAATTGAATAGGTATATTGTCGCCTTTTTCCTTTTCAGTTTTCTCGGCTGGCTTTGGGAAAGTATATATTGCACCATACAAGAGCGTAAGTGGGCTAACCGTGGTTTTCTTTACGGACCGATTTGCCCGATCTACGGATTTGGGTCATTGATGGGCTTTTTCATTTATGACTCGATAAAAGCCGGTAATCTGCCGAATATTGAATGGTGGGCGATACTTATACTTGGCTTTGTTATAAGCATGATTTTGGAATATCCTACATCATGGGCTCTTGAAAAACTGTTTAAGGCAAGATGGTGGGATTATAGCGATCTTCCTCTGAACATCAACGGAAGGACAAGTGTGCCTACGTCCGTTGCCTTTGGTTTTGGTTCAATACTGGTGATGAAAGTTCTGATACCCTGGGCGGATAGTGGAATTAATTCTATGTCTGAGCCTTTATTAAATTTTCTGGCAATTATACTTGTTTCAATTATATCGATAGATACTACATTAACAATATCGTCACTGACGGATTTTGAGAACTATGTTGCTTCAATAGATGAAGAATTTCAAAATCATATGACTAATATAGTTGACAGGGTTTACGGCTATCGAAACTCTTTATACAATAAAGCAATTCAGCGTATTGCGGTTTTTAAGCTTTCGGGGCGCAAAAACCGAATAGCAAAGCAAATTCGTGAAAAGCGGTTTGACGATCTCATAAAAGATTATTATAAATCCGATGAAGTAAGAAAGATGGGTGAGTCTATTCAGCATGGTTCAACCACTACACTGGAACACTGTGAAAATGTTGCATGGATCAGTTATCTTATAAATAAAAAACTGCATCTTAACGCGGATGAAAAGGAGCTTATTGAAGCAGCAATGCTTCACGATATATCTCACCATGACTGGAATAATGCCGATGTTTCCCGCAAAATACAGAATTCAGATGATTCTGATGTTGCAAGTGATAACACAGAAGGACATTTCGGTATTCCTGAAAAAGAGCAGGAGGCAATACGCAGTTATATGTGGCCTCTGAATATTACGAAAATTCCTAAAAGCAAAGAGGCTTTGATCGTATCTTTAGCGGACAAGTATTGTGCTCTTATTGAAAGGATTCGCTTAAATAAACACTTCGGTTTAAGGCATTAAAATATTATTCCAAGCAAATCACCGGCATGATCATGAAGGACCTGACGGACCTTGTGACTCATGCCTTTGCGCTTTCTTTAGGGTTCTCTAAGCATTCTTGATTTACATAATATAATATTATGGTTATTAATAAGTCGATATATGTCGATAAATATTATTGTCTACATAATATTGCCAATAAACCATAAAGGAGAGGATTAAATGAGAAAACGTTTTTCACTGATTGCAGTAGTCGTGGTACTTTTGAATGTACTTACAGCAACAGCCTTTGCAGCTACAACTGAAACATTTTATGGAGGGTATAGCGATTCGAATTACAAAGGAAGCATTGAAGTTGATTTGACAAACATCTCTTCAAAGAAAAATGTTATATTGAGTGAAACGGAAGCAGCAGAATATTTTGATGATGCTGAAACCCTTGACATGATTGTCGATTATGGTTATGAAGAGTATAAAGAGATAACCATCAAAGATATTATAGAATATTACAATGACAATGGCGGTGTTCCTACATATTATGCAGATGCTGCACCGGTAGTTGTTACTGCAAAATTAGCAATGAGAACTTTTTATTTTAGCTATAAGGGAGATAGCGTAAAGTATACCTTTGAGCCCAAATATTATTCCTTTGGTGAATACCTTTATGATTTTGAAGATAAACAAGTTTATACCCAGCCACCGGAAGATTGGTTGTATGCAGATGGTACAACTGCTACCTTAATCGAACCGGGTAAATACATTTTTGTTGTTAGAGATGATGGATTTGTTTTTCCTAGTTCTGCAGGTATCTTTTGTGTGCATATAGGTGATAAGCTGTCTGAAGATCCTGCTCCTGAAGAACTTGAAAATCCTGTTCCTGAAGAGCCTGAAACTCAGGTTCCTAAAGATTTAAATAATGTAAACGTTAACCCAACAACTTCTAAGGTATTGGTAAACGGCAAAGTTGTCGAGTTTGAAGCTTATAACATAGACGGCTACAACTACTTCAAGCTAAGGGATATAGCACTGGCCGTAAACAATACAGAGAAGAATTTTGAAGTTACCTGGGACGGAGTAAACAATGCAATCAACCTAATCTCAAATAAACCATACACCCCGTCAGGCGGTGAGCTGGCTAAGGGAGACGGTACAGCAAAGGTTGCAATTCCGACCACTTCGAAGATTTATAAAGACGGCAAAGAAATATTCCTGACTGCTTATAACATCAACGGCAACAATTATTTCAAGTTAAGAGATATAACCAAAGCTTTTGATATTGGCGTAACTTGGGACAGTGCGACCAGTACAATCGGAATTGACACAAGCATAAGCTATGTAGAATAGAAGTGAAATTGATTAAGCCATTATAGAATGGTCTTTATAATAGTAAAGAGTTCCCTTTAATAAATTGATATAGGGGAACTCTTTTTTGATTTTTGAATGATTAAGGATTTTGGATAATTTGAAGTTCAATCTGAGTTTAGAAGATTAGTTCCATTGAAACATTTTGTTAAAGTCAAAAGTATCTGTGTAACTCTCATTTTTATATAATCCCGATTCCGGTACAAATTCACATCTCTTTT
The DNA here is from genome assembly GCA_001512505.1 of Clostridiaceae bacterium DTU079. GTDB lineage: Bacteria > Bacillota > Clostridia > Acetivibrionales > Acetivibrionaceae > Hungateiclostridium. Next base: position 275 of record LFSC01000024.1, on the reverse strand, counting down.
TTGAGCCATCAGGGTAAAAGAGTATATCCAACAAACCCGTATTGCCTGATTGTGGGTGATTAAGTGAAATACTTATACTAATAGATCTAACATTGCTTATATTACTGATACCAATAGCTTCTTTCTTAAAGGAACCTTCTTTGGGTATTTGACAGCCTGGTACACGGGTTAAATGATTATATGACTCATACGAACCATCCTTGTTAAATATTTTTATTCCTAAATGCCAGTCGTAGCCTTCAGGCTTTTCCGGATAGTCACATACTATATAGTAC
>LFSC01000029.1 GCA_001512505.1 Clostridiaceae bacterium DTU079 | reverse complement strand
TCAAAGTCCATATCCGCCTCTCTTAGCCCTTTGTTTGCTCTCATCAAGGCGACTTTTATATATTATCATGCTGTCTCAACTTTGTCAACACTTTTTTGTTAACATTTTTTGTTTTTTCTTGGTTCACTTAAGAACCGTGACTGCGACAGCTTTTTGATTATAACATCATAGACATAATCAAGTCAAGAGTATATAAACTTTTATTATTATGTATTTTTCTTAATTAACGCAAATTTTATTCAATTATCTTCTTTAAATTCTCCAAATCTTTATAATATACCTCTTTTAGCCTTACATTATAAATAACACTTGCAGGATGATAAAGCGGAAATAAATCATATTCAGTTCCCAGTATTTCAACCCTGCTTAATCTCCCGTGAAGCTCACCGATTGTAACATCGCTTCCACAAATCGCCCTTAACGGAACATTTCCTAAAGTGACAATATACTCAGGATCAATGATATTTATCTCCTTTAACAAATACTCACGGTTATCCTCAATCTCTCTTTTAGTGGCCGGCCTGTTGGTTACCCTGTTTGTCTCGGGATTTACTTTTGAAAGCCTGTACTTTATTACATTGGTTATATATATATCTTCTCTATTAATCCCCAGTTTATTCAAGAACTCCGAAAGGTTCTTTCCTGCAGCTCCGACAAAAGGCTTCCCCTGCTGTACCTCGTCCTTTCCCGGCGCCTCTCCTATTAAAATCAAGCGTGTATCGGCATTTCCGTCACCTAAAACTATTTCTCTTCCGAAAAACATTTTCTCATACAACTCATATAAATTCTTTAACTGCTCTGATTTTGACATATTTCATCCAACCTCTGCTTAACTCTTTTAAAATCCTGCCACATCAAAATCTTTTTCGATTCATCCCTAAGTAATGCCGCCGGATGAAAGGTGGGCATAATCCAATATCCCTTTCTTTCGATCCACTGACCGCGAATTTGCGTGATCTTGGCGTTTCTGTCAACTATATATTTCATAGCCGTTGCACCTAAACAAACTATTATCCGGGGTTTTATTAAGAACACTTGATTTCTTAAGTAGGGTAAACAGGTTTCCGCTTCGTCATCTGTAGGAACGCGGTTATGCGGAGGCCGGCATTTTACAATGTTTGCTATATAATACTTGTCTTCCGGTATCCTCATTCCTTTAAGAAGTAAATCCAAAAGCTTCCCTGCCGCACCCACAAAAGGAAGTCCCTGAATATCCTCCTGCTCTCCCGGTCCTTCTCCCACAAGCATCATTACAGCATTTCTGTTTCCACGGCCGATTACAATATTCTTCCTTGTCTTACCCAAATCACATTTATAGCAATTTTCACAAGCCTCTATTAATTCTTCCCAATTATACATGCCAATTATACTCCTGTTTTATTAGGTCCCCATATTACCTTATGAAGCTGAACCTGAAACCTCACATCAAGCCTGTCCTCCAGTATCCATCTGACAATTTCCGAATAATCGATCTTTCCGTACACCGGCGAAAAGGTTATGATCCCTTTTTTATAGAACCTTGATATAACGTCTTTCGACCAGTCATAGTCATTTTTGTCCCCTATTACAAATTTAATCTCATCCCGTTCCCTGAGTTCGTCAAAATTGCCAAACAACATTTTATCGGAACAACCGGAAGACGGAACCTTCATGTCCATAACAAAAGAATGCTTCGGATTATCAAGCTTCATGCTCTTTAAATCCAAAGACCCATTGGTTTCAATAGTCACAATATAATCTTCAAGGAGAGCTAAAAGCTCCCTTAAATCTTTCTGCATCAGAGGTTCTCCTCCGGTGAGACATACCCTTTTATAATGAAGCTTCTTTATTTCTTCATATATATTATAATGTGTCATCTCCATACCCGAGTCATAAGCATAGGTTGTATCGCAAAAGCTGCACCGAAGATTGCATCCGGAGAAACGCACAAATATGGTCGGGAATCCCGTGGATAAACTTTCCCCCTGTATACTCAGAAAAATCTCATTTACCTTCATGTCTTCCTCCCTGCGGATTACTCCATGTCCTTTCGGTCAATAGTAATAAAACTGGTGGGTGTCTCCCAGAGTACAAGCTTCTCCAAAGTACAACTCGTATTGTCGATCTTGTTTTTAACCTGCTCCCATATCCAAAGTCCTATCATTTCACAAGTAGGGTTAAAATCAAATATATCGTTAAGATACTTATGATCAATTTTTTTCAGTACCTCGTTTTTTACTATGTCATTCAATTCATTAAAGTCCATAACAAGCCCATCACTGCCGGGCTTGCCTTTTACAGTCACCTCTAGTTTGTAGGTATGGCCATGTATCTCCTTACACTTTCCGTTGTAGCCTACCAACCGATGAGCACTGTCAAACGTAAAAACTTTGCTAATAGCGACCCGTCCAATTTTCATATCTATAATCCTCTCAAAATAATCCTCTAAAAATGTAATCACTTCATATATTCTATAGTATCAACTATTCCCGCTTCTTTAAAGCCCTTCAGCCTTAGAACACAGCTATCACATACACCGCAGGCCTTCTCTTCCCCACGATAGCAGCTTGTGGTTAAATGCAAAGGAGCATTGTTTTCATATGCCAGCTTAATAATCTCTGCTTTCGATAAATTAATCAACGGCGTGACTATTTTTATGGCATTTCCTTCAACACCCCGCTTTGTCCCCACCTTAATCACCTTCTCAAAAGCCTCAATAAACTCGGGCCTGCAATCGGGATATCCACTGTAATCAACAGAATTAACCCCTATATATATTGCTTCTGCGTCCACCACTTCGGCATATCCCGCCGCATAGCTTAAAAAAACAATATTTCTGGCCGGCACGTATGTAACGGGTATTTCACCTGTCCCCTTATAATCCGGCACGTCTACATCTGCATCGGTTAAGGCACTTCCGCCAACATTGCCCATCTTTACAATTTTGTGAGTTTTAATATTATAATACTTTACTACTTTTTTAGCGCTGTCCAGTTCCTTATAATGCCTCTGTCCGTAATCAAAGGACAGGGGATATACCTCATAACCGTCTTTCAATGCAACTGAAAGGCATGTAGTGCTATCTAACCCTCCAGAAAGTAATACAACTGCTTTTTTCATGATATCCTCCTAAAAAATATATTAAGAAGTGCTGAACATCTACTTCCCCATTATAATTATAATACAAAAAAGTCTTTAATTATCGAATTGCCCGTTCAAAGTCCCTAATTTTTATTCCTGCTTGTCGCAATATAGTATGCACAGCAGCCTATAGCCCCGTTAAGCTGAGGCTCTTGGGGTATCACAACCTGTTTAAATCCCAGTTCCTTCTTTATATAGCTTATCAGAGCTTCATTTCTTGCAACTCCGCCGGATACCACGAGATTGTCGCCGGGAAACCTTTCAACTATCGGCTTAATCCTTTTAAAAAGCGAGTAATTTACTCCTGCAGCCAGTTCCCCAATGTCGTATCCTTCGGATATTTTCCCTATCAGCTCCGATTCACCGAAAACCGCACAGGTAGAGTTAAGCTCGACAGGGTTTTCATGGTACCTTATAAGCTCGTCCAAATCAATCCCCAATACACCTGCCATATTCTCCAAATATCTGCCGCAGGACGCTGCACATTTGTCATTTAAAACCATGTCCGCCATTCTGGAGTCTTTTACCGATATTACTTTACTGTCCTGCCCTCCAATATCTAAAAGAGTAAAATTTTGAAGACCGGTTTGCCACACTGCTCCAAAGGTATGTGCCTTCAATTCCACAATAACCGTGGCATTTTCCACATTAACATTGTTTCGCCCGTAACCGGTACTTATCACTTTGTCAAAACCTTCAAGACCAAGCTTGGCAAAGTCAACGCTTATCTTCTGGTTTGCGTTGGTACAATAATCGCGGTAAAAGGCAGCAGTATCATAAATCCTGCTTTCGGCAAGCTTGTCCTCCTCAAAGATTGCCAATTTGACGGCTCTGCTCCCCAAATCTATCCCTAACAGTCTCATAATGCTACTCCTAAATATATAAACTAAAGTATACTTTATACTCATCCGCCATCGGACCTATCAATTGAAAATACATATCGGTCAAAAGTTCACTGATCCAGCATGTCAATAAAAGCTTCAATTCTCAGTCTTGTCCTTTGGTCGAGATTTCCGGGCCTGTCTCCCTCTATTGTAAGAACCGGAACCTTCAATTCATTTCTAATTACTATATCCTCAATTCCCCTGAAGCAAAATGCCTGGGCATAGTGAATTATACCGTCTATTTCTCTTTTGGATATTTGTGCCTTGATATCCTCAAGCCTTCCTCTGAGGCTATAAGGATATGTAAAATTCCTGTAAACCTCAACAATATCTTCTATGCCAACCGAATCCGCCATCGTAAACTGCCTTTGGACCTCATTATAAACCACTCTGGCATTTAGTGACTCAATAAAATCATAAATATCCCCGTTAATCGGAGGAACACCTATATATCCTATTCTTTTCCCCTCCGTTTTTGCATCTCTTTTTTCAATGGAAGCTATTTTTTCGTCCAGCTCTTTCTTAAAGCCGATATAATCCCCGTTAAAATCGCTGCTTGAAACCTGCCATATATGGTTTTCAAATCCCGTTGCCCTATTATGCTTCCATGTCAGTTCGTCCAGGTAAATCAACCTTTGACGTATAGCATCCAGTTCTTTCTTAACCTTTATGCAATCCTCAAATTCAACCCCAAAATATCTGCATAATTTAAAAATTTCCTTTTTAAGCTGATCATAGTTTCGTGAATTCGGATATGAAAAAGAAATGCAATTAACTCCTTTTTGTTCAAGAACTTCTACAAGTGCCCTCGCATTGGAACAATCCCCCTCCACGACACCAATCAGCGTGTCTATGTCTCCCCTGTCAATAATAGCAGAATAGATACCTTTTATCCATGCACAGGTGCTTCTGGGAAACCCTTCATTCTCAGCAACCTCTATCAGCCTTCCGGGGTTGTCGTCTGTAATAAAAACATTATTCAAATCGACGGGTTTATAACCCGCCGCAAATATTACCTCTACAGGTATGCTTGTTGTAAAACCGATCCTTTTCAAAAAAGTCCCCCTATACTATTTAAACATATAAATTCAATAAACAAATATACCACCGAATATTAAACTTAACATCAAAACAATCCCGCCGTTAAAAGCGAGAGCCTATCGACGTAAATACCAAAACAAGTACATCGATGCATCAATTGCAACAAGCCCGTATGAAGGAATTGTATGCAATTTTGCATGTAATTCATATATATTATAATACACAAATGAGCCATATAAAACAAGTTTCGCTTCATGGACGGATATTATTGGAAAAGAAAAATATGGAAAACCCTTGTGAATCAAGCTGTAGAACGTGACAAATATTTATTGCACATATTTATTGAACATTTTTAGAATTGTTAAAAATCCCGGCTAATAAAAAAATTATCCTCAATTATCCTCTCAGTCTCTTTTCTATCATAAATATAATACCATTGATTGTCTATATACTTTGAATCTCCCGGAAGGGTATAACATTTTATTTCCGGCACCTTTAAATTGTCCAAATCCCTGATGAAATAACGTAAATCGCCTATTTCCACATTAGTTTTCATGTTTTCTTTAAGTATATAAAAAATATCATCAGCCTTTAGAAGATATTTCATTTTAAACTTTTGCTTAATAAATTCCGAAATGAACTTATGCTGCATTTCTATTCTGCCAATATCCCCATTCTCATACCCTTGACCTTCATTGCCTTTACGGTAACGCACAAACCCCTCCGCTTCTCTTCCGTTCAAAACTCGTTCTCCCTTCTTTAAATGGATATGCAAGTTCTGATAGGGATCATCATAGTCCATGTCAAAGGGTACATCTATTTTTACGCCTCCCAATGTATCTACAATCTTTCTGAAGGCTTTAAAATTTAGGGTCATATAGTAATCTATATTCAACCCAACCATATTTTCCACCATATCAATTACTGCTTTTTCCCCGCCTTTGGAGATCAAAGCGTTTATCTTCATGGCTTTGCCGTCAACCTTTACCCTTGTATCCCTTGCAATGGACAAAACATTGATTATCCCTTTTTCATGGCTATAGTTTAACAGAATAATAACATCGGCTCGGGTCTCTTCCTCATCTAATCCCATTAGCAAAAGGTTAACACATGAATTTTTCTTTCTGTAACTGTCATCATAAGTGTTTTTGCGGATAATCTGTATAGGACTGTACTTACTCCGGAAATCCGTACTGTTTCCTTCCTCGCCGGAAAATAAAAGAAAATAAACACCTTGAATAAACAAAATCAACGAAAATACCGTACAAATATAAAAAACAACTTTTCTAAGCTTCATATCTCACCTGTCTAAAACTAAATTTCGTAGCTGATTATTTTCTAAAACTTAGTATATGTAGGATGCAATTAAATAAACGTGAAGAAAAATGTGGAAGAAACTAAGCTTTACAATGCTTCCTCCACATTTTACTTTACCTAAATAACATGTATATATATCTGTATATTTTCGTTGATTGTAATTTAATCTATTTATTATGTCAGCAATTTTTTAAGAATATAACCCCTATTACAGCTTTAAGCCCTTTCTGAATCTTTCCACTGCCTCTTCCGTATTTTCTCTGCTTCCAAAAGCAGTCAGTCTGAAGTATCCTTCTCCACTGGGTCCGAAGCCTGAGCCCGGTGTTCCTACAACATTTATTTCCTTAAGCAGTTTGTCAAAAAATTCCCATGAACTGAGTCCAGCCGGAGTTTTGAGCCAGATATACGGCGCATTTACTCCTCCAAACACAGTCAGACCTACATCTTCCAAGCCTTTCTTTATTATTTTTGCATTGGTCATGTAATAATCAATAGTAGCCTTGATCTGCTTTTGTCCTTCAGGAGTATAAACTGCCGCAGCTCCCTGTTGAATAATATACGGAACACCATTGAACTTGGTAGTCTGTCTTCTGTTCCAGAGCTTGTTCAACGGGTGGGGCTCACCGCTGCTTGTATATGCCACAACCTCCTTAGGCACAACAGTGTATGCACATCTGGTTCCTGTAAATCCTGCTGTTTTGGAAAAACTCCTAAACTCAATGGCAACTTCCTTTGCACCCTCTACTTCATATATACTGTGAGGTACATCATCCTCCTGAATAAATGCCTCATAGGCTGAATCATACAATATTATTGCCTTGTTTTCCTTTGCATAATCCACCCACTTCTTTAGCTCCTTCTTAGTGAGGGTCATACCCGTGGGATTGTTGGGGAAGCATAAATATATCATATCCACCTTGTGCTTGGGGATTTCAGGTATAAAGTTATTATCAGCGGTACAGGGAAGATAAGTAATTTTTTCAAAATGGCCGCTTTCCGTATATACTCCCGTCCTTCCTGCCATCACATTGCTGTCTACATAAACAGGATATACCGGGTCAGTTACCGCAATTGTATTGTTAAGTCCGAAAATCTCCTGTATATTACCTGTATCACTTTTAGCCCCGTCACTGATAAAAACCTCATCCTCGCTCAGTTTTATTCCCCGGGGAAGATAATCGTTTTCAATTACTTTATTAATTAAAAAACTATATCCCTGTTCAGGACCGTAACCCCTAAAGGTCTCCTCCTTTGACATTTCATCCACTGCCTTGTGCATTGCTTCAATGACAGCCGGTGCCAAAGGTCTTGTTACGTCCCCTATACCCAGTCTTATTATTTTTGCATCGGGATTTTCTTCCTTAAACTTGTTCACTCTTCTTGCTATTTCAGAAAAAAGGTAGCTTCCCTGAAGCTTCAAATAATTTTCATTAATAAATGCCATATTAATCTTCCTTTCTATATTTCTATTTCTCCTTCAAATACTTTTACAGCAGGTCCGGTCTTATATACGTGATTATTCTTTTCATCCCATTCCACGATAAGGTCTCCCCCCAGTAGCTTCACTGTTGCTTTTCTTTCACTTATACCGTTCAATACCGAAGCCACCAGCACTGCACAAGCGCCCGTACCGCATGCCAAAGTCTCCCCTGCTCCTCTTTCCCATACTCTCATTTTCAAAGTAGTCCTGTCAATTACCTCAACAAACTCCGCATTAATCCTTCTCGGGAAGAGCTCATGAGTTTCCATTTTAGGGCCTATTTGTTCAAGCGGAAAATTATCTACGCTTTCAACATAAGATACGGCATGGGGGTTTCCCATCGACACACATGTTACTTTAAACTCTCTTTTGTCTATGGTAACAGGCTCCGACTTAAATATTTCTTTATCACTTAATACAGGTATATTCACAGGCTTCAATATCGGTTCACCCATATCAACCCTTACAAGCTCCACACTGTTATTCTTTATTGTAAGTTCCAAAACTTTTATTCCCGCAAGTGTCTCAATACTTACCACGTCTTTATCTGTCAAACCGTTGTCATATACGTACTTTCCCACGCATCTTATGGCATTTCCGCACATTTCCGCTTCCGATCCGTCAGAATTAAACATTCTCATTCTAAAGTCCGCCTTATCCGAAGGCATAATCAGCACAAGTCCGTCCGAGCCGATGCCAAAGTGCCTGTCACTAACAATTTTCGCTACTTTTGAAGGTTCCTCAACAGTCTCATTAAAGCAATTTACATATATATAGTCATTGCCTAAACCATGCATCTTGGTAAACTTCATATTGCAACCTCCCAATGCCAATCTTGCATTTTAATCTTCTTACATTATAACATACATTTTTTGTACATCAAGTGCATTTATTATCGGTTTTTGATACAGAATATATTTATAAAAAATGCTGTGCTTTCACAGGAGGTGTAAAATGAAAATACTGATTATAATTCCGGCATATAATGAAGAAACAACCATACAAAAGGTCATACGAAGCATAAACCTTAAAATGCCGGAAGCCGATATACTTGTGGTAAATGACGGTTCTACCGATGACACTTCAAAGAAAGCTTCCCAGGCCGGTGCCAAGGTGGTAGACCTTCCATATAACCTTGGAATTGGCGGCGCCGTACAAACAGGTTATATTTATGCCAAGGAAAATGATTATGATATTGCGGTTCAGGTTGACGCCGACGGACAGCACGATCCTTCTTACATAAAGGACTTAATAAAACCTCTTATTGAAAACTCTGCCGATGTCGCGGTGGGATCAAGGTATATAAGCAAAACCGATTACAGATCTTCAATATGCCGAAGAATGGGAATGGTGTTCTTCTCATTTCTGGTAAGTTTGCTGACAAACCAAAAATTTAAGGACACGACGTCGGGATTTAGGGCTGTAAATAAGGATGTCATAAACTGTTTTGCAAATAATTATCCCGATGATTACCCTGAGGTGGATGTCCTTGTAAAACTTAAAAAGAAAAATTTCCGAATAGTTGAGCTTCCTGTTCAGATGCTGGAGCGTCAAGGAGGGAAATCATCCATTACTGCTTTTCGCTCACTATATTACATGGTCAAAGTAAGTCTTTCACTTATAATAGGAGTATTACGATCCTCCGAGGAATAGAAAGGTGTGTTTGGTATGGCAATAAACATATACTCCATATCCATAGCGTTTAGTATTCTTTTTTTATTGATAGTCGTTGAACTTGTAAGAAAAAACAAGCTTCAGGAGCGTTATTCTCTTCTCTGGATATTCATCAGTATTGTTTTTCTGGTACTTTCAAGTACCTCAAGTTTTCTGGATATCATCGCGAAAAGTCTTGACATTAAAAATCCACCATCGCTGTTATTCTTACTTGGTCTCATATATTTAATTGTTTATAGTCTTAACACCACTGTTGTCGTCTCAAAACAAAATGAAAGAATAATCCGCTTAACTCAGGAACTTTCTCTCCTAAAACAAAAAATGTCGGAAAAAAAATAACACTTCTCTTCACATTTTTAATGCATCCTAGTATAATTTATAAATTGCTTATTATCCTCAATGCTGTTATAATATACAATATACTGTTGTATTTTTTGCTTTATTGTAGAAGTTGGATTTTTTTGCCGTCTCGCTATAATTTAGGATGTTTTTTTATAATTAAATTAATAGGATTGTTGCATTGATGCAAGAAATGTCGACAGTTTTTGAACAGGAGTTAATTATGAATAAAAATCTTATTTCAGTGGCCATTCCCGTTTACAATGAAGGGAATCAGATATACGAAAACATTAGTGTAATATACAAAATCTTAACCCAAAACAATATAAATCATGAATTTATTCTGGTAGATGACGGTTCAAGGGATAACACATGGGAGGAACTTCAAAGATTGTCACGGGACTTGCCAAATATTACTGCTTTTCAATTAAGCCGGAATTTCGGCAAAGAAGCAGCTCTCTGTGCGGCTTTGGAGTCAGTTAAGGGTAATGCATGTATAATAATGGATTCCGATCTTCAACACCCACCGGAAATTATACCTCAGATGGTGAGTCTCTGGGAAAATGAAGGATATGATGTAGTAGAAGGTGTAAAATCCAAACGGGGTAAGGAAAGCCTTGTAAACAAGTTGGGCGCGCTTCTTTTTTATTCAATGTTAAAAAAATTGTCAGGTTTTGATTTAAACGGTGCATCCGACTTTAAGCTTCTTGATGCTAAAGTTGTGGATTCATGGAGAGACATGAAGGAAAGAAACACTTTTTTCCGCGCCATGTCTGCCTGGCTCGGTTATAAGCGGACTAGCGTTTATTTTGAAGTTCCCGAAAGAAAAGACGGCCGTTCAAGGTGGTCTACATTAAGACTTGTAAAGCTCGCAATAACCGCCATTACTTCATTTTCTTCACTGCCTCTTCAGCTTGTAACATTGATGGGTATTATCTTTCTTTTCGGTTCGGTAATACTCGGTATATATACTCTTGTTATGAAGTTTCGGGGAATTGCCATTGGCGGTTTCACCACTGTTATACTGCTTCAGTTGATTATTGGCAGCACACTTATGATCAGCCTTGGCATAATAGGAACTTACATAGCCAGGATTTTTGATGAAGTAAAGTTAAGACCCAGATACATAGTAATGGATAAAATAACAAGCAATGATTCGGGAGCAAAAGAGCATATGTAATGAAGAAATATATTTCTTTATCCAATAAAAAAGTTGTTTTGTTAATAAAAAATTAAAATAAAAGTGAGGTTGATAAAATGCTTAAAAAAGTAATTTTTCTCATTATCGCTATGGTAGTTGCATTAACCCCGATGATGGGTATGTGCGCAGAGGTCAAAAACATACTGTTTAATAATTCCTTTGAGCTGACAGGTGATGACGGACCCACTAATTGGACTACGAAAAGCTGGAATAAAGACCCCGGTGCTGCAGAATTCAAAATTGAAACCGAGAATCCTCATTCAGGAGAAAAATATGTTTCAATTACAAATAAAGTTGAGAACCATAGCCGTTACATTCAATCCGTTCTGGTTGAAGAGAATAAAAAGTACAAGATATCTTGCTACATAAAAACAGAAAATGTTAGCGAAAACGGTAAAGGTGCCAATATTTCTATAGAAAAGTATTTACCCACCTCAAAGAGAATTAAGGGAACTACAAATGACTGGGAATATGTTGAATTATATGTTTCAACAAATAAAGGTGTAAATAATATCGATGTTTCTCTTAACCTTGGGGGATATAGCGGAACCTGTACCGGTAAAGCATACTTTGACAGTGTGTTGATGGAAGAAGTGGATTCTATTCCGGAAGGTGCGCCGGTAGCTGAAATAAATGAAGATACAAACAATTCCAAATCCGATTCTAAAAGCAGCAATGAAAAAAAATCGGGAACCGAAGTAATAAGCAAAATTGTCTTGGCAGTACTTATCATTGCCGTAGTTGTTGTTACCGTTGTTATCTTCAAGTCTAAAAAGAAACTTATTGATTAATTTTATTTGAATAATGAAACCCTTTACTGTTTGAAACAATTATTATTGGGGGTGCTTGCAAATTGCTAAAAAAGATACTTAAGTTATTCTTTGCGCTGATTATTTTTATTCAACTTATTCCTGTTCCTACCGCAATTGCACAGAGCGAAAATCTTGCAAAAAATCCGGGATTTGAAGAAGGCGATTCTCAAATCCCAAACTTTTGGTATACACATAGCTGGAACAAGGAAAACGGAAGTTCGGAATTTTTTCTTGATGAAACTCAATTTCACTCCGGGAAAAGGAGTGCTTGTATAATTAACAATAAAGAAAATGATTCCAGATATAAACAGACTATTAAGGTAAAAGGAAATACTTATTACAGGATATCTTGCTGGGTTAAAACCGAAAATGTCAAGTCCGACATAAAAGGTGCCAATCTTTCTATCGAAGGCTCTACAAATACTTCCAGAGATATTCGTGGAACAAGCGACAACTGGGAATACATTGAACTTTTCGGTAAATCCAGCCCTAATCAGGAAAGCTTCACTCTGACTGTAGGTCTGGGAGGTCACGGTAATACCAATACCGGTAAAGCTTGGTTTGACGATATTGAGGTCGTTGAGCTGGATTCCCTGCCTTTGGGAAAAACAGCTATAAGCCTTGATCCCAACTATAAAGGTCTCGATAGCGACAGCAACAGCAGTGGCGATAATGCAAACAACAAATATATTATTTTTGCTTCAATTATTTTCGTTATTGCTATACTTGCTTTTATATTCTTTATGTTTTTCAAAGATAAAATACCCGGCTTTAAAAAATTAAGCAATGGTACCGATAACGGTCAGAGTGCTACGGGTAATGAGTCCTCCGGATGGATAAAGGTTAAATTCGACAAAATCGACTTCATTATTATGAGTATTATGACTATTATCTACCTTTGCATAGCAATATATAATCTGGGAGATTTAAAAGTTCCGACTACTTCATGGGAAGCTTCGCTACCTGGTGAAAACTTTACTATAGATCTGGGAAAAGATGCCGAGTTGTCGAGAATTTATTACTATTGCGGACTGGGAAGCACAAAAAAAATCAATTGCAAAATAAGAGTTGAATATCTTGATGAAAATCAAAATTTCAAGCATCTTACCACCATTGACAAAGAAAATATGTTTATATGGAAATATATTGATACAGCACCGGTAAAAACACGTCAACTCAAATTTATTGTTGATGCCTCCGGGGGAGCAATCAATGAAATTGCCATTGTTGAACAGGGCAGCACGGAACCTATTAAAAATATCAGAATTGTTAACCGTCAGATAGAAGAAAAAGGCAAAGGAAGTCCTGAAAATCTTTTTGACGAACAAGATAAATTTGTTTTCAGGCCTTCTTATATGAACGGTATGTACTTTGACGAAATATATCATGCCCGGGCAGCCTACGAATATATTCATGGGATGGCTCCTTCCGAAACCACTCACCCGCCTCTCGGTAAGCTTTTCTTGGCAATAGGCATACTTATATTCGGAATGGTTCCTTTCGGTTGGCGTATTATAGGAACTCTATTCGGTGTTGCCATGGTTCCCATTATGTACGCTTTTGGCAAAAAAATCTTTCATGACAGGTTTTATGCCTTCTGTTCAGCTTTTCTGATGATGTTTGACTTCATGCATTTCAGTCAAACGCGAATAGCAACCATAGACAGCTACGTAACATTATTTGTCATATTGATGTACTACTATATGTATGATTATTTCATAAACAAGTCTCATCTTGTAAGTCTAAAAGAATCTTTAAAACCTTTATTCCTTTGCGGATTGTTTTTCGGTTTGGGAGCAGCAAGCAAATGGATAGCTTTCTACGGATGTATCGGACTTGCCTTGTTGTTCTTAGTGAATAAAGCTTCTGAGTTTATTGAATATAAAAAGCTGTCAAAGAAGAAATCTTTGAAAAACTCCTGGGTTGAAGAATATCCCCGAAACCTGGCTGTTACAATAGGTGCAGCAGCTTTGTTCCTCGCAATTATTCCTGCAATAATATATATACTTTCATATCTTCCATGGATGCTGCTACCCAGTAACAAGAACGGTGTTGGCATATTCTGGACAAACTCCTTGGATATGCTAAGATTCCATTCCGGACTTGAATCTTCGCACTCATACCAATCTGCATGGTGGGAATGGCCTGTAATGGTAAAACCCATGGCATTTTATTTCGGAAAGGATCTTGAACCCGGTATGGCTTCAAAGATTTTCACGATGGGTAATCCCGCTGTCTGGTGGATTGGCCTTTTGGCACTGCTAATAGTCATTATATGGGCGCTTTCAAAGCTTAACAAAAATCTTGTCGTATTATTTACTTTATCGATGTTTTCCTTCGGATATATTGCATTGCCCAAGACAATAATGACCAATATCTTTAAAAAGGGTAGTGCAGAGCTCTGGTGGGGTATAATTTTCTTTGCTGTTTTGGCTATTATATTGATTTGCTCCAAGCTCGACAAAAGCCTTATTATTACCTCCATTGTATCCTCCGCAGGATATATAGGGGTTTTGGCAGTCTACCGTAATGTGGTAAGAGACGATGGGTACCTTAAAGATAAAAATATTCAGATGGTTATATGGGCCAGCCTTTTAATTTCAATTGTTATATTATTCATAGGTATTTATAACTACGACAAAAAAATGATGGTAGTTCTATCCGGTCTTATATTCCAGTATATCCCGTGGATAGCTGTTCCGAGAATAGCGTTTATTTACCATTATTTTTCAATTGTACCCTTTATTATACTGCTGATAGTATATGTAATTAAAAAAGCTGTCGATAAATATAAGGGAGCCAAATATTTTGCCTATGGATACCTGGCAGTCGTCCTGGCACTGTTTTTACTGTTCTATCCCGGTTTATCGGGGCTTGAGGTTCCTGTATCTTATATGAAACTCCTCAAGTGGTTCCCTACATGGTATTTTTAAAACATTAATTTGGAGGAAAGAGATATGGCTAATGATATTGTATGTTCTGTTATTGTACCTCTTTACAATGAAGAGGAAGTTATTTTGGAAACCTATAAAAGACTTAAAAAAGTCATGGACTCTATAAACGAACCCTACGAAATAATATTTGTAAATGACGGAAGCAGAGACAAAACTGCTTCTATAGCCTACGAGTTGTGCGAGAAGGATAAAAACCTTAAGCTTGTAGACTTTGCCAGGAACTTCGGTCACCAGACCGCAATAACAGCAGGAATGGATTTTTCAGAAGGACAGTCAGTTGTCGTTATAGATGCAGACCTTCAGGATCCTCCGGAGCTCATTCCGCAAATGATTGAAAAATGGCGTGAAGGTTATGATGTTGTATACGGAAAAAGAAAAGAACGAAAAGGCGAAACATTCTTTAAGAAATTTACCGCAAAAGTTTTTTATCGTTTCCTTAGGAGCATGACTGATGTAGATATACCTGTGGATACAGGTGATTTCAGACTTATCGACAGGAAAGTCTGTGAAGCCCTCAAGCTTGTTAATGAACGCAACAGATATATTCGTGGTATTATCAGCTGGCTGGGCTTTAAACAGACGGGAATTGAGTTTGTAAGGGATAAACGCTTTGCCGGTACAACAAAATATCCGTTAAAAAAGATGATGAAGTTTGCTTTCGACGCAATAACTTCCTTCTCATACAAACCCTTAAAGTTTGCATCCGTTTTCGGAATGCTGCTTTCAACCATCAGTTTTTTATACCTTATAGTCGTTATTTGCACGAGAATATTTACAACTCATGTACAGCCGGGATGGGCATCTATACTTGCCGTTAATTTGTTCTTCCACGGTATAACGCTGATTATTCTCGGTATAATAGGAGAATACATAGGAAGAATATATGACGAGGCAAAAGGAAGACCTTTATACATAGTGAGACAAACTAAAAACTTCTCGGAGGACAAGCAAAATAAAATAACCGGAAGAATGTAATCTTTATACAACCAAAACTCAGGGAATTAACCCCCTGAGTTTTTCATTATTGGATTCATGTATCGAAACAACTAAAAACAGAAGGTATCGATGTCCTTGAAACTTATTAATTATTTTATGGCTAACAGAATTGCGATAAGAACAAACACAAAAGCGAGTACCAAAATGTACTCGCTTATAACATTGGTGGAGGGAGATGGATTCGAACCATCGAAGGCGGTGCCAACAGATTTACAGTCTGCCCCCTTTGGCCACTCGGGAATCCCTCCATATAACATATTTACTTTTGACTTGCATTTAACATTATACTTGCTTTGGTCTTAATAGTCAACATCTTTTTGCAGTTTATCATTACCATTTCTATCTGCAAAGTCTTATTAAAAAGTCAGGTACTTCGAATGACTCGAAGTACTTGACTTTAATTGGAGCTGGTGGACGGAATCGAACCCCCGACCTGCTGATTACAAGTCAGCTGCTCTACCTGCTGAGCTACACCAGCATAAAACTTGAATTCAATCATCTAAACAGATGATTTTCCGTGTTTACTGAGCAAGTCATTTCTCTCGGTTGCTTGTATATAATAACATGCTTCCTCATCTAAAGTCAACCCTTTTTTTAAGGAAATTTTTATTACAATTTTGTTACAAGAGGAAGGCAAATATACTTACCTGAGACAATATGTTTCATTATCTCAAAAATAAACACAGCCCCGGTCAATTATAAAAACCCCGCTGTAAACATCAAGCGTACAAGGCATTAAACAAGCAGCTTTAGCATAAAAAAACTGACTTTCAATTACAAGTCAGTAACTTAGAGTTTTATCTGCTATTAATATATTATTAATAAAATGGCGACCCGGAAGGGGCTCGAACCCTCGACCTCCAGCGTGACAGGCTGGCATTCTAACCAACTGAACTACCGGGCCATATCTTTGACCTGTCCTACTGGTCTGCCAGCGATCAAAAACTTCTAGCAGACCAGCATATACTACAGGCTATATGGTGACCCATAGGGGACTCGAACCCCTGTTACCGCCGTGAAAGGGCGATGTCTTAACCGCTTGACCAATGGGCCACGTATATATTGTTTTATGTCAGCTAACCAGCCGACAAAGTATATTTTAACTAGATCCTAATAAAATGTCAAGTATAAAATATAGATTTTTTTTATGTTTTTTATAGAAGTATAAACATATTAATCCTGATATATTTGATAGCATTAAATCATATTCTTCACCTTTATTAATGAATCCAAATTCACCAAAACCCGGCAAAGACGATTATTATTTCCGATAAAAGCTTCGGAGCATCGAGCTCTCACTCCTTTCGGTCATTTCACTTTGTGAAATCCCGCTAACAAAAAAAGCCTTGCATTTTATCATCTGCAAGGTTTTCTGCCATCTTGGTGAGCCATCGGGGAGTCGAACCCCGGACACCATGATTAAAAGTCATGTGCTCTGCCAGCTGAGCTAATGGCTCATATTCTACTGTGTTTTGTGCATCACACAGTTATATATATTACAACAGAATAAGGTGCTCTGTCAACATTATTTTTAAAAAAGTTTCTTTACTTAAATATGCACATGTTTTAAAGCAAATATACACGCGTTTAAAAGGCTCAGGGAGCTTCTCTTTCTCCCTGAGCCATCATTATACTATTATGGTCTGTTCTCTGTCTTTTCCCACACCAATCATTTTTATTTTTACACCTACAAGCTCTTCTATTCTCTTTAAATACTTCTTTGCATTGTCAGGAAGGTCATTATAATTCCGAACATTCGAAATATCCGTATCCCATCCGTCAAACTCCTCATAAACAGGCTCGCATTTTGCAAGCTCTTTAAGGCTGCAAGGAAAGCTTGTTATTTCCTGACCGTCCTTCTTATAAGCAACACAGAGTTTTACTTTGGGGAGTTTCCCTATTGTATCAACGTGGTTTATTGCCAAACCAGTAAGTCCGTTTATTCTGGCAGCATAACGTATCATAACGAGATCCAGCCATCCGCAACGTCTCGGTCTTCCTGTTGTAGTCCCATATTCCCATCCAAGTTCTCTTATCTTATCACCTATTTCATTGTCCTGCTCTGTCGGAAAAGGTCCTGCCCCCACTCTTGATGTATAAGCCTTTAGTACCCCATATACCTCATTGATATATACAGGTCCTATTCCTGCACCGACACAAACTCCTCCCGCAATAGGATTGGAAGACGTTACAAAGGGATATGTTCCGAAATCAAGATCCAATAGTGTTGCCTGTGCTCCTTCAAACAATATTTCTTTATCCTGTTCTATAGCATCAAATATGACAGCATTCACATCGGTAACGTACTTTTTAAGCTTCCTCCCATACTCGAGATATTCGGATATAATCTGTTCCTCATCGAGTCTTTGCCCTCCATATACCTTCTCAATAAGAAGGTTTTTAATCTTGAGGTTGTCTCTGGTTTTAGCAATAAACACCTCTTCATCAACAAGGTCACACATTCTGATTCCGGATCTATCAGCTTTATCACAATAGCATGGACCGATTCCTCTTTTTGTTGTTCCTATTGAGTCCTTCCCTCTAAATTTTTCCTGAAGCTCATCCAACACTCTATGGTATGGCATTATGACATGTGCCCTATCACTCACAAAAAGCCTTTCGGTGCTTATTCCCCTCTCATTAAGCTGCTTCATCTCATCCAGTAAAACAGCAGGATCAACTACCACTCCATTTCCAATAATGCATGTCTTTCCCTCGTGTAAAATACCCGATGGAATAAGATGCAGTGCATATTTTTCTCCATTGACTACTATCGTATGTCCGGCATTATTTCCACCGGAAAAACGTACCACTACATCGGAGGTTCTGGCTAACATATCAATATATTTGCCTTTGCCCTCGTCGCCCCATTGTGTACCAATTACAACTCTGGTAGCCATTCTACCATTCCCCCTTTTTACGGAAGTCAGACCACAAACAATACTATTAATGGTACTGTAAATCCACATATTTTTATAAACCAAGCAAAAACTAAAACTATGCCAGTTTAATTAAAATTCCCACGATATATAATATCAAAAAAAAATAATTAATACAATAAAAAAATCCGAACATTTGCATTAAATAAGCATAAAATAGTTCGGACTTTATTTGTGATATAATTTACAATGCGACCAAACAAGCACCATTGGCCAATGTTTCTTACTTAATCACCTTTGTAAACTCAGAAAAGAAAACGCATCGGTGGAAAAATTTTTCGGATTGACTGATAATCCAATTATTTCTTATCAAAATACTCGTTCAGTTCTTTTACAAGCTTATCCGCATCTATTCCATGAACCGCACAAGCATCTTCAATGCTCTCTCCCGACGAGGACGGGCAACCCAAACAATGCATCCCATTGTTGAGAAATATAGGTGCAGTACCTCTGTCCATTTGTAATACATCGGATATTATCATATCTTTCGTTATCTTAGCCATTTTAGTCCCTCCTAATCATTATATTATAATCAATTTACTTTGCGTAAATATATTATACACTACCGGCTGATAAAAATATACACATTTCTTTTATACATACGTACAATTTAC
Source organism: Clostridiaceae bacterium DTU079 (assembly GCA_001512505.1). Taxonomy (GTDB): domain Bacteria; phylum Bacillota; class Clostridia; order Acetivibrionales; family Acetivibrionaceae; genus Hungateiclostridium. Next base: position 11,111 of record LFSC01000029.1, on the reverse strand, counting down.
CCTGTCCGCATTCCGATATTTATCCTTTCCCACGTGGTATAAGTCGTCTCCATTGCTGTCAATTATCACAACTGCCGGGAAATCCTTCACGGTAAGCTTACGTATTGCCTCTGTCCCCAATTCCGGAAAAGCAATTACCTCCTGGGCAACTATTGAACGTGCAATTAATGCCCCTGCTCCTCCAATTGCTCCAAAGTATACTGCATTGTACTTCTTCATTGCATCTACAACTTCTTTGCTTCTCAACCCCTTTCCTATCATACCTTTTAGTCCGAGCTCTATCAGTTTGGGGGCATAAGCATCCATCCTGCTGCTGGTTGTAGGTCCTGCCGAACCTATTACTTCACCGGGTCTTGCCGGGCACGGCCCCACATAATAAATAATCTGATTTTTTATATCAAAGGGAAGGGGTTTCCCTTCATTTATAAGGCTGATCATTTTCTTATGTGCGGCATCCCTGGCTGTATATATCGTTCCGTTTATGGTCACGGTATCTCCTGCTTTGAGCATTTTTATCTTTTCTTCATCAAAAGGAGCCTCCAATGTATATTTCATATTTACCACCCTTCTTTAAAAAATAACAATCAAATAACGGCTTCCGAATGTCTTGTGACATGACAGCTTATGTTTACAGCTACAGGGAGGCCTGCAATGTGCGTCGGGAACACCTCTACATTGACGCCAAGAGCCGTAACTCTGCCTCCAAGACCCGCCGGTCCAATTCCCAACCTGTTTATGCTTTCAAGCAATTCCAATTCCAATTCCCTGATACGGGGTTCACTGTTTCTTTCGTCAATAGGTCTTAGCAAAGCCTTTTTAGCCAACAATGCCGCCTTTTCCATGGTTCCCCCTATGCCTACACCGACAATTATGGGTGGACATGGGTTGGGTCCCGCTTTATCCACTGTCTCAATTATAAATCTCTTTACTCCCTCAATTCCCTCTGAAGGTGTGAGCATCTTAAGTCCGCTCATGTTTTCGCTGCCGAATCCCTTCGGAGCCACTGTTATTTTTATTTTGTCTCCGTCAACTATATTATAATGAATAACGGCAGGAGTATTGTCCTTGGTATTAATTCTTTCAAAGACAGGATCATTAACTACTGACTTTCTGAGATATCCCTTGTCATAACCTCTTCTTACCCCTTCATTTATTGCATCGGTAAGGCTTCCGCCGGTAATATGTACATCCTGCCCAATTTCCAAAAAAACCACCGCCATACCGGTGTCCTGACAAATAGCCATCCGTTCTTTACGGGCAATCTCAGCATTTTCAATAATTTGCTCCAAAATCTCTTTTCCGTTTTCAGACATTTCCGTCTGAACACCTTTTTTAAGTCCATTTTTTATATCGTCATTTAAATTGTAATTTGATTCTTGACAAAGTCTCTCCACAGCTTCAATAATTTCATTAATATTAACGGTTCTCATATTATCCTCCAGATATAGTTTAGCCACAATACCTTTTGTTTCCTTTTATTGCGACAACAAAACCCACTTTTTAATTCTAGTATAGTGTTCTGCATTTTGCAAGAAAGATTAATTTTTATTATTTTCATTTACCCATAGGACTTTTTCCAGTATCTCTGGTATAATAAATATGAGAAGGCATAACGATAACCTTTTTTTTGGCGATGTTATGCGTTTTTTGCTCTTCGAAAATTCTCAATACCAGTAATTCTCGTAACTTCATAGGAAAGGGGTTTTTATTTTGAGTACTCCTCAAAACATTTTGGTTTGTGTGACACAGCAAATTACATGTGAAAGATTAATATTAAAAGCTGCAGAATATAGGAACGAATTAAAAGGCGACCTCTTTGTTATTCATGTCGCAAAAAACGAATGGAACTTCCTGGATAATATAAAAGAAGGTGAGGCTTTAGAATATTTATTTAAGATATCAAAATCAGTAGGTGCCAATTTGTCGGTATTGAAGTCCGATAACATAGTCCAAACTATTGTTGATTTTGCAAGAGAACATAAAATAACACATATTGTTATGGGAAAATCCCCCAATGACCACAAGGAAAACAATTTCTATACCGAACTTAAAAGTATGTTGGATGATATAGAAATCCATGTAATACCTCAAGTCGAAATATGACAAATATGACCGAAGCAGCCACATTTAAACTTTTGGCTAAATATTATACACCTTATTATTATATTATGCAAGTATTTCTAAAATTTTTTAAAAAAATTTTGCTTAAAATCACTAAAATGTTCGTAATTACTTGACTTTACACGGTTTTCATTATAAAATAATGTCGAATTCCATATTAAGGAGGTTGTGTAAATGAATAAAACTGAGTTAGTAAATTCCATTGCTTCCAAGTCTGGTCTTAGCAAAAAGAACAGCGAAGCTGCTTTGAATGCTTTCCTTTCTTCTGTTGAAGATGCACTCAAAGGCGGCGATAAGGTAGTTCTTGTTGGTTTCGGTACTTTCGAAGTTAGACAAAGAGCCGCAAGAAAAGGAAGAAATCCCCAGACTAAACAAGAAATCACAATCCCTGCATCAAAAGCACCTGTATTTAAGGCAGGTAAAGGGTTAAAGGAGATTATTAATAAGAAATAAATCTCGTTTTTCTCAATGAGGGATAATTAATAATTAAATTATTAAAGGCCTATCATAGTGATGGGCCTTTAATAATATTCATCAATATACATTGCCAATTTCAATCATTTCAGTTTTTTATTTGTTACCGTATATCCATGGTTATCCTGATTCTGTCAGCCATCATTGCAATACATTCTGAATTTGTAGGTTTTCCTTTACTGCTATTATATGTATATCCGAACAACGAATCCATTGTATCGGGATTCCCCCTTGACCATGCACTTTCAATAGCATTTCTTATTGCTCTTTCAACCTTTTGTGCAGTAGTATTAAACTTTTTAGCCACTTCAGGATACAAAGTCTTTGTAATTGAGGTAAAAGCTTTGTTGTTTAAAACCGTTTGGATAATAGCTTCCCGCAGATACTGATATCCTGCCATATGAGGCGGAATACCTACCTCATGCATTAAATTTGTAACCTCCACCTCAATCTCATAGGTCCTATCAACATTGGCGCTGGAGTTTATCATATCCGTATTTTTCACAACAGGCTTATTCGAAAAAGCTGACATGTACTTTTCTTTATACAACTGCCGGATTCTTTTTACCAAAACTTCAGCATCAAAGGGCTTTATTATGTAATATTCGGCACCAAGTGCAACTGCCCTTTGAACAAAAACGTCCTGTCCGATTGCAGTAAGCATAATATACATCGGTCTGAAATCTATTTGCATTGAAGACAGCCTTTCCAAAACTCCCAACCCGTCCAAATTAGGCATAATAATATCCAGCACTACCACGTCAGGCTTAAGAGATACAATCATCTCTATAGCCTGCAAACCGTCCTTTGCAATTCCTATAACTTCTATGTCCTCATATTGATCCATATACTCTTTTAACAAACCTGCAAACTCATAATTATCATCAGCTATCAAAACAGAAATTTCGCCCTTCATCACGTTTTCCGCCTTTTCTATAATAATAAAGAATAAAGCCAAACTGTATTATGATTTTCGTGAAAACTTTCACATTCTCATTGGTATTTTGAAAAAATTATTATAAAGCTATTTAACATTGCTTGCGAAAAGGTTATCAGCTTTTGTATTAAAACTAATAAAACCGTAGAAGGTACACAGCCTCAAAACAATCTACAAATTGTATTATAATATATAACTTTATAAAAAATACTTATTTTTCTAATTTAACTGCACAAATTCATATCAGCTCCGGATTTAGACATTAATCCAACAAAATCCGGAAAAGTTACATTGATGGCTTCCGCTGTATCTATAATTGTTTCTCCGTCCGCATTAAGCCCCGCAACGGCTAATGCCATTACTACCCTGTGGTCATGGCATCCATCCACTCTGCATCCTTTTAAACGGCTTCTTCGGATGACAAGCCCATCCTCAAGCTCCTCTATATCTGCACCCATAGCGGTAAGCTGCTCACACATAACATGAATCCTGTCCGTCTCCTTAAGCCTTGCCTGAGGTACATTTACAAGCCTGGTCTCTCCTTCTGCAAAGCATCCCGCAACAGCCATAATCGGAAGTGCGTCCGGTATTGCATTCATATCAATTTCTCTTCCTATTAGCTTATCACCCTTTATAATGATGCTTCCTTCCTGCGTCCTAACCTTTGCCCCCATATCCTCCAGCATGGTAAATACTTCCTTATCTCCCTGTGGATCAGTCATATCCAGATTATCCAGAATAAATTCCTCGCCGGATATGGCAGCTAAAACCGCAAAAAAGCAGGCTGAAGAAAAATCCCCCGGAATTGTAACATTAAAGGGATTATAGCTCTGTGCCCCCTTAATATAAAAAGTCTTGTAGTCATGATTCTCATACTTTATTCCCTGCTTATCAAGCCACCACATGGTCATATCGACATAAGGTCTCTCATTAAGCCTTGTAACGTTTACTTCCGTATCGGATTCAATAACCGGTGCATTTATAAGTATGGATGAAAGATACTGGGAAGTAACAGAATCAATATCCGTGCTGCCCCCTTTAAGTCTTCCCTTAATGACTACGGGTGCCATTCCGTTATCCCTTGTTGAAAAAGCTTGACCGCCAAGATTTCTTATTGCACTCAATAACGGCGCCAAGGGTCTTTTTCTTATCTGACTATCCCCTGTAAAAACTGAATAACCCTCGCCAAGGGCTGCCGTCATCACGCCAAACCTAAGAGTTGTACCCGAATTACCTACATTTACAACATCCGAAGGAGTCTTTGGATTTGCTCCAAAGCCCTCAATAACATATCTGTCCTCAAAATGATCAATTTTAGCTCCTAAAGCCCTACAAGCCTCCACAGCAGACAATGCATCACTCGAAATAAGAGGCCTCCTAATTTCTGATTTCCCTTGGGCAAGTGCCCCCAAAAATAACGCCCTAATAGTATGGGACTTTGAACCGGGAATCATGATCCTACCGGAAGCTTTCGATTTTCTAACTTTTAATATCATATCAATAATCCTTTCTACCGTACTAAGTATCATCATATTAATGCTTTGAATATCATGCAATAAAAAAACAATACCGCATTACCTATACTAGATCTCTCTATATATATTTTAATATAAAATGGGATTTAAATAAATAATCAATATTTTTTATCAAAATACTTGAACGAAGTAAGCCTTGCCCGCTCCCATGGGTTATTTAGAGGCTACGAAATTTCGAATCTTAAGTTTTCTTCTGTGCTTTTCTTTGTATTAATCACTGCACCCGCAGCTTTGAGTAAACATGCTGTTTTAAATCTTCCAATTTTGTGTTAAAATTATTATAAAATTAAAAAATCAAAAGGTCAGGTATTTATAATGAGTGGTACGATATTATTGATTGAATACTCCGAATATGAAAGAGAAAAGATCAAAATAGTGTTCGATAATATTGGAGAGTTTGAGTTTATTGAAATAGATAACCTTAAGAAGCTCTACAAGACCATTTCTACCCTAAAATCAGTTACGTTGGTAATTATGGATTTAGAATTTCCTGTTGAAAAGGAAGGCATTGAGACCCTGTCAATGCTCAGGAAGAATTCTTCAACTGCAAACACTCCTATCATCATTGTAACAAAAGCAGATTATGATGTCTACCGCCATGCTGTTCAAAAGTTTAAAGTAAAGGACTTCATAACTAAGCCCTATCAAACAAAGCGCCTTGAAAATTCCATAAGGAGTGTATTAAACATAGAGCACAATTTCAGGTATGAATTCGACAGTGCAAATGTAATTACAATGTCAATTGAAGATTACATTTCCAAGGAGTTTAAAATAGCCTCCAGAGCAGGCCAAAATCTATCCATAATTCTTATTACTCCCATAGAGCTTAAAAAGGAGACCTTGGAGCAATCCAAGATAACACCGGAACTAAAGGAACAGATATATAAAATAGCTATTGAAAAAGTCAGGACTATGTCAAGATCTACAGATACAGCTCTTTTAAACGGTAACAGGGATATCCTTGTGATCTTGCCTTTTACCGATTCCTCTGGGGCTCAAAAGGTTTTGGAAAAAATTAAAAACGGCGTTAATGAAGGTCTTCAAGGACTCGATATCAATTACAGCGATTATTTTTATTCTGTTTCTGTGACCTTTCCCAGTGACGGAAAGTCGTTTCAAACCCTCATGGAAAAAGCAGTCAAAAAGGTTGAAGATAAAATAATGCTGGAGAAGATCACATCCTTAGGAGCAGACACCATTGATAATGCAAGAAAAACATATAAAAAGTACAAAATATAAATCAGATTACAGTAATAAATATGTTGGACAAAGGATTTAAAACTAATGAATTGGTGGAAAGAACTATGAATGATATAGAACTTATTGCAACAGCTGCTGCCGGTGTTGAGTCGGTAGTAAAACATGAAGTAAAAAAACTTGGATTTTCCGATATAACGGTTGATAATGGCAAAATAATGTTTAGAGGAGATATTTCAGCAATTCCCAAGGCAAATCTGTGGCTTAGATGTGCCGACAGAATATTGCTCAAAATAGGTGAATTTGAAGCACAGACTTTTGAAGAACTCTTTGAAAAAACCAAGGCACTTCCTTGGGACGAGTGGATAACCCGCGACGGAAAATTTACTGTACTGGGCAAATCGGTAAAGTCTAAACTTTTTAGCATTTCAGATTGCCAGGCAATTGTAAAAAAAGCCGTAGTTGAAAAACTTAAGTCAAAATATCATGTGGAATGGTTTGAAGAAAACGGTCCCGAATATACCATACAGGTTTCTATTCTCAAGGATATTGCTACCCTTACAATCGATACAAGCGGAACTGCATTGCATAAACGGGGATACAGGGAAAAAAATGTTGTTGCCCCGATAAAGGAAACTTTGGCGGCAGCAATGATATTAATAAGCTATTGGAATAAAGAAAAAGCTTTGCTTGATTGTTTTTGCGGATCAGGTACCATCCCAATTGAAGCCGCATTGATAGGTAAAAATATCGCACCGGGTCTCAATAGAAGTTTCGCCTCAGAAGAATGGCCTGTTATCGCCAAAGAAATATGGAAACAAGAAAGAGTTAAAGCACTCCAGGCCATTGATCAGGACATTAAGCTAAAAATATATGCTTCGGATATAAGCCATGATGCGGTAGATTTAGCCAGAGAAAACGCTTTTAATGCGGGAGTTGACGATTGTATCGAATTTTCTGTCTGTGACTTTAAAGACGTTCGTATAGATGATGAATACGGAGTAATTATATGCAATCCTCCTTATGGGGAAAGGCTGGGTGAGCAGAAGGAAATTGCATTGCTTAATAAGGAAATCGGAAGGGTATTCTCCAAGTTTGAAACCTGGTCAAAGTACATTATTACTTCTTCAGAAGAGTTTGAAAAGCATTACGGTAAAAAAGCCGATAAGAAGCGAAAGTTATATAATGGAAATATCAAAGTAGACTATTATCAGTATTTCGGTCCTAAGCCGAAGCAAACTATATAATTAATTTTAAAAAGGGTGCATATTATTCTAAACAGTTTATTTATTGCACCCCTCAAAGCAGTTTTATTTTAAAAATGTCGAAAAGGACGGTTTTACCGTCCCTTTTACCTTATTTATACACGATTAAATTGAATTTTTCCTTCGTAATTGATTTTAGCCTCATCTATGGTAATTTGTAATAGCTCATACAATGTCGCACCGCCACACAGAACACTTACAAATTCATTTAGGGCTTCAATTCCTCTTTTTTCCTGAGAATATTTTTTAATTGTCCGCTTGATACCATTATAAAGTTTCTGTTGGTCATTTGCATCTATTTCATCCTTAATAATTTCCGAAAAAAAAGAGGCAAGATTGGGTACTTTATGTTCCAAATTCTCCATCTCTTCCAGTAATCCCAGAATTTTATCATTAGCTATTGCTTCTATATTGACTCCTCCTTCCTGTGATTTTTTAAAGCATCTGCAAATTGTAAGCTGCATTTCAATAATTCAAAGGAAGCCGTGTCCTGAAAATATTTGTGTAATACAATGTTTTATAAATATTATTTAGTATCTGACACACAATTAAAATTTATTACTAAGAAATTATCAAATAATCGATGATTTAAAAATTGAATTCAAAAAAATAAGAAAAAGTTTGAAATTTGGTTTTATTTGTAGTATAATAAAATTAAAGAAAATATGAATATTTTACTTTTGATAAAGGCAAATTCATCGAAAGGTGAAGACGCAAAGCCACGAGTCTAAGGTGTTAAAAACACTATGATAGTCGGGTTGCCAAAAGTTATTAGGAGATTGTGCTTAATAGCTCTGTTTGGTATACCCATTCAGAGCTTTTATTATTGGCATTTAATTAACTCAAAGCGGCAACAATCAGGGACCCTGAGATTAAGAATTCACAATTTAATCCACATCCCAGCCCTTTCTGATAAAGGCAAACTCAATGAAAATTGAGGACGCAAAACTACAGATCTTCGGTTTGAAATCCAAATGTTAGGTTCGAATTTCAAACCATGATGGCTGAGTTACCAAAAAAGGGAGGTATTATTATGAAAAAGTTCTTTAAAAGCTTTGCCGTTATTATCATTGCCATGTTACTCTTTACAAATGCCGCAGTTGCTGAACCTCTAACATCCCAAGAGTATATCAATTCTAACGGTGTCTCTCTTCAAGTAGTTCCGACAGTACTCGAAGGAAAAATAACACTTACCGGCGAAACAAATAGGAGTCTGATAAAAATCCTTGTTATCAAAGGCGAGACACAACGTTGGTATGATGTTAAGCTCCAAGACGGTAAATTCAATGAAGAAATATGGTTTATCGACGGTGTCGGTGAATACCAGGTTTCTGTCCTGGTTCACAAGGAGGGCAGAAGATATACCTTCGGTCCTACAGTTTATGTAAAAAATACCGTTGAAGTTAACCGTTTTTTAGTTCCTACTTTGCATGTTGAAAGCAACAATGAAAAAATAATTGCTCTGGCACAGGAAATTACCAAGGATTGCAAATCCGATGCTGAAAAAGCAAAGAGCATATATGATTGGGTAACTGCAAATATTGTATATGACTATAAAAAATATATTAGGCAAATGAACAACGACTATGATAACGTATACGGTGCATTAAACACACTGGAAACCAAAACCGGCGTTTGCTATGATTATGCCGCTCTTGTAGCAGCATTAGGCCGTGCATCGGGTTTACAGGTTAAAATGATAAAGGGCAATTTCAAAAGCGCACTAAGAAGTGAATTGCACGCATGGAATGAAATCTACATTTCTGAGGAAAACAAATGGATTCCTGTTGATTCAACCTTCGGTGCCTCAATGAGATCCAACTATTTTGACAATAATGATTTCTACAAGGATCATGAAAAACTTGAGGAATATTAGTCACATCACTGTAAAACATCTTGCCTGACATAGCAATAACATCTCCTATTTATGTGTCTGAATTATTCATATCATATCATTTTAAAACTTGTGGGCATTTAAGCCCACTTTTTTTTTCATTGTTATAAAATCTCCGGGTTATCGATCGCCATCGCTTTTTTACCGTTTCACTTCATTAAATCCCACAAATAAAAGCTCGGGACATCGAGTCCCTTCCCTTTTGCCTCTTTCATTTCATTCCAAGAGGCCAAATAAAAGCCCCCGGAAGAAAACTTCTGAGGGCCTTATGGCTTATTTGACTATTACTTTATAACTGTTAGTTCAACTTTTCAAGTAACACTTCATTTCCGTTGACGTCAATCTCATATTTGTGAGTAATGACTCCCTCTGCTATATCTTTATATGCCCAATGATTTGCAGGTACATCCACGAAGTCAAGAGTTGCATCATACAGAGGTCCTCTTTTAAGTGCTCTGTTTATCAAAGCAACGGATTCTGCTCTCTTAATACTTGCATTCGGTCTAAATGTATCATCGGGATATCCTTTTATGTATCCTTCTCCCACCAGCGTTTCAATGTTTTCCTTTGCCCAGTGTCCATCTATATCTTTTAATGAGCTTACATTATATGTTTTTCCTTCGAGCATGCCATGTTTTTTTAGATATTTGGTCACAACAGTTGCAAATTCCGCTCTTGTTATAACCTTATCGGGCATAAACGATCCATCGGTATAACCGCTAAACAATCCCTCTGAAGCAACATATTTTATTGCCCAAGTTGCCCAATGAGTTTCACTTATATCGGTAAAACTAGTGCTGTTATTGCTTGAAGCCGTATCAGGAGTTGCTCCTGAAAGTTTCGCAAAGATTACGGCAGCTTCAGCTCTTGTTATATTATTTTCGGGCTTGAAAAGACCACCCGGATATCCAGACAAATATGCATAATGAATATTATTGGAAGCTTCTGGGCTTGATGTCGGTTGTGCTGTAGCTGTTGGTGTCGGAGTTGATGTTGTTGTTTCGGACGAAGTCTGTACTGGTGTTTCAGCCGGATCCGTACCCGGACCAACGTCCGAGCTTCCTTTTGGTGTAGCTTCTGATCCTCCGACAACCTCAACTTCACCTTCAACGACTTGAGGCGATGTTATCCTTTTAAGGTCCTTATCTGCAAATGACCCTAACTTTACAATCTCAATAGAGCTATTACCGTTGGGTACATCACTTTTTATCTTGGCATATATTACAGCAAATACTCCATCTTCAAAAATTGATTCCGTCCCCTCACCGCTGTCCTCGGAAAATAAAAATATTATTTCATTTTCTTTCTCATCAACATTTGATTCAAAACTCGAAGGGTTAAAAATTATTTTTCCGGCTTTTATACTCTTTATTTCAAGTACATCCGGGTCATAACTTAAAATAAAGTCACAGTTTGCAATACCACTATCCGGCACATTCTTAAATGTAATCGGAATTTCCACATCTTCACCGGGGTTTCCTACTACATCACCGATTGTAACAGTAAGTCCATTATCTTCTGCCAGCAAAAGAATAGAATTCATACTTGTTGCTATAAGGATAGCAATAACTGTTAATACCGCAAATATCAGTCTGTTTCTTCTCATATTAATCCTCCTAAATTGTATTTTCGCTCTGTAAACTTAAATGAAAATTGAGGACTTCAATCCTCTGTGGTACAATGTTTTT
>LFSC01000059.1 GCA_001512505.1 Clostridiaceae bacterium DTU079 | reverse complement strand
TTATTTTGATACAAAACTTACAAATGCAGTTCTTGAGGGAATAAATAGTATTATACAAACTGAGAATGTCTAAAATTTTGTGTATAAGAGAATCAAAAGCCTCCTTCTTGGCAAGAATTATAGAAATAATAACCAAGGAGGAGATTTTTTATGTCAACACTATCAAAAGAGCAGGTAAAGGAATTAGTTAAGGGAAATAATTTTCAGACTGTTTCAGATGTGAGTGCATATTTGAAAGATATTTTCAAGGACATTATTCAAGAGCTTCTTGAAGCAGAACTTGAAACAAAATTGGGTTATGCAAAAGATGATGTTGAAAACAAAAATACAGATAATAGTCGAAACGGATATTCATCAAAGACCATAAAAAGCGAGTTTGGAGAAGTTGATATTCAAGTACCAAGAGACCGAAAAGGAGAGTTTCGGCCGAAAATTATACCTAAGTACCAGCGAGATGTTTCAGGAATTGAAGAAAAAGTTATGGCTTTATACGCTAGAGGAATGTCTACACGAGATATTAGTGAGCAAATTCAAGAACTATATGGCTTTAGTTTGTCAGCTGAAATGGTTAGCAAGATCACAGACAGAATAGCTCCGGAGATCAAGCAATGGCAACAAAGGCCGCTAGAGCCTATATATCCGTTCATTTTTATGGATGCAATTCACTACAAGGTTCGAGATGACGGAAGAATAGTAAATCGTGCAGCATATGTTGTTCTTGGTGTTTCAGCTGAAGGAAGTAAAGATATTCTAGGAATATGGATTGGTGATAACGAATCATCTAAATTTTGGCTTGGAGTCTTAAATGACCTTAAGAACAGAGGTGTACAGGATGTTCTAATATTTTGTGTTGATGGACTGACAGGCATAAAAGAAGCAATTAATGCAGCATATCCAAAGGCCGAGGTGCAGAGATGCATAATACATCAGCTTCGAAACTCTTTTAAATATGTGTCATATAAAGATGTTAAAGCTTTTAGTAATGACTTTAAGGAAGTATACCGTGCTATTAACGAAGAAGTAGCGTTAGAGAAGTTTTGTGAACTTAAGAGCAAATGGGGAAAGGAATATCCTTATGCAATACGAAGTTGGGAAAATAATTGGGATGTGATAAGTCCGTTTTACAAATTTTCAGAAGAAATCAGAAAAATAATTTATACTACGAATATAATTGAAGGACTGCATCGACAGTTCCGTAAAGTTACGAAAACAAAAACAATGTTCCCAAGCGACAGTTCACTTGAAAAGAAAATCAGACATACTATCAGCGAAATCATCAGAATGCCTGCCACAACACCTCCAACTATAGCTGACTTTTTCGTCTCTCTTCGGGCATGTCTTTTCAAAACGTTTCCGGCTTCATTACTCAACCGTTTCTCTGAATTTTTATTATTTAATTCATCGGCAATTTTCCTGCATGTTGGGCACTCTGTAATATGCTCTCTTACCAGTTCCTTACTCTCTTCGCTACATACATTATCATAATATAGTGGCAGGAGATCCTGTACGATTGTGCAATTATTTATATTTGCTTTATTCATCTGTTTTCATCCTTTCCACTAGTTTCAGTCATTGACGGTAATATGTCACTCTGACCAAACTTTCTGTTTTTCGAAATACATTGCAAATATTCTACTCTCTTCATATTATTTTATCAAACTTGCACTGATTTTTGTGTTTTATCCTATATTGTTTCGTTATCAAATATCCATAGTAGAACCATATATAAAAAAACAATAGGACAAGGCTCCAAATTGGATAGTCTATTATTATAGTTTCATAACTAATGCGATTATTACTATAGTCAGCGAAAAAACGCTACATACTAATAACCACTTGTTTTTTCTATAGAGAATTAAGTTTATGAATGACGATAGAAAAAAGGAATAATCCATTATAATATCAAAACACTTACTATCAGAATCCACTTAAGTGCCATTCCTTCATAAAAATCCCCCATAATTGCAGACGTTGCAGCTAAGAAAACAATTATATTCAGTATATTTACTTATTTTCATTATACTTTTCCTTTCGTAATCGTCTTGATAAGAAGGCGGATAATCTTTATCCTTTAATCAAATAAATATCATAAACTTCAAAACTTAGTAAACCGCTATCTCCCCACTGGACAGACTCATTAACAACCTAATAAAAAAAAACAGTACCGAAAAAAATCAATTTTAATTTGTATCTTTATTATCATATCTACCGAAGCTTAAGTAATTTTGAGTAATGGATCGTTTTTTATAAGTTTTTCATATATCATCTAGTTAATTTCATTGTAGTGATTGTATCTTCTTTTGACAATACTCTTGTAGCAGGATTCTCAGTTATTTTAAACCTTGAAGCATCTCTTGCTGACTGGCTTTCTTCGATATTATCAAGAATAGTATACCTATAAGCAGTTGCCTTATTACCACTCCCGCATCTATATCAGCAGATTTTATAAATCTTCCTTTATCCTTATCAACTTTCAAATATATCCGGCTTTATTATATCCCATAGCATTGTAGGTTACTCGATATTTTTCCTTCACTCCCCAATTTGTGGTTCTATAATTGGTTTAGTTTGGGGAATTTTCACTTGACAAAAGCAATTAAGCTGATAAAAGGAAAATTCAAGTAAGTATTGCTCAAAACAAATAAATACCCCAAATGTCATTGACGACAGATTATATCATCGTTCCCTAAATTCATACAAAAAAATCTTTTTAAAACCTTGAATTACAAAATGTAAATATTGTCATGTTAAATTTTTATACTAAATAGTCAAATAATTAAATAGCAATTTTGTAATTTTAAATATTTTTTGCATATAATATCTTTATTGGTATTCCCCACCTTGCAAGAAATACTTTAAATGGTAATACAATTTTCGACATATGAAGTAAAGCCTGTAAGCTGGTCAAATCCAACCACTTACAGGCTTTTAAATTTATAAACTGTTATATACTAAATTATGCCTCAAGGATATATTATACACGTATTTTTCAGTAAGGAAATTTGATGTTATCTTATAAGCTTGACGCCCTTTAATCCATAATCGGTCTGTGACTCCGACAATTCGCCCTGTGCAACGTTCTGAATAAAGTATCCTGCCAATTGGCACTGATTTCCCTGTCCTGCCACCTCTTCAATTAAGAAGGATGCAAATCCACATATTCTAACCGGGCCTCTTCCGTTTACATCCATCTCTTCAACAATAACAACCGTCACTATTTTAGGGCAGTCAGGATTATAACTGTCAATAGTGCATTCGGGGGCATGGTTGCACTGTCTGATTAGTGTGTCTATCGACGATTTCGTAGGATTGCTCATGTTTCCCGGTTCGGTATTTACATAATCCCCAACCTTCAACTCGCCGTCATATCCATATAAAATGTTGTATCTGTAATTTGATGCCCCGTTTCCCCCCAGGGCCAAACACCCATAATTCCCATTGCTTCCGGCTCCCCCGCCTTCTTTTAATACATATCTTTCCCCATAAAGCAAAGGCTGATCCTCTATTGCAAAAGGTCTTACCCCTCCGTCAACACTGACCACAGGAAGTGCCCGGGCAACCGCTGCCGCCTCCACCCTTCCCTTTTCAAATCCCAGTATCCTTGCAAAATAATAGTTTACTTCCCTGCTTGCCAATATACTAATGCCGTCTTCGAAAATAGTTATATCCGCCTCATCGGGGCTGACACCGTTCTTCTCCAGATAACTACAGGCTACACCATAAGGATTGCCTACATTGCCGGCAAATTCCTGAGCCCCGGCCAATGCTGCAGCGTCAACAGCTTTTGTAATCTCCGCTTTTTCCAGCATAATGTGGCCAATATCCACCGCTATGGATGCACATCCAATAAGAACTGAAATTGCAACCACATATACCACCATGGTTGTACCTTTGTTGTTTTTTATAACGTTTTTAAGTTTCATAACTCATCACCCCTAAAATAAATCGGACCCTAAAGACAAACTTTTGCAAAAACATTCTGTTTATCCCAGGGTCCGCATCGTCTATAAGCGTATTTCGCTTATATTTTCATTATAATGAAAAATGATATCTCTTTATATAGAACCTCATAACCATTTTCATAGTATTATTGTACCTATATTAAATTGTTCAAAATTCTTATTGACCTCCGGAAAGCAATTCTATAGCCTTTAAATATTGCAGGTCTTTATTTTTTAATAATTCGTCCAGCTTGTCATTCAATGCCTGCTGTGTTGCAAAATCCAATACCCCATAGGAGTACAACCCGCAATCCTTTTGAAACTGTGCTACTGCTTTGACGGTCTTTTCATCCATAAAGTTATCCGGTTCATCCACATCATATCCGGCAAACATAAGGATGCTTTCTGCTGTTAATACTTCCTTGCTCTCATCGTTTAAGCCCGGTTTGGTTACCTTTCTCAATTTACCGATTCTCTCTAATTGTATACCGTTTTTCACGGAATCGGGATTATCCACATACACGTCGGGGTCAATGCCCTCGCCGTCTATCATTCTTCCGTTAGGGGTATAATATTCACCCGTTGTTATTTTAATCCAACCAATTATTTCGTCATCCGAAGGGTAAATATTGTGCTTTGAATTCAATTCCTGGGCATCAATAAAGCTAACCCCAAATTTTTGACCATACTTTTCAGAAGCTTCCGGTGTAAGTATTGGGAAAAGATTTTGGACCTTTCCTTTTCCGAAAGTTTTTGTACCTACCAATGTCCCGGCACCGGTATCCTGTATCGCACCGGCCAAAATCTCCGATGCGCTTGCACTTCTTCTATTTACGAGCACCACAAGCTTATATTTGGGCTCTTTCAAATATGAATAATAACTCTCGTCCTTCATGGATTCCGATTTAAAGTCCAGCTTTGTAATCAGTCCTTCAGGTACAAACCTTCGGGCAATTAATACCGCCTGGTTTACCTCTCCGCCCGGGTTATCCCTCAAATCAAGTACGATTTTCGTTATACCGTTCTTGTTCATATGGTCAAGAGCTTTATCCACTGCTTCGCACGCATTTGAATTAAAAGAATCCAGCTTGATATATCCAATTTTACCGTCTATTTTATACGTTACCGGCTCTATTCGAACCTCCCGCCTTATTAGCTCATACCTTATTACTTCCGATTTACCGTCCCTTCGTATACCTATCGTAACCTTGGTCCCTTCTTCCCCCAGCAGAAAAGAGCTGACTTCTTCAAGGGAACGTCCCACCATACTTCTTCTGTCCACCTCAACTATTATATCACCAACCATCAGGCCTGCTTCCTCTGCCGGTGAAAAACTGTATACCTGCTCTATAATAAATTTCCCGTCAACCTCGGTAAACGCAATACCAACACCGATAAAAGTCCCGTTTATGCTTTGAAAGAAAGTCTGTGCCTCCTCCTTTGTATAAAAGGTTGTATAAGGATCCATGGTGCTAAACAATCCTTTTAAGGCACCCTCCAATAGTTTTTGCCGGTCAATCTCCCCTTTGTATCTGTCAATTACCATGTCCATAACGCTTTGAATATAATCCGCGTCATTTAAATCCCCGGCCTGCACCTCGGCCGCCTGTACAAAAACGCCTCCGGACATTAACAGAGTGAAGACAATTAAATAAACCAGTGCAATTTTTATTGATTTCCTCGTCACATTAATTCCCCTTTTCTATATTAGATTTCATTACTAATAGTTTACTATCCTTTCCCGGTAATCCTTCTTTAAATCATCTCTCATATAGTTTATCACTTTATTTATAATTACCGCAGCCCTCGCTTTGGTGAGGTATTCTCTCGGTTTCAGATATCCCCTTTCATCCCCCAATACAAGACCTATTCTCTGGGCTACATAAACCGAACCCCTTGCATATTGGGGAATATCAGCATCATCTCTAAAGCTCGTAACCGTACCCGTTGAAGGTGCTAACCCTTCCAAACCCAAAGCCCGAATGATTATTGTAATTGCATCCGCTGTGGTAAGATAATCCTCCGGTGCAAAAATGTTATATCCTCTTCCGCTGATCATACCTCTGTTATATGCGCTTTTAATGCTCTTAAAATACCTGCTTTCCGTTGAAACATCCACAAAGGGAGAAACCGTTTCCTCTATAGCCTTTCTGGTTGATGTTTGCGTACTTGTCCTGGATTTTGCAAGCAAAGGATCCTCCGGAACTTCTTTGGCTGCCAATACAATGGCTTCGGCAAACTCAGCCCTGGTCATTATCTGTGCAGGGTCAAAAGTCGACGGATCGTCGGTTAAAATTTCAAGACTGTAGAGAGCTTTTATATCATTTTCCGCCCAGTGACCCCTCAGATGATTCAAGCTGGGTACCAAAAGCCTCTTGCTTACCGGAAAGCTTTCGATCTTCAAGCTGTCCTTAGATTCAATAAGCCTGTCGGTAGCAATGCCCTTAGAATCAAATTCCGGCAAGCTGGCAGTATATTGCAAAATACTGCTGTTATACTGGCTCTGAACAAACCCTCCCTCGAAGCTTATGGTCTGGGGTTCATTCTCAACATAATGAATCTGCTTCGTAGTTGAAGACGAAAGTTTGACATTGGCGGTTCCGCCCCAGCGGTCCACTTCTCCTTCGTTTACTTTCTCACTTGTAATTATATAGTTCAAAACCTGAGTCTCAACAGTTCCCCAGAATTGGTTATATCCATAAAAATCTCCGCTGATCTCGACGGTAACATTTCCACCCCTTGCTCCGCCTCCTGTTTCATAGGTTTTCTTCCCCCAAATATTTCCGGCAAAATAATCCACTGCCGGCCGTGAGTCAATCAAGTTTGTCTTTGTAAAATCATAATTGATCAGGGTATAGGTAGTACCTCCAATTCTTACAACCTCGGTACATCTGCCGTTAAGACTTGTCTCCTCAATGGTCTGGCCATTGTCTTTTTTAGTTATAACGGTATTATAGGATATATATCTGGAAAGGGTGGCACTCCTTTGGAGATTTTGAAGGCTGTAGGTATAATTGGCTGTAATAACGTTGCTTCCCGTTGTTTTATCCTGCTTTAGCGTCTTCTTTATCGTAACGGTTCCTTCGAAGACTACCGGTTCACCGGTTAAAAAGCATACCTCTTTATATTCAAAGGAGGTTTTGTTGGGAGCCTCTCCCGATGATATACCCCCTTCATATCCGTTATCACCTTCCCTCGCAAATACATATCCTGTATTGCTTCCATAGAATATAAGAAATATCGACACTATGAATGAAAGTACCTTTTTTGACATACCGCTTCGCCTCCGATAGCTTAAAATTTCCTTTGTGAGAAAATATCTTCAATAAAGCTTCTAAATTCATTCAACAAATATGATGTAAGCGTCCCCTGCCTCATTGCTATCGTTCTTAATCGCCCTAATTCTATCGCCTTTCTTAAGATCGGCAGGACGTATAATGCTATTTCCTTTTATAACAATGCTGTTTCCGAGAATTCCAAGCTCTGTCTCTTTACGATTCACCCACATATTGGCTGAAGAATCGTATTCTTTTGCCTCAAGAAGCTTAACGGTTAGTATTCTCTCATTTCCCAATCCTTCGGAGTTCTGCTGTGCAGTATCACTGGTATCTTCCACCACAATTTCATATATTTCTCCCTTAACATTGATATTACCATATGGTGCAGTGTTAATCAACACAGCATCGGAACCGTTAGATACTATATACACCGTTCTGCCCTTATAGCTTTTATCACCGTAATCGGTGAAATCTCTCTGTCCTACAACTCCTTCATCGTCCAAAATCCGAGTGTCGTAGGTAAGCTTGAAGGTCTTGGGTGTGTTATAGTAATTCCACTTCAGTCCATTCAACTCTGAAAAAGATTCTACAGTAAAGTCAGAGTTTTCGTCTATGCTTGCGATTCTTCCCCGGTAAATCTTAAAGAAATCAGAGTAAGTACGTTCCGTAATTTGAACTACACTGGCATAATAAGCAGAATCATCATAGCTTCTGTTTGCAACTACATATGCCTGATCCTCCTGACTTATGCTGTTTCCGGTAACCAACCTGTTATCCTTTACTATAATTGTCCCGTTATTGTACGCAATGTTTTTGTATTCATTACCGAGAGTAATTTCGCCTTCAATTCCCGCTATATGTGAAGTAATGCTATCGGTATAGACCGGTGCTTCACTGTCACTGGCATTTTTAAAGGATATCAGCACCGCCTTTTCCTCGCCTCCGTAGTCTTTCTCCACAGCAATATAAGCAGGCGCATTTCTAAGTTGCTTCTTCACCTTATCCGCATCTATACTGCCGTTATTGTAAACGAACTTGTTGTCTTCAGACAATCTCAATGTGGTATAACCCTTTTGGTCAATCTTATTCCATTTTCCGTTATTCAACACTTCCATATTCTTTAGGATTACCGTGTTTGACACAATATCCAAGTCCGTTACAAAGCCTTTGTAAATGTTTGTAATAAAATGTTCGTCTCCCTCTATTGTAACTTTTTTGACAGCGGTATCATTGTCGGTGATATTTAAAAGCAGCTTGACTCTATCCCCATCCCTCAAATTATCAAAACTTACAAACTTTCTATCCAGTTCTATAGGAACATTTTCATCCAAATAAATTATCTGCTGGGTTCCGTCATCAAAGGCCACATTAATTATGCCGGATTTCTTCGTTATTACTTTTCCGAGCTTTTCTACATAATTGTCAACCGCACTTATTATTTCTATTGCTCCGTTTTCATCAAGCTTGATATAGGCCGAATCACCGTTCTCTATATCTTCAAGCGCAGCTTCCCTATGATTTTTATAAACCGTGATGTTCTTAGGATTTGAATAGTTGTATGTCTTAATCCTGTCTTTTCTGTCTTTTGAAGCGGCATCCCTCGGAAACTTTTCATTATACAAGGTTATATATCCGAGCTGAGGATTGTTATCCTCCACAATACCGCTTACAACTCCCTTATTCCTAAGGCTGAGGTTAATAGTATTTATCGCCGTGACCACATTACCCCTGACCGACAGAACCGCGTCCGTTCCGGGGATTATGTCGGAAATATCTGATTTTTTGCCGTTTACAAACACACCAACGGTATTGCTGTAAACATAGGTAATATCAACCTCTTCTTTTCCGGTATCAAAAGAAAAATCCAAGTTTTCCGTGTCAATATCCGGGTATTCCATGTCAAAAAGCTTTGTTACCCTGATTGCATTGGCATCGGGTTGTACCTCTCTTATTTTCGCTGCAAAATATTGAGTATCGGAAGCATTGGATATTACCTTCACATATCTCACGCGGTTATCGCCCGAGATTATATATTCAATTCTGTCACCCTTCTCTAATAAAGAACCGTCACCAACCCAACCGTTTTTATACACAATCAGATCCATTTCAGGCTGCCCAATTTTTTGGCCGCCCAACTCATTTTTATATCCTGAAGAAGTTTGATCCGTATACCTGACCGATATTTCATGAAGCTTACCGTTGCTGTTCCTTACGTAAAAGGTATTGGAATACTGTGTTAATCCGTTAGTAAAATCAATTGATTTTTTAATGTCCTCTACGGTACCTATTTTTTTGTTATACCCAAGCAGCGGAAGAATCCAGGAATCAGCGTTTTTTATTATCTGTGCTATCTGCTCCCGGGTCACATTTCCTGTGGGTCTGAAATATCCGTTTCCTTCGCCGTTCATTATATTGTTTACAAGAACTGCCTCTATGTAGGGTATTTTGTGGGGATCTGCAGAAGACCAATCCCTAAAACTATTAAAGATTTCCTGCTGTCCGTATATGGGCTCAAGACCTAAAACCTTGGAAATCCAATAAGCCACTTCCTGTCTTTGGGCAGGAGCTCTTCGGTTGAAGGAACCTTCCTGCAAATTACCCTGTTCCGGTGAAAAAGCAGCTTCAAGATCCTCTGCGCTAATAAGTCCCTCACCGGCAGCAAGCTGCAAATATCCGTCGGACCACATGGAAGGAGCATAAGTCTTTTTTTCGTCGGAATTTCTTTGGGCATCCAAAACCTCAGCAGCCCTTTGAGCATCTTCTTCTCTTCCTGCCGCTCTATATATGATTGCAATCGCCTCTTCCTTGGTTACACTGTTTGTGCGGCCAAACACCCTGTTTCCATAGCCCTTTACAATTTCCAGAGCACCCATTTCACAAATTGCTTCTTTAGACCATGCTCCGGAGTTTCTGACATCGGTAAAATCTATATTGTATAAAAGTACATGGGAATTTTCCAATCCAAAGTATACTTCTTCCGGTTCTTCTTTGGAATATGCAGGAATTATAGGGGTAAAGACCATTAAAAAGAGTAACAGAACAATCCCAATTATTATTTTATTATTTTTAGTAAGAAATTTCTTTTCCATATTCACATCACAACCTTCCGAAATTATACTTATCTATTTATGAAAATTCCAAGATTCATCTAAATAAAAGTTCGGAACATCGAGTCCCTTCGCTTTTGCCTCTTTCATTTCATTCCAAGAGGCCAAATAAAAAAATAATTAGCCGTACTTTTATATCGGCTAATTATAACATTTTTTTTATTAATAAAATATTACATAGTAAAGCAAGAAACTATAGGAAAAAAATCGCGCACATTAAATAAGTGTGATATTTTTTATAAATATAATATGCTGTCCGGCATATCAGCAATAATCCAAAACCAATACCTTGCGGTCTCCTCCGATGTCCTCCTTGTTAATCTCTATCTCCTGCTTTGAGACACGTTCTCCTCCGCCTATTTGATCAAGAAATTTATTCACGCCATCGATTTGGAAGGACAGGTGCGGTGTTTTATAATGCATAGGAATTACTATTGAAGGCTTAATGAGGTTTACTACCTCAAAAGCACCTTTGTAATCTACTGTATAAACGCCTCCCACAGGAACCAAAAGCACATCGACATGGCCTATTTTCTCAAGCTGCTCACCGGTTAAAACATGGCCAAGATCCCCCAAATGACAAACATTTATCCCGTCTATCCTGAAATTGAAAACAAAGTTTTTACCGCGTTTTTTCCCCTCCACTTCATCATGGAAGGTCTGAACTCCCGTTATTTCAACATCTTCTATTATAACTTTTCCTGAGCCCTGAACATGCTTGGCATCGCTCTTTATCATATCAATGTAATTATGGTCATAATGATCGTGACTTGTAGTTACAATATCCGCTTCTATCTTCTCAACCTTGTATCCCACAGTTTCATCATAAGGATCGGTAACTATCCTCGTACCTTTTTCCGATGTCAAGAGAAAGCATGAATGACCTAACCATTTAATCTTCATAATCTTTCCTCCTCTGTATCTTCATATATAATAATATATTTTAATATACCAAATATTTTTCTGATTTTCCCGGCATTTCGCGCGTTAATCGCAACTACAGAACAGCCCC
>LFSC01000031.1 GCA_001512505.1 Clostridiaceae bacterium DTU079 | reverse complement strand
CAAAAACACATCACAACTCTAAACCCATAACAATATAAGAATAAATATTTAAACATTAAAGGAGTACAGTATGAATAACGGGATTCGTATACCGGGCTTTCCGCCTCCGGAAAAACAGGACAGTGTAAAGTTTTATGTATTAAAGAGTCTTTCGTATTCCACCAGAATGGTTATATATTTGCTGTTTCTAGCTTTTGGCTTATTAATTCAGTACATTATGATGAGGGTTTGGCCCGGAGCTGTCTTTTTAATTTGTGCAACCGTTTTAAATCTGGTTCGGGGCTATGACAGCCGGGCGAGGCTTAACGCTTTTGAACCCGACAGGCAGTGGACGACGGTGGATATGAGCCGTATTTATGAGATTGAAGAGCTGGATGAGAAAACGAAAAAATGGGATCGGGACATTTTGGATATTAGTAACGGCTTGGGAGTGCTTGTATTTGTATTTGCATTAATGGGTATGTTTATTTTATCAACGCTTTTAATGGGCTTTTCCAGACAAGCCGATGTGGGATATATTTTAATAGCCGACACAATTATACTTATATTTCCCCTGTGGTTTAACGGAACACGGCGGATTCTCACACAGAGTAATTTACGTATAAAAATTGATATAATAAAAGATATGGAACAGTATTTTAGAACCATCAAGCTTGAGGGAGAACATTTTAAGCCGGCGTTAATGCTGTATCGGGATAAGACAGGCAAAAGTATACCCAAAGATGTGCGCTTTACCATTTCTTTTGACGGTATGCCGGCAAATTTTTACGGTATTCAGGCACAGATCAATATAAATTTGGTGCAGGGTAGCAGCTATCCGTATTTTTATTGTGTCATACCTGCCAAAACGGGATTTGGGCTGCGGGAATATCTAAATAAAATTCCCAGGGATAGAAATATTATTATAGAATTTCAGCATGACGTTCAGGCAGAGGTAATTGTTATTCGCCAGTATACAACTGAGACTTCGGGGTATCACACCAAAATGAAGAGCTGCAGGCAAATTCTTGCTGTAGCTGTACACGCCGCCAGAATGATTCTTAAAGACAAATAGATTTTTATGTTTGGGTATTAAGTGTTATTTGGGCAGGGGGACAATTTGTAGCAGTTGGAGGAGGCGGTATGCTTCTGACTTCACCCGATGGAATCAATTGGACGAAAAGAGAAACCGGAACTACAAATTGCATTAATGATATAACGTGGATTGGCAGTATGTACGTAGCTGTAGCTGATTTAGGACAGATTCTTACTTCTTTCGACGGAATCAATTGGAGTACCGGTCTTGTTCCGACGGGTGTAACTCCTCTTTGTGTAACATGGAACGGTGAAAAATTGGTTGCGGCCGGATATGATAGCACTATTCTGACAGGTGTACCCAAAGATCTTGTTAAAGTGAAGGTGAATGACAAGCCCATAATATTTGATGTAGCACCGATAATTTCCGAGGGAAGAACGCTGGTGCCCCTTAGATATATTTTTGAGGCTTTGGGGGCAGAGGTCAAATGGGATGCTGCGACCAGGACGGTAACCGGATCAAAAGGTTCGAACAAGATAGTTTTAAGGATAGACAGTAAAGAAGCTGTTGTGAACGGTGAAACAAGGGAACTGGACGTACCGGCAACCATTGTGAACGGAAGGACGCTTGTACCTGCGAGGTTTATTTCGGAAAGCCTCGGTGCAGAAGTTCTATGGGACGGTGATTCCAAAACCGTTATTATAAAAACGGAGTAATCTGGGCTATTGAGTTTAAAATATTAAAAGTGTTATAATAGCTTTATAATAAAAAAAACAAGTGAGGTTATAATGAAACAGGATATATTTAAAAAACCGAAGCATATGACAAATATAGGCGGGCAGGCTCTTATTGAGGGACTTATGATGATAGGGCCAAGAAATGCTGCCATAGCAATAAGAAAGCCTGACGGTGAGATAATAGTTGAAAAAAGACCTTTGCCTAAAAAAAGCAAATTTTCAAAGCTTCCCATTGTCAGGGGCTTTGTTGGCATTTTTAAACAAATGGTTTTGGGCATTAAGGCATTGATGTATTCGGCGGAGTTTGTTGATTTGGAAGATGATAGTGAAGAGGATAAGAAACCTTCAAAATTTGAAAATTTTCTTGACAGAGTTTTCGGAGATAAGCTTCAGGAAATATTGATTTACATTTCTGTAGTGATTTCACTTCTCTTCAGTGTCGGGCTTTTTATGGTGCTTCCCAATGCAATTGCCTGGCTATTGCCCATTGATAAGGCCACGCACCTTGGTTCATTTTTGTACAATGTTGTTGAAGGGGTAATCAGGGTTGCATTGTTTATAATGTATCTTGCCCTTACATCGCTATTGAAGGATATTAAAAGGGTTTGGCAGTATCATGGGGCGGAGCATAAGACAATACATTGCTATGAAAATGAGGAAGAGCTTACTGTGGAAAACGTAAGAAAATATTCCACAAGGCATCCGCGCTGCGGAACTTCGTTCTTGTTTACGGTAATGATAGTAAGTATAATGGTGTTCTCATTGGTGGGACAGCATGACCTGTGGGTGAACATACTGTTGAGGATAATATTGATTCCCCTTGTGGCAGGAATATCTTATGAGATTATAAAAATTGCCGGAAAGAGCCAGTCCATAGTTGCCCGGATTGTTAATGCACCGGGGTTATTGTTCCAGGGGTTTACAACCCGGGAACCGGATGACGGCCAGATTGAAGTGGCTATTGAGGCTATGAAGAATGTACTGGTGGATAATAAAGAAGAGGACAAGTGGTAACAAGGTGGTAGTATGGTTTTAAAGGATGCCCTTTTAAAGGGAATACAACAGCTTAAGACGGCGAATGTTGATGCCCCGGTATTTGAGGCCGGGGTAATATTATGTCATATATTAAAGGTGAGCCGTAGTTTTTTGTACTCTCATGATGACTATATTATGACGGATGAGAAGTACAAGTGCTTTGATGCCTTTATTCGAGAGAGAGCTGAGGGCAAGCCCCTACAATATATAACGGGGCATCAGGAGTTTATGTCCATGGACTTTATTGTTACTCCGGACGTGCTGATACCGAGGCAGGACACGGAGGTTCTTGTTGAGACTGTTTTAAATTATGTGGAGGGTTCGGATAATAAGGAAACAGTGATATTGGATATTGGCACGGGCTCCGGGTGTATAGCCATAAGCCTTGCTACTTATATTAAAAACAGTAAGGTTATTGCCTGCGATATTTCACAAAAAGCTCTTGATGTGGCAAAGACAAATGCCCAAAGATGTGGTGTAGAGAATCAAGTGGATTTTATATGCGGCGACATTTTTCAAGGCTTGGATAAGGTTTTGTGTCAAAGTACCTTTATAAAGGATCTGGATCAGCGTAGTTTTGAGCTTTTTGACGCTATTGTTTCCAATCCGCCGTACATACCCTCATGGGAAATAGAAACCCTTCACAGACAGGTTAAGGACTTTGAACCGGGTCTTGCGTTAAATGGGGGAGAGGACGGTCTTGATTTTTATAGGAAAATAACAGAAGAAGCGGTGCGGTTTTTAAAGCCCCATTCCTTACTGGCGTTTGAAGTGGGTTACAATCAGGCAGGGGATGTTGCGAGGCTTATGGAGAATGGCTATAGAGACATAAAGGCTGCGAAAGACTTGTCCGGTATAGACCGGGTTGTAATAGGATTCAGAAAGTAGAACGTCAATGCACCCTCTTTCAGTCGCTTTGGAGACTTACAAGACCTGCCTTTTTCAGACTCTTTACGAAAATTGCAAATATCGGGCCTATGAAAATCCCAGGGAAACCGATGAGCATCATGCCTAAATACATTGAAACCAAAGTCGCAAGGGGATGAAGACCGGTCTGAGTTGAAACAATTTTTGGCTCAATAATCTGTCGTGTGATAATACCGAAAAGATATACCGCACAGATCCCAAGGGCCATTTGCATGTTCCCGGTTATTATGTTTAAAGCTATCCAGGGCAGCATTATAAGACCGGTTCCAAGGAGAGGGATGGTGTCCGCTATCCCGGCTGCCAGACCCATTATTACGGCATAATCGGCTTTTATTATAATGAGGCCCAGGGTTGTTTGTATAAAAGTAATGCACGCCAATATGAGCTGCGCTTTAAAATATTTGGCTATAGCAGAAAAGGTCTCGCCTTTTATTCCGATGAAATCTTTTTTAAATCCAGCGGGAAATTGGCTGTAAACAAAATCTCTTATTTTTTTTCTGTCACTGCTAATAAAATAAGAAGACAAAAGAGTGACCGTGACAAATACTGCAAGTTTCGGTAGGGAGGTTATTCCGGCTATTACCGATGAAGAGGCTTTAGCGATAATGTCTCTGAGCTCCGGCATTAATTGGGTTAGATTTCTTTCAAAGGAAAGGGATATGCTGTCGGGAAGGTTGTTATAGAAAACGCTGACACGGTTGTAGCAATCGGAAAAAGTGCTTGAGATTGACTCAATATAATAAGGAAGATTGTCTTTAAGTCTCAGTAATTCATAATATACCTTAACGGTACAAAGGATTATAAGAACAGAGATAACGCTTACAGTGAGAGCTAGGGACAAAAGGGAAGCAAGCTTTCTGTTACACTTCATTTTGTTTTCCATGAAGGTTATAGCCGGTTCGTTTATGGAGGATATTATTACTGCAATTAAAAATGGGGCAATATAAATAAAAAGATAGTTGACGGTGATGTATATTACAAAAATCATCACGGATATTATTCCAATGCTTATAAAGATACTTTTAAGTTTATTCCTTTGAAAAAGCATATATTTACTTCCTTACCATGTTGGATTACCTTGGAAAACTTCGACTCTATTAGTATGTATATGATAAACTCCATGCAAAAATCCTTTATGTAAGAAGGAATATGTAAGATTGTATACAAAAGACATATCCGATTTTTGAAATGCTTTAATGAGAAGGGTTTGACAATTTATTAACAATAAAAAAGTTTCGACTTTAGATATTTTTATCATTTCTTAATAAGGACTAGAATAAATAAGCAATAAAGACATATTTAATAAAAATGGCTGTTTGACTTACAGTATATAAGTGAATATAATGGTTATGGCTAAAGAGGGTTCTGAAAATAACCACTTTTTTCAAACCATTGATATATTTGAATCGCATATAAAGTAATAGAATCAGCATCCCATATCATGAAATACTGACATGAAATGGTACAGTTTGCAGTCTTTTTAGTATGTTTTTAAAATGGTCTTTGTGGTATTATTGAAATATCTCATAAAAAGAATAGATTTCTAATGCGATTAGAAGATTTTTCGAAAAAACATGGGATTGTGCTGAAAAACACCTACATAAAAAGAAATATGATTATTATAATATAAAATTAATTTAAATGGGGTCGTATAAATGTTTATAAAAAGATTCTTTAAAGGTGGTGCAAATGTTCCTCACCACAAAAACACCGCCAACTGTGAGACTGTTAAAATGGGAGTTCCTGAAAAAGTAGTAATTCCAATGCTTCAACATATTGGAGCACCCTGCGAGCCATGTGTAAAAAAGGGAGACACCGTAAAGGTGGGACAGATTATAGGAGATTCCGATAAATTTATCTCGGCTCCAATTCATTCGAGTGTTTCCGGTACAGTTGTAGATGTGGCACCGATGCTTCAATCCGGAGGTTTTTATGTTCCTGCGGTGGAGATTAAAACCGATGGGAAGCAGGAGATATATGAGGGTATTAAGCCACCGGAGTACTCAAACAGCAAGGAATTTATTGAAGCAATAAGAAGATCCGGCCTTGTAGGTCTGGGAGGTGCCGGTTTTCCGGCGCATGTAAAGCTTTCACTGCCTCCTAATAAGCGTGTTGACACTCTCATCATAAACGGTGCTGAATGTGAGCCTTATATCACGTCTGACTATAGAGAGATCATCGAGAATTCATGGAATGTTATAAGCGGTATCAATATAATCATGGAAATTTTAAATATTAATAATGTCATTATAGGTATTGAAGATAACAAACCCGAGGCAATAGAGGTAATGGAACGTATTGATAAGTCCAGCGACAAAATAAGTGTGGTTAAGCTCAAGTCGAGGTATCCCCAGGGCGCGGAAAAAATGCTTATATACGCCATAACAAGAAGAAAAGTTCCTGCCGGAGGGCTTCCTGCCGATGTAGGCGTTATTGTCATGAATGTAAACAGTGTTTCCTTTATTTCAGAGTATGTTAAAAACGGTATGCCCTTAATAAAGAAAAGGGTTACGGTGGACGGTCCGTCGGTTAAAAATCCCGGTAATGTGGAGGTTTTGATAGGCACTCCTATTTCCCAAGTGTTTGATTTCTGTGGCGGATTTAGTGTTCCTCCGAAAAAAGTGTTGATGGGGGGACCCATGATGGGAATAGCTCAGTCTTCGATGGATTTACCTGTGGTTAAGCACACCAATGCTTTGCTGGCTTTAGATGAAAAGAGCGCTAAATTACCAGAGTCGGGAGCTTGTATAAGGTGTGGACGATGTATTAGGGCTTGCCCTATGAACCTGTTGCCTCTAAACCTATATAATAATGCCATTAGGGACAATATAGATGAACTCAAGAAACATCATGTTAATGATTGTATTGAATGCGGATGCTGTTCTTATGTATGTCCTGCAAAAATTAATCTTGTTCAGTCACTAAGACTTGGGAAGGCAAAGGTAAAACAGGCAGCAATGGCGAAAGGGGGTAAATAATTTGGAAGAGAGATTGATAGTTTCATCCTCACCCCATATAAGGGATAGGGTAAACACTCGAAAAATAATGATAGATGTGATTATAGCTCTTCTTCCTGCGACGTTTGCAGGGGTATACTTTTTTGGAACAAGGGTTTTACTTGTGGTTATGGTCAGCATTTTATCCTGCGTTGCATCGGAGTATTTAGCACGTCGGATAATGAAAAGAAGTAATACAATTTCAGATTTTAGTGCTGTGGTGACAGGTTTACTCTTGGCATTGAACCTTCCGCCATCTGTTCCCCTCTGGGTGGCTGCAATGGGCGGTGTTATAGCTATAGTGATAGTAAAGCAATTGTTTGGCGGGTTGGGTCAGAATTTTATCAATCCAGCATTGGGTGCCAGAATTATTTTGATGATTTCATTTCCGGCATTTATGACCAACTGGGTAAAGCCTGGGGTAGATGCGATTTCTTCGGCAACACCCCTTAGAATACTGAAGGATGCAGTTTTAATAGGGCGTTTATCGGACGGTACGAATCTATCGGGCTTTGCGGATCTCCCGTCCTATGGGGATCTTTTCTGGGGAAATATATTGGGCTGTATAGGGGAGACTTCTGCGGCAGCCCTTTTGATAGGTGCGGTATATCTTTTTGCAAGAAAGATTATAGGTCCGGAAATACCATTAACATTCATCGGAACTACAGCTTTATTAACCTGGGCTTTTGGTGGTGTTACTCTTTTTACCGGTGACTTCCTGTTCCATGTGTTGGGCGGCGGATTGCTTTTAGGAGCAATTTATATGGCAACAGACTATGCCACATCACCGATGACATTAATAGGGCGGATTATTATGGGTATAGGATGCGGGGTTATAACAGCTGTTATTCGTCTTCTTACCGAGAATACTGAAGGAGTGTCCTATGCCATTATGATTATGAATATTTTAGTACCTCTTATTGACAGGTATACCGTTCCAAGGAGCTTTGGAGGTGGAAAATACAATGCATGATGTAGTTAAACCTACAATAGTATTATTTGTTATATGCACTATTATTACCCTTGCTTTGGCTTTCACGAATTTGATGACTAAGGACAGAATAGATGAGATGATAAAGACCAAACAAGAAGATGACAGAAGGAGAGTATTGAGCTTAGCTGAAAGCTTTGAAGAAGTGGCGGAGCTTGAGGAGATAGTAAGTGGAAATGAGGATTTGAACATTGTGAAAGAAGCCTATAGAGGGATTAAAGGTGAGGAGACTGTTGGAAATGTATTTTTAGTGGAAAGTAAAGGATATGGAGGTCCTATTACAATAACTGTAGGCATAGATGTTGAGGGTAAAATAACCGGGGTTGAGATAGGGGACAACAGCGAGACTCCCGGGCTTGGGGCTAAGGCTAAAGACGAACCTTTTATATCTCAGTTTGTAGGTATTATACCTCAAGAACCGTTGAAGGTTGTAAAAAACAATAAGACCAAGAGTGAAGAGATAGATGCGATAAGCAGTGCGACCATAACTTCAAAGGCTGTGACAAAAGCAGTTCAAGCAGCGGTGGATACTAATGCTGAGCTTATGAAACGAGGAGGGAATTCTTAAAGTGAGTGTTGTTAAAGATGGGTATAAGAATTTGACGAAAGGAATAATAAAGGAAAATCCGGTGTTTAGGCTTGTACTTGGGACTTGTCCGACACTGGCGATAACTACATCTGCAGAAAACGGAATCGGAATGGGTATTGCGGCTACAGTTGTGCTAATAGGTTCAAATGCAGTGATCTCACTTCTTAGAAAAGTAATTCCGGATAAAGTAAGAATTCCTGCCTACATTACAATTATTGCTGGTTTTGTAACCATAGTACAGATGCTTTTGAAGGCGTATCTACCTGCAATTGATAAACAACTGGGCATATATATTCCCCTTATAGTTGTAAACTGTATAATACTTGCCCGGGCAGAGATGTTTGCCAGCAAAAACGGTGTGATTATGTCCATTCTTGATGCCATTGGAATGGGAATTGGTTTTACGTTGG
The DNA here is from genome assembly GCA_001512505.1 of Clostridiaceae bacterium DTU079. Lineage (GTDB taxonomy): Bacteria > Bacillota > Clostridia > Acetivibrionales > Acetivibrionaceae > Hungateiclostridium. The sequence goes on along the minus strand of LFSC01000031.1, from coordinate 1,777 downwards.
CATTGCTTACCTTGGGAACGATAAGGGAAGTTTTGGGCAATGGTACCTGGTTTGGAATGGATATTACAGGAGGAATTTTTGAACCTGTATTGATAATGATATTGCCTCCCGGAGGATTCCTGGCTTTTGGATTTGTATTGTCTGCGATAAACAAATTTACGTCGTTAAAGGTTGAGCATAAGGATTGTGCATCATGTCCAATGCCTTGCGGGGCTTCAGGTAAAGGAGAGGAGGTTAAGTTGTAATGGATTGGTATAAATTGATGGTTATAGTTATCGGTGCATTGCTGGTTGAGAATTTCGTACTTTCAAAGTTTTTAGGGATATGTCCCTTTCTTGGGGTATCCAAAAAGCTTTCAACAGCCCTGGGAATGGGTGGTGCGGTTATATTTGTAATGACCATAGCCTCCGGTGTTACAAGGTTATTGTATGATTGTCTGCTTGTTCCGTTTGGGTTGGGATACTTACAGACTATAGCATTTATTCTTGTTATAGCTGCGCTTGTGCAGTTGGTTGAAGTGGTTTTAAAAAGATTTGTACCGCCTCTTTACAAGGCTTTGGGTATTTATCTTCCCCTTATCACGACAAATTGTGCCGTGTTGGGAGTAGCTCTTTTGAATATTGAAGAAGGATATAATTTGTTGGAATCGGTAGTTTACGGCTTTAGCGGAGGTCTTGGATTTACGCTGGGACTGGTTCTGTTTGCAGGAGTTCGAGAAAGATTGGAGTATTGCGATATACCAAAATCCTTTGAAGGACTCCCCATTGCATTGATTGCCGCTGCATTGGTTTCGGTATCCTTCTTTGGTTTCCAGGGACTTATTGAATAGTAGGAAAAGGATTAATCATTGAGAGGTATAGACATTTTGGTTTTGTTCAATCTTTTAGAGGGGTTGTTGAAATATGTTTATTGATTTGATAATACCGACATCTATTGTTGGTGGTATGGGTTTAGTGTTTGGTTTAGGTCTTTCCGTTGCTTCAAATTTGTTTGAGGTTCAGGCAGATGAGCGGGTTGCGAAGGTAAGAGAAGTTTTACCGGGAGCAAATTGCGGTGCCTGTGGACAGACCGGATGTGACGGGTTTGCAGAAAGTGTAGTTAATAAAGAGAGCAGTATAAACGGTTGTCCTGTCGGAGGACAGGAGGTTGCAAACAAAATTGCGGAAATTTTGGGTACAAAGGCTGAATCTATGGTGGAAAAAACCGCAAGAGTTATGTGTGCGGGTACTTATGAGAAGTGTAAGGTAAAGTTTGATTATACGGGAATAGAGGATTGTACTGCGGCAGCCGGTCTTTTTGCGGGACCTTCGGCATGTTCCTTTGGCTGTGTCGGTCTTGGCAATTGTGTAAAGGCATGTGCTTTTGATGCAATAGTTGTGAAAGACGGCCTTGCCCAGGTTATAGAGGCAAAGTGCAAGGCATGCGGAAAGTGTATTGAGGCATGTCCCAAGAAGATAATTGAGATGGTACCCAAGAAAAGTGAGTATTCTGTTACATGCTCAAGCAAGGATAAGGGAGCCGTGGTCAGGAAAAATTGCACTATTGGTTGCATAGGCTGCGGAAAGTGTTCGAAGGTGTGCCCGGTGAGTGCCATTACGGTAAACGGTACGCTGGCCAAGATTAATACCGAGGTATGTACCAGCTGCGGTGAATGCGCGGCTGCTTGTCCCACCGGAGCGATTAAAAAAATAACTTGCTGCATTGGTTCCTGACATACAACACAAGGAGACGGTTACTGTGCGACATGAATGCAGAAAACCGTCTTTTTTATTGATTT
>LFSC01000032.1 GCA_001512505.1 Clostridiaceae bacterium DTU079 | reverse complement strand
TGCTGCACAATGTTTCTTTCACATTTTTCTTAACATTAAGAGATGAGTGAAAAAATGTTTCAACTTGCTTCTGGGCCCCGGCAATTTGTACAATTGCCTGTAAAGTGCTTATTTAAGGCATTATGATTGTTTACCTTTATGCAAAGTTACTAAATACAGCATTTTTTTTTGTTAAAAAATATACTAGTTGAGGGTTGGCTTAAATGTTATATTAGTTATGTTATAACTAGTGTTCGTAAAAAAATTGGGAGGGGAAAAAATGGCAAGCGTTAAGCTAAAAGGAATCTATAAGAGGTATCCAGGTGGGGTAACTGCAGTTAATGATTTTAATTTGGATATTGAGGATAGGGAATTTATAATCTTGGTTGGACCATCTGGATGTGGAAAAACTACTACACTGAGAATGGTCGCAGGATTGGAAGAGATTAGCGAAGGAGAATTGTATATAGGAGACAAACTGGTAAACGACGTTGCACCGAAGGACAGGGATATAGCAATGGTTTTCCAGAACTACGCTTTGTATCCTCATATGTCTGTTTTTGACAACATGGCATTTGGTTTGAAACTCAGAAAAATGCCTAAGGATGAAATAAAGAGAAGAGTTTTGGAAGCAGCAAAAATACTTGATATAGAGCATTTGCTGGAAAGAAGACCGAAGGCATTGTCTGGTGGACAGAGACAGAGGGTTGCTTTAGGTCGTGCTATCGTTCGTGACCCGAAGGTATTCTTGATGGATGAGCCGCTTTCAAACCTTGATGCAAAACTTAGGGTTCAGATGAGAACTGAGATCAGCAAACTGCATCAGAGACTCCAGACAACCTTCATCTACGTTACCCATGACCAGACAGAAGCGTTGACCATGGGTACAAGAATCGTGGTAATGAAGGATGGATATATTCAGCAGGTGGATACCCCAACTAACCTTTATGAAAGACCTGTAAACATGTTCGTTGCCGGATTTATCGGAAGCCCGCAGATGAACTTTGTAAATGCAAGAGTTGAAAAACGTGGGGAAGAAATTCACTTACTCTTCGGTAAGGAAGACATTAAGCTTCCGGAAGGAAAAGCTAAGAAGCTTGAGGGAAGCGAATATGTAGGAAGAGAAGTGGTAATAGGTATTCGTCCGGAAGATATTCATGACGAGGCTATTTATCTTGAATCCATGGCAGACAGTGTGGTAAGTGCGAAGGTTGAGGTTGTTGAAATGCTGGGTTCAGAAACCTTATTATATACAGTAGTAGGAGATGTTGATTTTACAGCAAGAGTTAACCCGAGAACTAAGGCAAGAGCCGGAGATGTAATCAAGCTTGTTCTTGATACAAACAAGATTCACATCTTTGATAAAGAAACCGAAAAGACTATAATGAACTAAATGTAAATTTTTAATATGGCAAAGGGGAAAGAATAACTGTTCTTTCCCCTTTGTGATGTGTCCGGCATGGGCAGGATGTATATTTGTGCAAAGTGTATAATATTAGCGCGAAGAAAATATTGGAAGAAGCTTTGTGAAGCAAGTTCTTCCTTGAGCTTTTTACTTTTTGGTGTATAATAAAATAAGATAAGGCAATTAAAACAGTTAGTTTGCAGATTCGGTTGCAGTTGAATGCCCCTTGAATAGATTATGAAAAATAGCAGCGGTAGAGAATAATTATTATGTTGTTTGGCGGGGGATGGTTGCATGTCGGTAAAACTTTATCAAAATCTTATAAACCAAGTTAGGGACACCATTGATTCGGAGATTGGCATTATCGATGAAAACGGTCTTGTTTTGGCGTGCTCAAATGAGGAAAGAGTTGGAAATGTCAATCCGTTGATCGATGAAGTAATGAAGACGGAAGATTCTTTTGTGGTGGTTGGAGGACAATCCTTTCAAAAAATATATATAAGAAACAAGATGGAATATATTGCCTATATTGATTCGGACGATTCTAATAACAGTAAATACCTGAAGCTCATTTCTATTAATATTATAAACATTAAAGCGTATTATGACGAAAAGTATGATAAGATTAACTTTATTAAGAGTGTCATACTGGATAATATTCTGCCCGGAGATATCACATTAAGGGCTAAAGAACTGCATATAGCAAATAACGTATTTAGAGTGGTATATTTGATAAAGACGGAATCCGCAAAGGATATTTATGCCCACGAGATAATTGAAGGTCTTTTTCCAAGAAAGACTAAGGACTTTGTTGTAATTTTGGACGATGAAACGACGGTTCTTATAAAAGAACTCAATTCCAACTATGATTATAAGGAAGTAAATAAAAATGCAAAGATTATTTTGGATAATTTATCCACCGAGGGCATGATAAAGTCTAAGATCGGAATTGGAACTGTAGTTGACAATATCAAGGATATAGGACGTTCTTTCAAGGAAGCACAGACAGCTTTATTAATTGGGGAAATTTTTGAAAACGAAAAGAATATAATAGATTACAACAAACTTGGTATTGGCAGATTGATATATCAGCTTCCGCCTACGCTTTGCAGATTGTTTTTGAATGAAGTGTTTAAGGATGGAGCTTTTGAAGCTTTAGATGCTGAAACTATGAACACAATAGTTAAGTTTTTTGAAAATAACCTAAATGTAAGTGAAACTTCCCGACAGCTTTTTGTCCACAGAAATACACTGGTGTATAGGTTGGATAAGATTCAGAAGGTTACAGGCCTTGATTTGAGACAGTTTGATGATGCAATAATATTTAAGGTTGCAATACTTGTTAAGAAATATCTCGACAGCAACCGGGACCTTGTATGACGGCTTGGAGCAATTTCTGTTTATATATTTGCAAAAAGGTAATATTTGCGATAAAATATTGCACGAAAGATAAAATAAAAGTACCGTGTTAAATCAAAAGGTATTTCTATTAGGAGATGTTATTGTGGTAGAGTTTAAAACGGTAGTTAAGAAGTATTCAAATGGAACAGTAGCGTTAAATAATGTCAGTTTTAATATAAAAAAAGGTGACTTTACTTTTTTAGTGGGACCCAGCGGTTCCGGCAAATCTACGATTTTAAAGCTAATTTTAAAGGAGGAAGAGCCCACGGAAGGTTCCGTTTTTGTAAACGGTTATGACCTTTCTGTGTTAAAAAGAAAGGAAATTCCCTGCTTTAGAAGAAGCTTGGGAGTTGTATTTCAGGATTTCAGGCTGCTTCCCAATAAAACGGTTTATGAAAATGTAGAATTTGCCATGCAAATAACAGAAGCACTTCCAAAAGAGATCAGAAGACAGGTTCCAATGGCCTTGGCCTTGGTGGGGCTGAGCAGAAAAGCAAATGCCTATCCCAATCAACTCTCTGGGGGAGAACAGCAGAGGGTTGCTATTGCTCGTGCGTTGGTAAACAATCCTTCTCTTATCATTGCTGATGAACCTACAGGAAATCTTGATCCCGAAACTTCATGGGAAATAATGAAATTGATACAGGAAGTCAATATGAGGGGCACTACTGTTATTGTTGCCACGCATGAAAAGAGCATTGTGGATAAAATGCAAAAGCATGTTATTGCCATAGAGAGAGGCGAAATTATTAGAGATCAGGAGAAAGGACAGTACGAAAATGAAGTTAAGGACAGCAAAATTTGTTGTTAAAGAAGGTTTCGTCAATACATATAGAAATGTACTTATGTCCCTTGCTTCAATGGGCATTGTCGCGGCATCCTTGGTAATTCTGGGTTTTTTCTGGATTATCACGGTTAATATAAAGTATAATACCCAGTTTTTAAAGGACCAGCCCGAAATGCAGATATTTTGCAATCCTGAAATGGACGGTCACCAGTTGGGAATGCTTGAATGGACAATAGGCCGTGATAAAAGGATAAAGGAATATGAAAAAGTGGATAAAAAGCAGGCATTTGAAAAAGCCAAGGAAATGCTCGGGGACGATAAGGATGTTTTAGAAGGGCTTGACGAGAGCTTTATGCCGGTTTCTTTTATTATTAAACTTAATAATTCGGCAGATTATGGTGAGGTTGTGGAAAAATATAAGAATTATCCGGGTGTTGACAGCGTAAGATATTCTAAGAAGGCTATTGATTATATTAACAGAATACTTCGAGGTTTACAGATAGGCAGTTCATTATTAATAGCAATCCTAGTGGTGATAGCTGTGTTTATTATAGCCAACACTATTAAATTGACTGTGTTTGCCCGGCGTAAAGAAATCAGCATAATGAAGTATATCGGTGCCACAGATTGGTTTATTCGGTTACCGTTTATTGTTGAAGGCATAATTATTGGATTAATAGGAGCATTCGTAAGCTTTCTCGCTTTGTTTATCATCTATAAATTAGGAGGCGGTTGGGTACAGAATGATTTTATAATGGTAAAGCTTGTTGGAATGAAAGACGTGGCTTTTCAATTAATTATGGTGTCCTGCCTTTTAGGATCATTGGTAGGGGCATCAGGCAGTATTATATCAATACGTAAATACTTAAGAGTATAAAGATAAAGTTAACAAAAGACAAGATTCTGGCAGGGTCAAGGGGGTTATAAAAGTGAAAAAAGCAGTATTGTTAATTACAATTTTTACCTTGGTTTTATCTACGGTAATGATTCCTGTTTTGGGAGATACCATTTCTGACGCTCAGAAGCAGAAAAAAACGGTTGATAGCAAGATAAACGATATATCAAAGCAAAAGAAGGAACAAAAGAATAAATTAAACTCTATTAAAAGCGAAAAAGAATATCTGGAGTCGCAAGAAAAGAAAAAGACTGAAGAATATAATTCTTTGATGCAGCAAGTCGATGAAATGAATAAAGATATTGAATTGATCGACCAGGCGATAAAGGAAAGCGAAGAGAAATACAATCAACAGATGGAGCTTTTCAAAGTCAGACTAAAAGTAATGTATCAAAACGCAAATGTTTCGGTTATTGAATCGTTGTCTGAGTCGGAAAGCATTGTTGATTTTTGGAATAGGCTTGAAATTGTTTCTGCGGTTAGTAAGAAAGATAAGGAGCTTATTGAGAGTTTAAAGGCAGCAAAGGCAGATGTAGAATTTAAAAAACAGCTTGCAGTAGAGAAAAGAGATTCAATTAAGCAAAGTGCGACGGAATCATTAAACAAATTAAATGAAATAAAGGCAACAAGATCCGGTCTCGATAAAGAAATCAGCAATATAAGTTCTCAGCTAAAGAAGCTTGAGCAGCAGGAGGATGAGCTGTTAAGAAAGTCCAATGAACTGGCTAATCAAATAAAAAGCCTCCAGCGAAGTGGAAGTTACGCAGGAGGAAGCATGCTCTGGCCTACTCCGAGCTGCACGAAAATATCATCCTACTTTGGAAACAGACTTCATCCGATACTTAAAGTTTATAAAATGCATAACGGTATAGATATTTCAGCGGGCAGCGGTGCTTCGATAATTGCCGCCAACAAGGGAGTAGTAATAGTGGCGGGATGGCAGAGCGGCTACGGCAACACTGTGATAGTAGACCATGGTGGAGGAATTTCTACCCTATATGCTCACTGCAGCAAGCTTCTTGTGAAAGTGGGAGATTCGGTTAATGCCGGTGATACAATTGCAAAGGTAGGAAGCACAGGACTTTCTACAGGACCTCATTTACATTTTGAGGTTAGAAAAAACGGTACACCGGTTAATCCTCTGGATTATGTAAAGCCATAGGGACAGCAAAAGAAAATGAATTGATTTTGATACCATACCGAAAATAAAAGCTCGTACATTTTATGGTACGGGCTTAATTGTTGGTGGAATTTAAAAAGTGAAATTATGAAAAAGCGAAAGGGATAAAAATATTATTAAATGTGCAAGCATATGATATAATAAATGCAAGTTAAAATTTAGGTTAACGGTAAGACAAACCTAATTAAGCATAAAACCTTTCTCAGTACTATAGATTCCTTATAGAATAGTATGGTACTCTGAGGCGATATGCGTTCGGTCGGATATTAGTCTGGTTCAACAAACTATAGCAAGGGGAGTGTCTCGAATTGAATAAAAATGTTATTACCGGTAAAGTTTTACCTATATTGTTGGTAATGTTGCTCACTTCGACAACAACTGCATTTGGATTTTTGGTTTGGCATTATAAAAATCCGCATTATATTGTATTGTCCGAGAAGGATGCTGAAAAATATAAAGATTCAAAAAAATTTAACCCTGATTATGCAATAACCTTTGACAAAGACGATGTAGATTCTGTAAATATAAATAAATTCAATGAGGTAAAAAACCTTTTGGACACTTATTTTTATAAAAACGTTGATCAGAATCAAATGCTCGAAGGAGCTATTTCCGGAATGGCCAATTCTTTGGAAGACCCTTACACCGTTTATTTTACAAAGGATCAAATGAAGGAATTTAACGAAAAGACCCAGGGCAGCTATGTGGGAATCGGTGTGTCGATAAACATGGACAATGACGGAATACTTACGGTTGTTGAGGCTTTCGAGGGTTCTCCTGCAAAGGAAGTAGGTATATTGCCGGGAGATAAGATAGTTAAGGTTGACGATAAAGATGTAACGACAATAAGGGATGACAAATTAATTGTAAGCATGATAAAGGGAGAGGAAAATACAAAAGTCAAAATTACGGTATTCAGACCTTCCGAGGGAACATATCTGGATTTTGATGTTATCAGAAAGGAAATTAAAATCGTAAATATAAACAGTGAAGTGCTGGAAGGAAACATAGGCTATATCAGGTTAATAATGTTTGACAACGATATTGCAAAGGATTTCGGAACTCACTTAAACAAGCTTCTCGATCAGGGAATTAAAGGATTGATAATTGATTTGAGAGACAACCCTGGCGGTGATTATGACCAAGTTTCCGCTATTGCAGACAGACTGCTGCCGGAAGGTTTGATTGTATATACGGAAGACCGTTTGGGTAACAGATCTGAGAAGAAATCCGATTCAACCGAACTGAATATACCTCTTACTGTTTTGGTTAACGGAAACAGTGCCAGCGCATCAGAGATTCTGTCCGGTGCAGTTAAGGATTACGGAAAAGGAAAAATAATAGGTACAAGGACCTTTGGAAAAGGTTTGGTTCAGGCGGTAGTGAATCTTGAGGACGGATCGGGCTTAAAGGTGACTATAGCAAGATATTTTACTCCATCGGGAGTATGCATACATGAGAAAGGAATTGAACCCGATATTGTAGTGGAACTGGATGAAAAGTATAAATATTATCCTGCATCTCAGGTGCCGCGGGAAGACGATTTGCAGCTTAAGAAGGCAATAGAGGTAATAAAGGAAGAATTGGGAGAAAACTAAACTAACTATAACAATTTTTCTAAAAATATGTATACCCCTATGTGGTTTGGTACATAATAACCACAGGAGGTGGTGCGATATGGAAAACTTAGATGAAAAAATTAAGAATGAGATAATTGCTGAGCTTGGATTGTTTGAGAAGGTAAAGAAATACGGCTGGAAGAGCTTGACCGCCAAAGAAACGGGACGCATCGGAGGTCTTATAACCAAAAGGAAGAAGTTGATGCAGATGGAAAAGCAGGATAATGTTGCGGGGCAAAACCTGTGACATATGAAGTACATCGCAATAGTGTTGTAGGATATTGTATAAGCTCTTTTGATAATGTTGACATAAAATCATAATGGGGAAAGGGAAATATCCGGATATTCGGTGGGGAGTTCCGGATATTTTCTTTCTGCATACGTGAATGCATAGATTTTTAAGTTTTTGCTTTAGATGCGGGCATAAACAAAGGAAAGAAAACGGGTTCGGAAAATATGGAAGAAACATTGTGAAGCCAGACGTAGAGCCTGTTAATACGACGAGGAAAGGGAGAGCATTGTTTGAGCGAAGCGAGTTTTGCTCTACCCAGAGGAGTATTTACAGGCTCTAGACTGCGAAACTTAAGTTTCTGGAATATTTTCTGAACTCTTTTTCTAAACCCGTTTTCAGAACTCAGTTTCTTAACCCTTTTTCTTAACCCGATTCTTAAGCTAGTTTAATATGGTTTAGCATTATGAAATGTGGTAATATACTCATAGAAAGAAGTAAAAATATTATCGTATTGGTGTGGGATTTTTATGAGCAAAAGTACAATTAACTGGGGAATTATGGGCTGCGGAAGCATTGCACGGGAATTTGCGGATGCATTGAAAGCCGTACCGGGTGCTAAATTGATAGCTGCGGCCTCAAAATCGGGAAAATCAAGACAATTTGCAGAGGAGTTTAATCTGCCCTACTACTATGACAACTATGAGGATTTTGTGAAAAATGAAAGTATAGATGTGGTGTATGTAGCGACAACTCATAATTTTCACTATGAAAATGTCATGCTGTGCCTGAACAACGGTAAGCATGTACTTTGTGAAAAGCCCTTTGCGCTAAATGCAAAACAGGCTTTAAAGCTTATTGAAACAGCCAAAGCAAAGAGGCTGTTTATAATGGAGGCCATGTGGACAAGATTTTCACCGGCACTGTCAAGATTGATGGATGTGATAAAAGAAGGTTTGATCGGAGAGATAAAAGTTCTGAAGGGGCAATTCTGTATCGATGTTCCCTTTGACCCGAAGCACAGGCTATACAATCTTGATTTGGCAGGAGGAGCACTTTTAGATCTGGGGATATACCCAATAACTTTTGCATGTATGGTTTTGGAAAAGTATCCTGTTCATATAACAGGCTCAATGAATATAGGGAAAACAGGTGTGGATGAAGAATCCCACTATCTCTTGAAATTTGATAAAGGTGAAACGGCATTGCTTTCCTCAGCTTGCACCTTTTCTGCACCGGTTGATTTTACCCTGTACGGTACCAAAGGGCATATTATTGTGCCGAACTTTTATTTTCCGTCAAAACTTATTATAAAGCTTAATGATGGAGACGAACAACATATTGATGTTCCTTATGAATCTAACGGAAAAAATTATGAGGCAATGGAAGTCATGGAGTGCCTCCGGCAGAATAAAACCGAGAGTGATAAGCAGACCTTTTACGATACGATTAAGATTATGGAGATCATGGATTGCTTAAGGGGAAAGGATTTAAAATACCCCGGAGAAAGTGTTTTTTAATGAAGAATATAAATGACTTAAACATTAGTATGTATTTTTATAAATCACAAAAAATGAACTGCACTACATGCGTAATGCTTTCTTTTCGTTGCAAGGAGCACGTTATATGAAAATAACAATACGGAAACTCTTTAAGGAGTTTCTTTTTTTAATTAAAAATTTTAAAATCACCAAAACTTTTCAGTTTTAAATGTGTATATATTTATAAAAGCAGCTGAAGTTATTATGAAGGGCGGTTAACTTGTTGGAAGTTCCGGATAAGAAAATAATAAACCTATGCAAAAAGAATAAGAGGGAAGGCTTTGAGCTTCTGTTTAAAAAATATGAGAAGTACATATACAGCATTTGCTACAGCTACACCTATTCACAGCAGGATGCCCTTGACCTGGTGCAGGAGATCTTTATTAGAATTTACAAGGGATTTGCAAAGGTTGATGAAAAAAAGCCTTTATCCCCCTGGGTAAAAAAGATTGCGGTGAACACCTGCATTAATTATAAAAGGGATAACAGAAACAGGGCATCGGAATTATCGATTCATTCAAATATAGATGATAGTAAGGCGACTCTTGAGGATACGGTTTGTGATAGCGGACTTACAGAAGATGAGGTTATGTTTCTCGATACCAAGAAGGTTTTGGAGGAATCCATCAAGGAACTTCCGAGTGAGGTAAAAATGGCGGTTATATTGAGGCATATCAAAGGACTTAGCTATAATGAAATTTCCGAGCTTATGCAATGCCCTGTAGGCACTGTTAAAACATACATTTACAGAGGAAGAAAACTTTTAAAGGACAGTCTTGTTAAAAAAGGCGTATGGGAGGTGTAGAGTATGGAATGCAGTGTAGGAAGTTATATGATACAGATGTATATAGAAGGAACAATTGATCCTCTTGAAAAAATTTTTGTTGAGGAGCACCTGAAGGTATGCAAAAATTGCAGAAAAGAGCTTACCCGTTTAAAGCTTCTTTATTTTGAACTGGAAAACCTTGATGAACCGTCGGAGGTTCCCGATGAACTGGAGCAGGTTAGAAATATGGTGCTGGATAATGTTTTTGATACCGGCAGTAGATACGGCATGAAGAAGTTTATCTATCAGCAAAAGAAATCCATGAGTTTTGCTTCGGGTTTTGTGAATTATATTCCCGGAAGTAATGCAGTCAAGAAGGGAATAAAGGCCACAGGATCAATGATAGGAAAGGTGTCCTTAAAGGGAGCCAAACGTGGGCTTAAATATGGATTGAAACTGATTCAAGAGAGGACATAAGCATGAGATTATTAATGATTTTAGGATATGTAATAATAGCTTTGATTTTTTTACTGACACTTATTATGATCGTGCCTATTGAGTTCAAAATTCATGGAGAGAAATATGAAAAGGTATTCTTAAAAGCCCGGGTGATATTGTTTAAAGGCTTGATAGGCGGCCACTTTAAATTGGCCGGCAATGAAAAAATGCAAATATACGCAACTGTGTTTGGGTTTAAAAAGAGAATTGAAGTTGATAAATTCAAAAAGCTCAAGAGTGACAAAGAGAAGCCGAAAAGGAAAGAAAAGAAACGAGAGAAAATAGACTTTCAAAAATATCTTGAGCCGGATTTTATAGAATGTGCCTTAATAAGTCTAAAAAAGGTGCTGAGGCACATAAAGCCCAGAAAATTCATAATCGAAGGCAGAGTGGGGTTTGAGGATCCCTATGTTACCGGATTGATGTGTGCTGTTTTAAATGTATTCTATGAGGTACTTAAAAAAGCAAACATTAGTATTAAGACAGTGTTTGATGATGAGGTGTTGGAAGGCAGGTGCCTAATTCAGGGAAGAGTAATACCGGCTTATATAGCTTATATAGCTTTAAGGCTGTATTTCTCAGGACCTGTTAGAATAAAGCAAAACCATAAATTCAAGGAGGTAAAATCCTATGGCAATTGATGCTAAATTTGATGTAAATGAAAATGTGAGCGTATTATTTGACAAACTGGAGAAATTTCTTACTTCTAAAACAGTGATAGGCGAACCAATTAAAGTCGGAGAGGCTACTTTGATACCGTTTATTTCTACTAGCTTTGGGCTGGGAACAGGTGGGGGAAGCGGTTCCGATACCAGAGGCGATCAAGGCACCGGTGTAGGCTCGGGTATGGGAGCCAAAATATCACCTACAGCAGTGCTGGTAATTAAGGGTGATAACATTGAAATGCTTCCCATAAAGAAGTCTTCAAGTTTTGAAAAGCTTGTTGAAATGGTACCGGAAATAGTTTCAAAGGTTAATTGCTGCAAAAAAGAAGATGAAATAGACAAAGAAGAATAAGCTCTATGAGATAAGAATCAAGAAAAGTTTCCAATAACTTAAGTTTCATAAGTACAGAGCCTGTTAATACTTCGTGGGGTCGGGCAAAACTCACTTCGTGAGAATGAATGCTCTCCTTTTCACGCCGTATTAACAGGCTCTAGAATTGCGTAACTTAAATTTCCGGAATATTTTTCTTCACATTTTGTAGAATCTCACGAAGTGAAATGACTAAAAATCGAAAGGGTTCGATGCCCTTTCGTTTTTGTCTGTTTAGTGCACTCTTGTTATTCTACTGCGTTGCAGGTACTGGTACGGTGTGTTATAATTAATTCGCTTTCTATGTATATTGTTTTTAAAAGCCAATTTATTATTATAGAGCAAACATTATGGAGAGCTTATTAGAGATACTGTACTTTAAGCTATAATCGGGGTGGTTAATATATATTCAAATCTTGCTTATGTTTATGACAAGCTGATGTATGATGTCAACTACAAAGAGTGGGCAGACTATATTGAAAAAATTTTCGAGGTGAATAATATAAAGCCCTCATTGGTACTGGATCTTGGCTGCGGTACCGGCAGCTTTTGTCTTGAAATGGACAAAAGAGGCTATGATATGATTGGCATTGATTCATCAGTGGACATGCTAAGCTGTGCAAAGGACAAGTCCATTGATCGGGACATTCTTTACCTTAATCAGGACATGACCGACTTTGAACTGTATGGAACGGTGGATGCAATAGTTTGCCTTATGGACAGCATAAACTATCTGATTTATAAAAAAGATATAAAGAAGGTTTTGGCTCTTGTAAAAAATTATTTAAATCCCGGAGGTTTGTTTATTTTTGATATAAACACGCCTTACAAGTTTAAAAATATATTTAAAGACAATGTATTTTACGATGTGTCCGAAGACATTACTTATATATGGCAAAACAGCTTTGACGCAAAAAAAGGACTGTGTGAGTTTGACTTGACTATATTTGTTAAAGACGGAGACTCATACAAAAGGTATGATGAAATTCATTATGAGAGATGCTATGAGATAGAAGATTTAAAAAGGATGGTAATCGGAAGCGGATTGGAATTGTTGAATGTTTATGACAGCTTAAAACTAAGTTCACCGTCTAAGAATAGCCAGAGGGTTTTTTTTGTTTGTAGAAAAGGAGGCAACAATGTCGTTTTTTGAAGATGTTTATGAAATAGTGAAAAAAATTCCCAAGGGTAAAGTTGCAACATACGGACAAATTGCCCGAATGTTGGGCAAACCGCGATGGGCTAAAATAGTCGGATGGGCATTACATAGCAATCCATATTATGGTGAAGTACCATGTCACAGAGTTGTCAACAGAAACGGAGAAATTAGTTCTTCCTTTGCTTTTGGAGGTGAGTTTGAGCAACAAAAATTGCTTGAACAGGAGGGCATAATTTTTGATGAAAGCGGGAAAATAAACTTGAAAAAATATTTGTGGAACCCTTAGAAACACAAGAGAATCGGGATGAAAATAATAGAGAATTATAGTTAAATTGTAAAATCAGATTGACAAGCAGTTAAACATTGTGATAAACTGATATAGATTTAGTAATAGCATCAAAGATATGCAAGCTAAGTTAAAGTATCAAGTTCAGGAGGAGTGCAGGATGGAAAGAGGAAGAGTAAAATGGTTTAATGCTGAAAAGGGTTTCGGTTTTATCGAGAGAGAAGGCGGAAACGATGTGTTTGTGCATTTTTCAGCAATAAACATGGAGGGCTATAAGACATTGGAAGAAGGTGCTGAAGTTGAATTTGAAGTTGTTGAAGGTGCAAAAGGACCTCAAGCTTCAAATGTGACGAAGGCCTAATTTAGTCTAAAAGATTTAACATAAAATGGCCACATACCCCGGTATATTTCATACCGGGGTTTTCAATATGGGGATTTTTTATTTTTACATGGGAATTTATTTTTACGAAGCTTTATGAAGGTGGGAGTAATTTATGGAAGATTACATTATTAAAGCCACAGCAGGGGATGGCACTATAAGGGCTGTTGCTGCAACTACAGCGAATATGGTAAAAGAATCGCAAAATATACATGGTCTGTCTCCGTTAGCCACAGTGGCATTGGGCAGAACAATGACTGCAGCTGTAATGATGTCTACAACACTTAAAGGGGAAAAGGATACCATTACTGTTCAGATAAAGGGAGACGGTCCTATAGGAGGAATTGTGGTTGTTTCCGATTCACAAGCAAATGTGAAGGGATATGTCCATCGTCCGTTGGTTTATTTGCCTCTTAACAGCAATGGAAAATTTGATGTTGCAGGTGCAATAGGGAAAGGTTATCTCAATGTAATAAAGGATATGGGACTAAAGGAGCCGTATATAGGCTATGTAGACCTTGTTTCCGGAGAAATTGCTGAAGATATTGCATACTATTATGCATATTCTGAGCAGGTTCCGACGGTTACTTCCTTAGGGGTACTGACCAATGCAAGCGATATTGTGGCCAATGCCGGCGGATTCATTCTTCAGCTAATGCCGGGAGCGGATGAGGAAACCATAACGTTTATTGAGAACAAAATAAACTCCATTCCTTCGGTTACCGGGATGCTGTCCGAAGGCAAAACACCGGAGGATATATTAAATATGATTCTTTCGGAAAAGGATTTAAAAATATTGGATAAGATACCGTGCAGGTATATGTGCAACTGTTCCAGAGAGAGAATGGAAAGCGGCATTATTAGTTTGGGAAAAGAAGAAATAATGAAGATTATTAAAGAGGATCACGGTGCAGAAGTTCAGTGCCATTTCTGCAATAAAAAGTACCGGTTTTCAGAGGAAGAGTTGTTAAGCTTGATTGGTTAAAGGCTGAAAAATAGAATGAATTTCAAAAGAATCTTTGTATGATTGAGTATGAACAAGATATAAAGAGAGATTAAATAATAAATTTAATAAAGTAGCAATTTGAGTATTGACTTCGAACAATTAATTCTGTATACTATCTATTGTCGCTTAGCTGACAATGATTGTGTGGGCGCTTAGCTCAGCTGGGAGAGCATCTGCCTTACAAGCAGGGGGTCATAGGTTCGAGCCCTATAGTGCCCACCACACATGGCCCGGTAGTTCAGTTGGTTAGAATGCCAGCCTGTCACGCTGGAGGTCGAGGGTTCGAGCCCCTTCCGGGTCGCCAATTTGCCCAGATAGCTCAGTTGGTAGAGCAGAGGACTGAAAATCCTCGTGTCGCTGGTTCGATTCCGGCTCTGGGCACCAGTTTTTATGGCATAAGAAGTAAATATGCGGGTTTAACTCAGTGGTAGAGTGTCACCTTGCCAAGGTGAAAGTCGCGAGTTCGAATCTCGTAACCCGCTCCAGAATGAAGAAACCGGAGATCGGAATATCCGATTTCTTGTTTCTATATAAGGCACCATAGCCAAGTGGTAAGGCAGAGGTCTGCAAAACCTTTATTCCCCAGTTCGAATCTGGGTGGTGCCTCCAATTATGATTAATATTCAGATTAAAGCAAAAGCCCTTAAAGATGGGCTTTTGCTTTATCTTTTTTAGATTCTTCAAGTACTGTCTGAAAAATCAGAAAAGCCTTGACAAAAAATTAGGTAATTATTACAATACTATTAGCACTCATTTTTGGTGAGTGCTAATAATGCGTTTTAATATTCCTTTTAGCTTTATAGATATTTATTTTTAACGCTTGTTGTTATTAATATTTTATCATAAAATTAGAAGGAGTTTTAAAGCGTATTTATGCGAATTTCTTTGTATTCCGATTATTTGGCAGAGACCCTCCTTCTGATTTCAGTGGGATTGAAACCGTAAATTTATTGAAAAAGGAGGAATGTGCATGAAAGCGTTATTCTTGGCAGGAGGCTTTGGAACCCGTTTGAAGCCGATTACAGACGACTTGCCGAAACCGATGGTTCCTATTATGGGCAAACCTCTTCTCGAAAGGAATATTGAAAATCTAAAAAAACATGGAATTGACGAAGTTTTATTAAGCACATGCTATAAGCCTCATAAGATTGAAGAATACTTTGGAAGCGGAGAAGAGCGGGGAATAAAAATCAGCTATATTTTTGAGGAAAAGCCTTTAGGTACCGGCGGTGCAATTAAAAATGCACATAAATACACCGATGATACCTTTGTGGTGTTTAATGCGGATATATTAAGCGATATAGATATTTCCGAAATGATAAAATTTCATAAAAAAACCGGAGCAATTGCAACCATTGCGGTAACACAGGTTGACAATCCTTCCAACTACGGCGTAATTGAGCATGATGAAAACGGCTTTATACAATCCTTCAAGGAAAAGCCTCAACCCCACGAAAGCTGTTCCAACCTAATCAATGCAGGTATATATATTTTTGAACCGGAGCTTTTGAAGGAAATTCCTTCGGGGAGAGCTGTATCCATTGAACGGGAAACATATCCGCATCTTCTTCAAAAGGGATATAAATTGGCAGTATATAATGCCTGCTCCTATTGGCTTGACGTAGGTACACCCCAAAAATATATGATAGCTCACTACGACATTCTTGAAGGGAGATTGCCCATCAGTGAGCATAACTTTAAAGAGAACTCGAAATATATCAGCAAAACGGCAAAAATAAGTCCCGATGCCCAAATAATCGGGCCGGTATACATAGGGGAAAATGTTGAAATCGGAGCATCTACCGTTATCGGTCCCAATACGGTATTGGGTGCCCATTGTTCTGTGGGAACGGGAGCAAAGCTTTCGGAAAGTGTGATCTGGGATAGTGTTCATGTGGAAAACGGAGCATCGGTTAAAAACTCGGTGGTTATGTCCGACTGCATTGTAGATAAAAACAGTGAGAAAATAAGTTGTGTTTTAACTGAAAATAAAAGCTACCCGATAGCAGTTTAAAGTGATAATGACTGTTTATTAAGCTGAAGGAATTGCTGAAAACAATGAAATTAAAAGAAACAGGAGGATTTAGCATGGTTTTGAATGAGATGAGGAATGTTGCGTTTATGAGCACTTATCCTCCAAGGGAATGCGGTCTTGCTACTTTTACTCAGGACCTGGTAAGAGAACTTGATAAAGTGAGTCTTTTAAACAGACCTAAAGTAATTGCTGTTAGCAATAATGATTATACATACAGCGACAGAGTTATAATGGAGCTTTGGCAGCATGACAGGGAAAGCTATAAAAATGTAGCGGATGCCGTTAACAATTCGGATATTGAGCTTCTTGTCATAGAGCATGAATATGGAATATTCGGAGGAGAGGCAGGGGAATATATACTGGATCTTGTCAATAATCTCAGAATACCCATTGTCACAACGCTCCATACCGTACTTCCCGAGCCTTCCGAAAAGCAAAGGGAAATATTGAAGCTGCTTGGAGAAAAAAGCACAAAGATTGTTACAATGGCCAAAAACACAATGCCTATTCTTGAAAAGGTCTATGATATAGCGCTTTCAAAGGTTGAAGTGATACATCACGGTGTGCCTTACAAGGATCTCGAGTCCCGGGAAGAATTAAAGGCAAAGTATGGCTTTTCGGGCCGGAGCATTATAAGTACCTTTGGCCTTTTAAGTCCGGGAAAGGGACTGGAGTATGGAATTGAAGCCATAGCAAAGGTAGCCAAGGAGCATAAGGATATTCTTTATCTCATTCTCGGACAGACACACCCTTGCGTGAAAAAGGAATCGGGCGAAGTATACAGGGAAAAACTCATGAAGACGGTCGAAAGCCTGGGAATCGGCGAACATGTACAGTTTGTAAACAAGTACCTTTCCAAGGAGGAAATCATACAATATCTTCAAATGTCGGACATCTACATGACACCGTACCTGGGAAAAGATCAGGCAGTCAGCGGAACCCTTGCTTATGCTGTGGGTTACGGAAGGGTTATAGTATCGACTCCATACAGCTATGCGAAAGAAATGCTTTCTGAGGGAAGAGGGCTTTTAGCGGAGTTTAATGATGCCGATTCTTTGGCAAAGCATATTATGTACGTGCTTGACAATCCTGAAGCCAAAAAAGAAATGGAAGAGAGAACTTTGAGTGTCGGAAGAACAATGATGTGGGGAGAGGTCGCAAATCATTATGCCAAGTTCTTTATGGATATTCTTGAAACATCAAATCCTAAAGGAAGCTTGGACAAATGACGGAAAAGCTTTACTTTAGCAAAGCTTTGAAGGATGACCACATCTTCCGGCTTACCGATGATACCGGTATGCTCCAGCACTCAAAATATGCACTTCCCGACCCGAACCATGGGTATACTACGGACGACAATGCAAGGGCATTGATTATGGCCCTTATGCTGTACGGAAGATTCAAAAAGAAAGAATATCTTGACCTTGTTTACCGCTATGCGTCATTTTTGCTGAATGCACAAAACGATAGCGGAAAGTTTAAAAACTTTATGGGGTATGACAGAAAATGGCTTGAGGAGGAAGGATCGGAGGACTGCTTCGGAAGATGCCTGTGGGCACTGGGATATGCCCTTTCCAATGATAATACCCCTACGGGAGTTAAACAGGGTCTTTCATCCATATTGAAAAATGCAATGCCTCATGTAACCGGTCTAAATTGGCTTAGGGCAAAGGCTTATTCAATAATAGGTCTTTCCTGCCTTGAGAATAAGGATACAACGAGGCTTGTTTTTCAGATAGCCCAATCCCTTTGCAGTCAGTATGATGAGCACAGGGATGGGGAGTGGAAATGGTTTGAGGAAAATGTTACATATTGCAATAACGTTCTCCCATGGTCCCTTTTAGCAGCTTACAGGGTTACAGGTGAGAAACGGTTTTGGGAAGTAGCCGGGGAAAGCCTTCAGTTCCTCGAAAGTATTACATTTAAAGATGGATATTTCAAACCGGTGGGATGTGACGGATGGCTGCCCAAAGGAGGTAAAATTGCTGAATTCGATGAGCAAACCGTAGAAGCATGTGAAGCAGTATTAACCTACATGGAGGCCTATGAAATAACAAAAGATAAGAGATTTTTGAAAAAGGCGAAAAAATGCCATGCGTGGTATGAGGGCGCCAACTCCAAGGGTATCAGCCTCATCGACAGCGAAACCGGAGGGTGCTATGACGGACTGACTCCACAAGGATTGAATTTAAATATGGGAGCCGAAAGTCTCGTTTCATATATTATATCTTATTTAAAAATATCTGAAATTGAATAATGAAATATATATACTTTTATATATCATAATATATATTTCTGTTCGTTGAACCGGACGGAAACATTGATTTTAATTATTAAAATAGGGATATTGTATTCACTGGACATGATTTTATTTAAAGATAATGTCATTTAAACATTGAGAAAAACAGTTAAAAACATTAGCAAGAGAGGTGTTTATATGCTTTATCCTTATAAGATGATGCCAGTATACAAGGATTACCTATGGGGAGGAGATAATTTAAGAAGGCTTGGTAAACCCGCTCCCGAGGGGCGAATTGCGGAGAGTTGGGAATTATCGGTTATAGCAGGAAACGAAAGCAAAATAGCCAATGGCCAATTAAAGGGTCAAACTTTGTCAAAGGTAATAAAAAAGTATGGAAAGAAGGTTCTTGGTGAAAGATTCGGCACTGGGCTTCCGGTGATGCTGAAGTTTATTGATGCGAATGACAAACTATCCATACAGGTTCATCCCGACAATGAGTATGCCGCAGAATATGAGCGAGGCAAAAACGGGAAGACCGAAATGTGGTATATAATAGATGCCAAGCCGGGTGCTTCCGTTATTCATGGCTTTTCTCAAGGTAATGACAAATCCAGAATTCGTGATTCTATTTTAAAATGCAAGCATAACGGTCTATATAGGAAGGTTATGGTGAAGAAGGGGGATGTTGTTTTCGTACCGGCAGGTACCGTGCATTCCTTAAATGACGGACTGGTAGTGGCTGAAATACAGCAGCATTCAGATCTGACTTACAGACTGTACGACTATGACAGGACCGATGCTGCCGGAAGAAAAAGACCTCTTCACATAAGCAAAGCTTTGGATGTCCTTGACTTTAATAAACGAAAGGCTTTGTTCAACGGGCTAACAGTGTGCTATGACAAGGTCAAAATAAAATACCTGGCTATATGTGAGCATTTCTGTGTCAGACAAATAGAGGGCAGGGGAATACCTGTCGATTTCATTGCAGACGGTTCTTTTTCGGCATTTATGTTCATAAACGGTGAAGCGGAAATAATATACGATTCTAAAAAAGTTCACGTAGGTGCACTTGAAACGGTTTTTATTCCCGCATATATGGGACGTTATAAAATTGACGGCGTTTTTTCAGCATGCCAGATATTTGTACCCAATTCAGTGAAAGAAGTGTATTCATCGATAATGAAAGAGGGTTTTTCAATCTCGGAAATAGTTAACAGCATTGCCGGAGTTGAAAACCTCGGCTTACCGTTGACAACAGCGGTTTAAAGGCTTTTGGGGAATATATGCGTTTTAAGCTTGGAGCCTGTAAATACTCTTAGAGGGCGGAAATAAAACGATTTGTGAGAAGTGCTCTCTTTTCGTTGTAGTATTTACAGGCTCTGCAATTTCATTTCCGATATTTCCTCCCCGTTTTTTGAGTGAATAACATATACCCACTCCGGATGGCTTGACTGATATAGCTAACAGTAGTAAACTAAAATTAGCTATTATTACATATATCTATAAATATAAATAATATTATAACGTCTTGTTGTTTGGCTTTTTATATTATTTTCAAATAATATTGCGGGAGGATTTGTACATGAAAGCTGAATTATTCAATGGGATAATTGGGTATTTAGAAGGGATATCCAACCTTGTAAGCTTTTATGGTGTGTGCTACGCACATAGTTACAAATTTATCAAATATGATGATGTAAAAGACATTAACGAGTGTGTAGAGAAATTTTATAATGAAAGCCCCATAAAAGAACACAGGACAAGGATTGACAGCATATGGGAATTGGATGACTGGAAAAATGATCTGTTTGAAAATTGCTGCGACTGGTTTTTCAGAGTATTCAGCATGAGGAACTTTGAGGTTTCCATTGAGGATGAAGACGGTAACACCATGCCTGCCCAAAAGAGCAAAAAAAGCAACCGTGTATTTATGGGCTTGTTAAATCGGCTGGAAGAGTTTTTCGGAAATGATGACTTAAAGGTGTATAAACTGTTCATAGATCCTGCCTGGGTTGATGAGTATGCCTGGGAACAGTATTTTTTCCAAAAGGGAAACGAGTTCTATGTACTTAGTTTCTTTCAAGAAGGTTTAAATTAAAGGGCCATAACAACAAAAGCTTAAGGTTACATATTCCAAGGAGAATATTCGTTTTAGATTTCAAAAAAGGTGTGATTTAGTAAAGCGGAAATAAAAAGCGAGAGGGCTCGATGCTCTTAAGCTTTTTTTATTATTTGGCCTCTTGGAATGAAATGAAAGAGGCAAAAGCGAAGGGACTCGATGTCCCGAACTTTTATTGTTTAAGTATTTAATTTACTGAATTGATATTGTGTTGGATATACGTTACCTTTCATCTTATCTTTTCAAAGAAGAAATATTCAAATTTTATTGAAACTTTGTGTCGTGATACTGCGTCTATTATTATGTACGCAATATTTATTGGTGGGATTTCACGAAATGAAATGACCAAGAGGCGATGGAGACTTAAAGTCCCCGGAGGTTTTGTTCGGTAATGCGTAAATACATAGGATTTTTAGGAGTGGATTTTTGTGTTGATGAAAAATTACGGGAATAGTTCTGTTAAGAGATTTTTGCTGAGCGTGTCCGCAGCGGTTCTTATTTTGGGTACTACGACAGGATGCAAGCTTGATATCAATAAGGCCATTGCAGATAATTCATATAACCGAAAAGATTCAGGTACTGCGGCAGAGCAGGGGGTTAACCTTGAAAGAATAAAGGAGCAATACCGGGCACTGCTTCAAAATAAATCTTCATTGACTGAAATAATCAAATTTCTGGACGCCAATGTGTCCCAGGTTTCCAGTGATATAGCCTTAATGATGGTTGATGAGTTTGAAAAAAGGCAAAAAGAATTTTTACCCGAGTTGGAGAAAAAGTTCACGGAAAACGGAGAAATCCAAAGTAAGATGGCGGAAGCTTTCTTAGAGGATTTTGATATAGGTAAAATATACAGCATTGAAGACTATAAGGTACAGGAGCTGTTGAAGGAGACAAAAGAGAAGGGATATAAGGTTGAAACGGCGGAAGGAATGTTTTTCCCGGTTATAAATTATGAGATTTATAAAAAATACAGTGATTATGTAACCGACGATTTTAGAGAATATATTAATATAATGGCAGCGGAATCCAATAGAGCACCGGCTAAGGATGCAGCCCTTGTCATAAGCTGGGAAGAAGTACTTGAGAGGGCTTTGAATCAGGAAAAGTTTATAAAGCTTCATCCCGATTCAATAAGAATCAATCATATAAAAGATTTACATAAAAAATATATAAACTTTACATTGTTTGGCTTAAATAACACTCCCCTATTCAGCTACGATTCAAGTACAATGGATTCAGAAGCCAAACAGGCTTATATGGATGTATTGAAATCAAACACCGATGATAGTGATTACATCACGATTCTAAGGGACTATATGAGCTTGTTGGAAGAAAACGATTATAAGCTGACGGATGATGTAAAAAAATATAGGGAAGAGGCAGTAAGAAAGCTGGATTTATAGGGGAGTTTAAAATAGAGAAACGGGGGTCTTTCAGGCTCCCGTTTTTAATTGATGGAATTTCACGAATGAACTGAGCAAAAAAAAGAAAAATTAGGAAAGTCAGAATTGCTATGTAACATTTATTATGCCTTAAACGTCATTATTATTGAAAACAACTGACCGGTCGGAAAAAGGAGCCAGAAATATGATTGAGGAGGAAAAACTGAAAAAAGCACACGATGGAGATCTGAAGACCATAGAAGAAATATGCACTTTGACATGGGAGCCGGTATACCGTTTCATATACTATAAAGTGCAGAATCGCGAGGAAGCTGAGGATATTACGCAGGAAACCTATGTAAAAGCATTTTCCTACCTGCAGAAGCACGATGTGAAAATAGAAAAATATATCGGCTTTTTAAAAACCACGGCATTGAATATTTTGCGGGATAGATGGCGTAAGAAAAAACGCCGGGGTTCAAACGTAAATTTTGAAGAAATAAATCCTATTGAAACAGCTGTGGACGATGCTGCACAAGCCAGTGCCGAGAGGACAGTGATACGGGAGGCCTTGAATAAACTTAATGAGGAGCAGCGGACAGTTATTGAGTTGAGGATTCTGAAGGGTTATTCCGTAAATGAAACCGCAAAAATTTTGAACAAAAAAGAAGGTTCTGTTCGTGTTCTGCAATACAGGGCGCTGCAAAATCTTGCTGAAATCCTTAAAACTTATGATTGATTAAAAGTTGGAGGTATTTATTATGGAAAATGATGAAAAAAAGCTCTCTGATTATATTGATAGACTGAATGAAGAGAAAAAACCAGAGGTTCATGGAAATTCCACTGAATCACCTCAAATGGAGGAGCTTATGAAGACTGTGAGAAAAGTTCGCAGTTTAAAAGAACCGGCTCTTCCGGGGGCGGATTATCCTGTTAAATTGGCTGAAAATGTTGCAAAACAATTGCCGAAAAAGCTGACGGTCAAGAAGAAAAAACACACTTGGATTGCTGCAGCGGCAGCAGTTGCGGCGGTTATTGCATTGGTATTTGCCGTGAACTTTATATTGCACCCCGGAGGCGCTGATATTGTCTATGCCATGGAGCAGGCTTTTCAGGAAGTGAAGGCATATCACGGTATAATTGAGATTATTGAAAAGAATGCCGAGGGAAAGGAAACCACACAGGCAATCCGTGAGGTGTGGGCCGATAAGGAAGGACACTATTATATAAAAGAGCTTGAAGGCTCACAAGCAGGCGTGATAACGGTAAACAACGGAGAAAAGAAATGGCAGCAGCTTCCCCAAGAGAAAAAGGTTTACGTTTTTCCTGCTTTTCCTGACCCATACCGCTTTACCTTCGAATTGGGCAATGAAATAGACGATGTCAAGAATGCCGCAGAAGTTAAAGCTATTGGAGAAGACAAGGTTTTAAACAGGAGTGTTACCGTTTTGGAGGTGACACCCAAAGGAGGACTGCCATACCGCATATGGGTTGATAGAGAAACCAAGCTTCCGCTTAAAAGGGAGAGTGCAATGCAAAATGCAATTCAGTATACAGTTACCTATACGAGTATTGAATATCGGAATGCATTGCCCGAGGAGCTCACTATCTATAGCGTTCCCGATGGCTTTGAGGAAGTGGACCGAAACCCTGAGCAATGGGTTAACAATATAGAAGAAGTAGAAGATTTAACCGGTTTTGCTCCGAAAATACCGAAAGAGTTGCCTGAAAGCTACAAAAGAGATGGCATTGCGGTTGCCAACGGGATGAAGACCGTTAAACTAAATTATACTTCCCGGGATAAAAAACACAGAGTGATTATATTGCAAGAAAAGACCGAAGGCGAATTAAATCCGGCATCGGCAGCGGTTTTAGGTACCCTTAACGGAAATGTTGCCGAAATTCAGTCCCCGGTTCAGGAGGATTATGGAGTTCTTGCCGGTGGAGGGGTTTATTCCGGTGTTTCCGATATTTCCTCTATTCGTTGGCAGGAAGGCGGGTTTGAATTTGCTGTAGTCGGCAACGATTCATTGGAGCACTTGGCTTTATTTGCAGAAAGCTTAGCCGGAGGACCTGTTGTGATTCCCAAAGGAGATGAAAAAACCCCCGATAAGCCACAGATTGAGGTTCCTGTTGACTTGGAGATTGAGGAAAATGATCAGAAGAGTGTGGATGCCGGACATTCGCCGTGGAAGCTTGATCCTGTTTATGTTGCACAGGTATTTGTAAGCCTGAAGATTTCTCCGGAAGGAATTCAGGGAGACTATCCTGTCCAATATGAGGATATCAAGGTTGTAAAAAATGACGGTGTAAATGCTGTTGTGGAAGTAAGCTCAGATACAACACCGATACGCAGGGTATATTTAAAAAGGCTGATAAGACAGGACAGCACAGGAATATGGACCGTGGTAGGGTATGATCCCGTCTCATCGTAAGGAGAAGTATTCTTATCTCGGTTGGCAGTACAGCATCAGAAACCGAAGATTTTTTAGCGAAAACGATGGGATAGCGTCTGAATCGTAGGATTTTTAGCAGGACACGGAAATTTTGAATGTTTTCCTTGTCCTGCTGTACACAATTTAGAGAAGTTAAATCAAATATTCTCTACCTTTTCAGCCAAATCCTTCAGATTATAAGTAATACATTTTGATGCCCTTCGAGTACGAGTGCTTGAGGGGCTTTTCTTTTCCGAAGCCTTTTCCTTTTCTACTCGCTTTGCTGAAGAGGCATGCTTTGCTGATACTCGGTTGTTGCAATTTTTATTTGTGCAGGAACCGTTTATCATCAATGAACCACAGTTACAAAATTCTGCCAATTAAATCACTCCTTTAGTAGTAATTATACCACAAAAACATAAATCTTATAGGTTCCTTTATAACCTTCGGATGCATATTATTATAGTAGAGAAAAACGGTAAAGAAAAACTTTATCCAATGCATTTTAAAGCTTTAGAGGCTCGGAAATCGATATTTATTTTTCATTAGTTAACTTTTCAAATACTTTTTTTTAATATATAATTTAATAACAATATTAAAATTTATTCTTGTTGTTCCGATATATTTGATAGGTATTATAATTATATCTTCAATAGGAGTTCATAATAAATGTTTAAGAAAAAGATTTTAATAATCGATGATACGGAATTCATGACAAAATTAATTTCAGACATCCTTACAGGTGCTGACTATGATGTTGTAGTTGCATCAGACGGTCCCACAGGTTTGCAAAAGGTCAGAACGGAAAAGCCCGACCTTGTAATACTTGATGTTGTTATGCCGGGTATGGATGGCTTCGAAGTTTGCAGAATTCTGAGGGAAGACGAAAGTAACAACCTGATGCCCATTATCATGCTGACAGCACAGGAAAATGAGGATGATAAGCTGACCGGGCTTGAGCTTGGGGCCGATGATTACATAATAAAGCCGTTTAACAGCAGAGAGCTGGTTAGCAGAGTTCGCAACACATTAAAACGCATTGATAGGAATCGGTGGGCAAATCCCCTTACCGGATTGAGAGGGAATATTGAAATACAGGCCGAAATAAATCAAAGAATTGCTACCAGACAGCTCTTTGCGGTTATTTATGCGGATCTAGACAATTTCAAGGCTTATAATGATGTGTATGGTTTTGCCAGCGGTGATAGGGCTATCAAGCTGACTGCCGATATAATTATTGATAATGTACATAACTTCGGAAATTCGGAAGACTTCATAGGTCATATAGGCGGAGATGACTTTATAATTGTATCAACTCCCGACAAAGCAGAAGCAATATGTCAGGGGATAATTAACGACTTTGACAATAAGATAAAAAGCCTATACTGTGATGAAGACTTGCAAAGAGGATATATAGTGACCAGTAACCGGCAGGGTCAGATCATGAAATTTCCTTTAATATCCATATCCCTTGCTATTGTGTCCAACGAAATAAGGGAGCTTATAAGTCATATTCAAATTTCCGAGATAGCAGCTGAGTTGAAAAAGAAGGCAAAAACCATGCCGGGAAGCACATATGTAAAGGACAGGAGAAAAAATTAAACTACCAAGGATTCCATGGCTAATTAAAGGCTTTTTAAAATAATTTCTCTCAAAGCGAAATCAAATCAAAATCAAATATCGAAGGGATTCAATCTATTTACAAGGAGGTAAAAGCTCATGAAGCTCAAAAGTTACCATGCTTTACTATTGGCTGTTTTTGTGTGCATTACTCTGGTATTGCCCGCGTGTAGCGATGTTGAGGCGGGTTTTAATGAGGTTTGCATAAACCTTGGGGATGAGCCGCCAACCCTTGATCCCCAATTGGTTTATGACGTTGTTCCGATGAGGGTCATTAATGCCGTTTTTGAAGGGTTATGCAGGAAGGATAAAGAGGGCTTGCCGGTTCCCGGTGCTGCGGAGCGCTGGGAAATAAGTGAGGACAAGCTGACCTATACTTTTTATATCAGAAAGGATGCTAAATGGAGTAATGGTACTCCTGTTACTGCAAAAGACTTCAAAGATGCCTGGATGCGTGCCCTTGATCCCGAACCTCAATATCATGAGCCCGCTTTTATGGCAAATCTCTTCTTCTGCATAAAGGGTGCCGAAGCATACGCATATGGTGAAGGTAAGGCCGAGGATGTAGCTGTTGATGTGGTGGATGACAGGACTTTGAGGGTAACTCTTGTGCAGCCGACACCATACTTTTTGGATCTTGTGTGCAACAGTGTGTATATGCCGGTTAACAAGGAATTTTATGACAAACAGATTTCCGGTGACATTTCAAATTATGGAACAGAAGCCGAAGCGATATTGGGTAACGGTCCTTTTACGGTCCAGGAATGGAATCATGATGAAAACATTGTTTTGGTGAAGAATGACACATACTGGAATGCGGACGTAATTAATCTTGAAAAAATAGATTTTAAAATGATAAGGGATAATACTGCTGCCATCAACTCCTTTAAGTCAGGAGAAATCGACATGATAGAAATAACCGACCGGATGTTGGCGGCTGAGTTGGAAAACAGCAATTGCCGGGTGGAAGCCTACAACTCGGGAATAGTTGAATATGTAACCTTGAACAATGAGGATCCGGTTTTATGTAATGTAAATATAAGGAAGGCCCTTTCTTATGCTCTTGACCGGAAAACCCTTGTGGAAAAAATATTAAATGACGGTTCAAAGGAAGCTTATGGCTTTGTCAGTCCGATTGTGGCAGGTTATAACGGAAAGTTCAGACAACAGGCGGGAGACCTGTTTAAGGACAATGATATAGACACGGCAAGAAAGCTCCTTGAGAAAGGTTTGGATGAGTTAGGCATATCTGAAATGCCTAAAATAGTTTTTTTGGTTAATGACACGGAGTTATCCAAAAGGGATGCCCAGGTTCTAAAGGACATGTGGAAAAAGAGTTTGGATGTAGATGTAGAGCTTCAGGTAATGTCCTTTGACGCAATGGCGGAAAAAATGATGTCAAAAGATTATCAGATGGCACTTCTCACGTGGTCGGCAGACTATAATGATCCATTGGCTTATCTGGATGTTTTCTCGTCAAAAAGCTTTTATAATGTGGCGTTTTACAGCAATAATCAGTTTGAGGAGCTTTTGGACAGGGCTATCCGGGAAATCGATGATAAGTCAAGGATGGAACTGCTGATAAAGGCAGAACAAATTGCAATGGACGATATGGCTGTGTGCCCTCTTTATTTCATTGCCAACAGCTATGCGGTAAACAACAGGGTTAAAGGGCTGGTCAGAGGAAGCAGCGCCATTCAGGATATTGATATGTACTGGACCTATGTTGAATAGATTTGGAATAAGGGTGTAAAAGGTTGCTATTTAGCATGAAACGGATAGCTGACACTGTCCTTAAAAAGGGGATGAAAAATTGGAGTTTGTACGGTTTTTGCTAAAAAGATTGGCGTCCTTTTTAATAACCATGTGGCTGGTAGTAACCTTAACCTTTATCTTTATAAGGTGTTTGCCGGGAAGCCCGTTTAATTCCGACAAAATGGTTCATCCTCAAATACTTAGCAATCTCAACACTAAATATGGCCTTGACAAGCCTTTTCATGAGCAATATCTTCGTTATATGCAAAACCTCGTAAAAGGTGATCTTGGTATCTCCATGATTTATAAAAACCGCAGTGTATCCTCTATCATAAAAAGAGCATTCCCGGTATCACTGGATTTAGGTATAAGGGCTGTTTTGCTGGCAGCCTTTGTTGGCCTTCTTTTGGGATTGATATCTGCACTTTTCACAAATAAAGCACAGGATCATATTATTTCAGCAATAACAATGATATCTGTTTCATTACCCGGATTTGTTGTCGGAACCCTGCTACAGTATCTTCTGTGTTATAGGCTGTCTGTTTTAATCTATAATATTACGAAAGTCAGATTCAATATTTTTCCCAATACAGGTTGGGAGGGCTTTCGTTCCACCGTTGTTCCTACAATAGCCCTTGCGGCCGGAGTAATGGGGATAGTGGCCAAGATGCTCAGGTCGAGCTTGAAGGATGTCATGAATCAGGATTACATAGTTATGTCCCGGGCTAAGGGGCTGAACAAGAGGGAAGTTGTGTTTAGACACGCATTAAAAAATGCACTGCTTCCGCTGCTTTCGATATCCGGCCCATTGGTTTCGTCAATAATTATGGGATCTTTTGTGATTGAAAACATTTTTTCCATTCCGGGATTGGGACGCTATTTTGTATCCAGTGTGCAGGACAAGGATTATACAATGGTTTTGGGACTTTCAGTATTTAGTGTGTTTATTGTGGTTCTGATAAACACACTAACCGATATACTTTACGCAATTGTGGACCCCAGGGTGCGTATTGAGCCGAAAGACAGGCTTGGAGCTTGATTTGTCCGAGAATAAAAAAGCACGGGAGTAAAGAATATGCTTTTTTCCATAAAGACCACTGTCCGGACCGTATTAAAAAGCAAATTAGCATGGGCCGGTGCTGTTATTCTTATTGTTATCGCAGTGATGGCAATAGCGGCACCGGCATTTTCCCCCTTTGACGGCTACAGCCATGATACAGACAGCATATTTCTTAAGCCCATGTCAAAAGGACACTGGTTCGGCACCGATGAGTTCGGAAGAGATTTGTTTGTAAGGGTATGGCAGGGGGCACGAATATCTCTTGCCATAGGTATCCTGGCAGCGATAATACAGATGGTTATCGGTACCTTATATGGGGGAATGTCGGGGCTTTTTGGCGGGACGGTAGACGAGGTAATGATGAGACTGGCAGATGCTTTGTATTCCATTCCGGATCTTATTTTGGTTGTGCTTATCACTATGGCGATGGGGAACAGTTGCTTTTCGGTAATTCTGGCTCTTTCAGTGACCGGGTGGACGTCAACAGCCCGGGTTGTGAGGGGCCAGACCCTTATGTTAAAGGAAATGGACTTTGTGAGGGCGGCAAAGGCGTTCGGTGCGGGCAGATGGTATATAATGTTTAAGCACATACTCCCCAATTGCCGTGGCCAAATTCTTGTCAGTTTGATGCTTAATGTACCCTCGGCTGTTTTTGCCGAAAGTACGTTAAGCTTTCTCGGCCTGGGAATAAAGCCTCCCGATGCAAGCTGGGGAACGCTGGTCAATGAGGGGTTTAAATATTCAAATATCACCTATCACCCCTGGGTCATATTTCTGCCGTTGTTTTTCATTGCCATTACCATGATCAGCCTGAACATATTGGGAGATGAATTTAAGAAGGCCCTGGATTCAAAGCACTAGTCAATAAAGGTGGTCTCGAGCATGGATACTATTCTTAGGATAAAGGATTTTTCCTTGTCTTTTAAAGGGAAAAAGATACTGGACAATATTAATATGAGCGTTTCAAAAGGAGAAATTCTTGCCGTCGTGGGGGAATCGGGAAGCGGTAAAAGCATGCTTGCCCGGTCCGTACTTGGACTTAACAGCCCGGATGTTTTTGATATAAAAGGGAAAATTTTTTTTGATGACCGGGACATAAATTCACTGCCGGAAAAGGAACTGACTAAAATACGGGGAGCAAAAATTGGAATGGTATTCCAAGAACCCCTTTCATATCTCAATCCTGTTATAAAAATGGCAAGCCAGCTTACCGAGCCTTTAAACAAGCACAAAAAAATTAATAAAAGAAAAGCAGCCCAATTAATGGAGGATTTTTTACGGAAGCTGAATATAAATGATCCCCTACAATACATGAAAAGCTATCCCCATCAGTTAAGCGGAGGAATGGCCCAAAGGGGCGTAATTGCCATGAACTCCTCCTGTGAGCCTGAGTTAATCATAGCAGATGAGCCCACCAGTTCCATTGATGTAATTGTTCAGTATTCCATAATAAAGCTAATAAAGGATCTTGCAAGGCTTCAAGGTACTTCGGTTATTTTCATTACTCATGATTTGCAGCTGGCGGCTAAAATTGCGGACAGGGTTGCTGTAATAAGTAAAGGCAGAATAGTTGAAGAAGGGGATGTGCAAGAAGTATTGAAAAACCCCAGGACAAATGAGACGGCTCAATTACTAAATGCCTGTATTGCAGAAAGAGCCCAGGAAACCGGTGTAAAAAGGAAAGCCCTATTGGAGATCCGTGACCTTAGAATGCACTTTAAAAGCGGCAATAATATAAACCGGGCTTTGGACGGAGTATCCTTAACGGTATATGAGGGAGAAACTTTAGGCATTCTTGGAGAAAGCGGATGCGGAAAATCAACGCTGTCACGGATAATAACAAGAATACAAAGACCTACCTCCGGGAAAGTATTATTTGAGGGAACGGATATATTTTCCATAAAAGACTATTCCAAAATCGTTCAAATGATATTTCAGGATTCCATAACATCAATGAATCCTCAAATGAGGATAGAGGATATTGTTGCCGAGGGAATCGATATATTGTACGGAAAAAGCCGGCAAGAACGCACGAAGGATGTTATTGAATGCCTTAAAAGAGTAGGACTTGACAAAAGTATAAAGGACAGGTTTCCCCATCAGTTAAGCGGAGGCCAGAGGCAAAGGGTGGGCATAGCCAGAGCGTTAATAACCAATCCGAAAATTCTTATTTGTGATGAACCCACATCCTATCTTGACACAGTATCGCAAAAGCATATGTTGGATTTGTTCATGAAGCTGAAAAACGAGATTAACCTTACATATATTTTCATAACCCATAACATCAGAATTCTTGGCAATATAAGCGATAGAATAGCTGTAATGCATAAGGGAAGGATTGTTGAAATCGGAACCAGGGATGAAATAGTATTTAACCCGGTTCATCCGTATACTAAAATGCTTATTGATGCCTCCATAAAGGATGAGGACTATTTTGCTGAAAGCCTGTTCCAAACAGATGATAGTGCTTGCAATAGTTGTGGTTGCAAATACCATGCTTTGTGTAAAAGAACTGCTGAAAAATGCAGACAGGAAAGCCCGGCATTGATTAATATTGAAGGAGAACATTTCGTAGCGTGCCATTTATTCTAATTCCAGTGATTTTAATAAGCATAATGAAATATGTATCCGTTAAAATACAGAGAAAGGGTTTATACTTGCTGATAATGAGAGGAAATTCGACCTTTGAAGGTATGGAATTATATTTTGGGAAAGTTTTAAACTTGCTTCTAATGAGAGTAATTGTGAAGGAAAACATGGAATAAACTTAAGTGTATGGAATATTTTCTCTTCGCGCTTGCCCGGTTTTAGAGCTATATGCTTAACAATACTAAATGACCCCAATCAGCACTAAATAGGAATGCATATGGAAACACAAGTCCCTTTTCCGGGTGCAGACGTAATTTTCACTTTTCCCTTTACAAGCTCCGCCCTCTCCTGCAAGCCTCCAAGACCAAAGCCGCCTTTAAGGTCCTGAGACTTTTTGGATTGTGCTTCTACATCAAAACCGACACCGTCATCGGTTATAGTAACATATACCATATTATCGGTTATCGAGAAATTAACTGTTACGTTTTTTGCTTTGGCATGCTTGTATATATTGGATAAGGATTCCTGTATCATTCTGTACAAAGTCGAAGCTAAATAATACTCAATTTTCGATTCATTACCTGAAAAATTAAAGGCTACCTTTACTCCTGAGCTTTCTTCGAAGGAACTGAATCTGTTTTTGAGCGCGGTTATAATTCCTACATCGAGATAGGAAGGCTTCAGGTCATAAAGTAAAGTCCGTATTTCCGTTGATGTGGATTTGATTGCTTCATTGAGAGAATTAAGTTCATCAACACATTTTTCGTACATGGAATTTTGAAGGAGCTTTTTGGCAAGTTCAACTCTCAAGGAAAGGTTTACGACACTTTGAGCCGGGCCGTCATGAATCTCCCGGGCAATTCTTTTCCTTTCCTCTTCATGGGCAATAAGAATTTTTTTGCTCAATGCCTCAAGCTCGGTGTTTTGCCTTTTATAGCCGTCAAGAAGATTTTTCATCTCCCTGTACAGGAGATTGTTTTCCAGGGCAACTGCTGCATGACCCGCAAGAGAATTCATAATCAATTCGTCTTTATAATCATAAGTGATTATTCTGCTTAATGCATCCTTATTTTTAAAATCTATCTTTTCATCGGGGAATTTCTTTTTATTAATTAACTGGATGACACCTAAAATGTTGCCTTCATGGTCTTTAATCGGTGTGGCAAGAATGGATTTTGTCACATATCCAGTGTGCAGGTCGAAGCTGTTGTTATGGCGGTAATCAAGATCGGGAGAAAGACTGTAGGCATCATCAATCCTTACTGTTTCACCGGTAATAACTGAGTAACCGAAGATGCTTTCTTTTGTAATGGGAGAAATGAATGTTTCAAGGTTGACATCCATACTTGAGTTTTTGGCAATAACGAATTTTAAGCTTTTATACCTGTAATCGTTGTTTTTTATGGATGTCCAGTTGTAGGAGTCCTTGTCGATTACAAGATAAATTGTTGCTGCATCGGAGGAAGTAAGCTTCATGCTGCTGGTTACTATCATATCAAGAAGCTTTACCGTATCTTTCTCGGAAGAAAGGGATTTACCTATTTCATAAAATTCCCTGGCTTCATTCCTCAAAAACGAAATTTCGTTTTTGCTATCGATCTCTCTTTTTAGCTTATTTATGAAAAAAGCACTGTTAAAATGCTTTGTATATACATATTCAAAAACATTGTCCGGATTTTCATCCAACTCCACGTCTTTGGAACTGAATAAAACAAGAATACATTCCGATTTTTCCAACAAACCTTTAATGCAAAAAGAAATACCGTGGTATAAGTCATATTCGATAAATATAACTGCGACGGAAGATGTTTTGGAGTTTTGTGAGGAAAATCCGTTAATGCTGCTTAAAAAAGAATCCTTGTCGGAATAAATGTTAACCTGAATTATATTGTCCTTCAGTAAGTCAATAAACTCCTTGTATTCGGAAGGATCTGAACCTGATAGCAAAAAGGCGGCTGCATTCAACATTTTATTTACCCCTTATCGTGTGACTTATTGACTTATTTATCCATGGTGAAAGCATTAATAATGAAATCGGAATAATCGATATATATATTATACAATATTATTGTAATTAATTCAAAGAAACTTTTGATAATTGGTGAATAAATTCATTAAAGAATAATATTCCATTAGTTTGAATAACCTCTGTGTTTTTTCGCTTTATGTATACAACCTATTAAACATGTAAATTTCTCTGGGGGAAGCAAAATGATTTGTTTTAATTGCGGCATAAAAATTCACAGTAATGAAGCAAAAGTATGCGGGCTATGTGGGGTTAGATTTGAGAAAACTTGTCCTTCCTGTTATTATCCTAACCCTTCAATGGGTAAGTATTGTTTTAACTGCGGTACTAAATTGGAATGTCTTGATACACAAAGCTCAGTTCAAAATTTTGATACTCTTTCTGAAAGCAGAAGAAATGTGGCTGTTATTTTTGCAGATGTTTCCGGCTTTACAGCTCTTTCGGAGAAGCTTGATCCTGAGGAAGTCAGAGAGATCATAAATGAATGCTTTGATTATATTACCAGACCCGTTTACGAACTGGAGGGCACCATAGACAAGTATATCGGCGACTGTGTAATGATACTTTTCGGAGCAAAATATATTCATACCGATGATGTCAAAAGAGCTGTAGTCTGTGCCATGAGGATGATGAATCTTATAGAGGAGTTTTCCAAGGAAAGGTTTTCGTCCACGGGCTTGTCCCTGACTCTCTCCATCGGCATAAACTATGGTTTGGTAGTTACCGGAAGTGTCGGCAATACCTTTGACAGGGATTATACGGTGATGGGGGATATTGTAAATACCGCCCAGAGATTGCAATCCAATGCCGACAGCGGAGCCATCCTTGTATCGGAATCGGTATATATGGAGACAAAGGACATAATCAAGTATACAAAGCCTGTTGAGATAAAAGTTAAAAATAAAGAGAAGCCTGTGAGGTGTTACTCGCCTATTGAGATCAATGCCGAACACGATTATGACGACAGGACCCCGTTCATCGGAAGAGAAAAGGAACTGGGACAGCTTGTGTCAATATATAATAATGCCCTCAATACAGGTACAAAATGCATTAGTGTAATCGGGGAGGCGGGAGTCGGAAAGACTCGGCTTTTGAAAGAGTTTTCCGCCAGCCTTGCAATGGATATAAAGAAGTTATGGGTTGATATAAGCCCGTTTTCCCAAAACAGGGTTTACCATTTGATTTCAAATGTTCTTATGAAAATTATGAACATCAATTATGGGGATAATCCTAATGTGAAACAGCGAAGACTGATGTCTTTTTTGGACTATATATTGGAAGATTTGAGCGATGAGGAGATTGAAAGAAATTACAACTTCATTGGCCTTATTTTAGGACTTAAAAGAGACAATGAGTTTCAGAACATACTGAACTCCATGAGCTTTGAAAACATCAGGAGGGAAATGATCAGGCAGCTCGCGGTGTTCTTTAAATATCTTTCGAAAAAGTTTAAGATGGTAATAATCATTGATGACATGCATTGGTCCGATAAGGATTCACTGAGTATTATAAGGGGTTTAATGGAAAACCTAGATCCTGTAAACATTACTTTTGTAATGGCTTCCCGTTATGAGGTGGAGGAGTTTAGTGATGCCAAATCATTGAAGTATCATACATTGAAGCTTAGAACTCTGTCTAAAAGTGCAGTAAAACAGCTGATGTGCAAATTACTCCAATGCAAAAACATTGATAAAAGTCTTTTAGATGCTGCCGAAAA
Organism: Clostridiaceae bacterium DTU079; assembly: GCA_001512505.1. Lineage (GTDB taxonomy): Bacteria > Bacillota > Clostridia > Acetivibrionales > Acetivibrionaceae > Hungateiclostridium. The sequence continues at coordinate 7,232 of LFSC01000032.1, read as the reverse complement.
GTTTACCAGCGGAAATCCCCTGTACATTCGGGAATTTATTCAAAACATTAAAAAATCCGATACCTTCCGTGTGATTGAAGATGTTGCAGTTATAGATGCCGAGACAATTACATCCCTTCCTAACAATATCCAGAATATTATTTTAGCAAACTTGTCCGAGATGAGTGATGAGGAGAGACGATTGCTTGAGGTTGCATCGGTTATCGGCAGGGAATTTAACCTTACAATACTAAGTGCAATTCTTGAAATGGGAAGGGATGAGGTTAACGCCTTATTGAGACTCCCTGTACATATGAACTTAATATCCCTAAAGTCTGCATATACCTCCTCCGGTGTTGTGGAAAAAGAATTTGTATTCAACCAGGACATGGAGAGAGAAGTTATTTATGATAGTATTTTAAACAAGGAAAAGAAGGAACTGCATAAAAAGATAGCGGAATTTTTAGAGGAAAAATACGCCCGGGAGCTGGAAGAGTATTATGAGATTCTCTTTACCCATTTTCATAAGGCGGGGCAGATCAAAAAGGCAGCCGAATATAGTTTTAAGACAGCCATAAAAAACAAAGTCAATTTCAACTTCACCAGTTCACTGGAATACTATGACCGTTTTCTCCAATTGGTGAAAGAAGAGGACGATGAGCAAATCAACGCCAAGATATTGGAAGCCTATAGAGATATGGGGTACATAAAATTAATAATGGCAGACTATGAGCTTTCCATGCTTTATTTAAACAGGGCTTTAAAGAAAGCCAAGCTTTATGATGACATTTACTCAATCCGGCTGATGATTGCGGCAGTTTATAAAGAACAGGACATGTATGATGATGCCCTCAAAATCCTTGATGATATCCAACTTAAAATAAATAAGGAAAATACACTTTACGGCAAGCTTTTGCAGATGAAATGCAGCATATTGAGAATTCTTGGCAGCACCGAAGCCCTTACTTTAGCCCAAAAGTCCGAAAAGCTGCTTATAAGAATGAAGGATTATGAAAACCTTGCCGAGACCATGAATCAAGCCGGAATTATATACTATATCCGTGGCGATATATCTAACGCTTTGTTTTATCTGGACAAATCATATAAATATGCAGAAAAGGTGAATAATCTCGCTATCATGGCCAAGGTGTCAGGGAATATGGGTGTATTTTACCATTCTACCGGAATGATTTCAAAGGCCCAGGACTTTTTTGCCAGATCCATTAGCATTTCCAAGAAGATATCGGATCAGCAGGGATGCGTAGCAGGCAGTATAAATCTTGGGATACTTTATATGGACAAAGGCCTTTTCAATGAGGCAGAAGCTTTGTTCAACAAAGCCTTGGAGAGTGCTCGTGAAATATCTTCCAAGCTTAATGAGAGCATATCCATAACCAATATCGGAGACATATTATATGAAAGAGGCCATTTTGACCAGGCAATTTCCCATTATAACAAATCTCTTGAAATAGCCCGGGAGATTAACGTACCTGTAGGAGAGGGGATAAACTACCTGAGCCTTGCAAAACTGAATATAGATAGAAATCTGTTGGATATGGCAGAGAAAATGCTGGATATGGTTTTTAAGATTTTTACTGAGGTTGGGGAAATGTCTTATTTAAGTGATTGCTACAGGTACAGGGCAATATGTGAGATGAAAAAAGGGAACCCAAAGGATGCATTGAATAATTGCGATAAAGCCATTGAAATATCCCAGGAGGTTAAAAGCGATATAAGAAGGCTAAAGGCAATAAGGATAAAAGCAGGTATTCTTGCCGGTATGGATAAAAATGAAGAAGCCGTTGAACTGCTTTCTGAATCGATAAACATGTCCCATCAGCTTGAGTCAGACTATGAAGCAGCCAAGGGATATTATGAAAGGTTTAATTTATACAAGAAGATGGGGGACATGGATAAAGCTGCGGCTGATATAAAACTTGCCAAAGAGTGCATTGGAAAAGTGGACGACTGCAAATTGAAAGAGGTAATATTGAAAGAGGTAATTGAGTAAGCTTAATATTAGGGTGCTATATCAAAGATGAATAAAGATATGGAAGAAACATTGTGAAGCAAGTTGTAGAGCCTGTTAATACGACAAGGAAAGGGAGAGCATTGTCTGAGGAAACGAGTTTTGCTCGACCCTGAGGAGTATTTACAGGCTCTGGACTTGCGTAACTTAAGTTTCTGGAATATCTTTATTCATCCTTGCTGCAGGGCCCAGGTTAGATCCGTATCCCCAACTCCTTTACTTTTTTGTATACAAAGGGGACCGACATTTTTATGAGGAATGCGGTTTGCTCCACATTGCCGTTGCACATGGAAAGAGCTTTTATAAAGAGTTCCTGTTCTTTTAGCCTTATATATTCCTTGTAGGCATAGATCTCTTCGAGAGCGGTTTGGGTTGGAGGAACAGCTTTTTCAAGAGTGGACAGGTCAATTCTATTGTCTTTTGAAAAAATAACCGCCTTCTCAATGAAATTTTTCAATTCCCGTATATTTCCCGGCCAGGTATAGGAGGAGAGTCGGGGATAATCTTTCCGGGTTAGAAGCATCACGCCTTTTTCCAGTTCTTTTGAGTACTTTTCAATGTAGTAATTTGCTATTTCAAGGATGTCCTTGCCCCTTTCCCTTAACGGAGGCATTTTAAGTTCGATAACTGCAAGTCTGTAATACAGGTCCTGGCGAAAATTGTTTTTCCGTACTTCCTCGAGAAGATCCTTGTTGGCAGCAACGATAAATCTTGCATTGGTTTTTTTATAGGAGGTATCGCCCACCTTTCGGTAGAGCCTGTCTTCAAAAAGCTGCAATAGCTTGCTTTGTACGGCTGGACTTGCGTTTTCAATTTCGTCAAAGAAGAGGCTTCCGCCTTCGCAAACCTCAATCAATCCTTTCTTTGAGCTGACGGCACCGGTAAAAGCTCCCTTTTCGTATCCGAAAACCTCGCTTTCAAATATGTTTTCTCCTATGTTGGGGATTGTAATTTTGACGAAGGGATTGTTGCTTCTTTTGGGATCGTTGAAATGAATCCACCTTGCCGCAAGCTCTTTACCGGTACCGGTTTCACCGGTAATTAGCACCGTTGATCCGGTAAAGAGAAGGTTTCTGAAGCTGTCTAAATATTTTGCCGTGTTACTCCCTATGATTTTAAATTCATCGAAAAGAAAATTCTGATTCACAAGCGTTACCCCCTTAATTTATATATCGGTATAAAATTTTATATGTCTATATAAAAATGAGACAAAAGGGAGAATCCAATATTGAAACTTAATGCTGTGTTTCATGGTATTATCTGCCGCAACCGGTGGAATGGACTATAAAATGCCGGTACCACAGACCCATAAGGCAATTGTCTTTTTAGGTATATAATACTAATTTGATTTATTTAACGGAAAAGCTTTAAACATGGCATGGGTATTGCATTTTATTATTATTGAAAAGAGTCTTTGCGACTCATCAAAAGGAGGTAATTTTATGAAGAGAAAGCTGATTATCGCTCTATTGTTTGCACTCTTGGTTACCGGAATTCCGGGTGTTGCTTTGGCAAAACCGTCAAATGGGAATGGGACGGAGGCTGTAATTACTGAACCGGTAAAATTTGAAACTACTATTACGGTGGACAAGAAGGGTGGCAAGTTTGATGTAGGCTTCGTTACCCTTCAGTTTAACAATGAATGGCTTCCCGGCGGACAGTATCCAATGGAGTTTAACGTAAAAGTATGTGTCCGAGACGGTGAGCCCGGAATTGAGATTAATCCGGATGTAGACGCTTTTACAAAGCCTGTGCTTATAAAAGTAAAGAAATATGAAGGATATTTATATGATGAATTAACGGGGAAAAATATTTATGTAAACATTAAATCTCAGGTTGTTACTGCAAGGCATTTTTCCTGGTACAGTCTTAGGTAAGCAGCATTGACTATTTAGTTGCGATAAATACTGAAGAAAATGTGTTCTAGGAATACAGATGAATGAATGGGAAAAAATTTGTGAAACATGTAGTATAAGGCCAACCCTTTATTGAATATGCTTATTGTAGATGTAAATAAGGGGGATAGGCTGAATGATATTAGTATTAAGAAAAGACAAAATAGCGTTAATTGCATTGGTATTTGTTTTGACAATTACGTTTATCAGCATTAATATAGGTCCGGGTTTTAACGCACTACAGGTTACAAACACCAATGTAAACGGAACTGTAGTAATTGACGCCGGACATGGGGGGGAAGATCCGGGCGCAGTAAGTGACTACAGCGGACTTAAGGAAAAGGACGTGAACCTGATTATAGCCAAGCGGGTTAAAGAGCTTTTGGAAGCAGAAAATTTCAAAGTTATTATGACCAGAGAGGAAGACGTATTAAACTACAAAGAAGGGACCCAAAGATATACCAGCAAGAGAGCCCAGGACCTGATGAACCGTAAAAAAAAGATTGATGAATCCGGAGCCGATATTGCTGTAAGTATACATCTTAACAAATTCAGCCAGACACAGTATTACGGTGCCCAGGTATTTTTTCCACCCAGATCACAGGAAAGTCAGGAATTGGCGGAAACAATTCAAAAAGCATTGAGGGAAAAAGTGGATCCGGGCAACAAAAGGGAAGCATTGGTAAAGGACAATAAACTGATAATTCTTCGGGATTTAAAGGTTCCCACCGTAATAGTTGAATGTGGATTCCTGTCAAACCGGCAGGAGGAACAGAAGCTTGCAGATGCAGATTATCAAGAAGAATTGGCTCAGGCAATAAAGGACGGAATTGTAGAGTATTTTAAAAAATGATGGTTTGCGTACTCACTGTCTATGAGTTCACATTATTGGATGAAAGAATATAGAGGAAACATTGTGGAGCAAGTTGTAGAGCCTGTTAATACAAAGAGAAGGTAGGGCACCCGCTTTTGTAAAGCGAGTTTTGCTTGACTTCAAAAAGTATTTACAGGCTCTAAACTTGTATAATTTTAGTTTCCGGGACAGTTTTCTTCATCTTTAAAATTTTCTTACCACTACTTCATCTCTCAGCATGGTCCAGATAGCCGGATCCTCCATGCCAAGCCTCCATAAAGCTACTCCCTTTATTCCGAGATCCCAGGCAAGCTGGATTTTGGCTCTCAAACTGCGGGCATTTTCAAACCATACCTCGTGCCGGTTTCCCTGTGCATCCGTGTAAGAAAACATCGGAGTCTGCCTTTCTTCATTGAAGATTATTGTGCTGTTGTATCTTTGGGCAAGATTAATTGCTCCTTGATATGTCACATAAGTATTTCTTCCGGTTGTGAGGTTAAAATCGAACCCGAATACAGAAACCGCTGCAACGATTTTATCTTTTGGCATTTTGGTTATGGTATACTGAAGAACCCGGTTCATCCAACCTATTGTAACAGGCGGTCCCGGTGGGCTTCCCGGCCAACCGAATTCATTATAAAGCATTACGACAAACTCATCCACAGCCCGGCCTATTGCACTGTAATTGAACGGATCGGAAAACGGATTGAAGGGCTGGTCACTTATCCTGGAAGGTATGGATGCCGAGAAGAAGTATCCTCTTGGCCTCAATGCCTCTGCAATATCATTATACAGAAGGGAGAGATTGTCGCTGTCTTCAATAAACACATCTTCAATATCAATATTTACGCCGTCAAAGCCGTATCTTTCTATTAAATTGACAAGGTTCAGGGCAAAGGCATTTCTGTTCCGCGGGTCTGAAACAAGGACTTTGACGACATTTTTGGCAAGGGTGGTTCCTCCGGGCCTGTATAAAAGGTTATGGACAACCGGCATTATTTTAACATTATTTCTATGGGCAATAGCTACTAGATTTCGTATGTCCTGATCGGTAAAATCGCCGAATTTTTCGATAGTGGTCGGGTTGGCGGCACTTATTCTGAACATGAAAAGTGCTGTCGAAGAAAGCAACCCCGTATTGTTGGAAAAGGATGCAAAAGAGCTGGGAAGAGTGGGTCCTTCTTCAAGAGTATAGAAACCCAGTACCCCTGTTATGGGCTTACTTCCGTCATATACTCTGCGATTCACAATAGTTCCGGAAATCCAGCCTTCTCTGCCGTTATAAAGGCTGATCTTATACCAGTTGTTACTGTAATCAGTAACAGGAAGCCTTGCACCCCTTGTCATCCGTGTAACCACACTGTAATTGGTTCCGGGACCGCTGCGTACGTTTGCATTGTCCACATTGACCACTACTTCGGTATAAATCGGTATGGTTAACCGCTGCCCTACCTGAAGCTGCGTACTGGTGAGATTGTTCAGGGCCATTATACTGTCTATGGTGGTGTTGTATCTTCGGGCAATAAGATATAATGAATCTCCGGACTTAACTGTGTATATTATGGGTGCCTGTCTTTCAACGGGGATATATAAACGCTGGCCGATATAGATAATGTTGCCTGTGATTTGATTTGCTTCTCTTATCTGGGATATGGTTACCCCAAACCTTTGTGAAATTGTATAAAGAGAGTCTCCAGGCTGTACGACATACCACATAAACTCATCATTCCTTTATAAAGTAAAATCTTTATTGTCAGTATATTCATACAGCCGTTTGAAGGTTCAAAAATCCTGTTTATCATTTGAAGGTATATGATAAGAAGTGAAGAAAATATGGAAGAAACATTGTGAAGCCAGTCGTAGAGCCTGTTAATACGACGAGGAAAGGGAGAGCATTGTTTGAACGAAGTGAGTTTTGCTCGACCCTGAGGAGTATTTACAGGCTCTGGACTTGCGAAACTTAAGTTTCTGGAATATTTTCTTCTCTTCTATTTTTGAACCCTTAATCACACTGGGACTGCAAATCATCCCAGAGCTCATACAACTCTTCAAGCCTTTCATTAAGCCTGTTGTTCTCGTCAGTAAGCTCCATCAGTCTTACATGGTCGCTGGCCACTTCATCTGAAGTCATTTGATTTTCAATTTCCTTTAGACGGGATTCAATGGAGGCTATCTCCTTTTCTGTATCCGCTATTTGTTTTTCCAGCTTCCTTTTGCGAGCCTTTTCCTCCTTTGTTGCCATATGCTCCAGCTTGCCGGAAGATACCTTGGTATTTTTTGATCCGTTGTCGGAAGCTGCATCAATCCTGCTTTTATATTGCAAAAAGTCGTCATAATTGCCGTTGTAATCTATACAGGAATTATCCTTAAGCTCAATGATTCGGGTTGCAAGCTTATTGATAAAATACCTGTCATGGGATACGATTAAAAGGGTTCCGTCAAAGTCAGACAGGGAACTCTCCAGTACTTCCCTGGA
>LFSC01000030.1 GCA_001512505.1 Clostridiaceae bacterium DTU079 | reverse complement strand
TCCGGAAACTAAAGTTACGCAAGTCTAGAGCCTGTAAATACTCCTCAGGGTCGAGCAAAACTCGCTTTGCGGAAATGGATGCTCTCCCTGTCCTCGTCGTATTAACAGGCTCTACAACTTGCTTCACAATGTTTATTCCATATTTTTCTTCAGTTTTATATGCATGAAGAGTAAGTGTATATAAAATCAATGCATTTTCAAAAAAAAAAGTACTATGTTTACACATAGTACTCAAGCTAAGTGTATATATAAAATTGTGCAGGATGACAAAAATTAAAAAATTTGCTCTACTTTGTGTGTTAGGACACACACTTCTCTTTAATGTTTAGCTGGTGTAACATATACCTTGCAATCAAAACATCCAATTCCTGACTTACTGCCAGTATTGCAACTTGATCACCAGACTCTATAACATTATAAAGTTCCTGTCTGAGATATTCAATTTTATCCAAGCCATCCCCCTCCAAAAAAACTTTTATTAAAAAATTTATAGGTTAACTAATAAAAAATTATTAGTTATAAACAAATCAAATCATAAACTTTATTCAAGAACTTGCCAGCTTACCGCTATCTATGATAGAATGTTTTTAAATATTTCTAATTAATCTCTTTCTTTCATACTTTATTTTACAGCAACATTTTGTTGCTGTCAATAAAAAAATCAAAATAATGTCAACATTTTGTTGCTTTTATGATAAAACTGTGAGAAAATAGTGTCAAATAGTCTCGGGGTGATATAGTAATGTCTTTTGCAGCAATGCTTAAACAACTAAGAGAAGAGAAAAAACTGTCGCAGAAAGATATAGCAAATTTTTTGGGCATTACTCGACAGGCTGTTGCCTCATATGAGCTCGCCAAAAGAGAACCGGATTATGACGTGTTGAAAAAGCTTGCGGATTACTTTAATGTTTCCATTGATTATTTATTGGGTAGGTCAAGTTGCAGAGATCCTGATGCTTTTACCATCGGAAAGAACATAGATTTGATAAGAGGAAGCCTTACCTATAAAGAATTGTCTGAGGACATAAGTAATAAGTTAGGAGCACTTATATTTCCGGATATGTTGGAATTATATGCAAAAGGGGAAAGAGTACCCTTTGCCGGAACGATTAAAATTCTTGCAAAATATGCACAGGTAAGGGATGACTTTTTTTATAGACCTAATTCACCGGAAAGTTACAAAAAGGAAAGGGAGCTTTATAAATTAGAGGTAAGCCAGCAAAAGATCACTGAGACTTATAATCAAACATCTTCTTTAATGGATTTTATTAAAGATGACGGAATCAGAAATTGGATTTTAAATCATGATAATTTGCCTTACATCAAGCTAGCTAAGGAGATTCAGGAAGCCGGGTTGCCGGTGGATGTCTTCAAGCCTCTTATAGAGAGTATAAAAAACACCAATAAAGAAAATGAAGATTGATGATATTTTTTCAATATAATAATTATGTGGTGTTGTATAATTTGTTACTGGAATAAAATGTAATTAGTGATATACCTTGTTTAGGAAGGACGATTTCTTATGACTGAAGAAAAGTACTTGGTAGCTACTGCTGAAAACTCCTTTCATATTACAGTCAGAAATATTCTTAATCCTTTAGGATATATGTTCTTGGGACACGGAACCGATTCAATTACGCTAATGAGGTTCGTAAGAAGTTATCATCCGGATTTTATAGTAGTTGATCTTGCTATGCAATGGAGAGAACTTAAACGTACCTTGGAAACGATAGATGATGAAATGCTTTGCTTTTGTATTCTGGTTGGCGACCACAAGGATATGGAAGTATTGGATTTTTTAGAAAATTCAAAAGTTATCTCATTTTGCGGTAAGCCGTTGAATAAGGAGATTCTTATTCAAACGGTTGAAATGGCAAGTGTGAACTTTAGAAGGATTTCTCAGTTGGACAAAAAACTTAAGGAAGCGACTGAAAAGTATGAAGAGAGAATGCTGATTGATAAAGCAAAACGTATATTGATGAAGTCTGAAGGATTAAGTGAAGATGACGCTTACAAATATATGAGAAAAAAGAGTATGGATACAAGAACAGCCATGAGGGATATTGCCGAATATATTATATACAGGCATGAGTCCGGCTATGGGATAAAGTAGGATAAATAGATTTTGTGTAGACAATTGACGCCATGTGATGTAAAATAAGTCGTATTGGTAATTAATTTAAAGGAGTTGATAAAGTTGTTGGAGCTTGAACAGATTAAGCTTGAAGTAGAGGATTTTAAACACAATTTAGACGAAATGGGGGCTTCTCTTTGACATTGTCAGTATTGGCAATCAGATAGAGGAGCTGGAGCAAAAGGCCTCGGAGCCGGACTTCTGGAATGATACCGAAAACTCCCAGAAGGTTTTGCAAAAAATAAAGAGTCTTAAGGACAGGGTAGAAAAGTATAACAAGCTTTATTCTCAGTGGGAAGATTTAATTACTTTATGTGAGCTCGGTATTGAGGAACAGGATGCAAGCCTGATACCTGAAGCGGAAGAAGCCTTTAAGGCATTTAAAAAGGATTTTGAAGAACTTAAACTGGAGACCCTCCTTACCGGTCCCTATGATAAGAACAACGCAATTTTGACTTTACATGCCGGTGCAGGGGGAACTGAGGCTCAGGATTGGGTACAAATGCTTTTTAGGATGTATACAAGATGGGCAGAAAAAAAGGGATTTAAAACAAGAATCCTGGATTTTCTCGATGGAGAAGAAGCCGGAATAAAAAGCGTTACTTTTGAAGTTGTCGGGGAGAATGCTTACGGATTTTTAAAGTCCGAGAAGGGAGTCCACCGACTGGTGAGAATATCACCGTTTGATGCTTCGGGAAGAAGACATACTTCCTTTGCATCTTTGGATGTAATGCCGGAACTAAATGATGAAATTGAAATCAACATAAATCCTGATGACCTTCGAGTTGATACTTACCGTTCAAGCGGTGCGGGCGGACAGCATATTAATAAGACAGAATCCGCTGTGAGGATTACTCATATTCCGACAGGTATAGTCGTTGCATGTCAGAATGAGAGATCACAAATACAAAACAGGGAAACTGCAATGAAAATGCTTAAAGCAAAGCTTCTTGAACTAAAAGAGCGGGAACAGAAGGAAAAGATTGAGGATTTGAAGGGTGTTCAGATGGAAATTGCCTGGGGAAGCCAGATAAGATCCTATGTTTTCTGTCCCTATACCCTTGTTAAGGACCATAGGACAAATTACGAGGAGATAAACGTTGATTCCGTTATGGACGGAGAACTGGACAGGTTTATAAACGCATACCTTTCAAGCATCTCAAATGTGAAGAATCAAAATGGACAAAGTTAAGAAAAGAGTTTATGTAAATATTTAAGAAACTTGTGTTTAGTAATTTTGAGCCTGTAAATACTCAATGGGACTGAGCAAAACCGCCTTTGCGGAAGCGGTTGCTCTTCCTTGTGGTATTAACAGGCTCTTCAATTTACTTAACAATGTTTTTCCATATCCTTTAACTTATATAACGTATGTCTTAGGAATTGAACATGATTTCCAAGGTCTTTTCATCAAGCTCAACCGTAAGATTATGTACCGCACCGGTTGAAGAGGATTTTGAAGATAAACGTACGTTAAGCTCAAATTTATTGTTGCCGTTAATTGTAAAGTCTTCGAACTTTAAATCTGAATAAGGTGAATTGTAATAGTTTTTGAGCTTTTCTTTCAAATCATCGGATGAAATAAACTTGGCAATGCTTATGTTATCTGCATAAGGGTCCAGTCTTAAAACGAAGTATCCGAACCTGTTGTTATATTCGGCGAAGACGCAGATATATTGAACTTCGCGATTTTCGGCTTGTAAAATACTATCTAAATAGCCGGCATCGGCGGGTAGTTGTATATCCACCTTGCTCATAAGGTAGTTCTCCAGATAAGATTGTATTTCATCCTTTAGTTGTGTTGCAGTGTAGGTTCTAATGAGCTGGATATAGAATCCGCTCTTGGACGGCAACACATCAATAAAGTAGCTCCTTGTATATATAGGAGAAGTAACCGAATTTGAGTAATCGATTGTCAATGTCATATTGTTGGGATCCTGTGAAATACTATGAACTACTTTATCGTCATACATATTAAGAAGCTTTCTTTTGGCGCTGTCTATGGCTTCATCCTGAGCAAGGGCACTTGTTATTTCGAAATTCTTTTTCTCATAATTGAGTTTTAACCTGTATGCTCCGGCTTCACTACAATTACTAAGGTAAAGCAACATGTCATCGTTGCTTTCCAAATATCTTGCGTAGGAAATAGTTGTGGATTTTCCCATTATTAATTTAAAGCAATATTCTAAAAAGGCTAATTTTCCACCTTTTTGATCACCGGATTGCGTTATTTTATTTATATCATCAGTTTCTTCAAGGGTAAAGGATTGTGCAATGTAATTTACTATACAATCCAGATCTTCATCTATAAGACTGCCGTTATTGCTTAAATAGTCGCTTACGGAAATAAACAGGGTATACACCTTATTATTGCGTATTATGTCAACAGAATAGCCGATTTTATGTCTGTCACTTTCATCTAAATAATTTATCAATCTGTATATGTAAACAATGTTGTTTTTCGTTTTGGAGCTAATGCTTAATATTTTTGCAGCTCTGCCGCTGTAAGGTGCATAATAGTTTTTGGCATACTTGCTGAAATCATTGGCTTTACCGCTGATAAAAAGCTCGAGAATTTCCTTGGGAGAGACGGTAATCAAGCATTCCGATTCATTTAAATATATGTCGACAGCCCCCGAGTATTCAGGAATTTGCATGGACAGCCTGTCAAAGGTTAAGTCTTTAGAAACATTGGACAAACTCCAGTTTTCGGGATATGAAAAGGAGTAACCCTCATAATCATTCCTATATTCTTTAAAATTAATATTTATTGGCTTCTGGGGTTTTGAGGGTTCAGTGAACCGAATCGATTTCACAATATCCAGGAAAGCATTTGTTATTTCCTCGGAAGGCTTTTTAAATCTGCTGCTAAGCTCAATGGTATAAAGCTTTGAGCCGTTAATTATATAGTAACTTTGGACATGGTATGTATCCGGACCTCTGTAAGTTTCATAGTCCAAGCGATAGAATTCTTTGCCGGAAAGTACGACATTTCCTTCTTCTTTGACAGATATCCTGTTATTAATGGATTGCTTTAGCAGGCCGGTTTTTTCTTTAATGGCTGTAGCAGGGTTTTGGATATTCTCTGCCGTTATGGAAAAATAATTGTTGTAATCTATTTTAAAGCTTGTATAATCATGGCTGTCAATGATTTGGTTCTGCAAATACGGCAAAAATACAGACGGATAACGTATACTGTAATTTTGCCCGGGATTGGTGTACTCGGTGTATTCGGAAACAGTTTTTCCCAGTGGAGGATAAATACCAAGGTTTGCAGCACTGACAATTTTTTTGTCGGACAATGTCTTTAAAGTGTTGGAGGTATAGGGAAGTCCCTCGATTTTTAAGGAATTTATCAGCCCTAAAATCTTGTTGATATTTTCGTCTTTTAAAAATCCCTTTTTGCCGTTTATGTTAATGGTGTATATGGATAATTTGGAGTATATAGGTATAGATATCGATATATGTGTTTCTTCGGAAGAAGAATAACGGTCATTTTTCATGGTGTTGTAAACAATTAAATCGGAAGATTGACCGTAAATATTTTCGTTGGTGTCCGCGAAGATTTTTATGTTGGATTCACTCAATGAATTATCGGTTCCGCTGAACAAAAACTCCGATTTATACAAATCCTGCATGGCTCTGAAATAGCTTTTGGTATAAAAGTTAATTTGATTGAAAATTTCCTCATCGGTAGAATTGTAATCATTAAGGATCATTCTCATACCGGCAATGGTTAAACTATCAAGTTTATCACAATTTATGGTATAAGTGAATTCCTGATTTTTATCGGACAACACAATGGAGTCTTCACTAAAACCGTCAGTGGGACCTGTCAGATCAAAACTAACATAGTCAGGTATGTTCAGAGAATAGTTGTGCTTGATATTGGTAAAAGTATTAAGGTTTTTATTGGACAAAAAATAAACGGAATTAGATTTTTTATCATATTTAACGGTTATATTAAATTTTTCTTCGATGAAACCAACAGGAAAATAGATGGAGTCGTTAATTAATTCGGGAGTATTGGCGCGATTGCTTTTTAGCGAGACAATGGAGTAGTCTAAGGGTGCTATGTAATATGTACCGGCGGATTTACCGTCACTAACAGTAAGGGTTTTGTGCTGACTGTCGAAGGTTAGCTTTAATCCCAAGACTTCTGCCGTCTTATCGGCACCCAAATAGTATTCACCGTTATTTGTGATTAAATCGTTTTTTTGAAGAACGTAATTTTTGCCACCGTAATGCAGGTTTATGCTTTGATCGGCATAAGCAACACAAGTAAAGCTTAATACCATCATGATCCACAGCATTATTATTAAAACATAAGTTTTTTTCATATTCCACACTTTCCTTTATACAAGTAATTATAAACAGTATATATTATGTATATTACCAAAAGCTTTAGCCATATACAACAAGTGTTAAATCATTGTAAAATAAGTGAAATATTCATTTAACATTCTATTTCATTTTTTTATGAGCATCATTGACAAAACCGATCATATAATATATACTGTATATATACGGTATATACATTATATACTTAAAGAAAGGAGCAAAATATGGACATTGTTATTTCAAACTCCTCTGAGAAGCCGATTTATGAGCAGATAACAACGCAGATAAAGGACGCTATCATCAAAGGGGTTCTTAAGGAAGCTGAAATACTTCCATCTATAAGAAGTCTCGCAAAGGAGTTAAAAATCAGTGTAATTACCACCAAAAGGGCATACGACGAGCTGGAAAGAGAAGGTTTTATAACGACTGTGCCCGGAAAAGGAACCTTTGTGGCGGCACAAAACAAAGACTTGTTAAGGGAGTCAAGGATAAGAATTGTGGAAGAAAAGCTGATTGAGGCGGTGGAGGCTGCAAAGTCCATAGGTCTTTCATTGGATGAACTTCAAGAAATGTTGAAACTGTTATATGAGGAGGATGACTAATATGGAACCGATTCTTGAGATAAAAAATCTGAGAAAAGAGTTTAAGGATTTTTCTTTAAAGGATATAAACCTTACTCTTGAAAAAGGGTTTATTATGGGATTTATCGGACCGAACGGAGCCGGTAAAAGTACCACAATAAAGCTTATATTGAATCTTATGAACAAAGACGGCGGAGAGATAAAGATATTCGGAAAAGACAATATAGTATACGAGAGGGAGGTAAAAAACAGAATAGGATTCGTTTTGGACGAAAGCCATTATTATGAGGAGATTACCGTACAAGAGATGAAGAGTATAATTGCTCCTTTTTATGAACGCTGGGATGAGGGAGCTTTTAAAAAATATGTTAAGGATTTTGGGCTTTCGATGGATAAGAAAATTAAGGAGCTTTCAAAAGGAATGAAAATGAAGTTTTCACTGGCGATAGCGCTTTCGCATAATGCAGAGCTTTTAATCATGGATGAACCTACATCGGGGCTTGATCCTGTCGTAAGAAGCGAACTTTTGGATATATTAAGCGATCTTATGCAGGATGAAAACAAAGGAGTGTTCTTCTCGACCCATATCACTTCGGACCTGGACAAAATTGCCGACTATATTACATTTATCAATAACGGTGAGATAATTCTCAGTACAACCAAGGATGACATAATGGAAAACTTTGGACTGGTAAAGGGTCCGAAGGAGTTAATCCGCAGCAATAACTCAAACGGCTTTATCGGAATAAGGGAAAATCAATATGGTTTTGAAGCCCTTGTTCAAAACAAGGAAGAATTCAGAAAATTATATGGCGATAAAATTGTGGTTGAAAAGCCCACACTGGAAGATATTATGGTTTATTACACAAGGAGGGGTATAAATGCTTAATCTTCTAATTAAAGATATACTGGTACAAAAGAAGACATTTATCGGTGCACTTTTTTATTTGGTGTTTTTTGTTGTTGCATTTCAAAGCCTGGAAATGAATATGTTTACGGCTGCAATTGTTGCTTTTGTCTATTTACTGGTTATAGGAGGATTTGCTTATGACGATAAAAGCAAATCGGATATTATGCTCAACAGTCTTCCGATTAAGAGAGAAAACATAGTGATGTCAAAGTATATATCGTTATTTGTCTATATTGCTATTGGAACAATAGCTTATATTGCCGTATCTTTTGTTATTTCACTGCTCAATACTCCTATTAAAACCTATCCTGTCACTATTGAATTGATAGTTAGTGCGGTTCTTGCCGTGAGTTTGCTGAATTCGATATCTTTTCCTTTAATTTTCAAGCTGGGTTACGTAAAAGCAAAAGTTTTCAACATGATATTCTTCCTTACGTTTTTATTTGGAGTTCCTTTACTGATTGACTTTGTTTCTAAAGCAGACAGTGAAGTTACAACAGCTGTTGGGACTTTTTTACTAAATCAATCCGATGTTGCCATAGCTTCTGAATTGTTGGCGTTATCTCTTGTATTTCTTTTAATATCCTACGGGATTTCGGTTAGGCTGTATAAGAAAAGGGAGTTTTAATATCCGATGGGTATTAATAAAATTTAGAAATTGTGATATTATTCTATTGGTGCCAAATCTCAAAAGACATTGGCAAATTGTTGGAGTGCTTGAGGATCCAATAATTTATGGTTTTTGTTTCGTAAGATGAAATTCAAAACGATTATAGAAAATTATAGTAACCTTTGATTTCTATAATCAATTTACGGGGATTGATGCGAATATGAATATAGGTATAATAGGGGCAGGGAGAGTGGGCTGTGCCTTTGGAATAGGGCTTAAAAACAGTGGGTTTTCCGTTACGGGAGTATACAGTAGAAGTGACGAGTCCCAAAGATTTTTATGCAGCAAGCTGGAAATAAACTGTATAAACAGCCTGAGGGAAACTGTTAAAAACTCTGAGGTTATTTTAATTTCGGTTTCGGATAACAGTATTAAAGATGTGGCCGGGGAAATAATTCAAAAGACAGAGGCAGAATATGTTAAACTCAAAACCTTTATACACCTTAGCGGTGCATTGACTTCGGAGGTATTGGAGTCATTGCAAAAGGCCGGTGCTTTTGTTGGTTCTCTCCATCCCGTTCAGACTTTTGCGGATAGGGAAAACGGCTGGAAAAAGCTATATAACATATATTATGGCTTTGAAGGTTGCGATAAGGCAAGGGGTATTGCTTTAAAAATCATAGAAACCTTTGAAGGTAAAATTATTCATATTGACAAGAAGGATAAGCCGTCATACCACATGGCGGCATGTATAATTTCCAATTATACGGTGACCCTTTCCTATGTTGCCGGTAAAATATTGGAGAATATAGGAATAGGTGGGGAGGATGCGGCAAAGGCATTTTTACCCCTTATACAAAATACGGTAGACAATATTGGTAAATTGGGAAGCGTCGATGCATTGACCGGTCCAATATCGAGGGGAGATTATAAAGTTGTTGAAGAACATGTTAAGGCTCTTGAAGGTTTAGAACCGCAGATAAGGGATATATATAAAATATTGGGTCAAAGCACAATTGACCTGGCGCTTGAAAAAGGAACCCTTTCCAATGAAGGTGCAGATAAGCTCAGGAGCCTATTGTCCTGATATTTCAGGTTGCCTGTGCCGGTATTTTCGGGTTTAATCCAGGAAATTAAAATTTATTCGTCAATAAGAATATAATAAGATGTATATTAATTTGAGGGTGTGGGGAGAAGGCATATGAATTCCGAATACTTAAGAAAATTGCTGGAGAGTGTTAAGGATGGTAATACAACCGTTGATGAAGCCATGCTTGAACTTAAGAAGCTTCCCTTTGAGGATTTGGGCTTTGTCAAGGTTGACCACCACAGGAATATAAGAAACGGTTATCCCGAGGTGATTTATTGTGAGGGAAAAACCGTTGAACAGATTAAAAAAATAGTGGAAAAGCTTATGGAAAGAAACAACAACATCATGGCTACCAGAGCCGATGCTAAGGTTTATGAGGCTATAAAGGAGATTACTTCCGATGTTGTATACCATGAGGCAGCCAGAATTGTGGTGGTTAAGAAGAGGGAAATACCGGTTTCCGACAAGATTGTTGCTGTTTTAACGGCCGGTACCTCGGATATTCCGGTGGCTGAAGAAGCTGCAGTTACCTGTGAGACCATGGGAAACCGCGTTGAAAGAGTATATGATGTGGGTGTGGCAGGAATTCACCGGCTGTTTGCCAAAGCAGATGTACTTTTGAATGCAAATGTGCTGATAGTGGTGGCGGGAATGGAAGGAGCCCTGGCCAGTGTTGTGGGTGGTTTGGTGGACAAACCTGTAATAGCTGTACCTACCAGTGTTGGATATGGCGCGAATTTTGGGGGCCTTTCAGCCCTTTTATCCATGCTGAACAGTTGTGCAGCGGGAGTAGGTGTGGTAAATATTGATAATGGATTTGGCGCCGGTTTTCTGGCAGCTATGATTAATAAGCTTTAAGAAAAGAGGATAAAACATGAAGGTACTTTATTTCGATTGTTTTTCGGGTATAAGCGGAGATATGGTTTTGGGAGCCCTTATCGATTTGGGTATTGATGTTGATATTTTTAAAAGTGAGTTACAAAAACTCGGTTTAAACGATTTTGATATTTCCGTTGAAAAAAAGATGAAAAATTCAATAAGTGTGACCGATGTTGACGTTTTAATAAAAGAAAAGGATCATGACCATGATCATAGCCATGGATGCGGAAAGGAGCATCATCATGACCATGGCTGTGAAAACGGCCGTCATGGCGGACATCATCATAACCATCATAATCATCACGATGCTTCCGCGCGCAACCTTGCAGATATTGAAAAAATCATCGATGACAGCAGCTTAAAGGACAGTGTGAAACAGCTCAGCAAAAAGATTTTCGGTGAGATAGCCCGGGCTGAGGCAAAGGTTCACAACAAGCCCATAAGTGATGTTCATTTTCATGAGGTGGGAGCTGTCGATTCCATAGTGGACATTGTGGGAGCTGCAATTTGTATTGATCTTTTGAATGTGGACCGGATTTATTCATCCCCTTTGCATGACGGTACAGGCTTTATAGAGTGCCAACACGGAAAATTGCCTGTGCCTGTGCCGGCGGTTATGGAAATGCTCACGGAGAGTAATATACCCTACATAGTTGAGGACATTAACACGGAGCTTATAACCCCAACGGGTATCGGAATAATAAAAACCATTGCATCCGGATTCGGTGCCATGCCGCCAATGACAGTGGACAGGGTGGGATACGGTTCGGGAAAAAGGGAGACGGGAAGGTTCAATGCACTAAGGTGTGTTTTGGGCACAGCTTCAGACGAAGGTATTAAAGATAACGAAATAGCGGTTCTGGAGACCAATATTGACGATATGAATCCTGAGTTGCTGGGTTATGTAATGGATGTGCTTTTTGAAAGCGGGGCATTGGATGTGTTTTATACACCGGTGTACATGAAAAAGAACAGACCCGGTGTTATGCTGACGGTTCTTACGGAAAAAGAAAAGGAAAAGAAGCTTGTGGATATAATTTTAAAGGAGACCTCAACTTTGGGGATAAGAAAGACTTTTGCCACGAGATATGTTATGAACCGTGAAAACAGGTACGTTGACACGGAGTTTGGGAAAATAGGTGTTAAAGAAGCGTATTTTGAGGGCATTAAGAAGTTTGCGCCCGAGTTTGAAGATTGCAGGAAGGCTGCCCAAAAACATAATGTGCCGTTATGGAAGATCTATAATGCAGCATTAAAGCAACTTTAATATTGGAAGTTTATTCTCACGGATAATTTGAACTCTTTTATAGAATGAATGCGGAGAGAAAAACATGCTTTACAACAAGTTTTCATCCTATTTGAAAAATAAATACGGGACGAAGGTATATAAGCTGCCCCTTAACCTGCCTGTCACATGCCCAAACCGTGACGGAAAAATCAGCATCAAGGGCTGTATTTTTTGCGGTGAGGAGGGAGCAGGCTTTGAAAACCTTCCCAACTGCCTCGGAATAAAGGAACAGCTCAGCCTAAATTCCAAATACATTGGCGCAAACTATAATTCCGAAAAGTTTATCGCATATTTTCAAAACTACTCTAACACCTATCTGCCCCTTTCGGATTTTAAGAGATATATAAATGAGGCGTTGGCGGAAAACATTGTTGCTCTTTATATATCCACTCGGCCTGACTGTATAAGCAATTCGTACCTTGAGTTTTTGAAGGAAATCAAAGCTTCAAAGGGAGTGGATATAGTAATAGAGCTGGGATTGCAGACGGTTAATTATCGCACTCTGAGGCTTTTAAACCGGGGACACCTTTTAGCGGAATTTATTGACGCGGTTTTGGCGATAAAGTCCTATGGGCTGGAATCCTGTGCTCATTATATACTGGACTTGCCGATGGATTCCATGGAGGATGTGATTGAAGGGGCGAGAATACTATCGGCTTTGGGTGTAAACCAGGTAAAGTGCCATTCTCTTTACATTTTAAAGGGTACAGCCTTGGGGGACATGTATGAACGGGGAGAAATTCAGCCCTTAAGTCTGGAGGAATACATAGATAGGGCAGTGTCTTTTCTCGAATATCTCAATCCTTCCATTGTAGTGCAAAGGCTAATAGGCCGTGCTCCAGAAGAAAGAACCCTTTTTTGCAACTGGGGAATGAGCTGGTGGAAAATTCACGACCTGATTGAAAAGAAAATGACTGAGGAAGGCAGTTATCAGGGCAAGAGATTTGACTATTTAAACGGCAGGGCCTTAGGTGATATTATGACTATTCGATGAAAATATAAAATAAAAGATGCTGATATCAAATACTATCATCTATATTTTAGAAATAATCAAAGGTAATCAACAATAATGAAAAGTATATCTAGGTGACAAAAGGTGAAGAGAAAATATGGAAGAAACATTGTGGAGCAAGTCGTAGAGCCTGTTAATACGACGCGGAAAGGGAGAGCATTGTTTGAGCGGAGCGAGTTTTGCTCGATCCCGCGGAGTATTTACAGGCTCTAGATTTGTGGAACTCAAGTTTCCGGAATATTTTCCTTCACCTTGGCATGCACTTAGGGATACCCCTTTGGATACACCTTAAGACACACCTTGGCATGTTCTTCAGGAAACACCATAAAATACACTTTGGTGATTATTCTTTCAAGTTATATATCTCTTATCTTTGCAACTTGGGTAATATACCCTTACCCTTTACTTTTAAGATACTCATCAATCGCCTTTGCAGCATTTTTCCCCGCACCCATTGCGAGAATAACAGTCGCCGCTCCCGTTACCGCATCTCCACCGGCATAAACACCTTCTATACTGGTAGCACCGGTTTGATCATCGGCTATTATACCGCCCCATTTCTGGGTATCCAATCCGGGAGTGGTCGATGCAATCAACGGGTTGGGAGTTTGGCCGATGGCAATGATTACTGTTTCAACATCAATGACATGTTCGGATCCTGCCTTAGGAACCGGTCTTCTTCTTCCGGATGCATCCGGCTCACCCAATTCCATTTCAACGCATTCCATACCATTTACCCAGCCATCCTCCGTGCCGAGAATCCTTGTGGGATTTGTAAGGAGCTTGAATATGATGCCTTCTTCTTTTGCGTGATGAACCTCTTCAAGTCTTGCAGGCATTTCAGCTTCTGAACGGCGGTATACTATATATACGTTATGGGCTCCCAGCCTTTTAGCACTTCTTGCCGCATCCATTGCAACGTTTCCGCCACCGACGACGGCAACGTTTTTGCCGATTTTGATAGGTGTAGCATATTGCGGAAATTTATATGCCTTCATGAGGTTTATTCTTGTTAAAAACTCATTTGCTGAGTAAACCCCATTGAGGTTTTCGCCCGGTATTTTCATAAAGCTGGGCAAACCGGCACCCGAACCGATAAATATAGCTTCATAACCCTCTTCCTTAAGTTCTTCCAGGGTGAACACCTTTCCTATAACCATATTGGTTTTAATTTCAACACCGAGCTTTTTTATATTGTCTATTTCTTTTTGTACCAGCTCTTTTGGAAGCCTAAACTCGGGAATTCCATACATTAATACGCCTCCGGGTACATGGAAGGCTTCAAAGACGGTTACATCATAACCCATTTTAGCAAGATCACCGGCACAGGTCAGCCCGGCAGGACCGGAACCTACTATTGCGACCTTTTTTCCTTTTTTATTGAGCTTTTCAACAGAATCTTCGGCATTTTTCATATGCCAGTCGGCTACGAACCTTTCAAGTCTTCCTATAGCGACCGGTTCACCCTTAATACCCCGCACGCAACGTTGCTCGCACTGAGTTTCCTGGGGACAGACCCTCCCGCATATGGCAGGAAGATTGTTGGTTTCCTTAATTTTATTATAAGCCTCTTCAAACTTACCTTGAGCTATCAGACTGATAAACTCAGGAATTTTTACGTTGACAGGACAACCTTCCACGCAAGGTTTGTTTTTGCAGTTTAAACACCTTTGAGCCTCTTCGACAGCCATCTGTTCGGTATAACCCAATGCAACCTCTAAAAAGTTTTTATTCCTGACATCGGGTTCCTGTTCGGGCATGGGAACCTTTTTCAAAGACATATTAGGCATTTTTGTCCCCCCCATTCTGCAAAGATGTTCTTCGTCCTTGTAAATATTTTGCCTTCTTATTGCTTCATCAAAATCCACCAAATGTCCGTCAAAATCCGGACCGTCCACACATGCAAATTTTATTTCACCGCCAACTGTCACTCTGCATCCTCCGCACATACCTGTGCCGTCGATCATAACAGGATTCATACTAACAATTGTCTTTATTCCGTATTGCTTTGTGAGGCTGCTTACAAACTTCATCATTACCAAAGGTCCAATTGCAATTACCAGATCATATTTATTGCCTCCTTCTATCAATTCCTTAAGAACATCGGTAACGAATCCTTTTTTTCCTTCGGAACCGTCATCCGTGGCAATGTAAAGCTTGCTGCTTACTGCTTCCATTTGATCTTTCAGTATAATAAGGTCTTTACTTCTAAACCCTATAATTGAATGTACCTCGACACCCATTGAGTTTAATTTCTTGGCCTGGGGATAAGCTATTGCCGTTCCTAGGCCCCCTCCGATTACTGCTGCTTTTTTAACTCCTTCAAAATGTGATGCTTTTCCTAAAGGTCCGACAAAATCGAGAATATAATCTCCTTCGTTGAGCTTTCCCAACTCCAAGGTGGTTTTTCCAACCTCTTGAAATATGATGGTAACGGTGCCTTTAGCCCGGTCGAAATCTGCAATTGTCAAGGGAATTCTTTCTCCGTTTTCATTAATCCTGAGAATAATGAATTGTCCCGGCTCAGCCTTTTTGGCTATATGAGGAGCGTCTATCTCCATCAACTTAACCTGGGGGTTGAGTATCTCCTTTTTAACTATTTTGAACATTGTTGATACCCCTTTCAAATAATAAATCCGTATCCTTTGTTACCACTAATTTTAAATATAATATGACATTTAGTCAATCACAGTTATAAGGAAAAAATAATTTAAAAAATCTATACTTATATTTTATTATATATAAGTCAAAATGAGAATAAGACAAAATGAAACAAGTGAACAGGAAACTTGCACACTTTATAATTGACAAATAATTGCTGCAACATGATTTAAACCGTCAGAGGAGCGATAAATGACAACGATTTTAATGCTATATCTAGAATTACATTAAATGGGTATTTGATGGAATTTCGAAATTCTTTAAATAAATACTTGCAATTTGTCCTCCCATTTGTTAAAATTCAAATGCAAAGTGTTAACATTCAGAAATTACACTTTTGGTGTATAGAATATAGTTGTTTGGGCAATTTTAAGAATTGAACAAAAACTGTTTTCATACACCGATAATGTTGTAGGTTTGTGGATGATTAATGTTAACAGTAAAAACATGGGGGGATTTATAATGAAGTTATTGTCAAACGTTATGGAGCAAGTTATTAAGAAAAATCCGAACGAGCCGGAATTTCATCAAGCGGTAAGAGAGGTATTGGAATCCTTGGAGATTGTCGCTGAGAATAATCCGGAGTACTTAAAAGCCGGCATATTTGAAAGGATAGTTGAACCTGAAAGACAAGTTATTTTCAGAGTACCCTGGGTTGACGACAACGGTAAAGTACAGGTAAACAGGGGATTCAGAGTTCAATTCAACAGTGCCATCGGACCTTATAAGGGAGGTCTCAGATTCCATCCTTCAGTTTCTCTTGGAATTATAAAGTTCCTCGGTTTCGAACAGATTTTCAAGAATTCACTTACCGGTCTTCCAATGGGTGGAGGAAAAGGTGGAAGTGATTTTGATCCCAAGGGTAAGTCCGACGGTGAAATAATGAGATTTTGCCAAAGCTTTATGACGGAGCTTTGCAGACATATAGGACCGGATACCGATGTTCCTGCCGGAGATATCGGTGTTGGTGGCCGTGAAATAGGTTATATGTACGGTATGTATAGAAAAATTAAAAATGAATTTACAGGAACTTTAACAGGTAAAGGATTAACATGGGGCGGAAGCCTTGCGAGAACTCAAGCAACAGGATACGGTCTGTGCTACTTTATGGAAGAAGCAATGCAAGCAATAAAAGGAAAATCATTCAAAGGAACTACAGTGGTAATATCCGGTTCAGGTAATGTTGCCATTTATGCCACTGAGAAGGCACAGGAGTTAGGAGCAAAAGTTGTGGCATTAAGCGATTCAAACGGATATATTTATGATCCGGATGGAATTAAGCTTGATACCGTTAAGCAAATAAAAGAAGTAGAAAGAAAAAGAATTAAAGAATATGTTAACTACCATCCCAACGCACAGTATACCGAAGGTTGTTCCGGAATATGGACAATCAAATGTGATGTGGCGCTTCCGTGTGCTACACAGAACGAACTTGACGGAAATGCAGCTAAAATCCTTGTTGAAAACGGATGCTTTGCTGTTGGAGAAGGAGCAAATATGCCTTCAACTCCGGAAGCAATTGAAATATTCCAGAAGAACGGCGTTGTGTTTGGACCTGCTAAGGCTGCAAATGCCGGTGGTGTTGCTACATCCGGACTTGAAATGTGTCAGAACAGCATGAGATATTCATGGACCTTCGAAGAAGTTGATGCAAAAATAAAGCAGATAATGATTGACATATTCAAAAATACCAGTGCTGCTGCAAAGAAATACGGATTTGAAAATAACCTGGTAGCAGGTGCGAATATTGCAGGATTCTTGAAGGTTGCAGATGCAATGATGGCGCAGGGTGTATAATTATAAAATTTTAAAATTTCTTTTTGCATTATATGCCGATTTTCGATATAATTAAACATCATATTTATGTTTGAAGGAGATGTTAGCTTGAATAATGAATTGGTTTTAGTTCTTGATTTCGGAGGACAGTATAATCGGCTGATTGCAAGAAGAGTAAGGGATGCAAATGTATACTGTGAGGTTATTCCATATAACTCTTCGATAGATAAGATAAAAAAATTGAATCCCAAAGGAATTATTTTAACCGGGGGACCTGCCTCAGTTCTGGATCCCAAGGCTCCTATCTGTGACCGTGAGGTGTTTGAACTGGGGATCCCCGTTCTTGGTATTTGCTACGGCATGCAGTTAATGAGTTATGTTCTTGGCGGAAGTGTTGAAAGCGCAGAGCAGAGAGAATATGGCAAGGTGAATATAACTCTGGACACTACCGGTAAATTGTTTGAAGGGATTGATGCGGATACAACTTGCTGGATGAGTCATACCTATTATGTAAAAAATCTTCCTGAGGGATTTGTAAAAAGTGCCAACACACAGAATTGTCCTGTAGCTGCGATGGAAAACAGAGAAAAGAAGCTATATGGGGTTCAGTTCCATCCTGAAGTGGTTCACACGCCACAAGGTACGGAAATTCTTAAAAACTTCCTATTTAAAATATGTGGCTGTTCCGGTGATTGGAAAGTCAGCTCCTTTATTGAGCAATCTATCAACTCTTTAAAAGAGAAGATAGGTGATAAAAAGGTTCTTTGTGCCTTATCCGGCGGTGTTGATTCTTCTGTGGCGGCAGTTTTGATTCATAAGGCGGTAGGAAAGCAGCTGACATGTATTTTTGTCGATCACGGTCTTTTAAGAAAGTATGAAGCGGATCAGGTTGAAGAGGTATTTAAAAATCAATTTGATATAAATTTGGTAAGGGTTGATGCAGAGCAAAGATTTCTTGAAAAGCTCAAAGGGGTTACTGATCCTGAAAGAAAAAGAAAGATAATAGGCGAAGAATTTATCAGGGTATTTGAAGAGGAAGCAAAGAAAATCGGTGCTGTAGATTTCTTGGTACAGGGCACCATATATCCCGATGTAATTGAAAGCGGAGTTGGGGATGCAGCTGTTATTAAGAGCCATCACAATGTCGGTGGACTTCCCGAGCATGTAGACTTTAAGGAGATAATAGAGCCTTTGAGAAACCTGTTTAAGGATGAGGTCAGAAAGGTTGGACTGGAACTGGGATTACCTGAAGAGATTGTCATGAGACAGCCTTTCCCGGGACCGGGTCTTGCCATAAGGGTTATCGGAGAGGTTACTAAAGAGAAATTGGATCTTTTAAGGGATACGGACTATATTTTCCGGGAAGAGATTAAGAATGCCGGGTTGGCATCAGAAATTAACCAGTATTTCACAGTGTTAACCGGAATGAGGAGTGTAGGTGTTATGGGAGATGAAAGAACATACGACTATACTCTGGCATTAAGGGCGGTTACCACTACCGACTTTATGACAGCCGACTGGGCAAGAATTCCCTATGATGTACTTGAAAGAATTTCAAACAGGATTATAAATGAAGTTAAACATATTAACAGAATTGTGTACGATATAACAAGCAAGCCACCGGCAACAATTGAATGGGAATAATTCAAAGATTGTACATTTCAAGAAATCAGAAGCAGTGGGATAATGTGATTTATCCACTGCTTTTATATTTGATTGTTCTTGTAAATAGATATGTTATACTTAAGTAAAAAATGTGGAGCACCAAACAATACAAAATCGATTAGCTGTCGGGAATGCGGTACATATAAGTAGGTTAGAAATGATTGTGGGTTTTAAAGTAAAAGTGAGGGACATTTAATTTTTCGTTAACATAATGAAATTTGACGATAGGTCAATAGCAAGATTCAAAGACGTGGTTTGCAGGTGATAAACTTCGTTACATGACATTGTAAAACGGTTTTAATGTTGTTTCAAAAACATCAGAACCGTTTTTCTGTTTATCAACAATTGTTAGCAAATTTGAAAAGGTTGTCGATATTTTAGACGGGGACGAAATAATCAATTCTCAAGCAGTTCAGGTAAGCTTAAGGCCGGGAGAGAGCAAAACGGCTACTGTATTGATGAACTTGCCGGACACTATAGCAAAGAAGACATATAGCATTAGAGTTTCTACCGTAGAAGGTGAAGAATACAACACAGACGACAACATAAAACAGTTTACCATTGGTTATACTGATATTTCCGTGCAGCTTGAAAGATCCAGTGAGGGAGGCATTGAGTATGTAGCTGCCAATGTTATTAACTTAAGCCATGTGCCTACAGGAGCAACTTTAAAAGTAACAAAGGGCAGTGAAGACGGTGAAGTGATAGACACAAGGGTTATAGAAAGCACAGATGATATTGTAAAATTTGAATATCAATTTGACAAAAAGGTACTGTGTGCGGATAAAGAGTCGGAAATATTGTATTTTACCGTTATAGCCGATGAAGAAGAGCTTTATACCAGCGATAACGTTAAATTTATTGTTTTAACCAATGAAAAGAGCAATAATGAAACCAGTGTTTACGGATATATTTCAGTAGATATGGAGTATCCTGCTAAATCGGAATCAAAGATAAAATCAGGGTTTACGGTGAAAATTGCAGGGACAGAGTTATCAACAACGACCGATGAGAAGGGATATTTTGAAATAACCGGTATACCTGAGGATATGAAGGAATTTACATTGGAAATAAGCAAGCCAAGTTTTCTCAAGAGAAATGTGACGGTGAACGGAACCGGAGAATTGGTTGTTTCTACCGAGGATAATCCTATAATGTTATGGGCTGGAGATGTAGTTTATAATGGATCACAGGATGATGCTATTAATATGGTAGATCTGGTTCAGGTACTTAAAGCCTTCAATACAACAGAGAAAAGTGAGAAATACGTAGCTGAGCTGGACTTTGATCAAGACGGTGCAATTAATATTAGGGAAGCGGTTATAATTATAAAGCATTTTAACATGATAAGTAAGGACTATGAAAACAAGTAAAGACTACCCAAAACAAAAGTAGAGAAATATTAAATTAAACGGCTATTAATAAAGAAGAGCTGAGGTACAAGCAGTTGGATAACCGCTGTACACAGCTCTTTTTTATATATCCTTACCAAGACCAATAATTAATATAGCGAGAATACTTTTTAGGTAAATTATTGATTGATATCTTGAGCCAGAATTTGCATTAACTCAGTTAGTTCTTTAATACTGGTTATCATATCGCTAACGCGATTTTGCTGAATGTCTGCATTGGCAAATACTTCTTGAACCGAGGCAGAGGATTTTTCTGATATAGCAGCGACGGTACTCATTTCCTCAGTAACTTTATGAGCCGACTGTAACAGCCTTTCATTTATAAAGCTTAGAGTTTCGGCTTGCTTCAGCACTTCTTCAGAGTTTACATTGATTTGATCAAATAACTGTTCGACCATATTTACAGATTGCTTCCCGGAGTCAACTATGTTAAGACCATTTTGCACCAATTCATTAACTTGGCGAATTTTATCTTGAATAAGTTTAATGCTGGTGTTGACTTTTTCGGATGCCTTGTGGGTGTCGATTGCAAGCTTTCGGATCTCGGATGCGACAACAGAAAATCCTTTTCCGTGCTCTCCAGCCCTTGCTGCTTCTATAGAAGCGTTTAACGAAAGTAAATTGGTCTGGTTGGATATTTCCTTTATCATGGAAACGATATTATCGATTACAACACTTTCTTCATTTACTTCACCGATTGCTTTGGAGGCACTACTAACAAATCGGTCTATCTCTTGCATTTGACCGGACATTAGTTTCATTTTGTCCTGGCCTTCTCCGGTTACTTTAGTTGTATCTTTGGATTTTTGGCTCATATTGGATGATGCATCTGTTGTTTGTTGAGCAGTGGCTGCAACATCCTGCATTGCTTCCAGAACATCACTGCAACTGGTTGCTTGGGTTTGAATGCCCACAGATATTTCTTTGAAGGCTAATACCAATTCTTCGGATATTTTACCTGTTGATGCTGCATTATCCTGAAGGTTCATGGTGGACTTTCTGAGAATTTCCACCGAGTGGGAAACCTTTTTAAGAAGCTCATCCGTTTTTTTCTTTGAATTCTCTGCCTCAACAGCTCCTTGCTTTATTTTTTTCAACATTTGAGAACCGATACAGCTTTGAGCGACTAAAGCAATTAAGCAACATATTAAATAAGCATTGGGAGAAAAGCGGTCTATGGTGGCATAAGCCGGTTTTGTAAAAAGGGCATAATTTAATATAAATATCCCGATAATTCCGTTTAGCAATAACGGACGGTAGTTATGATATATGGATATAATTGCTAATGATAAATATAAAATAAGGGAATTGGGAAAGTTTGTTGTACTTTTAATCATAAAAAAGGAGACTAGGTTAAAAGCTAATGCAATAATATACATGACATAAGGGACAGCGATTTTTCTCCAAACAAGAAAGGCTGCCAATAATGCACACGGTGAAGCGTACTTCAGTATAGCGACCACTGTGATAGGGTATTTGTAAGCAGACAAAGCTCCAAACACAATGCACATCGAAAGCACTATAACCATTATTTTGTTTCTCTTATGTAGTTCCAACAATTCTTTATCCAAATCCAATGCCTCCAGTCTTAGTACAAAGATTTACTGCAGAGTAATCCCTATTCAGTTTTTCAATCAATATAATTTTGTGACGGAAAAATGCAAGAGAATGATTATGATTTATTATATCACTCTTAAAAATGATATTCAATTCTTGACAATCGTCTGGGTTAAAATAACAATCCTAAGCAATAAACAAAAAAGGAATCATGGTATACTACAGAGTAGTTCAATGACCCTTCATTTATTGTGAAACGCTTTTTTGTCTGTTAACTGAATTTATACTCGGATACTTTGGTATAAACCCGCTTATTTTGTATCTGTTCACTTTTGAAAAGATATATGTTTTCAACCTTTATTGGACTAAAGTCAGGCTTTATAACTTCAGATTTTATTTTATCAAAATCCCATTTAAAAAGGATGTCCTGACCGATAGTAATATGGGGGGTATAGCTTCTCTTTTCGGGTTGAAAACCGATAGGTTCCAGCATGTCGTCTATAATTTTTTGCAAAGCTTTTAAGTTGGGAATATCCCCGGAAAGTCCAAGCCATAAAACCCTAATATCTTTTTTACCCTTAAAAATTCCAAGGTCAGATATGGAAAGACTAAAGGGTTTTATGTTGTGAACCATTGTTTTCATTGCTTCATCCAGCTTTTCTTTTTGAGATGTGTTTATTTCATCAAGAAATTTTAGGGTCAGATGAAAATTGTCAACATATTTCCATCTTCCTTTTGAAGCATATTTTCTCAGACTCTGCTGATATTCCAGGATCCTGCTTTTTATATCATCCGGAAAGTCAATTCCTATAAAAGCCCTGATAATAATCATCCTTTCATTGCTGTGTTAATATTTAAACAGTATAATAACTACGGTTGTTAAGTTTATGATATCAGATTATCAAAGATAATGAAATATATAACTTGTGTAAACTTTAAAGAGCCATATCCATCAAATTTGGGTTAATCAACCGTTAAATATAAAAAAACCTTTAATTATTAGAATAAAAAGTGTATAATAATAAAAAATGTATAGCTTGATATACATAATAAGTGATAATATTATTATAAGTTCGCATGTTTATTATTATGTCATTCTGTCTGTTTTGTCTACGGTAAAGATCCAGAGTCTAAGAAATTATTCTTTATTATTTGATGTTGAGTTTGAAGTACTACATGCAGTTAAGACTTGAATATTAATATTGTTGGAAATGTAGTACAAATTAGTGGTATTTGGTAGTACAATATTTCCTTAGTTAAGGTAGTGAAAATAAAAAAATATTATAATAAGAGGATTAGAATGAAAAAAAATAGTGTTATTTCAATCATCTTAGCTGTTTTCCTAATAATCTTTTTTTGCTCTGATGTAATTACTGCAGGTATTGTTAATGCTCAAAACAGTTTTGAACAATTGACAATGAATGCAATATTGGTGCCGGCGGTAACGTGTACGGAACATGTATTCGACGGATTATTTACGGTGACCGAACAACCGACCTGTACCACTGCCGGAACAAAAGTAGGCAAATGTACAGAATGTGGAGAAGTAGTTTTGACAGTTGAGATTCCTGCTTTGGGACACGAGTTGGTTCCGTCGAGAATAATTGAGTATCCCACGTGTACAGAAAAAGGAATCAAAGAAAGTATATGCACCAGATGTTCAGAGCGAATAACCGAAGAAATGCCTGAATTTCGGCATCATGCTATTGGAGATTTGAGGGACTCGACCTGCACCGAAGAAGGATTTATAAAATTATATTGCGAATTATGCGGAGAAATTTTTTCAATGGAGGTTATACCTCCGAAAGGTCATACATATTCTCAAATAAGTATAAATCCAAGCGAGGTAACTTTAGGTGGCGACAATCCTATCGAAACCTCTGTATCGGTATTTGCAGTATGTTCTGAATGTGAACAGTCCGTAGATGTAACAAGCAAGACAGAGTTTTCAAGCAGCAACAATAATATAGCATCGGTGGTTGACGGCTACATTAAGAGCGGTACACAATCCGGAACCGCAACTATAACTGCCGATTATGACGGGATGAAAGCAGTATGCAGCGTAGAAGTAAAGGGTGATGGAGAGGATGAGGAAACTACAATATCCGGGTATATTTCGGTAGATTTTGATTATTCTGTTGAATCGGAAGGAAAAATAAAGTCCGGGTTTAATGTGAAAATTGCCGGAACAGAATTATCAACGACGACCGATCAGAAGGGTTATTTTGAAATAAGCGGAATACCCGAAGATATGAAGGAATTTACACTGGAGATAAGCAAGCCGGGTTATCTCAAGAGAAATGTTACTGTGAACGGAACCGGAGAATTGGTGATTTCTACCGAGGACAATCCCATCGTATTATGGGCTGGAGATGTAGTTTATAATGAATCGCAGGATAATGCCATTAATATGGTGGATTTGGTTCAGGTATTTAAATCTTTTAATACAACAAAGGAAAGTCAGGAATATATAGCTGAATTGGACTTTGATCAAGATGGAGCAATTAATATTAGAGAAGTGGTTATAATTGTAAAACACTTTAACATGATAAGTGAGGACTATTAATTCAACAATTTGATATTTTTATTGAATGGATATTAATAAAAAGGGCTGTAGTACAATAAGTTGCAAAACTGTTGTACACAGCCTTAACTTTTTCGCCAATGAATGGAAAATTATTACATGTACCTTTAGCAAATTAATCTTAAATTGTGTTGCTAATCATTTTTCAATATGGTATTATATCAATCGGTCGAACTACCGATACGGTGGGGTTTATGTTTATGTGGGAGTAATATAAAATGACGGATTTTCAAAGTATATCTCAACAGATTCAAATTTTGGTTAACCAGATTTCCATTTTGGTAATTATGGGTTTATTGGGTTTCATTTCGGGGAAAACCCGTTACTTACCGGAGAACTCGGGTACGGTGCTGTCAAGGGTGGTTATAAAGTTAACGGCACCGGTTTTAATTTTTATAACACTGGCAAGCCGGGACTTTACCAAGGATATTTTAATAAACGGAATATGGATATATCTTCTTGGTGCAGTGTTTATAATGGTTTCTTTTTTGGCGGCGCATATTACCGGAAAGCTGCTGGGGCTAAAGGGGGCCACAGAGAACATATATAAAATGAACTTAATGTTCGGAAACGTTATATATCTTGCTTTTCCCCTTCTTAGATCTCTATATGGAGATAATATTTTGATTTACGCAGTGCTTTTTAATTTGGCAAATGACACTATTTTGTGGACACTTGGAGTTTTTCTTGTTAACAAACACAATAAGGCAGGTTGGAAGGATAACATAAAGCATCTGATTAACGGTAATACCATAGCCTTTGCTGCAGGTCTTGTTATAATACTGCTGAAGGTAAATTTCATGCCTTTTATCAAGCAAATACCTTATATATTTGAGGTCAGCGGCTTTGTAAAAAGTGCGTTATATCCTTTGGGAGAGGTCACAGTACCCCTTTCAATGCTGTTTATAGGGTTGATATTGTCGGAGATTAAAATAAGTAATGCCGGGGATTTGCTAAAAAGAGTTCCTACATTTGTTTTGTCCCTTTTCAAGCTTATATTGATACCGTGTTTGGCATTGTTTGTTCTGTCATTTATAGATTTTATCGATCCACTGGCAAAAGCTGTGATTGTACTTCAGCTGTCAATGCCCTGCGGAACGATTGTTCCTGCATTGGCAAACCAGTATGGATCGGATTATAAATTTGCAACCGAAAATGTGTTTTTTACCACTATACTTGGAATATTGACCATGCCTTTTATGGTTTATCTATTGTCTTTAATATGAATATTGACGAATATTTATTATGGTTTTGAGTTAAAAATAAAAATTGGCTGTTTATTTACCAAGGCATATTTGGCTGGGAAAATCTTAAGAAAGACATAAGAAGACGAAGAATCCACTTTTTGAAAAAAGCGAATATTTATTTGCGATATGCAAAATAATGTTCGTTTTTTTTATCTGTTTTCATTGACAAAAAGCATTGGGATTTGGTAGTATTATTTATGTATTGAGTATATGATTTGAAATTATTGCACAAGCTTATTTTTCACAATAAAATAAATATTTTGCTGTTAATAAAGCAGAAGGTTACGGTAGTTGATAGCATCATTCGTAATAGCATTTATATAGGGTTGGTTCTGCCAGCCCGTTTTTAATTTTAGCTTATTTTACAAAACTGATATATTATTTCCTATGGAGGTTGGAATTATGTCGAAGAAAAATGACTTAAACGTTAGCAAAACACCGAAAGTTGCTGTTGTAATGGGAAGTGATTCCGATTTTGCGGTTTTAAAAGACTGCATAAAGGTACTAAAACAATTTGGAGTTGAGGTTTCCGCCAGCGTATGCTCAGCCCACAGGACTCCGGATAAGGCTGCAGAGCTTGCAAAAAATGCAGAAGAGAACGGATTTGATGTTATCATTGCAGGCGCAGGAAAGGCCGCACATTTGCCTGGAGTTTTGGCAGCATTTACGCCGCTACCTGTTATTGGAATACCTATAAAATCTTCTACATTGGACGGACTGGATTCACTGCTTTCCATAGTGCAGATGCCCAGCGGAATACCTGTTGCCACAGTGGCTATAAACGGAGCTGAAAATGCTGCTTTGCTTGCAGTTCAAATGCTTTCTGTCGGATATCCCGAGCTGAGAGATAAAATGAAGGAATATAAAAAGAAATTAGCAAAAAAAGTTGAAGAAAAGAACGAAGCTTTGCAAGAAAAGGTCAGGGAGATCTGATTTATTTTTTCATAAAGGAGAGGGAATATGGTTAAAATTTTAGGGGATCAACTTATTGGTGATGAATCTAATTCATTTGAAACTGAACTCGATGAATTTAGACTGGACAAGCCTAACGATGAGTGTGGGGTATTCGGAATTTACAACAAAGGGGAAAGCGACAGTGCACGCCTGACATATTATGCTCTGTATGCCCTTCAGCATAGGGGACAGGAAAGCGCTGGTATTGCTGTTACCGGAGAGGAAAGTCTGCTTTATCATAAAGATATGGGGCTTGTTCCTGATATTTTTACTCAAGAAATTCTTGGCGGGCTAAAAGGAAAAATTGCCATCGGACATTGCAGGTATTCGACTTTTGGCGCAAGCCAGAGAGAGAATGCACAACCTATGGTTATCAAATATAAAAAGGGACAGCTTGCTCTTGCTCATAACGGCAGTCTTGTGAATGCCCTGACTATAAGGGAAAACCTTGAGGAGGATGGTGTCATATTCCAATCCACCAGCGACACGGAGGTTATATTGAACCTGATTTCGAGATATAGGGTTACCAGCAACAGTATCGAAGAGTCTATCATAAAGATGATGATGGATGTCAGGGGTGCATATTCCCTGGTAATGCTCACACCTCATAAGCTTATCGGAATAAGGGATCCTCATGGAATGAGACCTTTGTGTATCGGAAAATTGGATGATTCATATATATTGACCTCTGAAACCTGTGCTCTTGATGCGGTGGGTGCTGAATATGTAAGAGACGTTAAGCCCGGTGAAATAGTGGTTATTGACGAAAGCGGGTTGAGATCCATTCAGACTGATGCTCCGAAGGACTCAAAGCTCTGTATATTTGAACACATTTATATTGCAAGACCTGACAGTTATATTGACGGAGTAAGTGTTTACAGGGCAAGGGTTGAAGCAGGAAGAAGACTTGCAAAAGAACATCCGGTAGATGCGGATGTTGTTATCGGTGTCCCGGATTCAGGAGTGTCGGCAGCCCTCGGATATTCTATGGAATCCGGCATACCCTATGGAGTCGGACTTATTAAGAACAGGTATGTGGGAAGAACGTTTATCAAGCCGGAACAGGGGCAAAGGGAGGATAGTGTAAGAATAAAACTCAATGCCTTAAAAGAAGCCATTAACGGAAAAAGGGTTGTAATGATAGATGACTCAATTGTAAGAGGAACAACGAGTAAGAGAATTGTTCAGATGTTAAGAAATGCGGGAGCTTTAGAGGTTCATATGAGAGTCAGTTCTCCACCTTATAAGTTCCCATGCTATTTTGGAGTGGATGTGTCCAGTAAGTCGGAACTTGTTGCTGCAAAGCATAGCATTGAAGAAATCAGAGAAATGATCGGTGCAGACAGCTTGGGCTTTTTAAGTCTTGAAGGTCTGCTTGAATCGCCGGTAGGTGCAAAATGTGGCTTTTGTACTGCATGTTTTACGGGGGATTACCCGATGGAAATACCGGAAAAGGTAAAATAATGTTTTTATGAAGGTATTTTGCGGGTTGGATTTGTAAAATTTTATTATTTGTTATATAATTTATTTATTTGTAGTTGGGAGGTAATTTAATGACCACGTATAAAGATGCAGGGGTTGATGTTGAAGCAGGCTATGAAGCCGTTAGACTGATGAGAAACGATGTCAGAAAGACTTTCAGACCGGAGGTTATAACCGATATCGGAGGTTTTGGCGGGCTTTTTGCATTAAACAAGGAAAAGTATTCCGAACCTGTACTTGTATCGGGAACCGACGGTGTCGGAACAAAGCTTAAAATTGCTTTTTTAATGGACAAACATGACACTGTTGGAATAGATTGCGTTGCAATGTGCGTAAACGATATTGTATGCAGCGGAGCGGAACCCTTGTTTTTCTTGGATTATATTGCATTAGGGAAAAACCGTCCGGAAAAGGTTGCTCAGATTGTAAAGGGAGTCTCCGACGGTTGCGTTGAGGCCGGATGTGCATTGATAGGCGGAGAAACAGCTGAAATGCCCGGTTTTTATCCCGAGGATGAGTATGATTTGGCAGGCTTTGCTGTTGGTATAGTGGATAAGAAGGATATTATCGACGGTCGAAAAATAAAAGCGGGGGATAAAATCATAGGGCTTGCTTCCAGTGGTATTCACAGCAACGGCTACTCTCTTGTAAGGAAGGTTCTGGCACCGAATAAAGAAAAGCTTTCCGAGGTAGTTGCTTCTCTGGGAACCACTATCGGAGAAGAGATAATTAAGCCCACGAGAATATATGTCAAAACAATTTTGGATTTGAAAAACAAGTTTGAAATAAAAGGTATAGCCCATATTACCGGTGGAGGTTTTATTGAAAACATGCCAAGAATGCTGCCGGAAGGTCTGGGTATAAACATATTCAGAGGTTCTTGGCCGGTACTGCCGATATTTGAGATTCTTAGAAGTATTGGTAATGTCGATGAAAGAAATATGTTCAATACCTTTAATATGGGTATCGGTATGGCGCTGGCAGTTGATGCGGAAATTGCCGAAGATATGCTTAAATATTTGAACAGCAGTATTGAGCAGGCTTATTTAATAGGAGAAGTTGTTTCAGGAAGGAACGGGCTGGAACTATGCTGAAAATAGGTGTCCTGGTTTCCGGGGGCGGAACCAATCTACAAGCTATTATAGATAAGATTGAAAGCGGATATATTAAAAATTGCTCGATTGTCACGGTGGTATCAAGCAAGCCGGGAGTTTATGCATTGGAGAGGGCTAAAAAGCACAACATTCCTGCGGTTTGTATTGCCAGAAAGGATTATCCTTCGGTTTATGAATACGGCGAAGCCCTCATCAGGCATTTTGAAGGCCTTAATGTTGATCTTGTTGTTATGGCAGGATTTTTATCCATACTTGAAGAAAACTTTGTAAGAAGGTACCAAAACAGGATAATCAATATTCATCCTGCTTTGATACCTTCCTTTTGTGGCAAGGGGTACTATGGCATAATTCCTCATCAAAAGGCACTGGAGTACGGAGTCAAGGTTACCGGTGCCACTGTTCATTTTGTCGATGTGGAAGCGGATGCCGGACCGATTATATTGCAGAAAGCTGTATACATAAAAGACGACGATACTCCTGAGACCCTTCAGAAAAGGGTTATGGAGGAAGCCGAATGGGAAATACTGCCTGAAGCTATAAAGCTCTTTTCCGAGGGAAGACTTGAAATTGAAGGAAGAAAAGTGAGAATTAAAGAAGTCTGATGGAACAAAATTTATTAACATATAAGGAGTGATAATATGATTAAACGGGCATTGATTAGCGTATCGGACAAGACGGGAATTGTAGAATTGGCAAAGGAACTTCAGAGCCGCGGTGTTGAAATTATTTCTACGGGAGGAACAGCTAAAGCTCTCATTGATGCCGGGATCAAGGTTATTAATATATCCGATGTTACAGGTTTCCCCGAATGTTTGGACGGAAGGGTAAAAACCCTGCATCCGAAAGTTCATGGCGGACTGTTGGCTATTAGAAGCAACGAGGAGCATATGAAGCAAATTAAAGAGTTGGGGATTGAACCCATAGATATGGTTATTATCAACCTTTATCCCTTCAAGCAAACTATACTCAAAGAAAATGTAAAGCTGGAAGAGGCTATTGAAAACATAGATATCGGCGGACCTACAATGCTAAGGGCGGCAGCTAAGAATTATCAGGACGTGGTTGTAATAGTTGATCCTAAAGACTACGGCTGTGTACTTGATGAACTTAAATCAAAGGGCGATATTTCACTTAAGACCAAGTTTAAGTTGGCATATAAAGTGTTTGAGCATACCAGCCATTATGATACTTTAATCTCTAAGTACTTGAGAGACCAATTGGGAGAAGATACTTTCCCAGAAACCTTGTCTCTGACCTTTGAAAAGGTTCAGGAAATGAGATACGGTGAAAATCCTCATCAAAAGGCTGTTTTCTATAAGGAAGTAGGGGCAAACGAGGGGTGCCTGACATCAGCCGTTCAATTGCACGGAAAAGAGCTTTCCTATAACAACATAAATGATGCAAATGGAGCTATTGAGCTTTTGAAGGAATTTGACGAGCCCACTGTTGTTGCGGTTAAGCATGCCAATCCGTGCGGTGTGGCAAGTGCCGAAAACATATATGAGGCATATGTTAGGGCATATGAGGCGGATCCGGTATCGATATTCGGAGGCATAGTTGCAGCAAACCGGGAGATCGATGCCAAAACGGCAGAAGAGATAAGCAAGATATTTCTTGAGATTGTTATTGCGCCTTCCTTTACGGAAGAGGCTTTGAATATACTTACACAGAAGAAAAATATCAGAATACTCAAGCTTGACAACATTTCCAAGAAAATACCGAAGAATACCTATGATATGAAAAAGGTAGCCGGAGGCTTATTGGTTCAGGGGTACAACAGCGAGCTTCTGAATATGGATGAATTGCAATTTGTAACCGATAAAAAGCCTACAAAAGAAGAGATGGAAGACCTTATTTTTGCCATGAAGGTTGTAAAGCATACCAAGTCCAATGGAATTGCATTGGCAAAGGGTAAGCAAACAGTTGGTGTAGGACCGGGACAAACCAACAGGATAATGGCTTGTAACATTGCTATCAAAATCGGCGGAGAAAAGACCAAGGGAGCTGTTTTAGCATCGGATGCTTTCTTCCCGTTCGCTGATTGTGTTGAAGCAGCAGCTGCTGCAGGTATTACTGCGATTATTCAACCGGGTGGTTCCATCAGGGATCAGGAATCCATAGATGCATGCAATAAGTACGGCAT
Organism: Clostridiaceae bacterium DTU079; assembly: GCA_001512505.1. GTDB lineage: Bacteria > Bacillota > Clostridia > Acetivibrionales > Acetivibrionaceae > Hungateiclostridium. Next base: position 11,571 of record LFSC01000030.1, on the reverse strand, counting down.
TGCAATGGTGTTTACCGGAATGAGGCACTTCAAGCATTAATGGAAGCGATAGGAGGAGTAAAATGAAGGTATTGGTTGTGGGAAGCGGCGGACGTGAGCATGCTTTGGTTTGGAAGATTGCTCAAAGTTCGCTGGTGGAGGAATTGTATTGTGCTCCCGGAAACGGAGGTATTTCCGCAATAGCTCAGTGTGTTCCTATAAAGGCGATGGATATAGAGGGGATCGTTAAGTTTTCAAAAGAAAAACAGATGGATATGGTGGTGGTTGCACCGGATGATCCTTTGGCGGCCGGAATGGTTGACGCCTTGGAGGAAGCGGGCATAAGAGCCTTCGGTCCCAATAAAGCTGCTGCTGTTATTGAGAGCAGCAAGTCCTTTGCCAAGGAACTCATGAAAAAGTATAACATACCGACTGCCGATTATGAGGTCTTTGATAATAGTAATGATGCAATAAACTATTTGAAGGATAAAAAGTATCCCATTGTCGTTAAGGCGGACGGGCTTGCATTGGGAAAGGGTGTAATAATTGCTCAAAGCTTTGAGGAAGCCAAAAAAGCCGTTGAGAGCATTATGGAAGACAAGGTATTTGGCGATGCAGGACGAAAAGTGGTAATAGAAGAATTCCTTGTGGGAAAAGAAGTTTCCATGCTTGCCTTTACCGACGGTAAAACCATAAAAACCATGGTGCCTTCCCAGGATCACAAAAGAGCCCTCGATAACGACCAAGGGCTTAACACCGGCGGAATGGGAACATTTTCACCCAGCAGAATATATACCGATGAAATTCACAATTACTGCATGGAAAAAATCTATAAGCCGACAATTGAAGCAATGAACAAGGAAGGCAGGAAATTTAAAGGTGTTTTGTATTTCGGACTGATTTTAACGGAAGACGGACCGAAAGTTCTCGAATATAATGCTAGGTTTGGAGATCCGGAAACCCAGGTGGTATTGCCTAGGCTTCAAACGGATATTCTTGAGATATTTAATGCCGTGATTGATGAAAGATTGGATGAGATTGAAACAGAATGGGACAACAATGCCTGTGTATGCGTTATAATGGCTTCCGGAGGTTATCCTGAGAAGTATAATACCGGTTACGAGATAACGGGAATTGAAGAAGCGGAAAGGGATATAAACACCGTAGTCTTCCATGCGGGGACAAAGCGGGAGAACGGTAAGTATTATACTGCCGGCGGCCGCGTGCTTGGTGTAACGTCTCTTGAAAGCAATTTGGAGGCTGCAATTAAAAAGGCTTATGAGGGAGTTTCAAAAATAAGTTTTGAAGGCATGCACTACAGAAAAGATATTGGGAAAAAATAATAGGAGGGCGTAATGCTCTCCTTGTTAGTAGTACAATGGTATTTTCTACAAAACCGGATGGAGTTGATAGCATGGGAAAAAAATTTATATGCCTTGATATTGGCGGTACAAAAGTTTTGGGTGCGGTTTTTGATGAAAATAACAACATTGTTTTCAAATCAAAGAAAAAAACCAAGGTTGAAAAGGGAGTAGAAAAGGTCGAGGAAAAGATTATAGGCGTTATTGATGATCTGATCAACGGCTCGGGTATAAAAACCGAGGAGATTGCCGGAATTGCAGCAGGAGCACCGGGGGTTATCAATGAGGACACCGGGGAAATAATATTCGCTCCCAACCTTCCCTGGAGAAATTACGACATTAAAAGCATTATTGAAAGCAAATTCAAGGTTCCCTTTTTCCTTGGGAATGATGCCAATGTGGGAATGCTTGGTGAGTGGAAGTACGGTGCTGCCGTAAATAAGGAGAACGTGATAGGCATATTTGTCGGAACCGGTATTGGCGGCGGGCTTATAATAAACAACAAGCTTTTTTCAGGACCGCGTTACCTGGCCGGAGAACTGGGGCATATGGTGCTGAACACCGAAGGTCCTTTCTGCAATTGCGGACAAAGGGGCTGTTTTGAAGCTTATGCCTCTAAGGTTGCCATTACAAGGGAAATAAAGGTACAGATTGAAAGAGGAAGGGATACGGTTTTAAAGGATCTGATGGATGATGATTCGATAATAAAAAGCAAAGTCCTTAAAAAGGCTTTGGATCAAAAGGATCCTGTTGCGTTGGAGGTTATGGACCGGGCAGTATATTATCTGGCCGCCGGAACCGGTTCTCTTGTAAATATCTTCAATCCTGATATGGTTGTATTGGGCGGCGGTGTTTTGGAGGCATTGGGAGATTATATTATACCCCAGCTAAAGAGGCATATAAAAAGGTTTGCCCTTCCGGCTGTGCTAAAGGGAACGGATATTGTAGCAAGCAAGCTTGGAGATGATGCTATTTTATACGGAGCCTTGGCGCTTATTAAAGATAGGGTGCATGAATAACCGAAAGCTCAAGGGATTAGGCCCTCAAAATTTGGAAAATCTATTAAATGTGAAGAAAAGTATTCAAAAACTTAAGATTTACAAATCCGGAGCCTGTAAATACTCCTCGGGGTCGAGCAATATTCGCTTCGCGGGAACGGATGCTCTCCCTTTTCTCGCCGTATTAACAGGCTCTACGACTTGCTTCACAACGTTTCTTACATACTTTTCTTCGTGTTATAACCGAAATATTGCCGTAAACCTTGGCTTTGGCATTGTCAATATCGAAAGCTTTACTTCACATTTTGCCCGGATAATATTGCACTTAAAATCAAGTGTGGCTTTCAAGTAGAGGGATTTTATGCTATAATTATTTTCCGGAAGATGCACTCTAGTATTGAAATGAAGGAATTGAAGATGGTAAACAGTGAAAGAAGAGTAGGTATATTGGGGGGGACCTTTGACCCTATTCATATCGGTCATTTAATTATGGCAGAGCAGATAAGGGAGGAATTTCAACTGGATAAGGTAATATTTATACCGTCCGGCAATCCTCCGCACAAGAAACTCCAAACGGTAACCGATGCTGAGCACCGATATAATATGGTATGTGAAGCGTTAAAGGAAAATCCTTATTTTGAGGAGTCCAGGATTGAGATTGACAGGAAGGGATATACTTATACCATAGATACGCTGAGGGATTTAAAAGAGCATAACAAAAACAATGCTCATATGTATTATATAATAGGTGCGGATGTACTCTATGATCTTCTCACATGGAAGGATTACGAGAAGGTATTTGAGATATGTGAGTTTATAGCGGCAATGAGACCGGGAAAAGACAGGGATGGATTCAGAGAGAGAATTAGGTATCTTGAGAAGGAGTTTTCTGCAAAAATACATGAGGCAGAAATTTCCCTTATAGAAGTATCTTCAACTATGATAAGGGAAAGGGTAAAGCAAAACAAATCCATAAGATATCTTGTCCCGGAGGCCGTTGAAGAATATATAAGAAAAAACCGGATATACATGGAAGAATGACGGAAAACTAAATTATATACAGAGGTAGAAGTAATGACATTGGAAGAAATGAAAAAGCAGCTTGAGGAAACTCTTTCACCAAAGAGATTTAAACATTCAATAGGGGTTATGGATACGGCTGTTAAATTGGCTGAAAAATACGGCGAAGACAGAGGGAAAGCTGCAATTGCAGGTATTTTGCACGATTGCGCAAGGAATATAGAGGGTCAGGAAGTGCTTGAGCTTTGCGGGAGATATGGTATCGAAGTAAACTATATTACAAATTTACAGCCCCAGCTTTTGCACGGTCCGTTAGGAGCAGCTCTTGCCAGGGATGTGTACGGTGTTGAGGACGAAGATGTTATAAGGGCCATTGCTTGCCATACCACGGGTAGAGAGGACATGACTTTGCTGGATAAAATAGTTTTTATCGCAGACTATATTGAGCCGGGTAGAAAGTTTCACGGGGTGGATAAAGTAAGAGATTTAGCTTACAAGGATCTGGACAAAGCGATACTAATATCCCTTGATAATACAATAAAGCATATATTGGATAAAGGTGTTCTTATCCATCCTGACACAATTAATGCACGCAATTTTATTATCAAGGAGAGTATGAAATAAATATATCAAATATAAGTTTTTATTCACAAAACCGTTGTCTTAGTGTTATAATTTATACAAATGCAAGAACAATGGGTTTTATGGGAAAAAATTTATATTGGATGAGTTTTGAATTAAAAATATAATGGGTTAGAAATTACATGAATATTTTAGGTATAAAAATTTAGTGAAAGGAAGGATAATTGATTTGGAATCTCATGAATTGGCCAAAAAAATAGAAGCTATTTTAGACGAGAAAAAGGCTAAGGACATAAGCACCATCGATATTAGGGAGATTTCCATTCTGGCGGATTATTTTGTTATATGCAGCGGTACATCCGTTCCGCATATAAAGTCGCTTGCCGATGAAGTGGAAGAGCGAATGGCACAAGAAAATATAAAGCTTCTTCACAAGGAAGGCTATAACAGTGCCCGTTGGGTATTGTTGGATTATGGCTCGGTTGTAATTCATATCTTCCATGAAGAGGACAGGGAGTTTTACAACCTTGAAAGATTATGGGCTGACGGTGTAATGAAGCACAGAGAGTAATCCGAAAGTACAGGGAATTTTACCTTTAACGGATAATTGACTTCATGGCAGATAAACATACTGTTTTTGGAGTTTGATATATTTATTATTTGCGATTGAATGTGGAGGTTTTTTTTATGCATTACGACTTTAAAGATATTGAGAAAAAATGGCAAAAGAAATGGCTGGACGATAAGGTATTTAGTGTTCAACAATCCGACAAAAAGGAGAAATACTACGTACTTGAGATGTTTCCTTATCCTTCGGGTAATCTTCACATGGGACATGTTAGGAATTATTCCATTGGTGATGTCGTAGCAAGGTTCAAAAGGATGAACGGATATAATGTTATTCACCCGATGGGTTGGGACTCCTTTGGTTTGCCGGCAGAAAATGCTGCCATAAAAAGAGGCATCCATCCTAACGAATGGACATGGTCAAATATTGAAAACATGAGGAGGCAGTTAAAAGAGCTGGGTATCAGCTATGACTGGGACAGAGAGGTTGCCACCTGTCATCCTGATTATTATAAATGGACCCAGTGGATGTTTTTACAGCTCTACAAAAGAGGTCTTGCATACAAAAAGAAATCCTATGTAAATTGGTGTCCTTCCTGCGCTACCGTTTTAGCCAACGAGCAGGTGGTAAACGGTGCTTGTGAGCGTTGTAAGTCTATTGTAGGTAAGAAGGAATTGGAGCAGTGGTTCTTTAAAATTACCGATTATGCCCAAAGACTTTTAGACGATATAGAAAAGCTCAAGGGATGGCCCGATAAAGTTAAAATAATGCAGCAGAACTGGATTGGCAGAAGTGAAGGTGTTGAGGTTGATTTTAAGGTCGACGGTATGGATAAAGTGGTGAGAATATACACCACAAGACCTGATACCATATATGGCGTTACTTATATGGTTATTGCTCCGGAGCATCCCATAGTAAAGGAATTGATTAAGGGAACGGAACAGGAAGAGACTTGTAAGGAGTTTATAAACAAGATGTCCTATCTCAACGAAATCGACAGGACATCCAACGAAGTGGAAAAAGAAGGAGTCTTTACCGGAAGATATGTTATAAATCCCTTGAACAATGATAAGGTACCTCTTTATCTTGCAAATTATGTTCTTGCAGAGTATGGTACCGGTGCTGTTATGGCTGTTCCGGCCCATGACCAGAGAGACTTTGAGTTTTCAAAGAAGTATGGCTTGCCGATTAAGGTTGTAATTCAACCGGAAGGTCAACAGCTTGATGCTTCAAAGATGACTGAAGCCTTTGAGGAAGTTGGGTATCTTACGAATTCAGGTAAGTTTGATGGAGTAAGAAGCGACGAGGCCATAGGTAAAATAATTGACTATATTGAACAGATGGGGTACGGTGAAAGAAAGGTAAACTTCAGGTTAAGAGACTGGCTGATTTCAAGACAGAGATACTGGGGAGCACCGATACCTGTTATATATTGTGATGACTGTGGCATTGTGCCTGTACCGGAAGAAGATTTGCCCGTTATTTTACCGACGGATGTTAAATTTTCCGGTCAGGGAGAATCACCCCTTTCCACAAGTGAGACTTTTATCGCTGCAAAATGTCCCAAATGCGGTAAGATGGGCAGACGTGAAATAGATACAATGGACACATTTGTGTGTTCATCGTGGTATTACTTAAGGTATTGCGATCCGTGCAATGCTAAGGAGCCTTTTGATAAGGAAAGCGTAAAGTACTGGATGCCTGTGGACCAGTATATCGGCGGTGTGGAGCATGCAATTTTGCATCTTCTGTATTCAAGATTTTTCATGAAGGCTCTTTATGATATGGGTTATGTTGCTTACGATGAGCCCTTTACAAATCTTTTGACTCAAGGAATGGTGCTTAAGGATGGGGCTAAGATGTCCAAGTCCTTAGGAAATGTTGTGAGCCCTGAGGAAATAATTGAAAAATACGGTGCTGATACTGCAAGGCTCTTCATTCTGTTCGCTTCTCCACCGGAAAAGGATTTGGAATGGAGCGACCAGGGAGTAGAGGGTTGCTATAGGTTTATTAACAGGGTCTGGAGAATTATTAATGATTTTATAGATGCAATAAAGGAAGACCAAGCTATCGATACATCTAAATTCACCGCTGAGGATAAGAAGCTTTGGTTTATGGTTAATAACACCATTAAGAGGGTTACAGACGATGTGGGACAGCGATTTAACTTTAATACTGCGATAAGTGCGATTATGGAGTTGGTTAACTCGTTGTATTATTACAAAGATAAAGTTGCCGATGAAAGCAAGAACAGTGCACTGTTAAAAGTAGCTATTGAGAATATGATAATAATGCTGGCACCTTTCATTCCTCATGCAACGGAAGAATTGTGGAGAATAATAGGTAAAGAAGGCAGTGTACATGATCAGAGTTGGCCGAAGTATGATCCCGATGCACTTATAAAAGACGAAATAGAAATTGTTGTTCAGATTAACGGAAAGGTAAGGGATAAGCTTGTTATTCCGTCAAACCTGACAAAAGAACAGGTGGAAGAGCAGGCATTAAAGTGTGAAAAGATCGTGGCTGAAACCCAGGGCAAAAATGTGGTTAAGGTTATTTCAGTACCCGGTAAGCTTGTAAATATCGTAGTGAAGTAAGAAGGAATAACTGTTTGATTGGTTAATTTCAAATAGTGGTATTAATTGACCGATTAAAAATGCCTGTACCTACGGCCGTTACATTTTTCAATGTGATGGCATCAAGGTACAGGCTTTATGTTTTTATGGGGGATTGCCGAAGGTTTCATCATTAAGATGGGTTATTGAATTTTTTGATGCCGTATGGTAGAATAAGCCATAACTATTAAAGGAAGGCGGTGCTAATCTTGTTATTTTTATTATTAAGTATTTTGGCATTTATATTGGGGGTGTCTTTGCTTATACTCGGTATTATTCTGCAGAATAAATCCAATATAAAATATAAGTTAATATATCAAACTTATATAAAGGTTACCGGGGGAGTGTAAATAATTGGCAGAAGAACTTCTAAATTTAGAGACTTTGATTCTGCTAGAAGCGGCGTGATATATCCCATTGTAAAATATAAAACAAATGAAGGAGAAGAACTAATTTTACGATCCAATATCGGCGCAGGTAATTTTGATTACCGCGTGGGAGATACAATAGAAGTTTATTACGATCCCCAAAATCCAGCAGATGCCATAGTTAATATTCCTGCATCAAGATATTTACCTATAATACTATGCGGGTCTTTCTCATTTATTTTATTGCTTTTCTCTGTAATGTTATTCGCCGTATGGTTTGTAATGAATTTGTAAAAATTATTTTTAAGAGATACCGGCAGCACGGAACTCTTTTTTGTCTATTGGTTCTGTATAAAAAAAAGATCAGGAAAGTGAACTTTTCAAATAGCAATAAAATAAATAGTATTACATATGAAAAAGGTTCTCCTAATTACGATAGAGTAGGGGAACCTTTTTAAAATCACATATTATTAATCTTCATTATAACCCATATCGTCATATCTAGAGCCAACAACCGATATTTCAATCCCGTCAATTTGAAATCTCTTTATGTTTGGAAGTGCACTACTGATATTTTTAAGTGCAGTTTCGTCGAAATAGGCACGTACATTGTATTTGCCGTTTGCCATCTGTATATGGGTGTACGCTTTTACGTTTTGCGGATTAACTATAATTGTTACGGTTGTTCTTTCGGTTATTCTATACATGGTTTGACCGGGTTTAACGTACTCTCTGTATTTGAAATTATTAAAGCTTGAGAGTGTACCTGATTCTCTATAACCCTCCAAAACATTTTTCCAAAACTCATGTGTATTAGAGCCATCCACATCGGTGGAGTGATTGATTTGTTCTACTGTCTTTCTATAGCGGGAAGAGTCGGTACTTCTGTCTCTTACTTCGAGCCATTTAACTCCATCCAAGCCTATGGGATCAGCCGCTGTAATTGCTGCTGATCTTGCAACATAAACAGTACCGCTTTTTGATGCAGGCTGGTTTTGAATGTCCACTGCCTGATTTTTATTGTTGACATACACAAGATCCGATTCATATCTGAAGGAGTTAATAAGTGCCTGTACAAGATTCCTGTGTTCTTCCGTATCAGCCGTTGTCGGTTTATAGGTTACTGTCTCTACTGTAAATTGATAGGTTCCGGTTGGGTTAAAGTAATAGCCTGACCGGATGGGATAGGCTGTTTTTTGATATGCCTTATCCGATGCAAAAACAGCTATGTCCCGTTCGGAACTACTTTTATCGCCTCTGCGTGCAGCTTCTCTGCTCCTTTTATAATTGGCTTCCATGCTGGACGGTATTGACCAGTTGAATTTTCCGGAATCCTGCTGAGTAAAGGTTCTTTGGTATCTACCGTCTACAAGTGTTGGATTAATCAGGTTACCGTTTTCATCCATATGGTACATCCAGCGAACAACATTGAAATTATAGGGTTTACTTGTCCAAAGCAGGTTAATTTCCTTTGCAGAGTCAGAATAATCTATCCTGTTGCTATATACCTTGGGTTCTATGGTAGCCTTTCCGTTATATATGAAAGCCCTGGCATTGGTAATGTTTCTTCCGGGCTCAAATTCAGCTGTTGCAGTATCATCATGGGGGCATTCTTCGCAATCTTCAAAACCGCAATAATATTCATAGGGTCTGCTAACCGTACCGTCAAAGGTTACTATACCTTCTCTTCCCACAGGAGTATAAGGATCATTCCAGTTAGACCATTTTTTATTTTGAGGGTCATCACCAAAATCAGGTCTTGTTAATGTTGCATGTATTTGAGGTTCTCGAGTTATTATTGTAGACGGTTCGTTTATCCTTGGGTTATTTGTTACGTTAAAATCTCTTAACAAGTTTTCAGATTGATTTTCTACGTCAAGAGAACCTGTTGCATTTCCAGTCCATGAATAACCTGACGGAAGAGTAGCTGTAATAGGTTGGTTGTAAAGAGGATAAGTAATTCTTCTGGATAATACATTATAATCCAAATCAAACGCCTGTATAGTCGGAGGCAGAGGAACATTAATGGTAGTTTCTATTCTATTGTTAATAAGATAGGTTTCAACAGGGTTTGTTCCGTTTTCGTTAATAACAAATCTAATATTAACCCCACTATCCTCAGGCATTTCAAAGCAAACGTAAAACCTATTACCTATGGTTTGAGGTATATCTATTTTTTGCTTAAGGGGATAGATTTTATTACCTTTAATTTCTATAGCCAGAGGTTTTCCGTCCTTTACTCTTGTGACCTCTAGCTTATAATCTACTCCTTCCAAATCTTCTTCGCTGTTTGTTTTTATATTTATACCAATAGCTAATTCTTTACCTGCATCTGCGTATTTACCAGGTAAATTACTGAATGAAGCAGACAAGATATCTTGTTTAGCGGCAAGTTCTGTAGGCATTAAGTAGAATAGGCTATATCTACTCGCAAGGGTTCCGCCGGTTCTTATATAGTAGAATCCGATACCAATACCCCATGACCTGTCAGTCGGGGGAGAGAGCACAGCAATATAGTCTTCAAGGTTATCCTTTATACTTACAGGAGGGTTTACGACAAGATTAGCGTAATATGCTCTGTCTCCAAATCTCTCTAAAATTCTATCAGGAGTAAAAGAATCTGTTCTTACCCAGCTTTTTATCATATTTGCTGTTCCATCATTAATATAAATTGAATTTCCTACCCCGGGTAAGTTCCTTGATAATTGAACTTTATACCCAGATCTAACATCATATGGTTCTTTTATCCAACAACGGTCGGAATCGCTTGTTTCTGTATCTAATTTGATAGGAACTTTTGGCACCAATATGCTGTCGTTGTTGTTTGTAAAATTACCGCTATAATCAGGTGGAAACCATGGATTAGGAAATGGACATCCTTCTCTTGTGAAGCCTAATGCCCTGTACTCTTTATTTTTATTTGAGTATTTACCGGCAGGAGAAGAAGAACCTTTTCCTTCAAAATAACTATCAGTTGCTTCCTGTGCTGTTCCATACAACATTAATGGGTAATTATAGAATGCACCATGTCCATTGGTAACGTATTGATTGGCGATGTTTCCATATGAACAAGTCAACTTATAATAGTCATTATATCCATATTTATCTTTTAGGAAATTATTAGCCTTTTCGATTTCTTCAATAAAATCCCACCCATATGTTGCATATTGTGGAAGTGCGGAAAAGCATATTCCAACTAAAAGTACAAATACAAAAATTCTTTTTAGGTATTTCAAAAAATCCACCTCACATATCTCCAATCTAAATTGGAAAATCAAATCCTTTTACGTATACAACTATATTTATATCTATAAATCGAGATTCTTTTATCCAAATGTATTGATCATTTTTTGCACTATATAAAACTTTTTCAGGTAAAATATATTCTTCTACTTTTTTTTGATTTATATGATTCATAATTTGATCAACTATTTCGGGTTCAAACTTTTGAAGGAGAATTTCCTTTAAATCAGCTTTTTGCTTTTCAAAATTGTCTCTCAACAAATTAACTTCAAACTTTGCTTCTATCTCTTCACGAGCTTGTACCTTTGTAACAACAAGATTTGTGTCTGCTGGGATTTTAAATCCACCAACTTCTTTTCCGTTGTTATTGTTGTTGTTATTGCTTCCAGTTTTATTTAAGGTAATGTAAACAGTTTTAATACTAGGCTCCCAAGTTACAGTGGCACCAAAGGCTTCAGCGACATAGCGAACAGGAACGAAAATTCTGCCTTCGATATTCAACGCAACAGTATCCATTTGCTTTTTAACACCGTTTACGGTATAGTCTCTTTTATCTACATAGAGAACCAATTTATCACTGCCTCTTTCAAATGTAGCTTTCTTTGCAATTCCATCCCATGTAACAGTTGCACCTAATTTTTCGCCAATAAACCTAGCCGGAGCTTGGGTTCTTCCATGAGAATCAATAAAGGGTTGTTGATCTGGGAAAACTATTTCATCCCCATTGTAAAAAACGCAAAGAGGAAGCTCATAAGCAATACAATTTGTAGTTAAAAAAACTCCTGCAATAATTAAAACTACTAATAATGATATTATTTTTTTCATTGATATCCTCCC
>LFSC01000016.1 GCA_001512505.1 Clostridiaceae bacterium DTU079 | reverse complement strand
TACTCTTGGTAATCTTGCCATTTGTTAACCACCCCATACAAAATTATACCACTAATTTTGAGGAATTTCTATAAAAATGAACAAAAATTGCCCCGTCCCCATAAAAACACTTTCAATTTGACTTGTTTCGAACTGCTTTAATATTTGATTTACAGAAATACTTAAAAATTAAGATTCTATCAAGCTGTTTGAACTATCTTGAACATCTTTTGCGAAATTGGATATTACTTGGAAAGACTTATTAAGATCTTCAAGCACACCGGAAATATCCGAGATATCTGAAGAAGTAGCTTTAAATTCAGACAGAGTTTCTCCTAAGACATGTTTAATATTTTGAATGTACTCCTCCAATATATGTATAAGCTTTTCTGATTGCATTATTTGATCTATAACGGAATTTTGGCAACTGAACATTTTTGAAAAATCTTCTTTTGAATTCTCCAATAGTTCAAGCGTGTCACAAATATTAGTTTGTGTAGAATTTATAGCTTCTAAGGATTGAATTGTTCCAGTTTTCATGTTTTTCAGAATATTTGTAATATGATTTGTAGATGAATTGGACTGATCTGCCAGTTTTCGAATTTCTGTTGCTACAACCGCAAAACCTTTTCCAGCTTCTCCGGCCCTGGCGGCTTCAATAGAAGCGTTTAATGCCAATAGATTAGTTTGCTCGGAAACATCGTTAATTATCTTTAGCGCATCACCTATTAATTCATTGTTGCTACTGATATATTCAAAATGTTTAATGGTCTCGATGTTTGAAGCATTGATTTTATTGACATTATCGACAATACAGTCAATATTGCTCTGATTCTTTTTAGTAATATCACTCATAGAATTTGTAAGGCTAGAAATTTTATTGGAGTTTTCCATGGTTTTTTCAATTTGCATTTTGATCTCATTTATATATTTCTGGCTTTCTTCGGCCTTAATAGCCATAGCTTCTGACTTGGATGAAATGGTAGAAGCTGTCTTTGAAATATTGATTACCGAATCACGACTTTGATATATTGATGCATATAAATCGTTAATGTTCTTATTTATGTTTTCAGCGTTTTCCATAACTTTATTCAACAATAGTTCATTGCTTTCACTTTGCTCCAATGCACTTTTTAGTACGCTATTGGTTTTTTGTGCTATATGTATAAAGGTAAATCCAATAGCTATTATTTGTATTAGATAATATTCAGCGGAGCTTATGGCTAGATTCTTTGTAAATATAACATCATCCAGAATGAAATCACCTTTATACAGATAATATAAAAAGATTGTCATAGCTATTGTTATCGGGATTTTGACAATCATTAATTTTTTTAAAATCTTTGCGTCATAATACAATGCTCCGATAATAAATGGAAAAACAAGTGCAGGTGCTGCATAAACCCAGGAGCTAATATATAATCCAATTGAAATAAGCTCTGAGGAAATAAACAGAATGGGAAGAAATTTTTGCTTATCTTTTGATTTTTTATAATAAAAAATAGGTATTAGTGCAGCTATTCCGGACAGAAGAATTAACCAATCTCCTGCATCAGCGTTCCATTTTTTGTTTAATTCCACAATAAAAAAATCGATTATGGAAAATACAGAACAAAATTTCATACATTTCAGCGCAAAAATATCAGATTCCGTACGATTTCTGGCAATAATGTCTTTTGAACTCATTAAGTTCCCTCCTAATATCTCGGTTCAATGTAAGAGTTAATATATATATGTCTATGTCGACATAAGTCAGTAAGATAGTTAACATAAAATATAATTATTTATATCGTGAAGAAAATATTATGAAGAATAGTCAGAATAAAAGCTAGTAGAATGTGTTAATATGCAGTAAAAATCAAATATTATGATAAAGTATATAAAAGTATATAATGGTACAAGAAGTTTAAACTATTAGAAGATAACTTCGCGGAGTAGCATTACAATCGATGTGAAAAAAAACATCTATTTTTCATATCACAGTAAAAGGTAATAATGTATTTTATAGTTTAGAAAAGCTTGAGAAAACTTTCAGATGAAATTAGTAATATTTAACATATAATTAATAAAAAATTTATACATTAACTTACAATTTATATCCAAAAATAAAATAAATAAAATTAAAAAAATACTTGAAAAATTAACATTTATGTAGTAGAATATTGAATGTTGTGGCGAGGCATACGATGATATAGGAGATTGCTGCCCTAGAGGCAGGTAACTTCTATGGAGAATGTCCGATTCTAGAAACCGGGCGACAAGTCACTGTACATTTTGCGATGCATAGAAATATGCATAGGAACTTGAAATAGTACAGCCCAGGTAAATGCGCCGTAAAGGCAAAATTTGATTCCTGGGTTTTAATATAGTTAAATAGGAAACACCCGGCATAGTGTACAGAAAGATTTTGTTGTACGTAATAATTTTAAGGAGGATTATGTATGGCAAACAAACAAAAAATCAGAATCAGATTAAAAGCATTTGACCATCAGGTTCTTGATCAGTCGGCCGAGAAGATTGTTGATACGGCTAAAAGAACCGGAGCTCAGGTGTCAGGTCCTGTGCCGTTACCGACAGAAAAAGAAATAATAACAATATTGAGGGCACCGCATAAGTATAAGGATTCCCGTGAGCAGTTTGAAATGAGAACACATAAGAGACTTATAGATATTCTGCTCCCGACTCCGAAGACTGTGGATGCGTTGATGAGACTGGATTTGCCTGCCGGTGTAGATATCGAAATAAAGCTCTAATGAAAACAACTGTAAAAAAGGTCATGTTCGCATTATGGCAGTAAAGGTTGTAATGTGAACCAATAACCATAGGAGGGATAATAAGTGAAGAAATTTATTTTAGGCAAAAAAGTAGGTATGACCCAGATTTTTGATGAAGAGGGTTTATTAGTTCCTGTAACTGTTATAGAAGCAGGACCCATGACCGTAGTCCAGAAGAAGAATCCTGATACAGACGGATATAGTGCAATTAAAGTTGGATTCGGTGACGTTCTGGAAAAAAGACTCAACAAGCCACAAAAGGGAGTATTTACAAAGCTGAAGATTTCACCAAAGAAATATATGAGAGAATTTAGAGTTGAAAATACGGAACAGTTCGAGGTCGGACAGGAAATAAAAATTGCTGAAATGTTCCAGAGTGGAGATCGCGTTGATGTGACCGGTACCTCAAAGGGTAAAGGATTTGCCGGTGCTATAAAAAGGCATGGATTCAGACGCGGAAAGGAAACCCATGGTTCCAAATATCATAGAAGAGTTGGTTCTTTGGGAGCGAACTATCCGTCAAGAGTATTTAAAGGAAGAAAACTACCGGGACATATGGGTGTAAACAGAGTAACAGTCCAGAATCTCGATGTTGTAAGAGTGGATAGCGAAAGAAATCTTCTTCTTGTTAAAGGAGCCGTGCCGGGAGCTAAAGGTGGCTTACTGATGATTAAGGAAACGGTAAAAGGCCGTTAAATAATGGGCGAAAGGAGGAATTAGAATGCCGAAGGTTGATGTTTATGATATAAATGGCAAGGTCGTTGGAGATATTGAGTTAAGTGACAATATATTTGCAGTTGATGTTAATGAAACCGCAATTCATCAGGTAGTGGTGAATCAGCTGGCAAATAAAAGGCAGGGTACTCAGTCAACAAAGACAGTAAGTGAAGTACGCGGTGGTGGAATAAAGCCATGGAGACAGAAAGGAACAGGTAGAGCAAGACAGGGTAGTATTCGTTCTGCTCAGTGGGTTAAAGGTGGTATAGCGCTTGGACCGAAGCCGAGAAGCTACAATTATACACTACCTAAAAAGCTTAAGAGATTGGCATTAAAGTCAGCACTTACATCAAAGGTTAATGAGAATGAAATACTTGTATTGGATAGCTTGAATTTCGATAAGATTAAGACAAAACAAATGGTAGATGTTTTGAAAAATTTGAATGTAAATGAAACTGCTGTTATTGTTTTAGCCGATAAAAATGAAAACGTACAATTGTCGGCAAGAAATATTCCCGGAGTTAAAACTCTTCTTGTCAACACAATTAATGTTTATGACATTGTAAGACATGAAAAGTTTATTATAACCAGGGATGCAGTATCAAAGGTTGAGGAGGTGTACGCATAATGAGAGCCGCTGAGGATATATTGATCAGACCGTATATAACGGAAAAAAGTAACGATGAGATAGCTAACGGGAAGTACACCTTCATAGTAGATGTAAAAGCAACAAAAACCGAAATAAAGCAAGCGGTTGAAAAGCTTTTTCAGGTTAAGGTTTTGAAAGTAAACACAGTAAATTATGAAGGTAAACAGAAAAGAATGGGAGTTCATGAAGGATACAGACCGGACTGGAAGAAAGCAATTGTAAAAATTGATACGGATCCGAAGCCGGTAGCGTATTTAACTGATGGAGGCAAATCAGTTACAACTAACAAGAAATATAAAACAAGCATTGAAGAGTTTGGTGTAGCACAATAAGTTCAGTCTTACTGAAGTAAGATAGGTGAAGGAGTGAAAATAAATGCCAGTTAAAAAGTATAATCCTACGTCTCCTGCAAGAAGATTTATGACAGTTTCCACTTTTGAGGAGATTACTAAGAAGGAACCGGAGAAATCATTGTTGGCACCCCTTAAGAAGACTGGCGGTAGGAATTCATATGGTAGGATAACGGTCCGTCACCATGGAGGGGGAGCAAGCAGAAAGTATAGAATAATTGACTTTAAGAGAGATAAGGACGGAATTAAATCCAAGGTTGCAGCTATAGAATATGATCCGAACAGAACTGCTCATATAGCACTTTTACATTATGTTGATGGTGAAAAGAGATATATAATTGCACCTGTAGGATTAAAGGTTGGGGATATTGTAGAATCCGGAGAAAATGCTGATATTAAGCCAGGAAACGCATTGCCGTTAAGTAGTATCCCGGTAGGTACTGAAATTCATAATATTGAATTAAAACCCGGAAAGGGAGGACAGTTGGTAAGAGCTGCAGGAAATGCTGCGCAGCTTATGGCTAAAGAAGGCGATTATGCCCAGGTAAGACTTCCTTCGGGAGAAGTAAGAATGGTTAGTATTAAATGCAAAGCATCCATCGGACAGGTTGGCAACATAGAAAACGAAAACATTTCAATAGGAAAAGCAGGAAGAAAAAGATGGATGGGAATTAGACCGACAGTCCGCGGTGTGGTAATGAACCCTGTGGATCACCCGCACGGTGGAGGAGAAGGAAAATCGCCAATTGGTAGACCAAGTCCTGTAACTCCTTGGGGTAAACCTACTTTGGGACTTAAGACAAGAAAGAAAAATAAGAGTACAGACAAGTTTATTGTTAAGAGAAGAAATCAGAAATAGTTTCAAGGTTGTATATTGGTGCGTTTTGGTAAGCAGTAAAGAAAGGAGGACGCGGGTATATGAGTAGGTCAGTTAAGAAAGGACCGTTTGTTGAACCTAAGCTTCTTAAAAAAATTGAAGCCATGAACGAAAAAAATGAGAAGAAGGTAATAAAGACTTGGTCAAGAGCTTCTACCATTTTCCCACAGATGGTAGGACATACAATAGCTGTACATGACGGAAGAAAACATGTGCCAATTTATATAACGGAAGATATGGTTGGTCATAAGTTGGGAGAATTTGCACCTACAAGAACTTATAAGGGACATGGTGGTCATACTGAAAAATCCACAGCATTAAAGTAAAGTAAGGTAACAAGAAGGGAGGGAACCCAGTTGGGAAAGAATTCTGTTGCGAAAAAGGAATTACTTCAGGACAGGGATAAAGCCCTGGAGGTTTATAGTGCTAAGCATAGAAAATCAAATAAACCGGCTTTGCTCACAAAAAGTGAAAAGAAGAAGTTGGGGATAGGAAAGGATCAGGGCAAGGCGATTCTTAGATATGCAAGGATATCTTCAAGAAAGGTAAAAATCGTTTTGGATCTAATAAAGGGTAAGAATATTGATGAGGCTTATGCAATATTGAGATATACTCCAAAGGCAGCCTCGGATATATTATTCAAGCTTTTGAAGTCCGCTGAAGCAAATGCAACAAACAATAACGGATTAAATAGAGATGATTTGTATGTTGCAGAGGCCTTTGCAAATCAAGGCCCGACATTAAAGAGAATAATGCCGAGAGCTCGGGGAAGGGCATACAGGATTAGAAAAAGGACCAGTCACATAACATTAGTAGTTAAAGAAAGAAACTAAAAGAAAAGGAGGGTGGATGATGGGCCAAAAGGTTAATCCTCATGGATTGAGAATAGGAATTATTAAAGATTGGGATGCAAAATGGTATGCAAACGACAAAAACTTTAGTGAGTTTTTGGTAGAAGATTTTAAAATCAGAAAATTTATAAAAAATAAGCTTTATGCAGCCGGTATTTCAAGAATTGAGATTGAAAGAGCTGCAAACAAGGTTAAAATTAACGTAAATACATCGAAACCCGGACTGGTAATCGGTAAGGGTGGAGCTGGAATAGAAGAGCTGAGGAAACAGCTTGAAAAGTTAACTCAGAAGAGTGTTTTGATAAATATTACGGAAATAAAGGTTCCGGAATTGGATTCTCAGATTGTTGCAGAGAATATTGCTTTTCAGCTTGAAAAGAGAGTTTCTTTCAGAAGAGCAATGAAGCAGGCTATGGCAAGGACAATGAAGCTCGGAGCAAAGGGGATAAAGACAGCGGTGTCCGGTCGTCTTGGAGGTGCTGAAATAGCAAGAACAGAGCACTACCATGAAGGAACAATACCCCTTCAGACATTAAGAGCTGATGTTGATTACGGCTTTGCAGAAGCAAATACGACCTACGGTAAATTAGGTGTTAAAGTATGGATTTATAAAGGAGAAGTACTTCCGGCTGTTAAAAAGGAGAAAAAGCAGGAAGGAGGAGATAAATAATGTTAATGCCTAAAAGAGTGAAACACAGAAAGGTTCAAAGAGGAAGAATGAAAGGCGTTGCAACAAGAGGTAACAAGATAACTGACGGACAATTTGGACTTCAAGCTCTTGAACCGGCCTGGATAACCAGTAATCAGATAGAGGCTGCCAGAGTAGCTATGACTCGTTTTACAAAAAGAGGCGGAAAAGTTTGGGTAAAAATTTTTCCGGACAAACCGGTAACTCAAAAGCCTGCTGAAACTCGTATGGGTAGCGGTAAAGGTTCACCGGAATATTGGGTAGCTGTTGTTAAACCCGGCAGAGTATTGTTTGAAGTTGCCGGAGTATCGGAAGAGGTTGCAAGGGAAGCGCTAAGGCTTGCTATGCATAAACTTCCCATTAAGTGTAAATTTATAGCACGTGAAGAAGAAATGGGTGGTGAAGCAAATGAAAGCTAAAGATATAAGAGAAAAATCGCTAGACGAATTGGAAAAAGAATTAGGTGAGTTGAAATCAGAATTATTCAAGCTTAGATTTCAACACGCAACAAATCAGCTTGAAAATCCTATGAAACTTAAGGATGTAAAGAAATCAATTGCACGTATTAAGACTGTATTGAGGGAAAGGGAACTTAAGGGAATAAACGTTTGATATACCTTGAAAGGAGGTAAGTTAAGTTGTCTGAAAGGGCTTTAAGAAAAGTAAGAGTTGGTAAAGTTACCAGCAATAAAATGGATAAAACGATAGTTGTTAAAATAGAAAGTTCCGAAAAGCATCCACTGTACAAAAAGTTTGTTAAGAGAACATACAAGCTGAAAGCGCATGATGAGAATAATGAGTGCAATATAGGCGATGTAGTAAGGGTAATGGAAACCCGTCCTCTTAGCAAGGAAAAAAGGTGGAGACTGGTTGAAATTATTGAGAGAGCCCGTTAATGATAGCAGAAAGGAGGTTCTAACATGATTCAAGCACAAACAAGGCTCAAGGCTGCAGATAACAGCGGAGCAAAAGAGTTAATGTGTATAAAAGTACTTGGCGGTTCAAAAAGAAAGTATGCCAACATTGGTGATGTTATAGTAGCTTCAGTTAAAGAAGCAACACCCGGCGGTGTTGTTAAAAAAGGTGATGTTGTAAGATGCGTTATAGTCCGTTCAAAAAGAGGAGTTAGAAGATCGGACGGTTCTTATATAAGGTTTGATGAAAACGCAGCAGTTATTATTAAAGAGGATAAGAATCCTAGAGGAACTCGTATTTTTGGACCTGTTGCAAGAGAATTAAGGGATAAGGAATATATGAAAATATTGTCCCTCGCACCAGAAGTTTTATAAGGGAGGAGGCGGCTTAAGTTGAAGAACAAGGTTCATGTTAAAAAGGGAGATACTGTAATTGTTATAAACGGAAAAGATATAGGCAAAAAGGGAAAAGTTTTGCAGGTTAACCCTCAGGACGGAACAGTATTGGTTGAGGGCGTTAATATGACAACAAAGCATAGAAAGCCCAGATCACAATATCAGCAGGGTGGTATAATCCATCAGGAATCACCGATTAACAGCTCAAAAGTTATGCTGGTTTGCCCGAAATGCGGAAAGCCTACAAGGATCAGAAGACGTGTATTGGAGAACGGAGAAAAAGACAGAGAGTGCAAGAAATGCAACGGAACAATTGATATAATCAAAGAAGCTAGAGGTTGATAAGTATTCTCTGAGAGAGGAGGTAAAATTAGATGTCGGTTTTAAAAGAAAAATATATGAAAGAAGTAATACCGGCCTTACAAGCTAAATTTAAATATAAAAACGTAATGGAAGTACCAAAGCTTGAAAAGATTGTTCTGAACATGGGAGTTGGAGATGTAAAGGATAATCCCAAAGCTATGGAATCGGCTGTTAATGATATGACATTAATTGCTGGACAGAAACCGGTGGTAATAAAAGCAAAAAAATCTGTTGCGGCATTTAAGCTTAGAGCAGGTATGAACATAGGATGTAAAGTAACTCTTAGAGGGGAAAAGATGTATGATTTTGCTTATAAGCTTATTAATATATCGCTCCCAAGAGTAAGAGACTTTAGAGGTGTTCCTATGAATTCCTTTGACGGAAGAGGAAATTATTCAATGGGAGTAAAGGAACAGCTTATTTTCCCTGAGATAGAGTATGACAAGATTGATAAAATTAGAGGAATGGATATAACGTTTGTTACAACGGCAAAAACCGACGAAGAAGCAAAGGAACTTCTTTCGCTTTTAGGAATGCCGTTTAGCAAGAGTTAAAAGGAGGGACTGTTGCGTGGCAAAAAAAGCGATGATTTTGAAACAGCAGAGGAAGCAGAAGTATAAGACGAGAGAATACAACAGATGTAAATTGTGTGGAAGGCCACATGCATATATGAGAAAGTTCGGAATATGTCGTTTATGCTTTAGAGAATTGGCTTACAAAGGTCATATACCAGGTGTGCGTAAAGCGAGTTGGTAGTTATCTTATGAAAGGAGGTTAAACATATGCAGACGACAGATGTAATAGCAGATATGTTGACCAGAATCAGGAATGCTAGTTCTGCAAAACATGAAACAGTTGATATACCCGCTTCCAATATGAAAAGGGCAATAGCTAACATTTTGCTGGAAGAGGGTTATATAAAAGGACTCGAGGAAATAGATGACGGTAAGCAGGGCATTATAAGAGTTAAATTGAAATATACAAACAACAAGCAAAATGTTATTACAGGAATAAAGAGAATAAGCAAACCCGGTTTGAGGGTTTATGCAGGAAAAGGAGAAATACCTAAGGTTTTGGGTGGACTCGGAATAGCGATATTATCAACGTCAAAAGGAATAATGACAGATAAAAAGGCAAGAGCAGCAGGAGTTGGCGGAGAAGTATTAGCGTTTGTATGGTAATGTTAAGGACAGGAGGTGGCACAATGTCAAGAATAGGTAGATTACCGGTTGCAGTTCCGAGTGGAGTTGAAGTAAAACTCGGAGATAACAATACTCTTACTGTAAAAGGTAAAAAGGGAACTTTGACAAAACAGTTCCATAAGGATATGATAATAAAAGTAGAAAACGGTAATATTTTAGTCCAAAGACCTTCGGAAGAGAAGAAACATAAGGCTTTACACGGTTTGACGAGAACCTTGATTAATAATATGGTTGTAGGTGTAACTGAGGGATATGAGAAAAACCTGGAAATAAACGGTGTGGGTTACAGGGCACAAAAGCAAGGTAAAAAATTAGTCCTGACTTTGGGATATTCCCATCCGGTAGAAATGGACGATCCTGAAGGAATAACCGTAGAAGTACCCGCTCCGAATAAGATAGTTGTTAAAGGAATAGACAAGCAGGCAGTTGGAGAATATGCGGCTAAAATAAGAGGAAAGAGAATGCCGGAAGTATACAAAGGTAAAGGAATTAAATACGAAACTGAAGTTATTAGGCGTAAAGAAGGTAAAACCGGTGCTAAAGCTAAGAAGTAGGAGGGAGTGAAATCACATGATTAAAAAGCCCGGCAAAAATGTGGCTAGAGTGAGAAAGCATATAAGAGTAAGAAAAAAGATAAGTGGTACTACTGAACGCCCACGTTTAAATGTATATAGAAGCTTAACTAATATATATGCGCAGATTATTGACGATACGACCGGAAGAACTCTTGTTTCGGCATCATCCCTCGATAAAGATATAAAAAGCAAATTGGGTTATTGCGGAAACAAGGAGGCAGCAAGGGAAGTCGGAAAGCTTGTTGCCAAAAAAGCATTAGGTAGCGGAATAAAGCAGGTTGTATTCGATAGAGGCGGATATATATATCACGGTAGAGTAAAAGAACTTGCAGAAGGTGCAAGAGAAGCTGGATTAGATTTTTAGGAAGAGGAGGGAAACCAACTTGCAACGTATTGATGCTAGTGTTTTAGATTTAAAAGAGAGAGTTGTAAATATTGGCCGTGTTACTAAGGTTGTTAAGGGTGGTAGAAACTTTCGTTTTAGTGCCTTGGTAGTAGTCGGTGATGAAAACGGTCATGTAGGTAGTGGAATCGGAAAAGCAGCAGAAATACCTGATGCTATAAGAAAAGGAATTGAGGACGCAAAGAAAAACCTTATAAAGGTACCGTTAGTAGATACTACAATTCCCCATGAGGTTATAGGAGAGTTTGGAGCCGGAAAAGTTCTTCTTAAACCGGCCGGTGCCGGTACTGGAGTTATAGCCGGCGGACCTGTTAGAGCGGTATTGGAGTTGGCAGGAATTAAGGATATCAGAACAAAATCCTTAGGATCAAACAACCCGATTAATATGGTTAATGCAACTATGAATGGTCTCTCTCAGTTAAAGACTGTGGAAGAAGTAGCAAAGCTTCGTGGAAAGACTGTAGAAGAAGTGTTAGGTTAGGAGGGAACTCTGGTGGCTAAACTGAAAATTACCTTGGTTAAAAGTACATGCAAGTTACAGAAGGCACAGGCAGCGACCGTAAAAGCTTTAGGTTTAAGGAAAATCGGTGCCAGTGTTGAACAGCAGGATAATCCTCAGATTAGAGGTATGATTAATAAAGTTAAACATGTATTATCCGTTGAAGAAATATAAGGGAGGTGTAATCCATGAAGTTGTTTGAATTACAACCTGCACCAGGCTCTAAGAAGCTGCCTAAAAGAAAAGGTAGAGGACATGGAACCGGTAACGGTAAAACTGCAGGAAGAGGACACAAGGGACAGAACGCTCGTTCCGGAGGCGGAGTAAGACCTGGCTTTGAAGGTGGTCAGATGCCTATTTACAGAAGACTTCCGAAAAGAGGGTTTAACAATATATTTGCTAAAGAATATACAGAAGTTAATGTATCCGATTTAAATGTTTTTGATAACGGTACGGTTGTAACAAGAGAACTCCTGAAAGAAAAGGGACTTGTAAAGAAGGTCGTTGATGGAGTTGTAATTTTAGGAAATGGCGAACTGACAAAGAAACTTACCGTAAAAGCTGAAAGATTTACAAAGACGGCTTCACAAAAGATTGAGGCTGCGGGAGGAAAGGTCGAGGTGATTTAATATGGGCGGATTGTTTGCAACAATACGAAACGCCTGGAGGATTCCGGATCTGAGAAAGAAAATGTTTTTTACTCTTTTGATGATAGTGATATTCAGGATGGGTTGTCACATAGTTGTTCCGTATTTGGATCCTAATGCATTGAAAGAAATGCTGGATCAGGGAACAATCTTCGGTTTTGTTGATATACTATCTGGTGGAGCTTTTGGAAATGCAACAATCTTTGCCATGAGTATTGGGCCATACATTACAGCTTCGATTATTATTCAGTTGTTGACAGTAGCAATACCGCAGCTTGAGAAGCTTGCAAAAGAAGGTGAAGAAGGAAGAAAGATGATTGCTGAATATGTGAGATACGGTTCAGTAGTTCTGGGATTCCTTCAAGCCAGCGCATTCTATTTCGGTTTGAGAAATGCCGTAATAGAGAGAAATGTTTTAACCTTTTTTGTAATTACTTTGACATTTACTGCAGGTACAGCGTTCCTTATGTGGCTGGGAGAACAGATCACGGAATATGGAATAGGAAACGGAATTTCATTACTGATTTTTGCGGGTATAGTGTCAAGGGGACCGGCAGGAATAATTTACCTCTATAGTGAATATACCCTTGGTAATTTAGGACAGGGTGTCTTGGGTATACTTGGAATTATAGGAGTGTTGCTTGTATTTATAGCAATCATAGTTGCTGTTATATGGGTTACAGAGGCCGAAAGGAGAATACCCGTACAATATGCTAAGAAGGTTGTAGGTCGTAGAATGTACGGCGGTCAAAGCACACATATTCCTATAAAAGTAAATTCCGCTGGAGTTATGCCTATAATTTTTGCGACATCCTTTATAGCATTACCGGCAACAATAGTTGGATTTTTCTTTCCTACATCAACGCACCCGGTGGCTGTGTACTTCAGAGAATATCAATCAAAGATAGAAATTTCCCTATTGTCGGGTTTGCTAATTATGTTCTTTACATTTTTCTATACATTTATTCAGTTTAACCCGATTGAATTGGCAAACAACCTTAAGAAAAACGGTGGATTCATACCTGGAATACGTCCCGGAAAACCCACATCCGATTACATTTACAAGGTACTGACCAGAATAACTTGGTTCTCAGCCTTGTTCCTTGCTATAATACAAATATTGCCTTCAATAATGCAAGCAATTACCGGAGTAAGAGGGGTTTGGTTTGCCGGAACCAGTGTATTGATTCTTGTTGGTGTTGCAATAGAAACGGTTAGACAGATTGAATCGCAAATGCTCATGAGACATTATAAAGGATTTTTGGAGTAAGATTTTAGACTGAATATAGTTAAATAGCAGTTTCAGATGTAATTCCATTGAAGCATTTGAGGGAGGATTAATATGAGACTAGTTCTGTTAGGTGCCCCTGGGGCGGGAAAAGGAACACAGGCAGTGATTCTGTCGGAAAAATATAATATACCTCATATATCAACAGGAGATATATTCAGAAGCAACATTAAAAACAACACGGAACTCGGTAAGAAAGCTAAGGAATATATTGACAAGGGGTTGTTGGTTCCGGATGAGCTTACAATAGATATTGTAAAGGACAGAATTAACAAACCCGACTGTTCGGACGGTTTCATCCTGGATGGTTTTCCAAGAACCATATTTCAAGCACAGGAACTTGACAAAATTTTAGAAGGTATGGGTATAGAATTGGATTGCGTCCTGAATATCGATGTTTCCGACGAAAAGATCATTAAAAGATTATCCGGAAGAAGAGTATGTCAATGCGGGAAAACTTACCACATACTGAATAATCCCCCCAAGAAAGAAGGAATCTGTGACAGCTGTAACGGAGAGCTGTTTCAAAGGGAGGATGACCGTGAAGAGACCGTTATTCAGAGGCTTGAGACTTGCCATAAACAGACTGAGCCACTGATAGAATATTATGAAAAAAGCGGAAAGCTTGTAACGGTTGAAGGAAGAGAAAGCATTGACGATACTACAAAAGAGGTTCTGGATGCTTTAAATGGAGTTTGATATGAGGATAATAAAGTCAAAAAAAGAAATCGAAGTAATGAAGAAGGCCGGTGAAGTCGTGGCCTTGACCTTAAAAAAGATAGAAGAAGCAGTGAAACCGGGGGTTACCACATTGGAGCTAGACAGAATTGCCGAAGAATTTATTCGAAAATGTGGTGCCATTCCCTCATTTAAGGGTTATAAAGCAGCATTTAAAAGTGTTGCAGATTTTCCCGGAAGCATTTGTGCCTCAATTAACAACGAAGTAGTTCATGGAATACCCGGTTTAAGAGTACTAAAAGATGGTGATATTATTAGTATCGACGTAGGTGCTTGCTTGGACGGGTTTCATGGAGATGCTGCAAGGACATTTGCTGTCGGGAAAATCTCCGAAGAAGCCCAAAGGCTGATAGACGTTACAAAGCAAAGCTTTTTTGAAGGATTAAAGAATGCGGTAAACGGAAAGAGAATAATTGATATTTCCGGAGCTATAGAAGATTATGTGGTAATGAATGGATTTTCTGTTGTCCGAGAGTTTGTAGGACATGGTATTGGAAGGGAGATGCATGAAGAACCTCAGATACCGAACTACAGATGCCGGGGACAGAGAAGCAGAATAGAAGCAGGTATGACCCTCGCAATTGAGCCAATGGTTAATGAAGGTACACACATGGTTAAGATACTTGATAACGGTTGGACGGTTGTTACATTAGACGGAAAACTATCTGCCCACTATGAAAATACAATCGTGGTAACCGAAGACGAACCGTTAATTTTGACCAGGCTGGATTAGGTTTTGCGGTAATAGCAGAGGTGAGAATTGTGGACATTGGTATTGGCCAGGTTGTATATTCTATAGCTGGAAGGGATGCAGGTAGGAAGTTTATTGTAGTTGAGATAGTTGATGACCGCAGAGTGAAGATTTCAGACGGTGACTTGAGAAGAGTGGAAAAACCGAAATTGAAAAAGCTTAAGCATCTAAAATTCACCAATATAGTTGATTTAACATTATCCGAAAAGATAAAAAAGGGTGCAAAAGTTTCGAATGCTGAAATTCGTAAAGCTTTGGCGGATATTGATAAAGAAGAGAGCAGTTCATAGATGGGGTGTAGCCCAAATCAGAGATAAGGAGGGTTAAAACATTGTCAAAGGAAGATGTTATTGAAGTTGAAGGTAAGGTTGTTGAAGCATTGCCCAATGCAATGTTCGAAGTAGAACTGGAAAATGGACATAAAATACTGGCGCATATATCTGGTAAACTCAGAATGAACTTTATTAGGATTTTACCCGGAGATAAGGTGACAGTTGAGCTTTCTCCTTATGATCTGACCCGTGGTAGGATTACATGGAGGGCTAAGTAATTTAGTTTGAGGAGGTGTCGATATGAAAGTAAAACCGTCCGTAAAGGTAATTTGTGAAAAGTGTAAGATTATTAGAAGAAAAGGCAGAATAATGGTTATATGTCAAAACCCAAAGCATAAGCAAAGACAGGGCTAATTTTTCTGTTTATTAAGAAATATTAGTTTTATGAAAAATAACATACAGGGCGCGGCTGTATAAGAATATGAATTTTGAGTTCATATTCTTATAACCTGGATTGTTTATTTTATATAACTAAGTACCGAAAAGAAAAACGCACAAATTTTTTGGAGGTGTAAAAAAAGATGGCACGTATTGCCGGAATCGATTTGCCCAGAGAAAAAAGGGTAGAAATTGGTCTGACTTACATCTATGGTATCGGTAGAACTCTGTCAAACGAAATTTTGGCGAAAACGGGTATAAATCCTGATACCAGAGTAAGAGACCTGACTGACGAAGAGATTAATAAGCTTAGAGAAGTAATTGACAAGGAATATAAGGTTGAAGGAGACTTGAGAAGGGAAGTTTCTCTCAATATCAAAAGATTAATGGAAATAGGTTGCTATAGAGGAAGAAGACATAGAGTCGGTCTTCCGGTGCGTGGTCAAAGGACCAAGACCAATGCGAGAACAAGAAAAGGTCCGAAGAGAACTGTTGGAGTTCAAAGAAAGAAATAGTAAAAGGAGGTTTGCGATTAAATGGCTACTAAAACAGCTGGCGGTAAGAGAGCTGGTAGAAAAAGAAGAGAACGTAAAAATATCGAGCGTGGTGCTGCACACATTCGTTCAACATTTAATAATACAATAGTAACATTGACAGATGTGGCAGGTAATGCGATAGCATGGTCCAGTGCAGGAAGCCTTGGTTTCAGAGGCTCAAAAAAGAGCACACCCTTTGCTGCGCAAATGGCTGCTGAAACTGCTGCTAAAGGTGCAATGGAACATGGACTTAAGGTGGTAGAGGTTTATGTAAAAGGACCGGGATCCGGAAGAGAAGCAGCTATTAGAGCTTTGCAAGCGGCAGGACTTGAAGTAAGTCTTATTAAAGACGTAACTCCCATTCCGCATAACGGATGCAGACCGCCGAAGAGAAGAAGAGTATAATGCATTTATTATTGAAATTTTAATTAGTATTTTTGACTTAATTATATATTAATATTCTTTTGGAGGTGTAAAACTAGATGGCAAGATATACCGATGCATCTTGCAGACTCTGCCGCAGGGAAGGTGAAAAACTTTTCCTCAAAGGAGAAAGATGCACTACAAATAAATGCTCGATTACGAGGAGAGCATATGCTCCCGGACATCACGGTCAAAACAGAAAGAAGTTGTCCGAATATGGTATACAGCTTCGTGAAAAGCAAAAGGCTAGAAGGTACTATGGTGTTTTGGAAAGTCAGTTCAGAAAATACTTTGATATGGCTGTTAAAAAGAAGGGTATTACCGGTGAAAACCTTCTTCAGATCCTTGAGTTAAGGCTTGATAATGTTGTATATAGAATGGGTCTTGCAGCATCAAGGCCGGAAGCCAGACAGTTGGTTAGACACGGACATTTTACCGTTAACGGCAAGAAAGTTAACATACCTTCCTATCTGGTGAAGCTTGGAGATGTTGTAGCAGTAAGAGAGAAGAGCAAAGGTACTACTAAAATGAAGGACAACAAAGAGTTGGCGGCAGTAAAGCCAAGTCCGAAGTGGATTGAGTATGATGCAGAAGAGATGTCGGCTAAAGTTGTAGCTCTTCCGTTAAGAGAAGACATCGATCTGCCGATCAAGGAAAGTCTGATAGTTGAGTTGTACTCCAAGTAATAGTGAAGCTTAAGAGAATGAGTATATTCCTGGTACAGCAACTGAGAATTCAAACGATAGATATGAAGGTTCATGTTATAGCTTAATTGAGAGATAAGGAATTTTGAATCAGTTGCCCTCAAAAAATATAAAAGTTTAAAAGGAGGGTTTTTGATGATAGAAATTGAAAAGCCGAAGATAGAATGTGTAATATCCAGTGAAGACAACACTTATGGAAAATTTGTTGTGGAACCGTTGGAAAGGGGATACGGCATCACTCTTGGTAATTCACTGAGGAGAATATTACTTTCATCTTTGCCCGGCGTGGCTGTAACCTCTATCAAAATAGACGGTGTACTGCATGAATTTTCCACAATACCGGGCGTGGTAGAAGATGTGACGGAAATAATCCTCAACATAAAAGAGTTGTCTTTAAATCTTCACAGTGAAGGAAGTAAGGTTGTGTATATTGATGCTGAGGGTGAAGGAGAAGTAAAAGCATCGGACATTAAAGCTGATTCCGATGTTGAAATTCTAAACCCGGATCATAAAATAGCAACCTTGAACGGCGATAGCAGACTTTATATGGAGCTAACCCTCGAAAAAGGAAGAGGGTATGTATCAGCGGAAAGAAACAAGCATCCAGGCCAGCCGATAGGAGTGATTCCAATTGATTCGATATTCACTCCTGTCAGGAAAGTTAACTATACTGTTGAAAATACACGTGTTGGCCAGGTTACGGATTATGACAAGCTGACATTAGAGGTTTGGACCAATGGAAGCATTAAACCCGATGAAGCTATTAGCTTGGGTGCTAAAATAATGAGCGAACATCTTAATCTGTTTATTGATCTTTCTGATAATGCCAAGAACGCCGAAATCATGGTAGAGAAGGAAGAAAACAAGAAGGAAAAAGTTCTTGAAATGACTATTGAGGAACTGGATCTTTCGGTTAGATCTTACAACTGCTTAAAGAGAGCCGGGATAAATACCGTTGAGGATTTAACAAACAGAACAGAGGCAGATATGATGAAGGTTAGAAATCTCGGAAGGAAGTCCTTGGAAGAGGTTCTTAACAAGCTCAAAGCTCTGGGATTGTCATTGGCACCGAGTGAAGATTAAATTGTTTTAAAATCCCAAATTCATCATGGAATGTCCAAGCCCTAATATGGGAAATGATATTTGACATTATGAAAATCAGAAACCGGTTTTGCTAAAAAGCATCCGGAAAAGAATAATTCGGAATAAGTCCTAAGTTGACGAGAGGATTTAAGGTAAAGGAGGTATAAGAATGCCAGTGCAAAGGAAAATAGGACGTAGCACGGATCACAGAAAAGCAATGCTCAAAAATCTTGTTACGTCACTATTTCTAAATGGAAAAATAGAAACGACTGAGGCAAAAGCCAAAGAAGTTAAAAATATTGCAGAAAAGCTTATAGCTATCGCTGTTAAGGAATGTGACAACTTCACTTCCAAACAGGTAAAAGTAAGTTCGGCAAAATTGGATCCGAAGGGTCAGAAAATTACTAACGTTAAGAAGTCCAAGAACGGAAAAGAGTATGAAGTGGTGGAAAGAGAAATTAAAACCGATATGGTAAGAGTTGATAATCCATCAAGGCTTCATGCAAGAAGAAAGGTAATGAACTGGGTTTACAAAGTTAAAGATGAGAACGGCAAAACCATCAGCATTACCAACAAATTATTCGACGAGATAGCACCGAAATATAAGGATGTAAACGGTGGATATACAAGGATGTACAAGTTGGGTCCCAGAAGAGGAGACGCAGCTGAAATGGTGATTTTACAATTGGTTTAGTATTAAAGACCTGAAATTTAAGAGCAGGAAAAAAGTATGGTCAATGGGGATTGGGTGGTAACAGAATTCACCTAAATCCCTGTTTTGCTATGAGAGAAAATAAAACGTGAAAAGATTATTATAGGGGAGAATATATGAAAAATATCGTCATTAAAGCGGATAATATAAGCTATATATATCGAACGGATAATGAGAAAACACAAGGCTCTCCGGCAGTGAAAAATCTAAATGTACAGATAGAGGATGGCGAATTTGTCGCTGTTATCGGAAGAAATGGGTCAGGAAAATCAACCTTTGCAAGGCTTTTAAATGCCCTTATTGTTCCGAGCGACGGTGTTTTGTACATTACCAATATGAGAACAGATTCAGAGAAGGATATAATGCATATAAGGCAAACAGTGGGAATGGTGTTTCAAAATCCCGAAAATCAATTTGTAGCCGCATCGGTAGAAGAAGATGTGGCCTTTGGTCCTGAAAATCTGGGTGTACCCCCGGTTGAAATTGTTGAAAGGGTTAGTGAAGCACTTAAAGATGTTGGCATGGAAGAATATAGAGAATATGCACCCCATAACCTGTCCGGAGGTCAAAAGCAGAGGGTTGCGATAGCAGGAATTCTTGCAATGCGGCCTAAGTGTATTGTA
Source organism: Clostridiaceae bacterium DTU079 (assembly GCA_001512505.1). GTDB lineage: Bacteria > Bacillota > Clostridia > Acetivibrionales > Acetivibrionaceae > Hungateiclostridium. Next base: position 50,079 of record LFSC01000016.1, on the reverse strand, counting down.
CTGGACGAAGCGACGGCTATGCTTGACCCTGTGGGGAGAAAAGAGGTATTGGGTGTACTTAAAAGATTAAATGAAGAAGAAAATATTACAATTATTCATATTACCCATCATATGGATGAAGCTACTGTGGCACATCGGGTTATAGTAGTTGACGACGGAAGAATTGTAATGGACGGAAAACCGTCGGAGATATTTTCAAGGGTGGAAGAAATCAAGGCGCTCGGATTGGAAGTACCTCAGGTTACTGAACTGTTTTACGAACTGAGAAAGAGCGGCTATGATGTACCCTTGAATGTGCTTACTGCAGATGAAGCTTATGAAATATTAAAAGATATTATTTAGCAATGTAAAGATTCCGGAAACATTATTGCTAACAAATTTGCAGAGTTTTATTAAGTATATAATTATTGAGTAGATAATTATTGAACATATAATAATTGAACATATATTTATTGAGTAGATATTTTATTGAGTATATATTTATTAAGTATATATCTATTAAGCATATATTTATTGGGCATATTTTACTGAGTGAATATTAATGAAAAAGCAAAATAAACCCTATCAATGGATATAACTGAGTATTAGGACTTTTTAATACTTCTAATTATCCAATATCCCCCGCTTTTATTGATGACATCGCAGTTTCCGTAAATTTCTTCGAGTTTTGAAAAAGCAGAATTTGCGCCCTGCTTTTTTTGGATGACAATAAAAATAGCACCGCCGGGGTTTAAATAGTTTATACTGTTTTCAAATATGGGATAAATTACTTTTTTACCCGCTCTTATCGGAGGATTGCTCACAATCATATCAAACTTATCCGTAACGCTGGAAAAACCATCGCTTTGCATTGCTTTGGCATTGGTAACCTTATTAAGCTTTATATTTTTTTCGGCAAGATCTACAGCCCGTTCATTTATGTCAATCATTGTAACATAAGAACCGGGATTTAATTTTGCCAGAGAAATTCCGATCACTCCGTAACCGCAGCCTATGTCAAGTACATTTCCCGAGGCCGGTGGCAGAGAATTGATCAACAAATTACTGCCATAATCCACTTTCTTTTTCGAAAACACACCGGAGTCTGTAGTCAGTTGAAGCTTGATGCCCTTTACTTCGTATTCGATAATGCCTATGTCATGAGGTGTATCCGGATTTTGTGTGTAATAATGGTTCATTTAAAGTCACCTTTCATAAAATAATTCTTTTTAAAATACCATGTATTCATTATACCAACCGCTTGTAGTCCAGGAATAGGTTCTTCAATTATCTTTTAAAATACCATGTATTTATTATACCCATCCGGCATAGTTCCATCAATATTTTACAACCGCTATACGTTAACAATAATATTTTTAGCATCAGCTTGAAGTCAAGTTTAAAAAAGTGTATAAATAAATATGATATAATTTAAGAAATCTATTTTAAGGAAGATAAGAAATCAATTATAGAGGAAGACCGAATTGTGGAGGGAAAATGTCTGTAACGGTAAAGAATCTTTCATATGTTTATATGAAGGGAACGTCCTTTGAGAAAAAGGCTTTGGAAGACATAAACATAAATATAGGGACAGGGGAGTTTGTTGGAATAATAGGCCATACCGGATCGGGGAAATCGACTCTGGTTCAGCATTTTAACGGCCTTTTAAAGCCCACCTCGGGAAGTGTGTTTATAAACGGTGAGGAGTTGAAGGGAAACAGGGCAAAGGAACTTAAAAGGAAGGTCGGAATTGTATTTCAATATCCGGAGCATCAATTGTTTGAAGAAACGGTATATAAGGATATTGCTTTCGGTCTTGTTAAGAGAGGCGAAAGCAAGGAGGCAATAGACGAAAAAGTCAGAAACACCGTTAAGGCATTGGGGCTTTCGGAGGATATTTTGGAGAAATCACCTTTTGAATTGTCGGGAGGGCAAAAAAGAAGGGTGGCAATTGCAGGTATACTGGTGCTTCAACCGGAAATACTTGTTTTGGATGAACCCGCAGCCGGATTGGATCCAAAAGGGCGGGATGAAATATTTAATTTGATATCCGATTTGCATAAAAGTCATAAAATGACGGTTATATTAGTTTCCCATAGCATGGAAGACATAGCAAGGTATGTTGATAATATAATAGTAATGAATAGGGGAAAAGTAGAAATGACCGGTCCGCCCCAAAGTATTTTCAGTAAGATGGAAAGACTTGAAGAGATAGGACTTGCACTCCCCCAAATAACCTACTTGTTTAAGAAGCTGAAGAAAAGGATTCCGGCTATAAATGACAACATAATTTCGGTTAGCGAGGCTAGAAAAGAATTGGAAAAGTATTTAAGAAAGGCTGACGGATAAGTAATGGTGAAAGATATAACATTAGGACAGTATATTCCGGGCAATTCGTTAATTCATAGAGCAGACCCGAGAGTAAAATTAATTCTGACATTTATACTCATGACAACAATAATGATTGTAAAATCATATACAGCCTTTTTGATGATTGCAGGACTGATTCTTGTAACCGTATTTTCAGGCAAAATACCTTTCGTTTACACATTGAAAGGTCTTAAGCCTATAATGCCGGTGGTTATATTTACCGCGTTGATTAATATATTTACAACAGAAGGAACCGTTTTGTATGGGTTTAAGTTTATTCATATTACATATGAAGGCTTGGATATGGCGGCAAAAACGAGCTTGAGAATTGTTACTCTTATTATCGGTACATCTATTATGCTGCTTACCACCACGCCGTTATCCCTTACGGACGGAATTGAAAGGCTTTTGTATCCTCTTAGCCGGATAGGACTTCCGGTACATGAATTTGCCATGATGATGAATATTGCGTTGAGGTTCATTCCAACGCTTTTGGAGGAGACCGATAAAGTGATGAAGGCCCAGGCATCGAGGGGAGTGGATTTTGAAACCGGAGGTATTATTGAAAGGGGAAAAAATTTTATACCTGTGTTGGTGCCGCTATTTGTAAGTGCTCTAAGGAGAGCCGATGAGCTTGCGGTGGCAATGGAGGCAAGATGTTACAACGGCGGGAAAGGAAGAACAAGGATGAAACAGTTAAAACTGACAAAGGTAGATCTTCAGATAACCCTGGTTTTAGTCGTATTTGAATTTGTTTTGTTATATGTACAATATGTAAAAATGCCTGTATAATATATCTGTATGGGTTGAGGTGAAATTTTAAAATATATTAATTGCTTATAGGAGGAAAAAGATGTATAGCGTGGGGATTGATCTTGGCGGAACAAATATAGCGGTTGGTCTGGTAAATGAGGAAGGGAAAATTATACATAAGGACAGTGTTCCAACCCTCAGGGAAAGACCGTATCAGATGATAATCAAGGATATGGCAATGCTTGCTAAAAAAGTAATTGAGGATGCAGGTGTCAGTATTGACCAGGTTTCGGGTATAGGAGTAGGAAGTCCCGGAACTCCTAATTGTAAGGATGGAATTCTTGTTTACAACAACAATTTGAATTTCCGTAATGTTCCTATAAGAACCGAAATTCAAAAGTATATAAATTTGCCGGTTTATCTTGATAATGATGCAAACTGTGCAGCTTTGGCTGAGAGTGTTGCCGGTGCTGCAAAGGGTTCCGATATTTCCGTTACCATAACTTTGGGTACGGGAATTGGCGGAGGAGTTGTAATTGACGGAAAGATTTACAGCGGCTTTAACTTTGCAGGAGGAGAACTTGGACATACGGTTATAATGGTGGACGGAGAGCAATGTACCTGTGGAAGAAAGGGCTGCTGGGAAGCTTATGCTTCTGCCACTGCACTTATAAGGCAGACTAAGAAAGCGGCACAGGAGAATCCGGATTCCCTTATTAATAAGCTTGTTGACGGAGACCTCTCCAAAATCGATGCAAAAACTGCTTTCGATGCGGCAAAGCAGGGAGATAAGACCGGTGAATTGGTGGTTGGACAGTATATTAAATACATTTCAGAGGGATTAATAAACATGATAAATATTTTCATGCCCGAGGTATTGGTAATAGGAGGAGGAGTATGCAAGGAGGGTGAATATCTTCTCAAACCCTTAAGGGAGCTGATAAAACAAGGTGTTTACAGCAAGGAGGATATACCTCAGACGCAGCTTAAGACGGCGCAGATGGGAAATGATGCCGGAATTGTAGGTGCCGCAATGCTTGCAAGGGCGTAAATTGAGAACTTGGTATTATGAAAAATATAAAGTTGATTATCGAATACGACGGAACAAATTATCACGGCTGGCAGACCCAGGAAAACGCCAGGACTGTACAGGATGTAATTGAAAAGGCTTTAGAGGATTTAACGGGAGAGAAAATTGCTCTTATAGGCTCGAGCAGGACGGATTTTGGAGTTCATGCATTGGGACAGGTGGCGAATTTTATAACAAACTCGACCATACCGGGTGACAGGTTTTGCTATGCCCTAAACAGGATACTTCCCGAGGACATAGTAATCCGGGAATCCTGTGAAGTTAGTTTGGATTTTCATGCCCGGTTTCAGGCAAAGGGGAAAAAATACAGGTATATCATATATAACTCCAGATTTCCGTCGGCTATGCTGAGAAAGCGAGCTTATCATGTATCATACAATCTGGACGTTGAAGGAATGAAAAAGGCAGCCTCATACTTTACGGGAACTCATGACTTTTTTACATTTATGGCCACCGGCAGCAGTGTTAAAACAACGGTTCGTACCATAACAGGCGTTTCTCTTGAGAAGAAGGATAATATCCTGGAGTTTGAGATTTGCGGAAACGGCTTTTTGTACAACATGGTGCGAATTATTGCAGGCACCCTGGTGGAGGTTGGAATGGGGAGAATAAAGGCCGATGATATACCGGATATAATAAAGAGCAAAGACAGGAAAAAAGCCGGACGTACAGCTCCGGCCCATGGCTTGTATCTTGTGGAAGTATACTATTAATGCGGTACATTTTATTTTTCTATATCGTTATTTTGCCCAAAGGGTGGAGAAAATCTTTACTTTTGCTTTTTATTTAGGTGAAAAGGCAAAAATTACTGTTGACACTATTTTAATCTCATGCTAAAATAAATTATTTTGACAATTATACTCCTTTGTAGTATACTAGAGATGTGGGGAATAATCTGTGATATTGCTTTCTCAACATTCTCTGGTATTATTTTTTATTCGGAAAAAGAGATATACGACAATTTGATTTTTGCTTTGATAGGAAAACCGGTTTTTATAAATAAAAGATATTATATTTATAAACTGGTGTGTTGTTTTGCATTATTGGAGGAGTGTATATGTACAATATCGGCGATAAAATTGTGTATCCCATGCATGGTGCGGGAGTTATAGAGTCTATTGAGGAGAAAGAGATTTTGGGGAATAAACAAAGTTATTATGTAGTAAAAATTCCAATCGGAGAAATGAAGGTTTTAATTCCAACAAAAAATGTAGAGGATATCGGGATTAGAGAGGTAATTAGCGAAGAGGATGCAGACAAGGTATTTTCCGTACTCAAAAACAAATCTGTCAGCATGTCTTCCAATTGGAATAAGCGATATAGAGAAAACATGGTTAAGATAAAGAGCGGGAATATATATGATGTGGCTGAGGTTGTGCGGTGCTTGATGCTAAGGGATAAGGAAAAGGGACTCTCTACCGGTGAACGAAAAATGCTGAACAATGCAAAACAGATTCTAATAAGCGAATTAGTGCTTGTCAAAAACATGAATCCAAGGGAGATTGAAAATATAATTAACAAATATTTAACATTTAACCAATAGGTAAATGAGGTTCCGATTGTTAAGTATAACGGAGTTCAAACTGTTATTTGAAATGACATGGAAATAACTTATCATATAATTTGGCCTCTTGGAATGAAATGAAAGAGGCAAAAGCGAAGGGACTCGATGTCCCGAGCTTTTATTTAAGTGCGCTCAATTTAATTCAGTGCACTAAATACAGTAATGCTTATAACAGCTTTTTGTAAAAGAAGCATATTGCAATTTATATCTGCCGTTTATGGGCGGATATTCAGGTGAAGAAAAGTAGGAAGGAAACCTTGCGGAATAAAGCTTGAGTTTCCGGAATACTTTTTTTGTTTTTTTAAGATGTTTTTGCATATATCTTATCTTTGTAATTGTATATAAATATTCTCTATAATTTTGCCCTATTATGAATAAGGATATGGTATAATTTTAGAAAATATAATTATATCGGGAGAAAGCTATGAAAACGGCAAGAGAGTTTTTTGTGAGTGCAGTGGTTGCTGCTGCCGGAAAAGGGACACGAATGAATATGGACATCAACAAGCAGTATATTGAGGTATGTGGAATACCTGTGCTTGCCAGAACCCTTATGGTATTTGAAAAATGTGATTTGATCGATGAGGTTGTTGTAGTAGTAAATGAAAATGACATATTTTATTGCAAACAAAATATAATCGAACTTTACGACTTAACGAAGGTAAAACTTTTGGTTGCAGGTGGATCGGAGAGGCAAAATTCCGTATTCAATGGCTTACTGCAGCTAAATAGGGATACGGATGTTGTTGTTATACATGATGGAGCAAGACCGTTTATCAATGATAAAATCATAGCTGAATGTATAGAGGCTGCTCTTGAACACGGTGTTTCAACGGTGGCAGTGCCGGTTAAGGATACGGTAAAAATATCTGAAGATGGGGACTTTGTTGAAGAGACCCTTGAAAGAAGCAAATTATGGGCAATACAGACCCCTCAGGCTTTTAAATATGACGTTTTAATTAGTGCCCATAAAAGGGCAGCGGAGGACGGATTTATCGGTACCGATGATACGGTTCTTGCAGAGAGACTGGGCTTTAAAACCAGACTTGTGATGGGTTCTTACAACAACATAAAAATAACCACAAAAGAAGATTTGGCATTTGCTGAGGCAATAGTGAACTCGATATTGAAATGAAAGGTGGTTTATATGATTGATATTCAGGGTTTATCGAAGCATTTTGATAAAGTAGTTGCAGTTGACGGTATTAGTTTTAAGGTAAATAAGGGAGAGGTGTTTGGTCTTTTGGGTGAAAACGGTGCAGGAAAAACCACGACCCTTAGAATGCTTGCCACCATGTTGACTCCCACATCCGGTACTGCAAAAATGGCAGGTTTCGACATTATAAATGAACCGGAAAAGGTCAGAGGCAGTATCGGTATTCTTTTCGGAGGAGAAAGCGGGCTGTATGACAGGCTGACAGCAGAAGAGAATATTGCTTATTTCGGGGAGTTAAACGATATGGACAGAAACCGGATAAAAGAAAGAATAAAGGAGCTTGCGAAAGTTTTTAACATGGAAGATTATCTTTCCAGAAGGGCAGGAAAGCTTTCAAAAGGAATGAGGCAGAAGGTGGCCTTTGCCCGGGCTATTATTCACGATCCGGATATAATGCTTTTGGATGAACCAACATCCGGACTTGATGTCAGTGCAATAAGGGATGTTCATGAATTTATCAAAAGGTGTAAATCTGAAGGAAAGACAGTGATTTTTTCGAGCCACAGCATGGACGAGGTTGAAAAGCTGTGTGACCGGGTCGGTGTAATTCATAAAGGCAGGCTTGTGGCAACGGGTACCCTTGATGAAATAAAGTCACAATATGGAGATTCGGACCTTGAGAACATATTTATCAGATTGGTGGGTGGAAAAAGTGAATCTTAAGCATGTTTGGATTGTTTTTAAGAAGGAAGTAAAGGATATAATCCGGGATAGAAGGACAATAATTACAAGTATTCTCGTTCCAATGATTTTGATACCGTTATTGAACATACTTGTGGGAGGAAATGTTGAGAAGCTAAACAGGGACATAACGGAGAATATTACCGTTGCTCTGTCGGAGTCTTCCAATACTGAAGAAATTAGAAATTTGGTTAAAAATGAGGTGATAAAGGACTATCCCAATATCAGCCTGATTGAAGTTGATGACCCCATAGAGGCTATTAAAGAGTCGAAGGTCAGAGTAGTGCTGGATTTTGAAGAGGATTACTTAACTAAGCTGAATGAGGGAAAACCCTTTGTAATAAAGCTTTTATACGACAAATCTCAAACCAAGTCCGAAGGCAGCCTTGGATTCATATGGGATGCTATTGATAATTTTAATAGAAAAATTGTTGAGAGAAGATTGGACACTTACGGAATAAGCAAGGATATTCTTACTCCTGCGGTGATTGAGGAAAGCAATATTGCCGATGAGAAAGAATCGGCCGGAAGTATTCTTGCCATGATATTTCCGATACTTATTGTGATTTTAATGTCTTCAGCCGGAATAGCACCCGCTACCGATCTGGTGGCAGGAGAAAAGGAGAGAAATACTTTTGAGCCGTTACTTACCACAAAGCCAAGCCGTTTATCTCTTCTTGTGGGCAAGTATTTGACGGTTACCCTGTTTTCATTTATAACTGTAATAGCAACAATGGTAGGAGTAATAATCGGATATGTCATTAATCCGTCTTCTTTTTCAATGGGAAGCGGAACTAACATAACAGGATTTTCAATACCGCCGGTGGCCTTGTTGCTGGTAATTATTATTTCAATAACTCTCGGGATGACATTTTCTGCATTGCAAATAGCTTTCAGCACTTATGCGAAGTCATTTAAAGAGGCGCAGACATATTTGTCCTTCTTGATGATAGCGGTAATGATTCCGGGCTATGCGACTATGTTTATGCAGCCTAAGGAGATTCCCGTATACATGTTTTTTGTTCCGGTATTGAATGCCCTTTCGGCATTTAAGACGGTGTTCGGATACAGCATCGACTATACTTATCTTTTTTACACCTTGGGTTCTTCCGTTGTATATGTAATTATAAGTTTATGGCTTACTGCATCTTTATTTACAAAAGAGAAGTTTCTTTTTAGAAGCTGATTAACCGCTCAAAAAAATACAGGTTATTTAAGAAAGAAAACGTGGAAGAAAATTGAATCTTCCGCGTTTTTTTTTCGCCCTTATTTAAAAGTACCCGATAAGGATCTTGAGACTATTTTATTTCAAATAACATCAATTAAGGAGGAATTTTCATACTTTATGTAGAATTAAAATAAAATAGCTTCATTTCGAAATATTTCTGTGACACATATGGGACAGCATTTTCACGATCCAATTTGGCAGTTCAAAAGGTTTTTTAATACATCAATACAAAATTTCAGGCTATAGACGGAGGATTTATCTATGCTTTTTAGACGCAAAAAGATAGTTCCCGACATTGTTAATGGCTTGGAACAGGAGAAAATCAGCACGGCCTGGAAGCTGAATATTGGTTTTGCGCTGGTAGTGGTTTTGTCTATATTAGTGGTGGGTTCGACTTCATTTAGAATGATTTCCGAATCAATGCTAAACCATGCCAAAGCGAGCTCAACGGAGCTTATTAAGCAGACCTGCAGAAATCTTGAGACAATTTTGAAGGGTTTTGATGAAATTGCCATGACATTGTCCCAGGATGATACAATAGCGCAGAGTATAGGTGAATATGACAGCCTTGATGATTTTCACAAGAAAGAGGCTACTGAGCGTAAAATAAGAGAAATACTGGATAACCGTATTAAAACAAGAAGTGACATAATCGATATTGCGGTTATATCAAACAATGGAGGTTACATTTCATCTGAAATACTGGGACCTGATGTTAACCAGGATATAACCAAGTGCTATGCAGTTAGCAAATTTGTTGAAAGCAATAAAGGATCATTGTGGTTGAATACATATACCACAGATGTTGATTCTACATATAGATATTCAAAAAACGGGCAGGTGTTTTCCTTAATGAAAGGAATATTAAGCCCGTCAAGTTTAAAGGTGAAGGGAATATTGCTTGTCAATATTGACGAGTCATATCTTTATGGTATTATTGCCGATATAAAACCTTCGGATGACGGAAAGATATTTATAGTGGGCAGTGACGGAAATTATGTATTAAATCCCGAAGACAGATCCCAAAACGGCGCAAAAGTTGAATATGATTTTATTAATGATATATTGGGAAAGGGTAATGCCTGTGAGATTAGAAAAATCGGAAAAAAGGATTATCTTATAACCTTTCAGACCATTGATCAGATAAAAGGTACCCATTTGGGCTGGACTGTTGTCGAAATTGCCCCGGTTTCATCCATAACTACCAGTGTTACAAGAGCCGGGATGAGATTGTTTTTTATAGGGCTTATATGTGTTGCTGTTGGGTTTATTTTAATAGGCTTTATAACAAAACTTTATAACACATTTTTAGACAAAGAATACTCGGAAAGGCATGCCATAGCCCTTGAAAGGGAAAGACTTGCTTCATTGGGACAGCTTATAGGAGGAATAGCTCATAATTTTAAAACACCGATAATGTCTATATCCGGCGGCTTGGAAGCCATAATGGATTTAATTAAAGAGTATGAGAGTTCCATTGGGGATTCTGAGGTTACTATTCAGGACCACCATGAAATTGCGGCAGAAATGAAAGACTGGGTTGAAAAAATCAGGCCTTATTGCTCCTATATGTCCGATATCATTTCCACGGTAAAAGGACATACCGTCAACTTGAACGAATCTTCCAATGCAAGCTTTACAGTGGAAGAACTGTTGAAAAGGGTTAACATTCTTATGAATCATGAGCTTAAAAAATATCACTGTAAAATGAATGTGGATTTGAAAGTCGATATAAACACCGTTATACCCGGAGAAATCAATAATCTTATCCAGGTATTGAATAACCTTATTTCCAATTCTATTGAAGCATATAACGGAGAAGACGGTGATATTGACCTGGTTATAGGCAAAAGAGGACAGGAATTGGAAATTATGGTCAGAGACTTTGGTGAAGGAATACCGGAGAAAGTTAAAAAGAAGCTTCTCAAGGAAATGATAACCACCAAGGGTAAGAATGGAACAGGGTTAGGCCTGTATATGTCATATTCCACAATCAAAGGTAAGTTCGGAGGAACCATGAAGATTGAGAGTGAGGAAGGTAAGGGAACGGTAGTATATATTTATATTCCGTGTTCCGTGAAAAAGTAGCAAACAGGTAGGGGAGCTGTGTTTATGACAAAAAGATGTAATAAACCGGTCAGCACGTTTATAGGATTTATTTTTCATATAGTCAATACACACTGGAAGGTAAACCTGTCTTTCATCATCATTATTATTATGTCAGTATCAATATTGGGACATGTGTCTTTTAGAATGATATCGGAAGCTGTGGTAAGTCATGCCCGGCAAGAATCCGAAATGCTAATAAGTCAAATTACCAAAAATGTCGAGGTGATTTTAACCGGTCTGGACAGTGTTGTAAAGGATATACTAAATGAGAAGAACTTTAAAGAATTGGTAAGAGACTATGATAATTTAACTGATTTTCATCAGAGAGCGGAAAGTGAAAGAATAATTGAAGGAATATTAAAAAACCGGGCGAGAACAAGGACCGATATTGCTGATATTGCAGTGGTTACAAAAAAAGGTGAGTATATAACGTCCAGTGATGTAAAAAAGAGCTCCGGTGATAATGCTTTGTCCTATTATGCAATAAAAATGTTTAAATATAAAAATAAGGATTCAATGTGGCTGGATACTTATAGTTCGGAGGTAACATCCACCACAACTTATACCGATAACCTTCTGGTGGTATCGAATATCAGGAACATAAAGCTAGAAGATAATAAAGATGCGGGCATCCTAATACTCAATATCAGGGAGTCCTATCTTTATGGTATTGTTTCTGAAATAGTTCTTCCCGATAAATGCCAATTATTTATAATCGGCAGGGACGGAAATTATGTAATGAATACTCAGGATAGAAATCGTAACGGCAAAGTTGATTATTCCAAATATGATCTGTATTTAAAAGAAATACTTGAGCAGGGAAATGGGTCCTTTATAAAGAAGATAGATGGGAAAGAATATATTATTGTGTGCAAAACAATAGATGAAATAAACGGTACGGACCTTGGATGGACAGTGTTTGCGATGACACCCATTGATTTAGTAACAAAAGGAATAAGGGATGCAAGCAACAACTTGCTTAATATCGGAATAATTTGTATTGCCTTGGCGCTTTTGCTTTCTATTGTAATTATCAGCATATACAGTTATGAGTCAGAGAAAAAATTTAACAAAAAGCATGCTATTCTTATGGAAAGAGAGAGACTTGCATCTCTGGGAGAATTAATAGGCGGAATAGCTTACAATTTTAGGACACCCATCAGTTCCATAGAGCAAGGGCTGGAGGATTTAAAAAAACTTATGGACGAATATGACCGGGCTATCGATAACAGGTCGGCAGAGGAGGAGCATTTTGCAATTGCTGCAAAAATGAAGGAACATGTAGAAAAAATCAAGCCGTTTTGCTCCTATATATCCAATGTCATATCTACGGTAAAGGGACAGGCAGTGAAATTAAATGATTCAACAAATGAAAGCTTTACTGTAGGTGAGCTTTTAAGAAGGGTAAAGATACTTATGGACCATGAATTTAAGCATAATAATTGTGAACTGAATGTGGAGCTTAATGTTAGTGAGGAAGCATCCGTCAAAGGTGAAATAAACAACCTGGTACAGGTATTGAACAACTTAATTTACAATGCCATAGAATCATACGATGGCGGTGGAGGAAAGGTTGATTTGTTGTTTAACAAAAAGGACAAGGACCTGGAGATTGTTGTAAGAGATTACGGAAGTGGAATACCTGAGGATGTAAAAAATAAGCTGTTTAAGCAAATGATAACAACCAAAGGCAAAGAAGGAACGGGAATAGGAGTTTATATGTCTTATTCAACAATAGTAGGTAGATTTAGGGGCACGATGAGCATTGACAGCAAAGAAGGTGAAGGAACCAGTGTTTATGTGAATATACCCTTGTAAGCCAATTTCCGTATTCACTCCACGGTGACGCAGCTAAACACCTGTATTCCTTTGCCCTGACCGAATTCGGTAAGTCCTTCGCCGGTAGTTGCGGTTATTCCGACAGAATCCTCCGGTATACCGAGAAGCTTTGCTATATTGCTTCTCATTTGAGGAATCATAGGAGTGATTTTAGGTACAAGACATTCTATGGAGATAGATACATGGACTATTTTCATGCCCTTTAAATATTTAAGGGCTTCTTTAAGATAAACCGTACTGTCCTTGATACCCTTCTTTAGGCATAACTCATCGCTTACCGGTCCAAGTATGTTGACACAGGTAACACCTGAAATGGCATTGGTAATCGAATGAAGGACAACATCCGCGTCACTGTTGCCGGAAAGAGGAGGACAGTCCTTAAATACGACACCTCCCAGCACCAGTTCTTTATTTTTATCGTTAAAATCAAATCTATGGCTGTCTTGCCCGATCCCAACTCTCATTACAACCCATCCTTTTTCAGTCAATTCCTTAACAATTATATACTATAGCCCACCTATTCGCAACAGAAACCGGTACAGTCTTGACATAGTATGGCAGTTATATTAATATTAAACTATAAAATCGTGAGTGTTCGTCCCATAAGAGCGGATGGGGCTTTTTTATATTTAAGGAGGTTTAAGTTATGAGAGTATCCAAAATGTTCTTTCAGACTCTTAGAGAAGTACCGGCAGAAGCTGAAATAGCCAGCCATCAGCTAATGCTTAGAGCTGGGCTTATGAGGAAGCTGGCTTCAGGTATTTATTCTTTTTTGCCTTTAGGATACAGAGTATTTAGAAAAATTGAACAGATTGTAAGAGAGGAAATGGATAGGGCTGGAGCGCAAGAATTGATAATGTCTGCGCTTTTACCGGCAGAGGCGTATCAGGCATCGGGCCGGTGGGAAGTATTCGGTGCGGAAATGTTCAGACTCAAGGACAGAGGCGGCAGGGAGTTTTGCTTAGGGCCAACTCATGAAGAAATATTTACCGATACCGTAAAGAGCGTTACAAGATCCTACAGGTCACTTCCCCTTACCCTCTATCAAATTCAAACAAAGTACAGGGATGAGAGAAGACCCAGATTTGGAGTTATGAGATCCCGGGAGTTTGTAATGAAAGATGCGTATAGCTTTGACAGGGATGAAGCAGGTCTGGACATATCCTATAAGAACATGTATGATGCATATTGCAGAATATTTGACCGTCTTGGGCTGGATTATATAATTGTTGATGCGGACACCGGAGCAATGGGAGGTTCCGGTTCCCAGGAGTTTACGGTGAAATCGTCTATCGGAGAATCGGTTATTGCATATTGTGAAGCGTGTGGATATGCTGCCAATGACGAAAAGGCAGAGTGTATCGTACAGAAAGGCTGCGGAGAAGAAAAATGCGAGGAGCTGAACTTGGAAAAGGTTGCTACTCCCGATGCGCGAACCATTGATGAGCTTATGAACTTTTTTGGCTGTTCTGCCAAAGAGTTTGCCAAGACATTGATTTACAAGGCAGATGATAAAGTGGTTGCTGCGATGGTAAGGGGCGATAGGGAGCTCAATGAAACAAAACTCCAAAATATTTTAGGCTGTATAGAGCTTGAAATGGCCGACAGTGAAACTGTGGAAAAGGTTACCGGAGCGGCTGTAGGGTTTGCCGGACCGATAGGTCTTAAAATTGATGTTATAGTGGATTCCGAAGTTGCGGAAATGAAAAATTTTGTTGTGGGAGCAAACGAGACAGGCTATCACTACAAAAATGTCAATATTAACAGAGACTTTAAGGCTACTATTGTTAAGGACATCAGAACCATCAAGGAGGGAGACCCGTGTCCAAAGTGCGGTGCTCCTGTGAAGGTTGAATTCGGAATAGAGGTTGGACATATATTCAAGCTGGGAACCAAATACTCAAAAGCTTTGAACTGTGTGTATCTCGATGAAAACGGGAAGGAAAACCCGATGATTATGGGATGCTACGGAATCGGAATAAACAGAAGCATGGCTGCCGTAATTGAACAGAATAATGATGAAAACGGAATTATATGGCCGATAGCAATAGCACCCTACCATGTAATCGTTATACCTGTTAATACCACTGACAGTGTTCAGATGGAGCTGGCAGAAAAAATATATTCTGAGCTTATGGCAAAAGGTGTAGAGGTAATGCTTGACGATAGGGATGAAAGACCCGGTGTCAAGTTTAAGGATGCCGACCTTATTGGCATTCCCATCAGAATAACGGTAGGGAAAAAAGCAAACGAAGGCATTGTGGAATATAAGAGAAGAAAGGAAAAAGATTTTACTGTAATTTCCGCAGAGCAAGCAATTGAAATGGCAAAAAGAGAAGTTGAGGAAGGCTGTGCAGTTAAATAAAGTAAATATAATATAGATCATAAGAAATATAATGTTTTAATAACTCTATATAAAATTGAAACACTCCGAAAGCTCAAGGGCGCAATACCCTGTGAGCTTTTNNTTTATTTTATTTCCACATACGATTTAAGAAAAATATGAAAGAAGTTAAAGTTTCTTTCATATTTTTTTTCTTTATCAAAAGTTTTTTAAATTTGGGTTGCTTATGTAAATAATTCATATAAATTTGTCAATACTATATTCATCAATGTAATTACCGTTTAAATATTGTTTACCTTGTTTATTTTAATTTGATAAGTTGGAGGGATTTTCATGAACAGGAAGATAATTTTGCTAACCATCATGGCTCTTGTTCTGACGGGAATACTGGTTTATTCAGGACGGGATTTTCAGCAGGCTTCTGCAGCTGAAACCTTCGAAAGAGTCAACTTTATAAGCGGTGTGGTGACTGCCAATCTATTAAATGTCAGGCAGGGCCCGTCTACCGAATACCCTACGGTATATGTACTTAAGAAAGGACAATATGTAAATGTACTGGCCAAAATAGGTAGTTGGTATGTGATTTATGAACCTCAGAAAGGGATTGTTGGGGCTGTTTCTGCAAATTATATTAAGCAACCCGGTACAAATGCAACAACGGTACCAAGTCAACCAACCAAAACACCAGCACAAAAAACAGCTGTTCCAAAACCGACTGCTACACCGAAACTTCAGCCGACTCCGGTGCCGGGAGACAGTACAAAAGTAACTCCAACAAAAGGACCTGAAACCACTCCGGTTACCGGTATCAGTGAGGATGAACAGCGCACATTGGAACTTATCAATAAAGAAAGGGCCAAAGCAGGGCTTGCACCTCTCAAGTTTGATATGGAACTGCAAAAAGTGGCCAGGTTAAAAGCTAAAGACATGGTGGAAAAGAATTATTTCTCACATCAGTCTCCGACATACGGTTCACCCTTTGATATGATGAGACAGTATAACATAAGCTTTAGAAGCGCCGGAGAAAATATTGCAGGAAACCGTACGGTAGAAGGAGCAGTCAAGGCATGGATGGAATCATCCGGACATAGGCAAAATATATTGAATGCTAATTTTAATTATACCGGAATAGGGGTTGTGGAAAGTCCAAGGTACGGTAAGATATTTGTACAAATGTTTATAGGCAGATAATAAAGAAAAGCCTGATAGGAAAATCCTACAGGCTTTTTCTTTTTATTTAGTTAGCCCTTGCCGTTGATTATTGCTTTTATTTTATCTATATATTTATTGGAGATTGTTTCTGCCACATCCGGTGATATTCCCTCCGAATAAACCCTGCAAAGAGGCATATCCGCATCGGGCAGAACCAGGGACCAACCGTTTTCGAGAATAAATTTTACACCGTCTAAAAGCTCTACCTTGTCTCCGGTTTTTTCGGTTATCAGTGTCCTCATCACCCTACCCTTCGTTTCCCAGGGACAGAAAATTTTCTTTTTGCTTACATAGAAAGTAGGTATTTCTTCAAGGGTTTCAGTGAGGGTGGTATTCATAACACATAAGAATTCAATTATCTTTACCAGACCTGCAATGGCATCAAAATTCAAGAGGAACTGATCCATGTTCTCACGGTTCTTGAATAAATTATGGTTTAGCATTTGTTCCATTACTGCCTGGGGAGAGGTTTTTGTCCTTACCACCTTGCCGTTATATTTATTTGCCATTACTTCAATTATGGACGGTGCGGTTATAGGCACAACCACTTTGGAGTTGGGTTTGGTTTTAAAGGTAATGAGGGACGTAAGGGATAAGAAAAGATCATCTTTAACTACAGTTCCGTTCTTATCTACAAGAATAAGGGTTTCACCGTTGCTGTCTATGAAAGCGGCAAAGCTGGCATCGTTGTTTTTGATTTCCTCAATTATGTTGTCAATCTCATTTATACTGGTGGAGGAAAAACTTGCTACTTTACAGCCTAAATCGGTAAGCATGGGCACAACGATGGATATAACGAAATCCGACGGTGAAACTATGCAAATTTTCGGAGGATTGCTCTTTATGGCGTCAACATTTATATCATTTAATATGGAACGCACATAGTAGTTTTTGAAATCCGTAATATTGTTGAGCCGGCAGATTTCATCTCCGGAGCAACGTTTGAAATCCTCCTTGGAAAAGGAATTCTCTATTTTTCTTTCGGTTGCTCTGCTGATGCTTGCCCCTTTTGAATCCATAAAATCAACTTTGAGTTTGTTGGGATTGCCTTCACTGAGCTTAATATGAATTCCGCCTTCTACAGCGAGAAAATTGATGGCATGACGGGCTAACGGGGTTAGAAGACTGCTCATGTTGAATACTTCCACACCCACGGAGAGAATACCGGATATAAAGGCGTGTTTGAACATTCTCGCGGAATTGGAAGTAGTAGAGCTAACAACCACCTTGGAACCCTTTTTAAATATTGAACCGTAAGCAGCACCCAATCTGGTGGCAAATTCCGGAGAAATGTCGACATTAATAATTCCTGAAATACCGTGCTCGCCGAAAATGCTCTTTGAGTGTTTTGAACCCCATATTACATTTCTGTCCACTATGGCCAACGGGTCAATGGTTTTCTGAGGCCATATTTTAATATTGGGCTTGATTACGACTCTTTCGTTAATTACACAATTGTCTCCGACGATGCCGTTTTCATAGATATGCACATAGTTCTTTAATTTGGTTTTATTGCACAGGATTGAACCTCTTATTTCACAACCATGCCCTATGTAATTTCCGTTCCAAATAACGCTGCGTTTAACAGAGCTGTCCGATTCAATGACATTGTTATCTCCGATAACACTCAGACTGTCTATTACTGCACCCTTTCCGATATAACAGTTGTCTCCTATAACACATGGAGGATTAATTACGGCTTCCGGCTCAATTGTAGTACCTGAACCAACCCAAACCCCCTTTTTTATTTCCTTGCCGTTAATATTAAGACGGATCTTTCCTTCAAGAACATCATAATGTGCCTGAAGATATGCTTGAAGATCTCCGATATCACACCAATAGTCATTCATTACATAACCGAACATGGGCTCTTTTTTCGATAAAAGCATTGGGAAAAGGTCTTGGCTGAAGTCTTCTTTTTTACCTTTTTCAAGGTAGGCTAATACTTCCGGCTCTAAAATATAAGTTCCGGTGTTTACCGTATCGCTGAACACTTCACCCCAACTGGGTTTTTCCAAAAAGCCAGTGATGGAACCGTTTTTATCTGTAATTACAACTCCGTATTCCAAAGGAACGTCTACTGTTGTTAAAACCAGAGTTGCCAAAGCTTTTTTTGATTTATGATACTCCACTGCACTGCTGATATTCATGTTGGTTAAAGAATCACCGCTTATTACAATAAAGGTTTCATCCAGGAACTTTTCTGCATTTTTGACACTTCCGGCAGTTCCAAGGGGAGTATCTTCGGTGAAGTAGTGAAGATTTACTCCGAAATTGGATCCGTCACCGAAATAGTCCTTTATTATTTGGGGAAGATACATAAGCGTAACACCGATTTCAGTTATTCCATGGGATTTAAGCAATTCAATGATATGTTCCATAATAGGAACATTCATTATTGGAACCATGGGTTTTGGCAAATCACATGTAAGGGGTCGAAGTCTTGAGCCTTCTCCGCCAGCCATTATAATTGCTTTCATCTAATGATCATCCTTTCACTTTATAGACGGCCATTGATCCGAAATATATTATTAACAAAAATTTAGGAGTTTAATTTAAATTGTATTCGGTGAAAACCACTAAAATCAAACAAATAAACCGTATAATAATTTATATTGAATAAGTCTTAATTGAACGCACGAAAATAAGCTGCATTTGTAATTGTGCGTTCAACAGCGCCACCTATGTGGTTTTGCAAAAAAATGAATGACTTTAGTGTAAAAAATTTTTGCAAAACATATAGCATAATATATATATTCAATATAACGTAAGAAAATCCTTTATTATTTGGAATAAAAATTTAATATGGAGAAGGTTTATGTATGCTTTTTATATATCGTTCAAAACGGGATTTTTAATAACGGAAATTTTCTTTGAAGGGTTTACTTACGAGAGCATTTTATATATAATGACAGGTGGAATATACATATTTATCAAAAAGGAAAAGGCAGGTTATCTTTATACATAGGTTAATTTAAATATACATATATTTTGCCTTTATAATATGAGAATAAAATGATACAATTGTGGAGGATAAAAAATAACTGGTCAAAGCCAAAGAGGGGGGAAAAATGGAAATGCAAAAGAAAAAGCCTGCGTTGCTTACAGCAGTTCTAGCCTTCCTTTTAATAATTCTGTTGGTTAACACTTCACTTGTTTTTGCTGCTTCAGGAGTATTGAAGGAAGGGATGAGCGGAAGTGAGGTTACATCACTGCAGCGGGACCTTAAGACACTGGGCTATTTCAATGAAGAACCCACCGGATATTTCGGCCAAATAACAAAAGAAGCGGTTATTAAGCTTCAAGCCCAGAACGGACTTGAGAAGGACGGAATTGCAGGGCCGAAAACTTTAGCGGTTATTAAAAACCTGCTTAGTCAAAAGACTGCTACCCGCTCTTCGGGAGGCTCTTTATTAAAAGAGGGGATGAGTGGAAGCAGTGTAACGTCTTTGCAGAAGGATCTTAAGGCACTGGGCTATTTAAGTGTAGACCCGACAGGGTATTTTGGCAGCCTTACGAAGGAAGCAGTGAAAAAACTTCAGGCAAAGCACGGGCTTGAACAGGATGGAGTTGCAGGACCTAAAACATTAGCAACAATTGACAGACTTATGGGAAGGACAAGCACTGCATCAACTGCGACAAGAGGAGGTCTTAGCAGCAAGGATTATTTGCTTTCGTGGTTTGGTAATGCAGAGAATGTATTTAGTATAGGATCAACTGCACAAGTATACGATATCAGGACAGGGCGCACATTTAACATAAAGAGAACATATGGCTATAACCACGCCGACTGTGAGACTTTAACCGCCAACGATACGAAAATAATGCTTGAAATCTACGGAGGCAGTTGGAGTTGGGAAAGAAGACCTATAATTCTCACGGTAAATGGGCGTAAGATAGCCGCATCAATGGCTGGAATGCCTCACGCAGGTGTTGATAGTGCACCGGCTAATACATATGTCAAATCAAGAAGTGGAGGATACGGAGGCGGAGATAACCTGGATTCCGTAAAAGGCAACAACATGAATGGTGTTTTTGATATCCACTTCTTAAACAGCAAAACCCACGGAACCAACCGTGTGGATTCAAATCATCAAAATGCGGTAAAAGAAGCTGCAAATTGGGCCGAGAAGAACGGCTTCTAATAACACAAAGGGACGGTTCTTCCGTGACAAATATTGCAGGTTAAGGGGCTACGGCACTGATCAATTAGTGCGTAGCTCCTTTTTAATGTGATTTCATGAAGTGGAGTGACAAAAATCGTTGGGGAATCGCTGCCCACGAAGCTTTTATTTAGTGGGATTTCACGAAGTGAAATGACCAAAAAGAAAATGAACTCGATGACCATGAGATTTTGCTTCTGGTATCAGGAAAGAGAATAAATTCTCATGTGCTTACTTACGATAAATGTTAAGCAAGAATAATAATGGGTATAAATTGAGAAGCAGTTTGTAAATCTGGTTAATAAACTGAAATGGAGTATCGAACCATAAAGTTTAGGAAGGAGTGGTGCTTTGAAAAAGAGTTATAATAATCGGAAGATTTTTTGTATTGTATTATCAAGTATTATAATTTTAACTATAACTATAACTTTTATTAATTACCTTCGTAACCGGAAGCAACCTTGTGTTGAAATACCAAGTAAAGCAGCTCAGCTTAGAAAAGCTATTGAAGTTTATGTATTGGAGAGTCAGGATATGTATTTGACCTTCGAAGAAAAAAACGATAGAAAGTGTAGATTTATTAATAATAAAACTTCAGGGAAAAATTACATATGATGGCAAGGAGTACGGTCCATACTTGGAAAACCTCAATTATCCGGGTTTTCCTAAAGCTGATTATTTTAAACCATACGAATACACTAAAATTACCATAGACTATAACGATATTTCGCCGGATGTATATGTTGAACCGGGGGAAAAAGATATGATAATATTCAGACATTAGCATCGGGTATCATATGACGGGTATTATTGTCCGGTAAAAGAATATTATGAAAGTATAACAAAAAGTTTCTTTGAATAAGGTATTATAAAACTGAAAGACGGTGGGGTTATGATAGAAATCAGGGGAAAATACAATACAGCTAAGGTCTTTACTGATAATGTAGAAGAGGATGCTGTTGCACAGATAATAGAATTATGCAATCAGGAGTTTGCTAAAGGCAGCATAATAAGAATCATGCCGGACACCCATGCCGGTGCCGGATGCACCATTGGAACAACCATGACAATTAAAGATAAAATTGTTCCCAATCTGGTTGGGGTTGATATTGGCTGCGGAATGGAGACAATAAAACTTAAAAACAAGAATATTGAACTTAGCAAACTGGATAAGGTTATCCATGAATATATCCCTGCAGGTTTTGATATTCGGAAAAAGGAGCATCCCTATGCCAAAAACATTGATTTGGAAGAGCTCATATGCAGAAAGAATGTTAATATAAACCGTGCGAAGCTGAGCATCGGAACATTGGGAGGAGGTAACCACTTTATCGAGGTAAACAAAGACAAGGAAGGTAATCTATACCTGGTTGTACATTCCGGAAGCAGGCATCTGGGAAAGCAGGTTGCCCAATTTTATCAAGAGCTGGGCTACAAGGAGCTGGTGACACAAAGTGAAATAATTAAAGAGCTTGTGGAAAAGATGAAGGCTGAAGGGCGGGAGAAAGAAATTCAAACGGAAATAAAGAAAATAAAAACCTCAAGTGTCAGCAAACATCTTGCCTATGTTCAGGGTAAATCCTTTGACAATTATCTTTCCGATATGAAGCTGGTGCAAAAATTTGCAGTATTAAACCGTAAGGCCATTGTGGACGAGATTGTAAAACGTATGGACTTTAAAATTGAGGAGCAGTTTACCACTATACATAACTATATCGACCTTGACAATATGATTCTTCGAAAAGGTGCCATTTCAGCCCGGGAAGGGGAAAAGGTCCTGATTCCCATTAATATGAGGGACGGGAGCCTTATTTGCATCGGAAAGGGGAATAGGGACTGGAATTATTCTGCACCCCACGGTGCCGGCAGGCTGATGAGCAGGTCGAAAGCCAAGGAAGTAATAACCCTTAGTGAGTTTAAAAAATCAATGGAAGGAATATATTCAACAACGGTCAACAAGTCAACTATCGATGAATCTCCCATGGCCTACAAGCCTATGGAAGAGATTATTGAAAATATCCGGGATACCGTTGAAATTATAGATATTATAAAACCGATTTATAACTTTAAGGCAGCGGAGTGAGTATAGATAAGAGCATTGCCGCTTTATATCTTGATCCGTTGTAAACCGATTTTGACCTTTTTTATGCCGACACCAACACTATCAAATATGTTGTGATATTTAACATTAGAGAGGATTTCAATTTATTTTGAAAATTGGAAATCGGTGTGATATATTTGTTATTATGTGGATATTAACAAAATAGAGAAATTAAGGGGAGATAGAAGTGAGGTTTTTGGAGAAAGCAAAATTCTTTGTGGCCGGGATGATCACAACAGCTATAATAGCTACATCCTTAACGGCTTATACCATGTCAATGAGAAAAACAATAACCGTTGATTATAGGGATATTAAGATCAACGTTGACGGAAAGAGGATTGATCCTAAGGATGGAAACGGCAGAAGGGTTGAACCGTTTATTTTTGAGGGGACAACATACTTGCCTGTAAGGGCTGTTAGTGAAGCTCTCGGCAAACAGGTCTTGTGGGATGGGGATACATACACCATAGACATATTATCCAATCCAAGTGAAGATAATGAAAGCAAAAAGTATAAAACAGTTCTCGATGTTTGGATTATGCCAAACTCCGAAAATCTTTCGAAGGATTTTATGAAAATTGCATCGCCTTTTTTGCAGGATAATCCTGACATAGGTTTGAATGTTACAATGGTAGATTGGGGATCGGCATGGACTAAATTAACGGCGGCATATTTGACGGGAGAAGGAGCTCCGGACGTAACCCAGATGGGAACTACGTGGGTAGCGGCTTTTGCAGATATGGGTGCTCTGGCGGATCTTTCAGAAGAAATAAACTGGGATGAGTTTCATCCTCAGACACTGGGTTCAACCGGAATTGCCAGAAAAAAGGAAAGGTATGCTGTGCCTTGGTTTGCAGATACAAGAGCGATATATTATAGGATTGATGCATGCGAGAAAGCGGGGGTTGATCCGAAAAAGGATTTTGAAACCTGGGATTCCTTCAAAGAAGCTTTGAAAAAGCTGAACAATGTGGAAATCAACGGCAAGAAGTTGTCTGCTCTGGGAATGCCGGGTAAAAATGACTGGAATGTTATTCACAATTATGCACCATGGATTTATGGAGCAGGCGGCAGTTTCCTCAATTTGGATTATACACAATCAACTCTTAGCAGCAAGGAAGCCTTCAATGGAATTAAGTTCTATTCGGAGTTGGCATTTGAGGGGTTAATGGATAAAACGGCACTTGAAAAAGACACTAATAGTGTGGAAGAAGCATTTATTAACGGTGATTTTGCAACTTCTATTTTGGGTCCATGGGTTATTATTAATTTAGAAAGAAATAATAATGAAAATGATATCTCAGACAAGATTGGGGTTGCAATGCTTCCAAAAGGTGCAAAGGGTAGATTTGCATTTCTTGGGGGAAGTTCACTTGCAGTTTTCAGAGGATCACATAATAAGAAGGAAGCTGTGGAGCTGTTAAAATGTCTGATCAGTAAAGAGGCACAAGTAGAATACAGTAAAATGACGGGAAATATGCCGGTGGTCAAATCAGCATATGAGGATCCATGGATAAAAGACAACAGGTTGAGAAATGTATTTGCCGATCAAATGAACTATGCAATAGGTTATCCGTCCATACCTGCATGGTCTCCGTTGGAAACGTATTTACATATGGCGCTGGCTGAAGTATGGGATAATGTTACGCAAGTTAACGGTGAATACAGTCCCGATAAAACCATGGAAGTATTAAAGAAATGTGATCAGAAGGTAAATGCACTTATAGAGGATTTACAATATTGATGTTGATTGTTTACAAAACATACCTGCGTATAAAGAGCCATATCTTTGGCTCTTTTTTTAAATTAATGGAATCCTTTATTTAAAACACCCGTTCCAGCCCTTATAATTGATGTTAAAGGAAAATCTTGCTATAATTATAGGTATATTAGATAGCTTATTAACTGCGGTTATTGGGGGAGGCAGACTTTAATGTCAAAAAAGGTTATTTTAGCATGGGCTTTATCGCTACTGATGCTGTTGACTTCCTGCAGCAGTGCAGACTCCTATAACAATAAAGGCCATGAACTTCTGGAAAAAGGCGAATATGAAGAGGCAATAAATTATTTTGACAAGGCATTGGAAAAAAATCCCGAGTCAGAAAGAACATACAATAACAAGGGACTGGCCCTATACAAAATGGGAAAGATTGAGGAAGCTTTGGAGTGCCTGGATAAGTCAATTAAACTTAATCCAAAGTTTTCTGTTGCTTATAAAACCAAAGGAAATGTACTTTTTGCCGTTTCAAAATTTGAGGAAGCCCTGGAATGTTACAACAAAGCCATCGAGTTAGATCCCAAATACGCACAATGCTACAGTGACAGAGGAGCTCTATATTATAAAATGAACAAGCTTCAGCCGGCATTGAAGGATTTGGACAAGGCAATGGAGATGGGCTTGAAAGACGGAAATGAGTATAACACAAGAGGCCTTATTCTGGACAAAATGAGAAATTATCCGGAAGCCCTTGAAATGTTTGACCGCGCTATTGAGTTGGAGCCGGGCAATAGTTCCGTTTATAGCAATAAAGCAATGACCCTGTGGGATGTTGGGGATAGAAGCGGGGCAATAAATTGCGTCAACAAGGCAATTGAATTGGATGAAAAAAATGCTTCAGCTTATGCAAATAAAGGGTTTTTCCTGTGGAAGATGCAGAAAAATGATGAAGCCTATAGATGTTTAGTTAAGGCAACGGAATTAAATATTGGGTATTGGGAAGCCTATAACGATTTGGGTTTAATGATATTGGAAGAAGGAGACAGCAAAAAAGCTATTGAAATGTTTGACAAGGCAATACAATGGAATAAATACTTTTACGAAGCCTATTTTAATAAAGCCGGAGCTTTGGCTGCGATGAATAAGCTTGAGGAGGCCCTTGAAAACTGCGAGACGGGATTGGAGATTGCACCGGATAATGCTTTTGGTCTTGGCACAAAAGCAAATATTTTGGCTCTTATGGGAAATTTCAATGAGTCAATAGAGATAAGCAATAATGCCATTGAAATCGATCCTAATGAGATAATTGCGTACCTTGCCAGATCAAATGCATATATTGGTATGGGCAAATTTAATGAAGCTATTGCAGACTGCGACAAAGCCTTGGACATAATGCCCGATTGCCACACAGCTTACTCAAACAAAGCAATTGCATTATATCAACTGGGAAATTTTGATGAAGCCATGAGAGAGTGTGACAAATCCATAGAGGTAATGCCGAAACAGGTTGAAGCCTATTTAATAAAAGCGGGTTTTTTAACCGAAAGCGGGAAATTTGAGGAAGCTCATGCTATATGCAAAAAGATTTTCGAAAACAATATAGGCGATTCCTCCGCTTATTGCATTATGGCAAATACATTGATAGGATTGAAAAAATACGAGGAAGCATTAGACTATTGCCAGAAAGGCTTGGAAATTCATTCCGATTTTTATGCTCTCTATATAATTAAAGCCAATGCATTATACAATCTAAAGCGTTTCAATGAGGCTTTAAGCGCTTGTGAAAAATCGATGGAGATTAATCCTAATGACGTCAACGCATACAAAATCAAGGCGTATTCATTGTTTGGATTGGGAAAGTATAGTGAGAGTGTAAAGGTTCTTAAGGAAGCTCAGAAATTAGCTCCCAATGATGAAGAAATAAAGAATGCAATAAAAGAACTCACATAATACATCCTTAATATGTTGACTTGTTAAAAAAAAGGATATTTTAAAAACATGTCGAATTAATATTATATGCAGAGAAATGAAAACTGCAAATCATTGTCAAAGGATAAATGTCATATATTTTACAACACTTCAGAAGAAAACTGATATTCAGTGGGTTTAGCCGAAAGAGGATATCAAGGCTTCAGTGAATGACTGCACAGTTGCTTAAGATTAATAGAATATTCCTATTTATAAAATTTATATAATCTTTTTTAGTTTATGTAAAATCAAAATGCGGAGGTATACATAATGAAAAGGATTGGGTATTGTCTTTTGCTTATTGTTCTTTGCTTTTCCTTTGTCTTAACTGGTTGTAACGGTCAAAACTCAATGTCTGAGGATGAGGGAAACAGGGTTAAGGCTGCCGAAATTGAAGAACCAACAGAGGAAGTTGAGATAAAATTTTGGACATATAACAATGGATGGAGTCGTATTATTAAAAGCTTTGAGACAATTCATCCCAAAATAAAAATCAATGTTGAAAGGTTTCCTTTTGAAGAGATAAGCAAAGAATATAAAAAAGCGGTTTTGGCAGGAAACGGACCCGATATTTTATATTTAGACAGTGGCTATTATTATGAATATACGACCGGGGAATACTTTGAGGACTTGCTGAAGGAGCCTTATTTGGCGGGCAGATATGAAAAAGATTTCCCTGAGGACATGTGGGAGTGTAATAAGTCTCTCAACGGTAATAGATTAATATCAATGACATTTTTGACATCACCCTTTGTTACCTATTACCGTGCCGATATCATGGAAGAGAACGGTTTTCCGTCAGAACCTAATGAATTCGGAAAATTTATTGAAAATCCGGATAATCTTATTGCAATTGCGAAAAAACTAAAGAGCAAAGGACAATATATATTCCAAATGCCTACGGATCTTATTAACTTGCTGGGCTCATCCACAGGAGTTTTTGATAAAGATTTAAACTTTGTCAGAGATTCAAGTACATTTGTAGATATGCTGGACTTATCTAAAAAGATATATCAATCCCAATACATACTGGGAGCAGATTTGTGGAGTGATATCGGGAGAGAGGCCATTAAGAATGACAAGTTGGTTATGATAATCACTATGGGTTCGTGGGGGACCGGGACCATCCAAGAGATTGCTCCGGAGCAAGCCGGAAAATGGAGAATTGCAAAACCGCCGTTGGGGTTGACGCCATGGTATTCGGATACAAAACTTGCAATTGACTCTCAAAGCAAGAACAAAAAATGGGCGTGGTTGTTCCTGGAATATGTAGTAACGCAGCAGGAGGGCGGCGAAAACATAGATATGATTTCGGGATACCTGCCTGCCAGAAAAAATATGAAAATAATGTTGAGAGAAAACGTATTTTATGGAGATCAGCTTGCTCAACCATTGTTTGAAGATCTAGCATTGAATATGGTTCAATACAGGCAAAGCCCGTTAGACGGTAAAGCTCTTGAAATATTTAATCAAAAAATACTTGAGGCTATAGAAAATGATATTGATTCCAAGAAAGCTATTAGGGACATAGCCGATGAAGTTAAAAGATCCGTGGAAGAGGAAAGGAAAGCTTTACTAAAATAGATTTAGCGGGTAAAATTGATAATGTTCAAGAAAAATGTTCAAGGAGATGTAGATGTAATGCTTACCACGGTAGCTCTAAATCCCGCATTGGATAAGATTTATTTCGTTGATGAATTTGAAGCTGGTAAAATGTACAGGGTTCGGGAAAAGATCGAATCCGCCGGTGGTAAAGGTGTAAATGTTGCCCGCGTTGCTAAAACCCTGGGAGAAGACA
The DNA here is from genome assembly GCA_001512505.1 of Clostridiaceae bacterium DTU079. Taxonomy (GTDB): domain Bacteria; phylum Bacillota; class Clostridia; order Acetivibrionales; family Acetivibrionaceae; genus Hungateiclostridium. Next base: position 21,947 of record LFSC01000016.1, on the reverse strand, counting down.
CTGCGGCAATAGGCTTTAAGGGCGGTGCTGCAGGCAACTGGATAGAGGCACAGCTTAAAAAGCTCGGTGTTCGTACCAGGTTTGTTGAAGTTAAAGGTGAAACCAGAACAAATAACAACATCATTGATCGAAAAAGAAAAACCGAAACGGAAATATTGGAGATAGGACCCACTATTAGCGGTGTCGACATGGGCAGATTTCTTCAGATATATAAAGAAACACTGGAATATTCTAAAGTTGTTGTTTTATCCGGAGGACTGCCACATGGGATACCGGTTGATTATTATAAGACATTGATAGAAGTGGCAAGGCTTTATAACCTTCCCGTAATACTCGATGCCAGTGGAGAAGCTCTGAGTGAAGGCCTAAAAGCCAAGCCGTATATGATAAAGCCGAATTTAAGGGAACTGAAGAATCTGGCGAAAAGAGATTTGAGCAATACTGCTGATGTTTTGGAATTTTGCAGGGAGATTGTCAGTTCGGGTGTTGAGGTTGTAACTGTTTCGATGGGCGAAGAAGGGGCAATCATGGTTTCTGAAAATATGTGCCTGAGGGCTAAAGCTCCTGTTGTAACTGCCGTTAATTCCATAGGTTCGGGAGATGCAATGGTTGCCGGAATGGCAGTCGGACTTGTAAGAAAAAAATCCTTCGAAGAATGCCTTAAATTGGCTATGGCTTGTGGTGTCAGCAATACGCAATTTGTTGAAATAGGTGTCGTTGACAAAGACAAAGTTGATGAACAGTTGGAAAGTATAGAAATAGAAGTACTCGATCTATAAACAGAATAAAAATAACCGTGTTAATAAAACGGATATAATTCATATTTAAATATGGGTTATATCCGTTTTTTGCTGTGCTCACTCCAAATCAATAATAACTCTTGATTGAAGTATTAATTTAACTATATAATAAAATAAATTAGTAATTAAATAAATTAGTAATTAAGGGTAAAACTTAATCATAAATGCAATTTATCAGCCGTGGTTTATGGAAAACTGCTTAATAATATGGATTTAATACTGTATGGAGGAATAAAATGTCGGACATTATTTCAGCATTAATAAAAGAATTTAACCTGAAGCCTTTTCAAGTTCAAAATGTTGTTAAACTTATTGATGAGGGAAACACCATACCGTTTATTGCCAGATACAGAAAAGAAATGACGGGAGAACTGAACGACCAGGTGTTAAGAGAGCTTCACGAAAGACTCGTGTATTTGCGAAACCTGGAAGCAAGAAGGCAAGAGGTAAAACATCTCATTGAAGAGCAAGGGAAGCTTACAGAAGAAATATCCATGAACCTTATGAAGGCTGTTACACTTCAGGAGATTGAAGATATATACAGACCTTTCCGGCCCAAGAGAAGAACAAAGGCAACCATTGCAAGGGAAAAGGGCTTAGAACCTTTGGCGAAGCTTCTTTTCGGTCAAGATGAGAAAGACGGCAGTATATCCGACTTGGCAATGCCCTATGTTGACCCGGAAAAAGGGGTTAATAATGTTGAAGAGGCTTTAAACGGGGCTATGGATATAATAGCCGAGGATATATCGGACGATGCAGAAATTAGAAAAGATATTAGAAATATGTTCATGAAACAGGGCATAGTTGTGTCAAAGGCAAAAACGGAAGAAGATTCGGTCTACAGAATGTATTATGATTTTTCCGAGCCGGTATCGAAGATAGCCGGTCATAGAGTGCTGGCAATCAACCGGGGAGAGAAGGAGGAATTTTTAAAGGTTAAAATTGATGTTCCTTCCGAAAGCATAATTGAATATTTAAAAGCCCGTTTGATCAAAAAACCGAGATCAATAACCTCGGAATATGTTGAAAGAGCACTTATAGATTCATATGAAAGGCTTATAGCTCCATCGGTTGAGAGAGAAGTCAGAAATGCACTTACAGAAATGGCAGAAGAGAAAGCAATGAAGGTTTTTGCCGCCAATCTTAAAAACCTTTTGCTTCAGCCCCCTGTAAAGGGAAAGACTGTTTTGGGGCTTGACCCGGCATACAGAACGGGGTGCAAGATTGCGGTTGTGGATGACACCGGAAAGGTGCTGGATACTACCGTTATATATCCGACACCGCCGCAGAACAAAATTGAAGAATCAAAAAAGATTATAAAGTATCTAATAGAAAAGCACAATGTCGATATAATCTCAATAGGCAACGGGACGGCATCTAAAGAATCTGAGATTTTTATCGCCGACCTCTTGAAGGAGATTGATCGAAAGGTATATTATATGGTAGTAAGTGAGGCAGGAGCGTCGGTTTATTCCGCTTCAAAGCTTGGTGCAGAGGAATTTCCCGATTTTGATGTAGCGTTAAGAAGTGCCGTATCCATAGCAAGAAGACTTCAGGATCCTTTGGCGGAGCTGGTAAAAATTGACCCAAAGGCCATAGGAGTAGGCCAGTACCAGCATGACATGAACCAAAAGGTTTTAGGAGAGACCTTAAATGGCGTGGTGGAAGATTGTGTAAATAGTGTGGGTGTTGACCTTAACACAGCATCCCCTTCACTTTTATCCTATGTCTCCGGTATAAACTCCGCTATTGCCAAAAACATTGTAGAATACAGAGAGGCCAACGGTAAATTTACCGAAAGGAAAGAGCTTAAAAAAGTAAAAAAACTTGGAGAAAAGGCATATGAGCAGTGTGCCGGTTTTCTTAGAATACCGGATGGGAAAAACATTCTTGACAATACTTCGGTGCATCCCGAGTCTTATGATGCGGCAAAAAAGCTTTTGGATATTTTAGGGTACAGTCTTGAGGATGTGAAAGAAAGAAGGCTTTCACGTATTAAGGAGCAAGTTGAGGAAAAAGGGGTTTCAAAAATTGCCGAACAGTTGGGAATAGGTGTACCTACCCTAAGGGATATAATAAATGAGCTTTTAAAACCCGGGCGTGACCCGAGGGATGAGCTCCCCAAGCCCATGCTTTTGACCGATGTGCTTCATATTGAGGATCTCAGACCGGGCATGGTATTGTCGGGTACCGTCAGAAATGTTGCTGATTTCGGTGCATTTATAGATATAGGCGTTCACCAGGATGGATTGGTTCATATATCCGAAATGAGTGACAAATATGTAAGGAACCCAATGGATGTTGTATCGGTGGGAGATATTGTTAAGGTTAAAATTTTGGATGTGGATGTTGCAAGAAAAAGAATATCAATGACCATGAGGCAAGTTGATTGATTTAAATGTCAATAATTATACTTGGTATACATGATAAAGTTTTGAAGGAAGGTTTCGACATGATTAGAGTAGTTGGCAGTGTCAGAAGGCTTGTAAAAAGACCGGATATAGTTCTGGCCTTCAGTCTGTCTACATTTGTTTTTTGCTTTACTGAGTACATATTGGTATTTCCCGTGCTTTACGGGATTTCTTCCATTAGCGGCGGCAATTTAATGGACAACATTATGCATGTTATACAACTTATAATAGGACTTTTTCTTAATCCCAGATATCTTTTGTATGGACTTGCAGGAGCTTTATTTGCAGGTTTGGCATTTGGTTTTGTTTCATCAGGATGCTTCTATATGTTGAATAACTTTCTTGCAAAAAGGAAGAAAATCCAGTTGGAGTTTTTTAAGGGTGTGAAAAAGCATTTTATCAAGCTTTCAATAGTCTCTTTTACACTGGTTTTGCTCAGTATTTTATTTTGTGTGTTTATGATGGTGGTGTCGGTTCCGGCTGTAGCCGTTACCAGGTCTTTTCTCGACGGAAGGACGGATCTTTTGGTATTAACCGTTTTGTTTGATATTGTTACTTTGCTGGTATTGTTCTTCGGATTTATGTTTTTTAGAATATACATGTTTTCCTGGTTTCCTGCAGTTTTAAATTTTACGGACAGGCATTTTTCCATCGGGAAATATGCTGCAGACACTTACTTTTGGAATATTTTAGTACGAATTATGCTTTTGGATGTTGTTTTTATATTGTTTGAGTATATAATGATATATTTTAATTCAATTTTACCGATAGATGGAGCTGCAAGTATTTTAAGAGTTGTATTGCTGCTTTTTATAAACTGGATATTTAAAACCCTGTTTTTTATTACATTGACAGTTATGATCTTCACAAGATTTTTGGCATTTAAAGAAAAAGTAAGTCAGGAATGAGTCGTATCCAAAGCATTTTTTCGTGTAAATAACAGAACACTCTTGGGTAACGGTTCTTTGTGCTTCAATGAGCCAAAGAACCGTTTGGTAAAATATAAACCTTTCCTGTAATATTAATTATTTTGCAAAGTTGTGTTTACCTATGACTTTTATGATTGGTCTTGACCAAATCCACTTGCTGGTTGCCGTTTGCGGATTATAATAGTATATGGCTCCTCCTGAAGGATCCCACCCGTTTAGAGCATCTCTTGCTGCTTTATATGCGGTGGCATCGGGAGCAAGGTTGATTTGTCCGTCAGCTACGGCATCAAAGGCTCCGGGCTGATAAATAACCCCAGCTATAGTTTTGGGAAATCTGCCGTCCCTTGTTCTGTTGAGAACCACTGCAGCAACCGCCACTTGACCTATATAAGGTTCACCCCGGGCTTCTCCGTAAACCAGGTGTGCTAAAAGATTCAGGTCTTTATTGCCTGTTGGCTGAGCTGCAGCCGATTGAGCTTTACCTGTGGGAAGGCCGAGAGCTGCCAGTGTTTCCGGCCCTGCAATCCCATCCACCTTAAGACCGTTTTTAATTTGAAATTTACGAACCGCCGAATAGGTTTTATAACCGTATATGCCATCAATTTTGCCGTCGTAGTATTTCCATATAGCCAGTTTGTACTGAATATCCTTAACTTCCTGCCCGGTGGAGCCGTAACGGGATAGTGCGGCACGGCTGTAACCGTAAAGGTCGTATATTTCATCCCTGAATAAAACAGTTGTACATAAAAGTGTCAATATGGCTATTGCCAGTACGACTGAAAATATAGCTCTTTTATGCAAAGTGATTCTCCTTTTCCCCAAGTATTAATAAGTAATTTTTATAATTCAAATTTATTTTGTCTGTTTTGGAGTCAAATTATTATTAATGGAATAAATTAATATTTTCATGAAGGATTTTGTATAAAAATGGCGAAAAGTAATATTTAACGTTACTTCTTCAGCCTCGTTGATGGTTGAATCCAGTACCATTTCTTTCTCATATCGCAGACACAACCTTGTTAATGTAGAAGGGAAACCTGTGGTTAATTGGATATTCTTCCTGATAGATGCCCTGGGGTCGTCGCTTGGTGCATTAGTGGCATTAGGACTTATAATCGGGGATAAAAAGTATTGTGATAATTGCAGAAGGTATATGAAGAGAAAGAAGCTGTTCAATTTCCCTATTGGGGATACGGATACTTTCATTAAGCTGCAGGAAATTGACAGATTAAGTCCCGATGAGATGAAAAGATTTCTCTCTTTTCGTGCAGCCCGGAAAGAAGAGCAGTATTGTGTGTATATAAATTGGTGTGACAGGTGTTTTGAAGGGTATATTAATATGAAATGTCTGATGAAAGATGAAAAAGGCAGATTGGCGGAATATGAAAGCAGCGCCAAGGAGATTAAAGTGGCACCTGATGTTGTAAAAACATTATTGGGGATTTAAGAACAACCTAAAAGCGAGGGGGACGTAGAGTCCCTTCGCTTTTACATGGATTTTGGCGATGGCCGGAATTGTTCCTCGATTATTTCCGATACCAAAAGATATATGAGTATTATCAGCAAAAAATCATCATCAATACGTTCTTCAATGAGCAAAAATATCAAACCGAGAAGAATTATTTCATCAGCTTGCAGTCTTCGCGGGAAAATTCCCGGACGATTTATTTTTCTGGTACTATCCTGCAGGTCAGGTAAAGCTGCTTCATCTTTTTCATTGGGCAGAGGAATTCTATCGATATCCTGTGAGATATCGGAGAATTTATCGTTTTCATGGTAATTTGGCTGCGGTATGCTTTCGCCAGCAGAAGCACTGTATTTTCTATATCTTGGATCTCTTCTATATATCATTATAGTGCCCCTTTCACATTGTATTTTCTGATTCGGTAATCAATCTGGTCAGTTGAGTCATTTGAAAAAGTCTGATACAGTTTCCTAATTTTTTCTGCCTGTTACTGCTCAAAAACGGTCTTATTGCCGTAAGCAAATTGATTCTTGGATCATTCATGTTTTGCATTGTATCCATAATGGTTTTTACTGTCCTGAGCATTTCTGCGTTGTCCGGAAAGTTATTTCTTACTTCTTCATCTTTTGCTTTTAATTTGGGTACAGATTCAACATTGTCTGTAGTGCTTTCGGTTTTAGCTTTTTGAACCTCCGTATCGGAAGGTGTTGCAGTTGACTGATCTTTATTGCCGGAGTCAGCGAGCATAGAAAGCAAACGGGAGAGGTTTTCCGATGCTTTTTCATTACCTCCCAACATATCCGTAATTTGCTTTAGTTTTTTATTGAAATCGTCATTCATTTCTGTCCGTTCCCCCCTTAACCCCTCTTGGATTCAAACCCAGGGCATATTTTCACTGCTTTTCGAGAAAATTCTTGAGTCTTTTTACAATCTCGTCTCCTTGTTCCCCTAAAAGCTGAGCAAGGTTGTTGAGATCGGCTTCATTGATCTTTTGCCGGATTTCACTTTTATCGATGTTTAGCTTCTCAAGCTTTGATTCATCAAATTCATTAATTTTTTCCAGCAATTCATCCTTATCTATTTTGTTGAGTTTCTTTGCTAAATCTTCGATATCTCCGTTTTGCAGCATATCTATCGCTGTATTGATTTTTTTCTGGAGCATCTTTTCATCCATTCTTCCAAACAGTTCGGATATTTTTTTGCTTAAATCACTCATGAAACACAATCCTTTCAATTAAATATTTACAAAGCGATATTATAAAACAGGTGCGTGTTTTTCTTTGCTTTTGTACACCCAATTTTTAACATGACAAAGATTTTCTAATTATATTTGTATTTAGAAGCTGCTGAAAATAGAACCCTTTAGGCAAAAAAAAAAAGAAAAATTAACAATAGAAGAGTTTAAGGAAGACTAGAATGAAAAACAGCAAGGAATCATCGTTTTTATCGATAACTTTTTTACATCCGTCGATGGCACTGCTGTCATAAAACAGTAAAAGAAAGATCAGAATAAAAAACAATATATTGGAATTGCTTTTTTTAATCTCTTTAGACATAATAATTGCACCCCCATATTCATTATTGTGAATGTCCAAAGCCACGGAGCAAACTAAGATGTTTAATTTTAAGCAAAGTTTTTTTGTTATAATAATGTATATAAAATAATGCCCTATATTAACATAATATTCACCGTAAGCCGGAATGTTGCGGAACTTTCTGAAAATTTTGAGTAATTGATTTTGTGTAATAAATCAAAGATGAGGGTAATATGAAAAATGGATAATATAATGAACGATTCCCGGGAGGTATTGTATGAGAAGCGGAATTATTTATTCCAATGAGAAAAATTTTGAACACGATGTATTAAAAAGCGAACTTCCTGTGGTGGTATATTTTTATTCGGAAGATTGTCATCATTGCGGCTATTTTAATCCGATGTTTGAAAGGATGGCACAAATCTACGGCGATAAGATGAGGTTTGTCAAAATTCAGCGGCAGGAAAACCGGCAGCTGTCGGAAAGCCTGGGTATAAAAAACAGCCCCACTGTTTTGTTTTTTAAGGACGGCAGGGAGGTTTGCTCAAGATTAAACGGTTATATCGGCAAATCAAAAATTGCAGGCAGCATAGAAAATGTTATCGGCGGTCCGTGTGAAGTAAAAGAAAAGGAAAAGGTATACTGTGACCTTATAATACTGGGGGGTGGACCTGCAGGACTGTCGGCGGCTATTTATTCTGCAAGATCCAGGCTTTATACGGTTATCCTTGAGAAGGGGCTGACGGGCGGCCAGGTGTCCACTACCTTTCATGTTGCAAACTACCCCGGTACCAATGGAGTAATCAGGGGTATGGAGCTGATGGAAAACATGAAAAGGCAGGCCATTGGATTTGGAGCACAGATAGACGAGCTTAAGGAAATATCCGAAATTAGCCTGGAAGGGGAAGAAAAGTACATTTCAACCCCGGACACCGACTATTATGCAAAAGCTGTGATAATTGCCACCGGTACAACACCGAGAAGCCTTCCGGCCGAGGGAGAAGCAGAGTTTAGGGGCAGAGGAGTGCACTATTGTGCCACATGTGACGGAGCCTTGTATACAGATGCAAAAGTATTGGTAGTAGGCGGCGGAAACTCGGCAGTTGAAGAAGCTGTGTTTTTGACCCGGTACGCAAAGCATGTAACCATAATTCATCGTTCTGACAGTTTCAACGCATCAAAGGTTGCACAGGACGAGGTTTTCAAGAATCCCAATATCGATGTAATCTGGGATTCACAGATAAGAAAAATAAAGGGTGATAATTTCGTAAAAAGCGTTATAATTGAAAATCTTAAGACCGGAGAGGAAAAAGAAATCGAGACCGATGGAATATTTGTCTATATCGGAATGGAGTCCAAAACGGAAATTTTCAAGGGAAAAATCAATATGGATGAAAGAGGCTTTATTATTACGGATGAGGATATGCTTACAAATATTCCTGGGGTTTTTGCCGCGGGAGATGTGAGAAGCAAAAGAGTGAGACAGATTGCTACCGCTGTTGGAGACGGAGCAATAGCGGGAATTATGGCGGAAAGATTCATAAGCGGAAAGCAGGGGCCAGGTTATTGAAAAATTTCCGTTTAGAATATAAAATTAAGGGGAAATATAAATAAAGTGAGGAAAAGTGATTATGTATGACGTGATAATAGTTGGAAAAGGGCCGGCAGGTATATCTGCTTCATTATATACCGCCAGGGCAAATTTAAAGACCCTGGTAATAGGAAAAGGTGACAGCGCTCTTAAGAAAGCGGAAAAAATAGAGAACTACTATGGCTTTTCACAGGCCATAAGAGGAGAAGACCTTTTAAATGAAGGTGAGAAGCAGGCTGCAAGGCTCGGCGTGCAGATTATTGAGAATGAGGTAATAAACATAGAAAAAAACGATTTTTTTGAAGTTTTGACTCCGGATAACAGTTATGTTTCCAAATCCGTCCTTTTAGCTACGGGACAACCGTTGAAAAAGATTAGGATAGAGAATTTGGAGCAATTTGAAGGAAAAGGAGTGAGCTATTGCACCACCTGTGACGGATTTTTTTACAACAACCTTAAGGTAGGGGTTTTGGGTTATAAAGATTTTGTGGTGCATGAGGCTGTTGAACTGGAAGCGTTTACAAAGGACATAACCATATATACGAACGGAAAACAGCTTGAGCTTTCGGAACAGTTCCTCGAAACATCAAAAAGATTTAATGTAAATACAAAAGAGATTTACAGAATTGACGGAGGAGACTTCCTTCAAAGGATCTTTTTTAAGGACGGAACAAGTGAGAACATTGACGGTTTGTTTATTGCTTATGAAAGCCCTTCGAGTGTTGATTTCGCAAGAAAGCTTGGAATTTTGGTAGATGAGAATTCCATTGTTGTCGACAGAGACCAGCAGACCAACATAGACGGCTTGTTTGCCGCAGGAGATTGCACAGGCGGTTTCAAACAGATTTCAACAGCTGTAGGGCAGGGGGCTTTAGCAGGCAGAAAGATTATTGAATATGTAAGAAGCCTTTAGTTTTGAGACCTTGAAAAAGAGAAGGACTATTGGTGATTTTGACCGATTCCAATAAAAAGGAGGAGATACTATGGAAGTTAAAGTTTATTCCACACCGACATGCCCATATTGTACTATGGCTAAAAAATATCTGGATTCAAAGAATGTTCCGTACGAAGAGTTTGATGTTTCAAAGGATAGAGACGCAGCAATGCAGATGATACAAAAGTCAGGTCAGAGAGGAGTACCGGTACTGGAAATTGACGGCAGCATAGTTGTGGGCTTTGATAAAGAAAAAATTGACAGCTTGATTGAATAGCGTACAACTTGATTTATGTTATATTGTGTGCTACTATAAAAAATAGAATATTTTGTCGATGAAAGGACGATGAAATGCTATGGGTGCCAAACGAAAGTTTAAACATTTTTTTAAACGGCACTCGTATGCTGATTTTCGTTGGAATAAATTATATTTTGACCTTGTATGTGTAACCCTGTGATTTTTGTCACCGGGTTTTTTATTTTATACAGTCTTGCTTTTTGGGGGGATGTGAAGAAAGGAGGAAAGGTAGTATGTTGCTGGGGAATAATATGGTACTTGACGAAAACACGGTGTTCAGGAGCCTGGGAAAGGGAGATGTTACTTTTAACGGGGTATTCGAGGAGATAATAAGGTTTATAAAGGCGGATACAAACAGTTCCTATAGGATATCCATAGGGTCTGACTCCCAAGTGAGCAAGTCAACCCTTATTGTAACATGCATCCATGTCCACAGGATAGGCAAAGGAGCGATAGGCTTTCTTCATAAAAATCAGTTGGACAGACCAATAAAAAATTTGCGGGAAAAGATTTATATGGAAACATGCATGAGCCTTCAAGTGGCTTATATGTTTGACCCGCAAAGGATGGATTTAATTCACAAGGCTTTGGGACAAAACGATATGAACGGAAAAGGTGTGGCTTTTGAATTTCATATCGATATCGGAAGAAAGGGAGAAACGAAAGCACTTATTAATGAAATGGTCGGGATGGTAAAGGGTTTGAACTTTACACCTAAAATAAAACCGGACAGCTATTGTGCCAGCTGTTTTGCAGACCGGTATACAAAGGCCATTTAGCCAAATTCGGAAGATATATGGGTGCATATTATATAATAAGTTAAAAATAAAGAAAGCCGAATATATTTCTACAGTCGAGGGGGACGAAGATATGGAACTTCATTGGAATAGAAAGACAGTACTTTCAACGATTGATCATGCGGTTTTAAAACCGGATGCTACGGATAGTGACGTTAGAGAACAGTGCATGCTTGCAGCAAAATACGGGGTTGCTTCGGTTTGTGTCAAGCCGTGCCATGTCTCTTTAGCCCATGAATTACTGAGGGATTCCAATGTAAAAGTGAGCACGGTTATTGGATTTCCCCATGGCTCAACAACAACCCGATGTAAGGTTTTCGAGGCAAGGGAAGCCATTGAAAACGGTGCTGTGGAATTGGACATGGTAATAAACATAGGAAAGCTGATATCAGAAGACTATGACTATGTAAAAAATGAGATAGAAAGTATTGTACAGACAGCACATGAGAAAAATGTCGAGGTAAAGGTTATAATTGAAGCAGCTCTTCTTTCGGAGGAACAGAAGAAAATGGCCTGCAAGCTTTCCCGGGAGGCCGGAGCGGATTATTTGAAAACGTCTACGGGGTTCAACGGAAGGGGAGCTGCCCTTGAAGACATTCGAATTATGAGAGAAGCCGGAGGACCGGATATTAAGCTTAAGGCATCCGGTGGAATAAAAACCTTTGAACAGGCAGTGGAGTTTATAAAGGCAGGCTGTGTCAGGCTGGGAACAAGTTCAACGGTTGCCATTGCGGAGGAAGGAACGAAGGACACCCCTTAAGAGGTCCGAAATTTTATTTGGATAAGAATACTAAAACTTCAACCGGCATAAAAATAAGCTATAAAGAATTTATTGTGAGGTGTCCGGTTGATGCAAAGACTTTTATGTATTATTCTGGTATTGATTATGACATTGTCATTTTGTGTTGGGTGTTCCAATAACGAAAAATATGGGCTTGGAGACGACGATTCATGTCCTGCAAGCAGTATTGCTTTAACGGAGGAGGAAGCAGCCCAGATTGTCGACAAAATGCCGATCCGTCTTTACTTTGCCAATGAAGACAATTCCAAGCTAAAGCTTGAGATAAGGTATATACCGATGAGTGAAGCCGAAAAAAGTGTGAACCATCTTGCAGAGATAATTGTCAACGAACTGATTAACGGTCCGAAGGTTGCAGGGATGAAGCCTACCATACCGGAGGGAACAAAGCTTAAGTCGGAAATAAAAATTGACGGAGATGTTGCGACGGTCAATTTTTCAAAAGAGTTTAAAGACAATCATCCGGGGGGAAAGGCAGAAGAGAGAATGACCATTTACTCGGTTGTAAATTCGTTGACGGAACTTAAGGAAATAAGCAAAGTAAAGTTTTTAATAGAGGGTAAATCAACTCCTGAGTTTAAAGGAAACTTCAAATTTGATGCCAGCTTCCCAAGATGTGCGGAGCTCATAAGCACTAAAGCCGAACCTGTGGGAATGGGAAGCGGAGGTCAAAATGATGATGATATTGACGATCAAAGCGTTGGCGAGAATGATGCTGTCGATACGGTAAATGACAGTGAAGCCCAGGAATCCGATGCAGGAGTTTATAATGAAGATGATGTATTCGGAGAGGCTCCCAACGAGGATGAAGAATGGCAGGACTCTTTTGATGAGGAATATGAGGAAACATATATAGAGTTTCTGGAATAATGATAACTCCGTATTTTCACATTTCTTAACGTGCAATCTTAAGAAAATCATAAAGCAGGGGTGGATATTAAAACTCCCTGCTTTTTCTTTTGCTTTTCCTCACTTTTTAAAAATTTTTTAAAAAATGAAGGGGTTTTAAATTTTTTTCCGTCTATGATATTGTAAAGATAAGTTCATAGGGAAAGGAGGGGAGCCATGGAACCTGAAGAGCTGCTTATAAAACGCGTAATAAACGGTGATCAGGAAGCTTTTAGAACAATAGTTGAAAAGTATCAAAATTTGGTGTTTGCAATTTGCTTTAATATTGTAGGACAAAGGCAAGAAGCTGAGAATCTGGCTCAGGAAACCTTTTTGCAGGTATACCGCTCCCTTCCTTTATACCGGAACAAAGGTTTTAAAGCATGGATTGGAAAAATAGCCGTCAATAAGGCTATAGATTGGAAGAGAAAGGCTAAGGCGGAGAATGAGAGAAAGCTTTTGTATATTGAGGATATATAAGATCTTCACAGTGAAGAAAGAAGTGTTCATGAGCAAATTATTATGAATGAAGACCGAAAACGGGTTTTGGAAATTTGCGAAAGCTTGCCGGGAAAATACAGTACTGTGTTGAAAAAATACTATTTTCAATCGAAAACTTACAGTCAGATTTCACTAGAAGAGGGTATCAGTATAAGAACTGTGGAGACAAGGCTTTATAGGGCGAAGCAAGAGCTAAGGAAGAAATGGAAGGAGGGTGAAGGATATGGAACATTTTGATATGCACCGGATGATGTTATATACCAACGGACTTGCGGAAGAAAACTTGAAGCTTCAAATCGAGAATCATTTGCTAAACTGCGATGACTGCATGGAAAAGTATATTGAAGCCATAGAGTACAGGAATGTTCATGATGCATCCCTTCTTATCTCTCCCGGATTTTGCGACAGGGTTATGGATCAGATAAAAGAAGAGAAAGAGAAAAACAATGAAAGAGAAGAGAGGAGGGTTCAAAAGAAATATCAAGTTTTCATATACTATGTAGCTGCAGCATGTATTACACTGATTTTTATGGCGAGCGGAGTATTTCAGCAGATTTTCGGCAGTGTTTCGAATGTGACGGCCAGTATAGAAAATTCATCAGGGAGTATTGAGAATATAGCGCCGAACGGCTGGACTGACCGGCTTGTTGAAGGTACGTCAGGAGTAATAGATGTTCTTTGCGGAAGAAATTCCGGTGAGTAACAAAAGCTCTGCTAAAAACAGAAACGGATTCACAATGAAGTAGTAAGCTTATTACCGCTTAATTCCATAGAAGGAAAGATTTGAAGAAAATTTAAAGGAGAGGTATTTTTATGGTTAGAAAAAGCAAGTTTTTAACATTTATTCTATCCTGGATACCGGGATTGGGACATTTATATCTTGGGTTTAATGTCCGGGGAGGAGCGTTTTTCTTTGCGGAAATGGCAGTTATGTTCCTTGCGGTTGTCTTCGGAGCAGGTTTTGGAATGAATAGGGCACCGATTTTAATGTTTTTGATTCCGGTTATTTGGCTTGGAGCCATTGTTGACAGTATGGTATTGGTGGACAAATATAATTGGCTTGTTCAAACGGGAAAAAACCACAATGAAATTTTCGAGAGTATGGAAATGGAAAAGCAAATAAAAAAATCATTGCAATGTGCTTATCGATAATACCTGGGGCAGGGCACATGTACCTTGGACTTCAGAGACAAGGAGTACAGCTTATGACCATGTTTTTCCTCGGGATATTCCTTACCGACTGGTTGAGAGTCAGCCTGTTTATGTTTGCGATTCCGGTAATATGGTTCTACAGCTTGTTTGATGTCATGTACAAGGCTTCGGGCATCAATATAAAGGAGGACAATGATATTCTGCTGGTATCATGGCTTAACGGACAGACACCGTTAATCAAAAACACAAGTAAGTTTATGGCATATGTTTTTATTGGAATAGGCGCATTTCTTTTGTTTGACAGAATTGCAATGCCTCAGATTGCAAAGCTGGTTCAGTGGAATATAAAAGAATACATTCAGACAATAATAATTGCGCTGTTATTTATTGCGGGAGGAATAAAGCTTCTGATGGGAAGCAAAAAAAATCCGGCTGCTTTTAAGGAGGATGAATTATTGTGAGACAGTGGAGAGTTGGAACTCTTTCAATGGGGATTATACTTGTTGCCTTAGGGAGTATTATGTTATATTCCCAGATAGCCGGTGTTCAGTCGCTGGGTTTAATATTAAAGTGGTGGCCCATTATACTGGTTTTGCTTGGTGTTGAAATTTTGGTATACATCTTTTTATCAAAGCAGGAACAGCCGAAGGTTAAGTTTGATATTTTCAGTATTTTCATTATCTCGTTTATTATGTTAGCCGGTGTGGGTGTTTACGCAATTACAAGTGTTGTTCAGTATGCCAAAGACAATGTATCGATTCTTCCTTCAATAGATATTTATAAAAATGAATCCCGCTTTGAAAAGTATATGACGGTAGACCTCGGAGCGAAGGATACATTGAAAATAAAAAACACATCGGGAAATGTGGAGGTAGTTAAGGGAGATTCGGATAAAATAGAGATTAATGCCGATATTATTATTCGTAATAATGATGAGGAACATGCAGCAGAAATTTCCGACGATATTATAGAAATTATAAATACGGATATTATAACCGTATATTCCAAAACCAATCAATATAGTTCAAAAAACGGGTCCATTGGATCAATACGGGTTAACTACCGTATAAAAGTACCGGAGAAAATAAATGTTGAAATTGACAACAAATTCGGAGATATCGATGTTAGCGGAATTTTATTGAAGGCAAGCATAACCAATTCTCACGGAGAGATCATTGTTGATAACATAGGGCAGGACCTGTATATTGAAAATTCCTTTGGAGATGTGGAAATAAGTAATGTCAAGGCTTATACCAAAGTAAAAAACTCTCATGGGGAAATCAAGGCGTTCCATGTCGGCGGAGATCTTGTAGTCGAAAACAAGATGGGAGATATCGAGATGGAAGGAATATCGGGAAATGTCGATGTAGTGGACGAGCATGGCTCTATCCGCATAAAAAATGTCGGCAAATTTCCAGGATTCCTATTAATCAACAGCATTAAGATTTATGAATGTATTCCAAATAGATGTATATTATTTACAGGAAGAAAAATATGTAGAAATTTATTTCCCGGCATATTTTTCTTCTTTTTTGTTACATTAATCCTTTAATTCAGTTTGACTATGGAATTTCCCAAAGCTATCTGATATAATATTATAAAAATCGGTTAAAGCCCTATGTATAAGGGCGTAGTTCTCGGATGTTAATTATTATAATAAAATATTATAAATTGGTTATTGAAAAATATATAGATTTATAATAAATTATTCTATTGGAAATAGGTTGTTTATTTTTTTGCTTTTAATTATATATTAAACTGGTAATGGGAGATTGGTATGAATATAAGCAAATTATCAAGAAGGTTCTGGGCTTTCATTTTTGACGATATTATAGTATTGGGTATATATTCAGGCATCCTATTATTACTTAAGTATGCTCTTAACATGGATATACCCGTATACAAAGTTCTAGATCGGGATCCTACTGCTATGGCAGTATATTATCTTTCCTTTGGTTTATTGTATCTGATTTATGAGGTTCTCTTTGTAAGCTTGAAGGTATCTGCAACACCCGGTAAGATGTTGTTGGGGCTTGAAATTGTTGCCGAAAACCGGAGCAGTTTTTTTAGAGTATTATTGAGGTCTTTGGCAAAAGTAATAGCTATAGTAACAAGCGTGCTTCCCTTTATATTATTCATTTTAGCAGCATTTAGCGAGAAAAAACAAACAATACACGATAAAATTGCCGGTACATATGTGATTAGGAAAAATGTTCGCCGTTATGCTCCTCGAGAGGTAGACGTCGAGGAACTGTTTGAAGAAATGAAGAGGAGAGGATACAGAACATACAGCGAGCAAAAAGCGTTGGCAGAAGAGTTGTATGGTGCAGGTAATAATAATGCCGGCACTTCTTATGCTTGGCTGGGAGCGTTATTTTTAATTTTTGCATTAGCCTGCAATGCTTTCTTTACCATTGACTTAATTCCGATATTTCAAGATTATTTGTTAAAACAGGTTACTACCCAAATAAGGTATAAGGAAAACGGAGTTCAGGTAGACAGGGAAATAGCAGAAAAATACCTTGGTATATGGATTACCGATGACCGGAAGTTTGGATTTACCGTATTCTACGATGATGAAAACGGTACAATGTATATTAATACAAGTCAAAGAGCTCTTAAATTCAGGTTTGACAGCAGTAATACCCTTTTTGTGACTGACGGGAATGATACTGAGTTTGAAGTTTCAACTTCTATCTATGGAAATGCCCTAATTATGACCCGTCCTATAAATGAAAATCTTCAGTATAAAATCACGCTCAAAGAAGTAAATTCTTTATAACAAGGCGATAAATGTAAGATTAAATGCACCCAGTCCTTTTTTTTGGGGTGCATATTTTTATGTTGAGGAAAATGTGAAAGAAACATTGCGAAACTTTAGTTTCTGGAGCATTTTCCTCAACATAACATCTGTGGACATGACCCTGCTTTTATGATATAATAAAAGAGTGGTATATTTTTTAAAATCCTTTCGTTTTTTAATTAGGTCTTTATAACTTGTATTTTGTGTTCTCAAATTACAGCTTCGTGTTTATTGCTTTCTGAAGGTTTTATTTTTCGCAAGTATAAATTATGATATTTATGGATATTTAAGTAACGTGTATATTTTGACGAAAATCTTGAAGTTGCCGTACTTAAATAGTAAAATGAGAAATATATATTTACTGTATGATTTATGCCTTAGGACAGTTAATTATATTATTTGATGGAGATTATTAGAGGTACAAAAGTAAAATTGTATTTTTTTATTATGAAAAAATAGAAATTGGGTATGTTAGGGAATGATAGGGTTTTGTATCAAATTATAAGGGGAGAGAACCTATGGAGGACAAAAAAAGAGTACTGGTTATTTTTGGCGGACAGTCGTCGGAACATGAGGTTTCACGTATATCGGCGACATCTATACTGAAAAACATCAATCGTGAAAAGTTTGAAGTTGTAATGATGGGAATTACAAAAGACGGAAAATGGCTCCCTTATAACGGAGATATCGATAAAATTCCTTCCGGTGAGTGGGAACAAATTGCTTTAGGGGAAAATATTAAGGGTATTGGTACCAAAAGCAGCTTGCTGGATGCGATGGTTGTTTGTAATGATACTGACAAAAATATTGAGAAATCAGGGGAAACCCAGGTTAATGGGAAAAAGATCGATGTGGTTTTCCCGGTACTCCATGGCTGCAACGGAGAAGACGGTACCATTCAGGGACTTTTTGAGCTCGCTTCGGTGCCTTATGTGGGTTGCGGTGTTTTGGGTTCTGCTTTGGGAATGGATAAGATTTATGCCAAGATAATATTTGAAAAAGCAGGAATACCCCAGGCAGACTATCTTTATTTTACAAGAAAAGAAATAGGCAGAAATATTGACCGGGTTATTTCAAAAATAGAGGAGAAGTTTGCATATCCGATATTTGTAAAGCCTTCAAATGCCGGGTCTTCAGTGGGGGTATCAAAAGCCCACGATAGGGACGAATTGGAGAGAGGTTTAAATTTAGCTGCCCGCTTCGACAGAAAAGTACTGATTGAAGAGTTTATCAACGGCAGAGAGGTTGAATGTGCTGTTTTGGGAAATGATGATCCGGAGGCATCCACTGTCGGTGAAGTGGTTCCGGGAAATGAGTTTTATGATTACAAGGCAAAATACATTGATAACAGCTCAAAAATAAAAGTACCTGCCGATTTGCCCAAAGAGACTGTTGAGGAGATCAGGGGGTATGCGGTAAAGGCTTTTAAGGCCCTGGACTGTTGCGGCTTGGCAAGGGTTGACTTTTTTGTTCATAAGGAAACCGGCAAGGTTTATATAAACGAAATCAACACTATGCCCGGTTTTACAAGCATCAGTATGTATCCCATGCTCTGGGAGGCATCCGGGGTACCCTATGGAGAGCTTATTGAAAGATTGATAAATCTTGCAATCGAGAGGTATGAAGATAATTCAAGGGATATTAACGGATAGAATTTATGGAATTTGGGAGCAGTAATTCACTTGTGTTTTGATATTTGAAGTCTGGAAAGGATATGTGATAGACCGGTAGAAATGATGCAGTTTAGCCGTATTATATTTGGGGGAAATAACTATGGATAACAGACCGATTGGTGTATTTGATTCAGGATTGGGCGGACTTACCGTTTTAAAGGAAATTAGAAATTTACTGCCGACAGAAAGCATAGTTTATTTTGGAGACAGCGGGAGAGCACCTTATGGAACCAAGTCAAAAGAAACCGTTATCAAGTATACATTTCAGAACATACGGTTTCTTTTGAATCAGGATATAAAGATGATTGTAATTGCATGTAACACCGCAAGTGCCTGCAGCATTGATTTGGTAAAGCACAGCTTTGATATTCCGGTAGTAGAGGTGGTAGAGCCTGGGGCAGTTAGTGCCGTCAGGGAAACGGTTAATAAGAAGATTGGGGTAATAGGAACCGTTGCAACGGTAAACAGCGGTGTTTATGAAAAGGCAATAAGCCGCCTGGATCCTTCTATTGAAATATTTCAGAAGGCGTGCCCACTGTTTGTGCCCCTTGTTGAGGAGGGCTGGTGGGAAAACGATATTGCCGTAAGAATTGTTGAAGAATATTTGCTTCCATTGAAGGAAAAGGGGATTGACAGCCTTGTTTTAGGCTGTACCCATTATCCTCTTTTGTATAATACCATATCAAAGGTAATGGGAGAGGGCGTCAAGCTGGTTAGTTCAGCATTGGAGGTTGCCAAAGTTGTTAAGGAGGTGATAAATAAAAACAACGCCGCAAGGGATGATAAAATTACACCTGTGTACCGGTTTTACACCAGTGACAGTGTTGAAAAGTTTGAGTCTCTGGCAAATTCCATTTTAAACGAAAAAATACATTCTGCTGAAAAAGTTGATATTGAGAGATATTAGCAATACCACTATCCGGCTGAATCATAGGAGAACTTAATGTACAAAGAAAGCAGCAAGGTATTTAAAATATTCGGGGGTCAGTGTGCCCCTATAAAAATGGAGGCGGTCATTATGAATAAAAATGTTATTATATCTGTAAAAGGGATTCAAACTTCGCCGAATAATGATAAAAATATATTGGAGCTGGTGACGGAAGGTAAATACTATAAAAAGGGCGATGCTTATTATGTGACCTATAAAGAAAGTGAAGTTACCGGTATGGAAGGCACTACCACCACTTTGAAGATTTCTGACGGAGTAGTAACTTTAATGAGGTTTGGTTCGGTTAACACCCAGTTTATTTTTGAGCAGGGGCAAAAACATGTGTCCTATTATGATACCAAATACGGAACCTTTACTATTATGGTTACTGCCCGGACAGTGTCAATAGATGTTGACGACAGTGGCGGAGAAATAAAGGTTGATTATAAGCTTGAAATAGATGATAATAAAACTGGTGAAAATGATTTGCATATGTTAATTAGAGAGGTAGGGCAGTTGGATGACAAATGTTGTGGAGACTATAAAACACCAAATTGAGGAGATTGTTAAAAAATCAATACGTAAGGCATCGGAAAACGGGGAAATTCCCGAGATTCCGGTGGAGGAACTCACTATAGAGGTTCCAAAGGATGCAGGGCATGGAGATTTTTCAACCAATATTGCCATGCAGGGAGCTAAGGTTGCAAAAAAACCACCCAGACAGGTTGCGGAAATTATTATTAATAGCATGGATTTGAGCAATACATATATTGAAAGAGTTGAGACCGCAGGACCGGGGTTTATAAACTTTTTCCTGAACAATGACTGGCTGTATGATGCCCTGAAAGATATTCAAACCAAAAGAGAGGACTACGGAAGGATAGATTTGGGCAAAGGACAAAGGGTTATGGTTGAGTTCGTCAGTGCCAATCCTACAGGACCTCTCCATATGGGAAATGCCAGAGGCGGTGCATTAGGTGACTGTATTGCCAGTGTTTTGGAAAAGGCCGGTTATGATGTGACCAGAGAATACTATATAAACGATGCCGGCAATCAGATTGAGAAGTTCGGGATTTCCCTGGAAGCCAGATATATTCAGCTCTTAAAGGGCGAGGATGCAATAGAATTTCCCGAGGACGGCTATCACGGTGAGGACATTATTGAGCGGGTGAAGGAGTATATCGAAGAAAACGGGGACAAGCTTCTTAATGTAAGCAGTGAGGAAAGACGCAAGGAACTTGTTGATTATGTTCTTCCCAAGAATGTGGAAGCGATCAGGAAGGCGCTTGAAAGCTACGGAATTAAATTTGACGTATGGTTTTCCGAACAGTCCCTGTACGATAACGGTGAAATTCAGGAAACCTTGGAGTATCTCGAGAAAAACGGTTATACAACGGAGAAGGACGGAGCTGTATGGTTTAAGGCTACCGAACTGGGAGCTGACAAGGATGAAGTACTGATAAGAAATAACGGGATTCCTACATACTTTGCTTCAGATATAGCATATCACAGGAACAAGTTTATTAAACGGGGATTCGACCGGGTAATAAACCTTTTGGGGGCCGACCACCATGGACATGCCGGCAGGATGAAATGTGCCGTGAAAGCTCTTGGAATTGATCCGGACAAGCTTGATGTTGTTTTGTTCCAGTTGGTGAGACTATACAGAAACGGCGAGATAGCCAGGATGTCCAAAAGAACCGGAAAGGCAATATCGTTGACGGATTTGTTGGAAGAGGTCGGAAGGGATGCGGCAAGATTCTTCTTTAACACCAAGGCATCGGGCAATCACCTTGATTTTGACCTGGATTTGGCAGTGGAAGAGTCGAAGGACAACCCTGTATTTTATGTTCAGTATGCCCATGCGAGAATATGCAGCATGCTGAATTTATTGGAAGGTGAAGGGTTCAAGGTACCTGATGTAAACTCCGTTCAGTTGACTTTATTGGAGGCTCCGGAAGAGATTGAACTGATGAAAAAGCTGGCTGCATATCCGGAGGAAATAAGAATTTCTGCCCAGACCTTAGAGCCAAGCAGGCTTACAAGGTATGTTCTTGATGTTGCCGGGGGGTTCCATAGTTTTTATAACGCTTGCAAGGTCAAAGGACAGGATGAGAATTTAATGAAAGCAAGAATGATTCTTGTGGATTGTACGAGAATAGTTATTAGGAATGTGTTGGATCTTTTGAGCATATCGGCGCCTGAAAAGATGTACAAGTGTTTTGAAGAATAAAAAATAGTATACAATGTGTGTTAGCACTGTAGCTAATAGCCCTGGATTTGGCAATATCCGGGGCTGTTCTGTAGTTGCGATTAACGCGCGAAATGCCGGGAAAATCAGAAAAATATTTGGTATATTAAAATATATTATTATATATGAAGATACAGAGGAGGAAAGATTATGAAGATTAAATGGTTAGGTCATTCATGCTTTCTCTTGACA
>LFSC01000015.1 GCA_001512505.1 Clostridiaceae bacterium DTU079 | reverse complement strand
ACCGTAGCAAGAAAATCCTGGGAGGAGGTTTTGGGTATGCTGCTTCCCACAGGAACCTTTATTGTGCCCTTGGTCTCAATCCATCCGGTTATATTCCCCGGCAGGGCAACTTCATAATACCTATCCTTTTTATTTTTAATATATAGCTCCGTCCCCATCGCAACATCCTTTAAAGTAACACCGCTGCCGGCACCGGAGTAAACCTTTTGGGTCTTTTCGGTAACAACAGCCCTGTCGGTGAAATTTTCCTTCATAATACTTGAGCAGTCCCTGTCAATGTATTTTGACCTCAACCAGCCCGTATATCCGTCCACCACTTTTACCTTAACCCAGGAATCCTTTTCTTCCAATATGGTAACCGGCTGATTGAAAATAGCCTGCGTGACCCGCTCGGAGGTTATGTCCGGCTCTCTGAATATATCCACCACCGTATCCAATACCACAGCTATATTCTCGTAGCTAACCTCTACGGGACTTTCGTTTTTATCATCACCTTCATAGGAGGGAGAAGCAGCTTCCCCACCGGCGGTCACTTTTGGAGACGGTATTTCAATTGTATTATCAACAGGCTGATCGCAGCCGCAAAAAACCACGCAAAATATTGTTAAAACGATTAAAAATATCAATGTCCTTTTCATCTAAAAAACCTCACAACATTTAAATTCATAATCTTATTATACTAAGGTTATTGCAGAAAATCTCTCTTGCCGCTTCAACTTCTCTTTCCTTGCATGTAAAAAGAATAATCTGTCTTTTTTGCGATACTTCAGAAAGTATCTTTAAGGTGTTAAAAACCCTTTCATCATCGTAATGGGCAAATATCTCATCCATTATCAGAGGCAGCACCTCTCCTCCGTCTTCGATAACCTCAGCCAGGGCAAGTCTCAACGCAAGATATACCTGTTCAACGGTTCCGCAGCTAAGTAACGGCAATGCCCTGATTTGACGGGTATCCGGGTCCAATGCCCTTACAACAAGGCTGTCATCCGCATTTATATCGCTGTATCTTCCACCCGTAATCTTATTAATCATACCGCCCAGCTTTCGGTTTAAGGCCGGTGCAAACCCTCTCTTTATCTCCCGTCCTGCTTCATCCAAAGTCTTAAGTGCAGTCATCAGGCTAAACCCTATATCCTGAAGACGATTTTTCTCCCTCTCAAGTTCCGCAATTTCCTGCTCAATTTCGTTAAGCTTCTCTTCAATAGAAGAAGCAGTCTCGGTTAAAGCCTTTACTTTGCTTATCTCAAGAATGACTTCATTAATATTCGAATCCACCCGGTTAATTTTCTCTTCTATATAGCTTTGTGCATCTATTATATCCGAATCCAGCATATTTTCCAAAAGCTCTTCGCACTCTTTGGAGGATTCCTCCGTACTGCAGAGAGCTTTAATTCTATAGGTACATACTTCAATGTCCTCGTACTGGCGGTCCATTTTTTTACTTATATCATTATAAGCCTTTTTAACCGCATCCCTGTTACAAGATTCAATCCCATAAACTGAGGATGCCCTCTCATATATAGAATGCAAATATCTCTCTATATCCGAAAGTTTTTCTTTTGACTGTTCCAAATCCTTAAGAGCTTTAGTGTACGTTCCAAGCCCCCGCTTAAAGGTCTCAATATACTCTTCTTTTATCTCATCATCATCGTGAGCAATTATGCTGCATGCCTTAAGCCTTTCAGCTATCAAAGGCTTAACCTCATTGATATTTTTCTCATTTTCCCTTATCTCATTTTCCAAGACATCCATGTTGCCCTTTAATTCGTTCAGCCTTAGAGCCAGGTTCTCATAATAAACCTTTTTCTTCCGCATGTAAAAGAATGCTGACAGCAAAAGGACAAAAGCAATAATTGCCGCGGTTTTTATCTTCCAGGACGGGAAAAACACCGCCGTTGTACCGGCTAACGCTGCTGCCGTTATAGCAATTAAAACACCTGTTTTTATTAATCTATACCAAACAAAATCACTAATGTCAATGCTTCTTGAATCTTTTATTTTTTCCGGAAGACCTGTTAAGCCATCAATCTCCCACTTTATGTTCCCTATTCTTTCCAATAGCTTATTGTTTTTTTCTTCTGCTTCTTTCAGCCTGCCGAATAAAATACTCATAAGCGAGGAATCATCTTCATTATACCGGGAATAAGGCTCATAACGACGTATTATATCATTATATTCTTCAACTCGTTGGAATATATTACTTTTATCCCTCTCATAGTCGTCTGTTTCTTCTAAAATGAGAGCAAGCTCTTTCTTTTGCCTTTTTAAAGACTCTAAGTTTTTTCTGTAATCAATGGCTTGATTTGCATAAACCAGTGCCTGCTTCCTCTCCTCAAGGGACTTTTTGAAGCACAGAAGCTCGTTCAATTTTTTATAAGCTTCCAAAAGTCTTTCTCTTTCCCCAATAATCCCTTCTCTTTTAAGCTTCAACTCATTGAGCTTTTGATTTACAACATCAAGGGGACGCGTTGTAGTCCTTTCCGTTCCCACATAGCCTGTCAATGCCTCCATAAGTGCTTCCCGCGCCCTTTTATAAGAAACATCCTCCGCGCCGCTCTCCCGGATATTGGAAAGCTTGTCCAAAAGCTCTTTGCTGCCCATAGTATCAATTTTAGTATCCATCTGACCGACAAATACAGTTCTTTCAAAACAGGATTCGTTAATACCCAGATGCTTTAGCGCAAATAAAGGTCCCTTGTCTTTGCTCTGTTCAAAGGCCGCGGTTATGTCATTGTACATGGAATCGTAGACCTTTACCGTATTGTCATTAAAATCCCTTTCCACTGTAAAACGGGAGCCGTCATCCAAGCTGTATGCCATGCTTCCCATATATTCATTGCCTCGCCAGGGCTTGAACCTCTTAAGGGGCGGTAGTTCACCGGCCTTTCCGGCTCTTCCTCCCTTCAAAGAATAAAGCATACCTCTTATAAACCACTGTATTGTAGTCTTTCCGGCCTCATTTGCCCCGTAGATGACATTAAGGCCATCGGAGAGCTCCAGTATTAAGTTGTTAAACTTGCCAAATGCGATAATATCAAGCTTTTCGATATTCATAACCTACAATACCTCAACCTTGCCCTGCTCCAGGGCCTCTACACCGTATTGCAAAGATTTCATAAGAAGATATTTTTCCTTTTCGTTTTTTGCATTGTCTATCATTGAAAACATTTTTCTTACAAACAGTCCCATAAGGCCTGGATCCTGAATTAGTTCTTCATAATCGTACAGGGGAACGGTTTCGTCCTTTATGGCCAGATAAAAGAACCTGTCTTTTAAAATCCCCTCTACATTTTTGGCATTAATGCGGTATCCCTGCCCGGTATATCCCCTTAAAACCGCATTAACAAGGCTGTTGTCCTTTTCTTGCCCTTCAAACCTTGAGATAATCATATCTGCTATCTGCTCATCGCTGAAAAAACAATCGGATTTTATTTCCAATGTCCGGTACTGCCTCTTTGAAATTCTTTCAAACCTTACCTCCAGCTTTTTTTCCTTTTCTGAAACATAAACTATTCTTCCGATATACACCCCATGCTCTCCCTCTTCGTCAAATCCCAGAGGTTCCGGACTTCCCGGATTATACATAGGAATATCATCCACAATTTTTTCAAAACGGTTGTGAAAATGCCCCAGTGCCACATAGTCCATGCCATAGGTCGCCAGCTCTTTGCTGCTTATAGGATTGTACCGGTTTTCTTTAAAATTCATATCCACCGTTCCATGAAACAGCATTATATTAATGCGTTGTTTATCAACAGACCCTATACCCTCTAAAACGCCGTCATTTTCGTAAAAGGAACTAAAACCTGCCCCATACACACATGTGTTAAGATCCTCAATGTAAACTTGGGGCCTGTCCTTGGAAAGAATATAAACATTTTTACTCCACTCAAAGTTGTTGTAGTAGGAATTTTGAGCATTGGGATCATGGTTTCCCGGCACAATAAACACCTTTATGCCGGGAATTTCTTCAAATTTTCTGTTTATATAATGAATGGAAGTGTTCTTAGAATAATAATGTTCATAGAGGTCACCGCTTATTAAGATTAGGTCAACAGCTTCCCTCTTCGCAAGATTAATTATTCCGTCAAATACATCATAAAGATCCTTCCTTCTCTGCTCCCTTACCTTCAATACGTCCCCCAAAGAACTAAAAGGAGCATCAAGATGCAAATCGGAAAAGTGCAAAAATTTTAATGAATTCATGCTAAAGCCACCTCAAGCTTGAAATCAGTTTCTAAGCCTTTTTTTATTTCTCTCATTCAAGACATTTTCAAGGGCTACAGCCTCATTTAATATATTTTCAACATTCTCCAAGTTTTCTCCCAAATCAAGCCCGGAATTTATCTGATGCCTTAGCATGCTCACGGTGCTCTTTATGCATTCCAGCCTTGCATCAACCCTCTCAAGATCGCTTTTCTCTTCTTTGTGTCTTTCAATTATCCTCATATCCATCTCAATAATCCTTTTAATATCGTCATATACCTTAGAATCATTGATAAAGTTGAGCTTACGATTGTTTTGGGTAATTCTGTCCATGATGGCATTGACATTCACCTTGCCTGCCTCACGGCTCCTAATACAAAAATCCTTGAGCAGATGTATATATGAAACAACCAAACTTAATGCCTGTTCCGCTATCTTTCCTCTCAAATAATTGGATTTATCCCGGTTATAGGATTTAATTATTTCATTTTTGTCGTTCAATAAGGAGCTAAGCTTTCTATAATATGCTGCATTGGTATACCTGGTAGCTTCCGAAGCCAGCACCATACATTTCTTGTTCAACTTTTTTATATTGCGTTGCTTCATCTTAAGAAGAAAACGATCCTGAAATTTTTTACTTGTAAAACTCTTGAGCACAAGTCCAATATAAATTACAGCTTCAGCACAGACAATATAAAAAGCAGGAATATCTAAGTATTCCTTCACCAAATTACCAACTCCCAATAAAATCAGCAATATTCCAATATTTACATAATAAAACATTGAACTCAACAGCAGCTTTATCTTCATATCTCACCTTTTGCATAAACGAATATTTGCAATATTCATCAGTTTATCGAATATTTTATGAATTTGCTTTATTCTCCGTCTTTTCCTTAACTTCAAATCCCTGCTCTCCTGCTAACATTGCCTCAGCTCTGGCACGAGCCCTTTCTCTTGACGAGCTCAAATCAAGCTTCTTAATCTTCAGCTCGGTATCATCCCCGCTAAGGCTTTCAATAGCATTAGCCCTTGCAATTTTTTTATTGACAATTTCTCTTGCACGTTCCATATCCTCATTAATATTTCCAATCTTGTTGTTCTTGGAAGTATATTTTGCATTAACCGAATTGATACTTTCTTTGAGAGTTGCCATTTTCTCTTGAGTCTTAAGGGTTTTGAGCTCATTGAGTTTGGCATTCATCTCGGATTCAAATATCCTGTAATTCTCTCTTATATTTTCAACTTCCTTAAGAGCATTATCATGCGTAGCTTTATGAGTCTCATAAACTGTCTGGTATTCCTCCTCCTGCATAAGAAGCTCCACCAGAAGTTCCTTATCTCCCTGTCTCTGAGCTGCTTCTATCCTTGATCTTATTGCAGCAAGATTCTTCTCTGCATTTTTCATTTCAATTTTAATGAGCTCTGCGTTGGTTTGAATCTCAATTATCTGTTGCTCTGCCTCCTTGCGAGCCTTATTAATCTGGTTTTTTATATCTTCAAACAAAAGATTGGGATTTTTCTCCTCCAAGCCCCCGACAAACAATCCGAAAAAACCTCTTATCAAGCTCCCAAGTCTACTAAAAAAACCCATACCCAGTTCCTCCTTGTATTAATATCTTTCACCATCATGCATAACTTCAATGAATTTGCCTATATTACGCCTAATATATAATTTATAATAAATGAGCACCAATGTAAACCACAAAACAATAAAATTATTTATTTGTTACAAAGCACTATCCAAGTCCGCCCGGTTGTCCAAAAGCTCCCGGTATTTTTCCGGCAAGAGGTCCTTGTCGTCACATTCCCTAATTGCCAGCTTTGTCATAAACTCCACCTGCTGTGTACTGGGCTTGCATCTTGATATGGCCTCTTCGAGAATATCCACCGTCAGAATACAACCGTCAATATCATCCTCATTTGCAATTTCATAGGCCTTTCGTACGACAGTCTCGATTTCCGCACCGGTATAGTTTTCGGTTTTAGCCGCAAAGGGTGTAAAATCCTCTATGTCCGTCTCAAAACCGTATTTTTTTATCATTATTCTAAATATTTCAGCTCTTTCGTCTTCCTCCGGAAGCAAAATCGGTATTTTCTTATCAAACCTTCCCGCCCGTTTCAGAGCCGGATCCAAAAGGTCAGGCCTGTTTGTAGCTGCAATAAACACAACTTTCCCCCTATTATTTGTATTACTGGTGAACTGTAAAAATTCGCTGAAAATATTTCTGCTGACCCCATTGTCTCCGCTTTCTCCTCTTCTGAAGGCGGTATCTATTTCATCAACAAACACTATAACAGGCTGCTGCGACTGTGCTCCCAAAAGACATTTTTTAAAATTCTTTTCACTCTCTCCCACATACTGACCCAAAATTCGAGACATATCAATTTTTACACAGTTAAAACCGCTGGATTTTGCAAGGGCATTGACCAGAAGGGTTTTACCCGTACCCGACGGTCCACATAAAAGTATTCCCATGGGCACCCTTCTTAAATCTCCCTTTTTTATCGGATCAACAATATTCTTAAGGAGGTATTTTTTGGCCCTCTCCATTCCGCCTATGTCCTCAAAGCTGATTTCAGGATATATAAATTCCAATACATCTCCATACTCTTTTTGAAGTACCGAATGCTTCTTCTCCTTTATAAACTCAAAGCTTATAGCCACATCCTCAGCTTCAGCCTTTAATTTAATATCTTTAATGGCTTTTTTGCTAAGCCCCGAGGACAGCTTTGCAAACTCATCAACACCGATATCCATTTTAATATTATTGTCTTTTATAAGGTAGTTTATATATTCCTTTCGTGCCTCTTCATCAGGAAGCTCTACAAGAATCGGCTCTACCCTGTATGATGATCTGAATATCTCAGAATTTATTTCGGCAATAGTATTTGCCAGCATAACTATTGTACTTCCCACCGAGGATATTTTCGCATTATTTGACCATTCACACAGCCAGATAAGTGCAATTCTTTCTTCCATGGACATGGAAGCCACATCACCGTTGGGAATTATCTTCTCCGTATGATCTATAAAAAGCATCATTTTTGTATTCTTCAAAGCAATGTCTATATAGGGAAACAGCCTTGACGGAAGTGCATTCTTCAGCCCCACCGCTTCATTGGATGTTATTTTATTAAACTCCCTTTCCATTCCCGCATCCAAAAATGTCAAACCTTTGGAAATATCATAGAAGGCTACGATAGAAAAATTCCTCTGTTTAATAAATTCCTCGTATAAATATCTTTCAATATTCCTGTAATTATCCACAACATCCCTTATGTTAAAGTACAATACAAACTCATGGGATATTCCTGCTCTGTATATGCTTAAAAATTTGTCATACCACATTTATGACTTTATGCCTCCTGATATAAAAAATTTATAGTAATGTTCATGCCTATATCAATATAATTGCAATTTTATTTTAAATTTGAAAACATATAGCATAACATGCTCATTTCTATTTTATCATAAGACGCGCCCAAATCAATAGCAATATATGCGTGAAGGTAGATTATGAAAATATCGGGCCTGAATGCTTGTGGGCAAATCAAAATGCCCCCGTTAAGAATAATAATTTATTCTTTTGAAATGCTAATATATAGTTGAGGTTTTAAAATAGAACCGATTAAGGAGGAATACAATGGAAACAGCAACTTTTAATGTCCCGACTCTTTCATGCAGTGCTTGTTCACGCAAGATTGAGGAAGGTGTAAAAGAATTGAAGGGAATCGTGAATGTAACTTCAGACCTCAAAAGCCAGCATATTAGTGTCGATTACAATCCTTCGGACATAACCCCGCAGGAAATAAAGAAGCACATATCCGCAATGGGTTATGAAATAATTTAGAAAAGTGTCCGGCAATATAAACTATTTGCGGCAGAAATCTTAGCTTTGCAAGTATTGAGCCTGTAAATACTTCGTGGGATTTGGAAAACTCACTTCGTGAAACCAATGCTCTTCCTTTCCTTGTTGTATTTACAGGCTCTGCAATTAGTATTAAAATGTCTCTTTTATATTTCTCTTACCCTAAAACAATTCACAATTTTTATTCTAAATAGCAATTCATATATCTACAAATCCGGCATTAATTCGATTACTTTTCCATATTCTTTAACGCCTTAATAATTGATTTCTCCTGATTGTTTATATGAATTTGGGCGTATCTTTTGGCCCCTTCCACATCATGTCTTGAAATAGCATCAAAAATATATTTATGCTCGCTGATCAAATTCTCCGGATTGCTGTAATCCTTCATGTATATTACCCTAAATCTCTGAATCTGCTCTCTGAGATTACTGGAGATTTGAATAAGCCTTTCGTTTCTGGAAGCACGGTAAATCAAATCGTGAAACTCCACATCCTTTTTTATGGATCCCTGCAAATTATTCTTGTATGCATAAGCCTCAAATTGAGACTGTATGTGAGCCAAATCCTTTATCTCTTCATCGGTTATTCTCTCAGCGGCAAGACTGGTAGCCATTCCGTCGAGAGTAGCTCTAACCTCCAAAACATCCATAATATCTTTAGCGGAAAGTTCGGCAACATGTGCTCCTTTCCTTGGGAGCATGTTAACCAAACCCTCAAGCTCCAATTTCCTGATTGCTTCCCTAACGGGAGTACGGCTGACTCCCATCTTTTCCGCCAGCTTAACCTCCATTAACCTTTCACCCGGTTTTAACTCTCCTGAAATTATTGCTTCTCTGAGAGTATTAAAAACAACTTCCCTTAAGGGTTTATAATCATTGAGATTTACCTTAGAAAGCTTCCCAGCCATTTTGTCTCATCTCTCCTCACATAACGTTTCTGTCAAAAAACAATCCCACTTATTGTTCTTTAATTTTTCATAGGCATATTCCGCTTTAGCACGGTCTTCAAATATTCCGAAAACAGAAGGACCGCTGCCGCTCATCATACTACCCAGAGCCCCAAGCCTCATAAGCTCCTGTTTTATTTCCTTTATGACTTCGTGTTTTTCTATTGTAACGGACTCCAGCACATTTTTCATATTTTGTGCCACACATATCCGATCCTTATTTGAAATCGCTTTTATCAGCAAAGGTGTATCCGGTCTTATAGAAATCTTACCGAGGTCTAAATTTTTGTATACCCACGCAGTAGATACTCCGATTTCGGGTTTAACCAATACAATATCCACCTTTGAAAAGGAATCCAATTCGGTAAGCACCTCTCCTATTCCTTCCGCAAGCACGGTTCCTCCCTTAATACAGAAAGGAACATCTGCACCTACCTGTTTGCCAACAGCCATGAGTTCATTTTCACCAAGATTCAATGAGAACAATTTATTCATGCCTTTGAGCACCGCTGCAGCATCGGTACTTCCTCCCGCAAGACCTGCAGCAACAGGAATGTTTTTTGCAATCTTAATGCAAACACCCTTTTGGATGTTATACTCCTTCATCAGGAGACTTGCTGCCTTATATGCAATATTATCGGCTCCCGTCGGTATCCAGGACTTGTCACATTCAATCTCGATTCCGCCGTCCCGGACTTCCAGGGTAACTTTATCATGCAGTGCTATAGTCTGCATAATCATTTTCACGTCATGATATCCATCCGGTCTCTTGCCGATAATGTCAATAGATAAATTTATTTTAGCATATGCATTTAAGCTGATCGATTCCATCTTACACCTTTTTCTTTATAATATGCCGATGACTTTTTAATGTTTTCTATTAATTATATACAATATAGAGCCCATTTTCAACAAAATATATGCTTCTTGGGCTCATGTGAATAATTATATTACCAAAACGATTGGGAGCTTTCCTATTGTCAGGAAGTGAAGTTTAAAAATTGGAAAGAGTATAAAAAAGAAACGGCAAAATGACAGAGCCTGTTAATACGACAGGGAAAGGAAGAACATCCATTCCCACGCTGTGATTATTGATCGCTCTCGCGGAGTATTTACAGGCTCTGAACTTGCGAAACTAAAGCTTCTGAAATATTTTCCATTAGATTTTTTTATGCAATAGCAATTTTGAATTTAACTTATTTTCCTGGGAACTATTATCTGCTGTCCCACCTCAACAGAATCATCCTGGCTAATCTCATTAATCTTACATATATCCTCCACCGTTGTACAATACTTCTTTGCAATTTTCCACAGATTGTCTCCGGGCTGTGCAAAGTATATTGTAATGCTGGGATAATTCTTGAGGCTTCTTTCTTCAACAGGACTTTCATTGACATCGGAAATAAATGAAATGTCCATCGAATCTAAAATCTTAACATTTATGTTTATCACAATCCTTATCTCAACCTCATTAGATGAAAGCATGCTATAGTTGCAGTGCTCAACCTCCATATCCACATCGCACTTCGCACCGGGTTTTATGCCGTTAACCTCAATTCTATGATTGAAGGGTAATTCACTGTTATATGAAAATACCGGTTGCTCCGTATTGTTTGCTACATAAAGGATACTGCTTTTTACAGCTCCCTGTAAATCCACATAACCGTTTTTGCAGTTATATTCAAACAGGTTGGGTTTGCACAGAACGTTAAACACCTCGGAAATATCGGGACTGGTTCCGTCAATAGTCACAACTTCCTTTAAAGATACCTGACTTTTTTCCCGGCTCACAACCTTGTTGATTCTTAAAAGCTGCCTGTCATAATCAATACGGGATCGTAAACCGTAAGCATCGGATATGACTTCCAAAGTTCTTTTATCCGTCGCCCTGGCATCAAGGCTAACGACTATCTCTGACTTCAATACCCTCAATTCTCCGTCACTGTCTTCAGCCGGAATGAAAGAAATATTTTTAATACTATAGTCTACCTCACACTCGGATCTTTCTCCCACACCGGGAAGGTCAATAAACTGCGCAAAGGGTATCTCATGCTCCATAAATTGGATACTTCTTTCCTCATCATCACCTATGTAAAGTGTCAATATGTTTATATCCCCTTTGACAATAATTTTGTCATCATCAATTCTGGAATCCTTTCCCACTATTTTAACGTCATTTCTTAGTATTTCCTTAATAGGAGGCTTTCCAACCGGAATTTCCAGATCCTCTCCTGCATTAAATACAACATTGTTTTCCCCCAGATAACAGTATATGTCCAATTTATCCTTCAATACCTGTACGCCTTCAACCCCTCTTATATCGCTTATAAATTCCTGGTCAACTTCATCCATGACCTTTGCACTTATTTTTAATATGGTTTTTACATTAATTTTTCTTCCATTGAGTATTTTATAATCAATGTGCTCTATTTCGCATCTTGCTTTTGCCTTCATTCCCGACCGGGCGTTTGCCACATCAACACTATAGGAAAAATCACTTGAAGTATTTATGCTCTTTACTGACTGTTCGTCACCGTCCGGAATATACAGTATCTTATATCGAAGGCTACCGTCAACATATACTCTGTCCTGTGAAGCTTCAGAATCTCCTACCGATACTTCTCCGTCCAAAAGAAGAATTCTTGCCACATCCGGATTAACGTCCGGTACGATTATATCATGCTCAACGATGGTCTGAGTTGAGTCTTCACCTATAACGTAACTGATTTTTGCAGACTCTTTTACAGTTTCAAGGGACATTCTTCATCCTCCTCTTACACATTAATAAATATCAAATTGCTCTTTCCAAGAAACGATTATCCCAGGATCACTTCAAACAAATATCTGACTACTAATATATATTGACAGGTCTTATAAAATATGATTTAAACTTAAGTTTCTGGAACATTTTTATTTAAATTTATTTAACACGCCATAAACCAAAATGAACCGGAGCATAAAATCCGATTCTTTTTACGTAATTTGAAGAAAAATATGGAAGGAACATTGTGGAACAAGTTGTAGAGCCTGTTAATACGACGTGGAAAGGGAGAGCATTGTTTGAGCAAAGCGAGTTTTGCTCGACCCCACGGAGTATTTACAGGCTCTATACTTGCGAAACTTAAGTTTCTTCCACATTTTTCTTCAAATTATTTTTTTCAAATTATTTTTGCTCGAGTTAAATAAATATAAAACTAAAAAGAACCGGAGCATGAAATCCGATTCTTTCTCGTCTGTAAAACCTATTAATCTAATCCTCTATACATTTAAACACCTTTTAACTTACCTGTATCTTTCTATTATCCTTGCAAACTACAATCTCAACTGCTTTTGTAAGTATGTCCGTATAACTGTAAGATACTCTCCTGGTTGCTTCATAATCATTTTCAAATTTTACTACGAAGATGCTAGGATAGGTGTTTTCGAGTATTCCCTCTTTAATGAATGCCTTTTTTCTTCCCTTATTGGCTTTAAGTTGAATCTTTTGGCCAATACAGTTCTCTATATCTTTCTTAATCTGAAGTAGGTTACTCTTCTCCGTCATTTGATCACCTCATCTTCTGTTTGCAACCATTATATCACAATACGCTCAACTTGTCAAAGAAAAATATATATTATAACAAGGTCAATTTGAATGTGTCAAGCTTTTTTTTGCAATCTTTTTATTACATCTAACTCCTCTAAGGCGCATGAATACTAAATATTGATGAATTACTTATAAATTCATCAATATTTAGTATATTAATTCCAAAAAATTCTTTCAAAATTTCGCTTTAATAATTTATTCAATGAAAATCTATTTCCTGAAACCTTAAAGGCATGCGATACCTTACTAACAGGCTGATTAAAAGTTCAATGGTTCCTGGGGAAAACCGTCTCTGTATTTCCCTCTCGTTTCTATTCCTCCTATGCCTTTGATTCCTGTAATTGTTTTTTGAATTACTTCCCGGGGATTTACTATTTCATTTATGCTTGTGAAGGCAATTCTTTCGCATACCATTACAGGGTCAAGGGCATGGATAAGTACTCTATATGGAGAACTGGCATAGTTTGCACCCGCTTCAATAAGCTTGTTGTACATGGATTGGCATGCACCTGCAAAAATAACCAGACTGTCAAGGTCACTGTCAAAGCGCCTTGCCACTTTAACCGAATCAACAAAATATTTTGAATTTCTATAATTATTTATGTCCGCATAACCTTTCTCGCTTTTAATCACTCCGTCATGCCCGGTCAATACCAATATATCGGGTTTGTGCTTTACCAGCAGGTCATATATTTTTAACGGTTGCTCTTTTTCCTTTACATATACCCCTACGGCATCTATCCCGAATTTTTTATATGATTCAAGACACGTGTTTAAATAATCATTATCACCGTCAATATGAAGCACCCTACCAGGTTTTGCAAAGTTTTTATCTTCTTCATCAGAAACTGCGCGAAAAAATTTTTTTTTTAGCATTCGTTCTTAATGCAGATGCAGTTAAACTCCGAACTTTTTCCTCAACTTTCATATTAATTTTTTTGTTGTACTCTCTTACATTGCTTTCCGGCTGTATCATAAGATCCGATTCGGGAGCGTCAGCCTCCAATCTGTAGCAGATACCTTTCAGTATTGCTACTTTTTTCCCTCCTTCGTTTTTTATATCAACAACCTTAAACAATATATCCGACCCATAAGACTTTCTTGCTACAATATCTCCTATCTTGAAATTCATAAATACCATCCTCATTTTTTTCCTCCTACTATACATAATATGTTTTAAGAGGTTCATTTGTGAGAGGTATTGAAATACTGTGGCAATAAACGATATAATGAATTATATTGTTAAAGAGTCCTTTTACCGTGTGACTTTTTTCGAGGAGGGAAAAACATGTTAACTGATATTCAGATAGCCCAAATGTGCAAAATGAAGCCAATAAATCAAATTGCTTCAGAACTTGGCATAAAGGATGAAGAGCTTGAGCTCTACGGTAAATATAAGGCAAAACTAACCGATGCTCTGTGGGAAAGGGTAAAAGACAGACCTGACGGTAAATTGGTTCTTGTTACTGCAATAAATCCTACCCCTGCCGGTGAAGGTAAAACTACAACTACTGTTGGGCTTGGCCAGGCAATGGCAAAGATAGGCAAGAAAGCAATAATCGCATTGAGAGAACCCTCTTTAGGTCCGGTCATGGGAATAAAAGGAGGTGCTGCCGGTGGCGGATATTCCCAGGTAGTACCCATGGAAGATATAAATTTACATTTCACAGGAGATATGCATGCTATAACAGCGGCAAACAATCTTCTTTCAGCCGCAATCGATAATCATATACAGCAGGGTAATGAACTCGGTATTGATCCAAGGCAGATAATCTGGAAAAGAGCAATGGACATGAATGACCGTGCCCTTAGAAATATCGTTGTGGGACTGGGAGGAAAAGCAAACGGCACCCCCAGGGAAGACGGCTTTTTAATAACCGTGGCATCGGAGATTATGGCCATTCTTTGCTTATCCACAGGAATTATGGATTTAAAAGAAAGGCTGGGCAAAATTATCATTGGATATACCTACGACGGAGAACCGGTTTCGGCACGGGACCTTAAAGTAAACGGCGCAATGGCCTTGCTTTTAAAGGACGCCATAAAGCCCAACCTGGTACAGACTCTTGAAAACACACCTGCTCTCATGCACGGAGGCCCCTTTGCCAACATTGCCCACGGCTGCAACAGCATCATTGCCACAAGGCTCGGGCTCAAGCTTGCCGACTATTGCATTACAGAGGCAGGCTTCGGCGCGGATTTGGGTGCCGAGAAATTTTTAAATATCAAATGCAGATATGCGGGGTTAAAGCCGGATGCCGTGGTTCTTGTAGCTACAATCAGAGCTTTAAAGTATAACGGCGGTGTAAAAAAAGAAATGCTGGCCATTCCTGATTTAAATGCTCTGGAGAAAGGATTTGTAAACCTTGAAAAGCATATTGAAAATATCAGAAAATTCAAAGTACCTGTTATTGTAGCCATAAATCATTTTTCCACCGATTCCGATGAAGAAACGAATTTTATTAAAAAGAAATGCGAAAGCTTGAATGTGGAGGTAGCTTTCTCCGATGTTTTCTCAAAAGGCGGAGAAGGCGGCCGGGAGCTTGCTGAAAAACTGGTTAAACTTATTGAAAATCAAAAAACCGATTTTAGATATCTTTATGACACCAACTTATCAATTAATCAAAAAATAGAAATAATTGCAAAGGAAATATACGGAGCAAGAGGTGTTGTTTATTTACCGGCAGCAGAAAAAGCCATTAAAAAGATTGAATCTCTAAATATGGATAAGCTACCTATTTGCATGGCTAAAACCCAGTATTCGTTATCCGACAATCCTTCCCTCCTCGGAAGACCGGAAGGATTCGATATAACGGTAAGAGAAATAAAACTCTCTGCCGGTGCGGGATTTATTGTTGCAATCACCGGTGACATCATGACAATGCCCGGACTTCCAAAAGTCCCGGCTGCCGAGAAGATTGATATAGATGAAACGGGTATTATAACCGGATTGTTTTAACAGCATAGTCCGTGTAAATCAAGTTACAGAGCCTGTTAATACTCTATCGGGAAAGGAAGTGCAACCTTTTCTAAGAAGCAACTTTTCCCTACCCCATGATGTATTTTCAGGCTCTGTCTCTATATAAATCAAGTTTTTCTCTATACTTTTTCTTATTATCATTTAAATCATATTCTCAAAATTAAATTCCATCAGGAATTTCTTTTGATATTCAATTTCTTCAATTACCTCATTAAACCTGCACATAAAGCTTTTTCCCCTTTTACTTCTCCGGCTGTTATAGTACTTGTTTATGACCCTCCAAAATTTTTGCGGAAACTGCAGCATAATTTTCATAACTTCAAATTCTTCCTGTGTAATAGGTTCAATAGATGTATATGCATCCATTATAACTTTTGCCTCTTTCACATCCCAATTGCATTTTCTCAGTTTTCTCCTTAAAAGATTTGCGACATCATAAATCTTTATTTCAAAGCTGCAGAAATCAAAGTTTATAACCCACGTCTCCCGCTCACCGCAAAGGATATTGCAATGACTGTAATCATGGTGGCAAAAGGATTTTTCCATCCTGCTCTTTTCGACAATTTCATTGTATTTTGAACGGTTAATTTTATTTAATGCATCCTGTCCCAGCTCATAAAAATAATCGATATACTTGAGTATAAGGTAATCAAACTTGCCCCCGTCTCTTTGTGCGATTTTTTTAGCCCTCTTTATTTCCTCAAGCCTCTTGTTAAAATAAACAGGCATTTTACCAAGGTCATCCCGTACCAAACTGTTTTCAGGTGGAACATACCCTTTCGAAGCCTTGTGCAGCATTGCCAATGCCTTAGACGCCCTTATCACATCTTCCGTTCTGTTCATGTCGCATTCTCTTCCTTCTATCCCTTCAGTAACAATATAACACTCATCGTTTATAAAAATATAGGGCTTATTCTCCTTCGTGCATAAATACCGGTCTATATTTTTAAAACCGTTATTATATAAATGTTCCTTTGCACCATGTACAAACATTATCCTTTCCGGTGAGAAATTCATATTTTTAAGGATTTTATTGCCCTCAGGTGTTTCAATAACATAATAGTTCTTTACAGGATAGATTCTTTCTATACGCAAATCGTATAGTCTCGATAGTTCCTTCTCTATATCCAGCATTTTTGTAACCCCCATACTATTATCTTGGCGTTATTTGAATGCGGAAAAGATCCGTGTATATGCATTCAAACAGCTTTAGGTATTAAAAATACTTTCCACAAATCATACCACATATAATAGTTATATTATTTATACGCCCTTGAATTTAGAACAATGTGCATTAAAAATGAGAAGAAAACTTTATTTTGCACTAACCGTTTTTTTCACTTTGCTTAGCGCCGTACTTAGCACCGTTGTGAAAAAAAACGAAGAAAGAATTGCTACCAGCGGAATAAGCGGAAATGCATATCTGTCAAAAGCCATGTACACACAATGTACGACGGTGTAATAAAGAAGAAGCATTATAATGAGACTGTATTTTTTAATGCGTTTAAAAAATACAAACAGTGTACCTAAAATAGATGAGTAGATTAAAACATAGTGAGTGAATATTACAAACTTTGATGAAATTCCGAAAAACTGTTTCCAGTAAAATACCGTTCCCCATAAAAGCCATGCCTTGTCTACGGTATACCATTTAAGATATCTTAATAAATCCTTTTTAAACTCTTGCTTTATCCTCATTTTAGCAACTTCTACCTCTGTCTTGTTTGTCTCAAAAGCGTTTTTCCCCAGTTTGTAAAATACTATATTTTCCGGTGTTTGTTCATAGTTTACATAGGTTCCCTGAAGAAAAGGATTTCCGCTTGATGCGGCAAGGGGTATAAATTCTCCGTACTCCAGATAATTTCTTATCCACCAGGGCGACATTATAACGGCAAAGGCAATAAACATAATGCTTCCTGTCTTTACGATTTCTATAATCTTAAAACGCTTCTCCCAAAACAGGTAAATAAAAAGCATTACCGGATATAGAGCAATAGTCGGTCTGCATAATGTGGTTACAGCCCAGAGGATGCCTAAAACTGCAAATCGGAATTTATCAGGCTTTTTTGCAATTGAAAGGCTTAAATATATCAGAAGATGCAAAAGCATTGAAAAGAGGGTCTCAGTCAGTACAAAACCTACGGTTATTATGTTGGGTATATAAAAAGCGACAAAGAAAGATGCCAATAATCCCACTTTCTCATTAAAAAGTTCTTTTGCAATAAGATATGTCAGTAGTATTGTTACACAGCTAATAACCGCCTGTATAATTCGTACTGCCTGCATACCCTGCAAACCATAGCCAAAAAAACTAAACACCGATGCAATGAAAAACGGGTACGTTGGTGTTACAAACACTGTTGGCTCGTTTAAATTATGGAATGTATAAATGCCTCTTTTTATAAGCACTACTGCACTTTTGACATAGTTTAAATCGTCACTGGACAGTGTCAACCTGTTTTTATATTCTAAAATCAAAACAAGCTTTATAATAAAGGATATTAGAATAATTACTCCCAAAATAAAGTAGGTTCTGCTTTTATACTTCATTCTGAATACTCCGAAAGCATTTTGTAGTTTTTAAAACAATTATTATTTTATCCAATTAGTATAATATTTAAACATAGCAGTCTTTCAGGCAAACAACTTTCCTATCCGAGCCGTTTATTTTATTATCAATTACAAAAATGGAATGAAGTTTTTGCGATAATTTTAGGTCGAGACATGCGCAAAATTCCTCTTCTTTCAGTACATCTTTAATAAAGCGTAGCTTAATACTCGTCAGAGTGTTATAATTGTTTTCGTCTATCTTGCCCTTTAAATAATAAGATTGACACAATTCAATGAAGCGAACGGATTCCTCTAGAAGTCTCTTTTTTATAAAATCCATTTTTGCAATTCACCCTTTCAGAAATATATTTTAAGTGAATAATACTGCTTACAATACCGGTAAAGTCTGTGTTTTGTATGCCGATTTTCCGTGGTTTTAACTGCTCAAATGCCTTTACTTTGCATTTTATCTTAATTAATATATTTATATTTTATTATTTACATGCTTCAATATTTACCTCAATATGTAGAAACTATAACATTTAATTCAATAATTTTTCAGCATATTAATTATTTTCTAATCTTAAAATAATCTGAAATCAAGGTGAAAAATAACAAGCTTTTACACGTTATGTTATACTATTAATTGCAGCTTGTCAATAATTGGCTTAAAAAAAATAAATATTACTCTTTGATAAATTCATCCATTTGTATTAAAATTATGCCATGTAATATATATTTATATATTTTTATTAAGACATATAATATATATTTTGTATTTGATTTGATTGTATATTATCTGGTATAAGGTGGGTAACATGAGCAATTTAGGAGCACTGTTTCGAGAAATAAGACTTAGTAAAAAATGGTCTATTAGACAGGCAGCAAAGAAAATGGGAATCAGTTATTCATACTTAAGTATTCTTGAAAAGGGTGTCGATCCCCGTACAGGTAAAGATTCCAATCCAAAGCCGGAAACATTAAAAATCATATCAAAAGCATACGGTTATCCATATGAAGAACTAATGAAGGCAGCCGGGTATTTGAGTGATGAAAACAATGCTTACAGAAAATTATCTTTAGATATTTTTGTTAATAATCTTAATCTTTTAATTGAAAACATGACTATTGAAGAGTTTTCTCAGGATATTTATAAAAAAACAGGATATCAGATAAAGCCTTATCAAATAAAAAGCTATTTAAAAGGTGATATAGAGCCTTTTCCCGGAACACTGCATATTCTTTCAAAATATGCAGAGGTCACAATGGACTTTTGGTACACTCCAAATAATAAAGAAACACTGAAGATAGAAAGAAAAAAATATCATCAAAACAAAAATAAATTGTATCAGGAACCTTTTCCAAAAGAATATGCCTTTTTCTATAATCTACGCAATGACATCAAAACCTTTCTATCTTCCGAAGAAAATATTCCTTATATTAAAGTGGCTATGGAAGCGCAAAAGAAAAATATAAATCCTGACACTTTAAAGCTGTTGGTCGATACCATTGCAAAAGAAAAGGAAGCATAATTCATAGGCAATACAAGTTTAGCAAGGGAAATAATGTTTGTTAAACTTGACTAATGTTAAGCTGTTTGCTATATTTTAAAATAATTCAGAGGTGTGGTTATAATGCAGGATATGTCTTTTTTAAAGTTTTTACTGGTAAGCTTTCCGGAACAATTGT
This sequence comes from Clostridiaceae bacterium DTU079, assembly GCA_001512505.1. Classification (GTDB taxonomy): domain Bacteria; phylum Bacillota; class Clostridia; order Acetivibrionales; family Acetivibrionaceae; genus Hungateiclostridium. The sequence continues at coordinate 37,090 of LFSC01000015.1, read as the reverse complement.
TATTTATTTTTTTAGGATCTTTTGCAATCGGAAAGTACAGTTATTTTAAAACTCGGTCAAATTACTTTAGGTTTCTGGCTGTATGTTCATTAATGGTAGTTATAAGCTACCTCTTGAAGGAAAAGCTGGGTTTGGGAGCAGAAAGCACATTGCTGATTCTGTTTTCATACATTATTTTAATAATATTTATAATGAAATTTAAATTTTATGAATCCATCGCTGCTTCAATATTCGCTTTTTCACTGCTGTTACTTATTGAAATACCTGTGTCGGTCATAATAGGTTCTATTTTAGAAGTAGAGAACAGCAATGGTTTTATGGAAAACCCAGTGCACTATTATACAACATTTTTTGTAATTCGTTTACTTCAGTCGATTTTAGCATTAATTTTCTACCGCTTTAAATTTAAGATTATTAATATGGAGTATCCGAATAATATGGTGAATGAATACTATGTACAATTGTTTGTTTACTTGATAGCCATATGTACCCTCGGATTTCTGACCTTTTTAATGGCACGAATGCTGCTTATTGATACAAATTCGACGATTCCTCCACAAAATACTTATTTATTGAGATTAAACATATATATAACTATATTTGTAACCATCATTTTGACACGGGCAGTAAAAAGTGTTTATACGTTTTATAAAAATAAAAATACTCTTAACAATAACGAAGTCATTCAGAACCTGGATTATGTACAAGGTCTTCTTAAAGAACAAAACTATAATGAGGCTATTGAAGCATTAAGCGCGTTAAAAGAACATATTTTGGACCAATAACCCTTACCGGCGGATTATAAGTTCACTTTAACTTTTTTAAAGCATATGCTTATATTACGCCTTGATAAGGTTTTAAAAACAATATCATAATGAAAGACCGTCTTGCAATATACTTAAACAGTAATCTGAATGTTTATTGCAAAACTTATTGAGAGAGATACCGAATATGGACCTGTATAACTGGTATAAAAACATATATGGGAGGGAAATAATATGTTTAAAAAAGTCCTTAGCTTAGTCTCCATTGTTCTTTATATTATTACAACGATTTCCTCAAGCTGTGCATGTTTATTTTTCTTTTACCAGCCCAAAGTTCCAAAGAAATTACTGAATAAATAATCTAAGCCCATAAATCGAAAAAAACTGTCAGAAAGGATTTTCCCGTACCCTTACTGACAGTTTTATTATTAGCAGATTTAATTAATGTAAGCTTAATACTTCTTGGGTTTAATTTAACTTCATCCGGTTTAAGCTTCGCCGGCCAACCTAAGAAGTGCTTCCCATCTTCTGTCAACTTCCTGTTGAATTTCTTCCAGCATATGCTCATTTCCGGCCTTGAATAAGTGCTTAAATCTTCCCTGCATCTTCAAGAATTCTTTTACCGGCAGCTTGTTCTTCGGCTTGTAGTTAATAATATACTTGCCGTCGATAACTTCATAAAGCGGCCAGAAGCAAGTTTCAACAGCCATCTTGCTTACTTCCATAAGATCCGGAGTATTGTACCTCCATCCTCTCGGACATGGAGCCAATACATTCAAAAATGCCGGCCCCGGAGTATAAATTGCCTTTTCGGACTTCTCATAAAGGTCCTTCATATTTCCAATCAGAGCTGTCTGTGCAACATAGGGCAAATGATGATTTGCCATAACCTCTGTAAGGTCTTTTCTAGGCTGAAGTTTACCCGGGATTTTCTTTCCTGCAGGTGAAGTCGTAGTATCGGCATATTTAGGAGTAGCAGAAGACCTTTGAATACCTGTGTTCATGTATGCTCCGTTGTCATAGCATACATAAACCATGTCATGTCCTCTTTCCATAGCACCGGACAGTGACTGCAATCCAATGTCATAGGTTCCGCCGTCCCCACCGAATGCGATAAACTTGGTCTCCCCATTAATTTTTCCTTTTCTCTTCATTGCTACATATGCTGCCTCCGCACCGGATATTGTAGCGGCAGCATTTTCAAATGCATTATGAATAAAGGAATCCGTCCATGCTGTATATGGATAAATAAATGTTGAAACTTCCAAACAACCGGTTGCACTGCCTATAACCGCATGATCTTCCGGTTTTAATGCCTTAAGCACATTTCTTACTACCACAGGTGCTCCACAACCTGCACACATCCTGTGTCCACCGGTAAGTCTGTCGGGTTTTTGAGCTACCTCTTTTACATTATAAGCCATTTACCGCACCTCCTATTCTCTAACGCCCAGGTAATTATAAACTGAATCTAATTTACCCGTCTCTGCGATTTCTAACAATTTATTATAAACAACCTCTATATCATTAGTCCTAACGTCTCTTCCGCCCAGACCGTAAATATAGTTTATTACCTTAGGACCGAATATTCCCTTTGCATAGAGAGCACTTGTTATATCGGTAAACAACGGTCCCCCTGCTGCATTAAAGCTGTCTGCCTTATCAAGAACAGCTACTGCCTTAAACTTGGATAAAGCTTGTGCTATTTCATCCACAGGGAAAGGTCTGTATACTCTTATCTTTATCACACCAACTTTTTTGCCCTGTGCTCTGTACTGATCAGCAACATACTTTGCAGTACCGGCTGTTGAGTTGATTAATACAATTACAGCATCCGCATCATCTGTTTTGTATTCTTCAAACAATCCGTACTTTCTGCCTGTGAGCTTATAGAACTCTTCCGAAACGTCAAGAATAACCTTCTTTGCATTTTTCATTGCTTCAGCCTGCTGTTTCTTATGTTCAAAATAATAAGGCTGCAAATCCAACGGTCCTACAGCAATTGGGTTTTCTTTATTTAAAAGATAGTGCTCCGGATTATACTCACCGACAAAAGCCTTAACTTTGTCGTCTTCCAAGAGATCAATATTTTCTATTGCATGGGATGTAATAAATCCATCCTGACATACCATAAGAGGAAGCATTACATCAGGATGTTCGGCAATCCTGTGAGCCATAAGCATGTTATCGTAAGCTTCCTGGTTGGTTTCGCTGTACAGCTGTATCCATCCCGAATCCCTTGCACCCATAGCATCACTATGGTCATTGTGAATATTAATAGGACCGGAAAGTGCCCTGTTTATTGTTGCCATTACAATTGGCAATCTTGAACTTGCCGCTATATATAAAAGCTCCCACATAAGTGCCAAACCGTTGGCAGATGTAGCAGTCATTGCCCTTCCGCCTGCAGCCTGTGCACCTATACATGCCGACATTGCACTGTGCTCCGATTCCACAGCAACAAACTCCGTATCAACAGAACCGTCCGCAACAAAGGATGCAAAATACTGAGGAACCTCTGTAGACGGTGTTATCGGAAACGCTGCAACTACATCGGGATTTATCTGCTTCATAGCGATTGCTGTCGCTTCATTACCGCTTAATCTCTCTCTAATAGCCATTTCATTTCCCCTCCTTTATCCTTCTTCCACAAAGTCTATGGCTTTGAAAGGACAAGCCTTTGCACATACGCCACAACCCTTGCAGTGATCATAATCAATACCCGCCATTTTGCCGTCTTTTACCAATATTGAAGAATCGGGGCAAACAGGATGACACAAAAGACACTGTTTGCACTTTTCAGCATTCCATATAGGCTTCATGGAACGCCAGTCACCGGTTTTAAATAAATGTGCATTTCCGGAAGAATCAATTAATCCACCGGGCGTTATTTCCTTCCAATTAGCATCGGCACTAACAGTTTTTAATTCCTTTTTGCTCATAAACCTTTCACCTCCTGCAGTGATCTCTCAAGAGCCTTAATATTTCCTTCAATAACCTCAGGTTTACTAGCAAATTTATGCTTAAACGAGCCCACCATATCTTCGAGGAATTTTTTCTCGTCCATTACTCCGCTAACCTTTACTACAGCTCCAAGCATAGGAGTGTTCGGGAAATATTTGCCCAAGGTTTCAATGGAAATAGTTTTTGCATCAATTGTACAAACCTTTCCTTTATAACCCTTTAAAAGCGGTCTTATTTCTTCGGGGGACTTGGAAGTATTAACAATAATAGCCCCGCTTTCTTTAAGCCCTGCTGTAACATCTACCGATGTTAAAAGAGTATCATCTACCACTACCACATAATCAGGCTCATAAATATTACTGTGAATGGTAAGCCTTTCGTCACTTATTCTGTTATAGGCCGTAATGGGTGCACCCATTCTTTCCGGACCGTATTCGGGAAAACCTTGAATGTATTTCCCGGTGTTGAATGCAGCATCAGCTAAAAGCAAAGATGCAGTTTTAGCACCTTGTCCACCGCGACCATGCCATCTGATTTCGACAACCTTGCCCATTTGGTAACCCTCCTCATTGATTATAAATATATAGAACCTGTGAGTAACACAGATCAACAGTTTTATGTTTGATAAAACACAACTTTATATTTTAACAACATAAACTAATACAGATTAAAGTATAAATGTTTGTTTATTTTTTGTCAAGAAAACTTATTTAAGCCCGCTTCGCATCTATAACGAATTAGGGCCACTATGTTCATTGTATACAATATTTTATCGATTTTATTCAATTTACGGGTTGTGAATCAAAAGACAGGATTTATTTACCTTATATCTGATAGACTTGTTTCAAAACTACCAGAAGCAATACCCCGGGTATTCCTAAAATACCGGAAATAAGAGCGGTTACAGGATTTAATGCAATATGATAGTTAAATAAACTGCCTGCTAGGTTTATTCCCAATAAGGATACGGTACCAAGTACGGTATTAAATATTAATCTAACGACAATTTTCATAGGATCTGCCAAATACCTTCCTAAAAAATATAGAAGTATTATTCCAATAATATATGCAAATACCACTTGGTATTCTTGAAACATGCCGATTTCACTCCGCTCTCACCTTTGTATTTTGGTTAAAACAAGTATGTTTATATCATTATATATACTGTTATAATTAGGTATTAAATCTTCAATATTAATATATAAGCATGTTCAAGATTTTATTACAAAAAGAAAAACCAAAATAAAGACTAAACACTGATTCCTTTCTCTTTTGCCTTTTTTAAAAGATACTCATATCTTATCTGATAAGCCTTAATCTTATAAATATAATAATCAATGATATCACTATCAACTGCATGATCGAAATTATTTCTTGCGCTTAACCATTCTTTTTTGGCATCGTTAATACTCTCAATAAGGTTTTCCTTTTCACTGTTCAGGTCGGTATAAACTATTTCGTCCTTCTCCTTTAAAATATTGCTTATTATTGAAAGAATAGTATTCTTCATCATTTTAAAGGCATGATTTTTTTGTGCGTTTATATCCATTTTCATCACCCTACATTATTATTTTGAATTGATCCGATTTTTCTTTTTGAAGCACTACTGAAAACAATGATTTGCATAGACTGTAAAATTTTATTCATTTATATTCTATGCAGTAAGTGTTTTTCATACATATAAAAGTATAAACATGATTTTCCCTGGCTATACATTTTTTTGTAGTCTACAGATTTATAACATATGCTGATATATACACATGCATTAACCCAAAGTTACAATTTTACACATAAAAATATATTGTTTTTTTTCTTTAGAATTGCGATAATTAAATAGTGAGGATATAAACATTACAGACTTTGAAGGTACATATTTTTTATCATTCAATATTGTATGTTTATGAACAAAACATTATAATAAACGTCTAATAAATAAGTGTTAATATTAATACAAGATATGGAGTGTTTTTATGACTGATGCAGTGGTTCAAAAGAAAAGCTTTAATTCAAAAGCTCGGATAATTTTAATATCTTTGTCGATTTTATTGGCTGCCCTTTTGCTGGTGTCTTTCTTCGCGATTTTTTTCACTTTGTCCTACAATAAGACACATAAAGGAGTATTTATCAACGGCATTGATGTGGGCAAAATGTCTTATGAGGAAATCTATAACCGTCTGAACTCAAATTATACCGAGAAACTGAAAGACACAAAGATTGTCTTAAAAAAAGGCGATATTTCCGAGGAATTTTCTCTGTCGCAAATTAATGTGCAATACAATATTGAGGAGGCTGCACAAAAGGCTTTAGAGGTAGGCAGAAAAGGAAACGTCTTTCAAAGACTGTCAAGCATAATCAGTGCCAAGCGAAAAGGCTTAAATATCGACTTAAGCTATTCTTTCGATTCAAACAGTGTCAAAAATATAATTGACAGCTTTTATTCAAAAACTTTAAACCCTGTAAAAGAAACAGATATATCTATTGAAGAATCAAAAGTTATACTTCAAATCGGACGTCCCGGTGAATCCATTGACACGGAAAAAGCCCAGGAAATAATAGAAAACTCAATCAAAACATGCACAGGCGGAACTTTTGAGATTCCTTCCGTGACAATCATGCCTAAAAGCGTTGATGCGGATGAAATTTATAATAAAATAGTATCCGAACCCGTTAATGCAAAGGCAACCGTTGAAAATAACAAAGTTGTCGTAACTCCCCATATTCGCGGACGTAAAATCGATAAGTCCGAATTATTGAAAATTTTAAGCGAAAATCAGGATAAAACCGGTGCCGAAATTACTCTTCCGGTAACCTTTGAAGAACCGGAAATAGATACTGCCAAAGCAAATTCCATGCTTTTTAAGGATAAGCTTTCAACAGCAAGCACCCATTTTTCCACTTCAGGCACCAATAATTATAACAGGGGCATAAATATATCCATTGCTGCTTCCAAAATTAACGGCAAAATCCTTGCTCCCGGTGAAGTATTTTCGTTTAATGAGGTTGTCGGACCGAGAACGGTTCAAAACGGCTACAAAACAGCAGCAGAATATGTCAACGGAAAAATAGTTGACGGAATCGGCGGAGGAGTCTGCCAGGTTTCTTCAACCCTTTACAATGCCGTGTTATTTGCAGACCTTGAAACGGTATATAGGCAAAATCACATGTTTTCCGTCAGTTATCTGCCTTTGGGCAGGGATGCGGCTGTATCGTACAATGACCTTGATTTTAAATTTAAGAATAACACAAACTGGCCTATAAAAATTGAATCAAGCGTGAAAAACAATACCATAACCTTTACAATTCACGGAACACAAGAACAGCCCGGTAAGACGGTTGAATTGAGTCACGTACAAATCAGCTATACACCGGCACCTGTACAATATATAGACGACCCGAGCCTTCCGGAAGGTCAAACCGTTGTAGTTCAGTCCGGGCATTCAGGTTATGTTGTGGATACTTATAAAACGGTAAAAATAAACGGTAATGTTGTAAGCAAAACCAAGCTGCATAGAAGTACCTATGCTACGTATAAGACAATAATAAAAAGGGGAACCAAAAAGGCTGCGCCTACTGTAGCTCCTACGTCGCAACCGGAATCTGAGCCTGTGTCTCCACCTTCAATTGAAGTTGTGGATGAAACTCTTATACAATAAAGTATTGCTTTACATTGTTCCAAGTCATTTAAACAAAGCGAGGCAGATAATTTGCCTCGCTTTTAAATCTTCTTTAGTAGCTGTCTACACTTACAGCTCCGTTATTTCTCAATATTGAACTTACCTCATCCACCTTGTCATCGTCTATCTTCATGCTAAAAAGAGTCTTTCCCGCTTTAATATCGGTTTCATACTGCTTGCTTTTGTTCTCCGGAATTCCCAGATCAACCAATCCTCCAACTATACCTCCGGTTATTGCTCCCGATATAAGTCCGGTTATAGGACCGGCTGCAGCAATTATACCCAAGCCTGGAATAACCATGCTGCCTGCACCGATTAAAAGACCTGCCAATCCTCCAAGTATACCGCCTGTAACAACTCCATCGGAAATGTTATCGTTTATGCCTCCCTGGTTATTTTTCCCGGTCATATTTGCACCCATGTTTTCTATCCCCATGGTAAAGTTATTGCCGGATTGCCCTTCATCTCCTTGTTTTGTAACTATTGAAATGTCATCGGTCCTAAGTCCCTTATCCTTTATCTGTTGTGCGGCTCTTTCAGCGTTGCTATAATTATCAAAGATTGCAGCAATAGTCTTTGCCATAAAAAAACCTCCTTAATTTATTCACAATTAGTTTTAGTTTTTGCTGCATCAATTATTCATTAAAGAAGGGTGTATGTTATTCAAGAAAATTAAAATATGTAAAATCGAAATTAGAGCTTATAAACCTGTCTATTCGGTGTCTATATTATATATGTAAAAAAATATATACGAAATTTTATGAAGCAATTTATATAGACCGTTAATGCAAATCTTTATTTATATACAGAGAATATTATAGGGAAATGCTTGAAATTCATTAAAAAAAATGATACTAATTGTAATTGTTATTTAATATCAAACAATTGAATATAGGTGTATAATTTAGGTATATATAATATATAAAACTACAGGAAAGGTGATATAAATGAAAAAACAAATGATAAGTGCGTTTTTAATTTTCATTATTTCAATTATCTCAATAATGCCCTTTGCGAGTGCAGAAGAAAATGTACCCCAAATACAGCAGGACAATGCCAATACACTCAAAACTCTGGGTATTTTAAAGGGTTATGAAGACGGGTCTTTAAGGCTTCAAAACAAGATAAAAAGAAGCGAATTTATAACTTTGGTAGTTAAGCTAATGGGATATGACACTGATGCCGATATAGATAATGTTAAGGTCACTTTTACCGATATCAGCAGCAAGCACTGGGCTTACGACAACATCAAGCGCTCAATAAAGTACAACCTGGTTGCCGGATATCCCAACAACACCATCGCACCGGATAATGACGTAACCTATGCAGAAGCTTTAGCGGTTGTAATTCGTGCTCTTGGATATGAAAAAGACTTAAAGGGTGAATGGCCGAACAATGTAATGGATAAGGCAACGGAAATAAACCTGACAACGAATCTCAATCTTGATGCCAACCATAAATTAACCCGGGGTGAAATGTCGGTAATAGTGTACAACGCACTTACAGTTAATTTTAATCAATAATGAACAGGAGAAAATTTAATGTCAATTGAAAGCATGTTGATGTTTATTTTAACATTAATATTGATACCGGTATTATTGATTGCTTCCAACGATACCTTGTTCTTTGTGGTATTGGGAGCAATTCTTGCCTTTAGCGCATTAAAATCAATACATAGCACTCTTTTCGGTTCAGATACGGAGTATGACGATGCGGAGCCTGGGGTTTTGGAAGAGATCGAGGATCTAATAAATTTTGACTTAAATAAGTTTAAAGTGTTATATAAAAATTCTAAATCCATATTGGTTATTGTATTTTTCATTTATTGCATGTTTTATATCAATCTTATGTGGCTTAAGCTTTTATGTGCTTTTGTAATTGTTTATTGGCTGGGAAATATAAACCACAATCTTAAGGTGGATTCAAATAATGAATTCAAAGACACCATACCCGGATTGTTGGTTTTTTCAGTTGATTTGTCCAGCCTTATTCTTATTTCCATATGCGCTTACAATAAGCTTTTTGTTTTCTAGTATATTTAACATTAGAATTTTTAAGTTTATAATTTACCGGTTAAAAATGTGAAGAAAAATATATGCTTCTAAAATATTTTTCTTCACATTTTTTACATCCATTTAATATCCTTATTTTATGTGCTCCTTTAAATATGTATAAATATATGCTACTATTTCAGGGAAAGCTTTTATTGGAGGGTATAAAATGAGGGATAAAACTGATTTGAAAAGAAAACTTCATTCCATAGACGGAGCCGGATATAAGGCCTATAAAGACATTAAGGGAGAATATAAATTTGATAGATATGTATTAGCTATTGACCATGTTCAGGGAGATCCTTTTGCATCACCGTCAAAGGTAAGGGCAATCGTTTCTCAAAAGGATGCTGGTTTTCCTGAAGCGTTATATGACAAGCCCTATAAAAGAATCGGGGTAATTGATTTTTTAACCCGGCTTTTTTTTAACAATATAAAAAAATATTACAACCCTACCGGAGGTTCAGGCAAAAGCGGGTTGATTTCCATTGACCGCTGCGGTCAGGAAATATTGGACAGAACTTCCGTGGTAATCAACCGTGACAGGGTGGAAGTAAGATTTGAAGTCGGATTGCCTGCCAACGGAAGAAGGGTTTTGGGAAAATATGCGGATATGATTTTTTCTTCAGCCATTCCACAGATAATTGAAAAAACTCTCTTTTATAATAACATAGATACTGAGGCATTAAAAAAGCACGTGGATTTGTGCGAGGATCAGGCCTTTTTAAGAGATCAAATCAAGTCAAAAGGGCTTGTGGCATTCATAGCAAACGGTTCTGTCTTACCGAGAGAAAGCGGTATTTCCGACAGGCCTCTTTCAAAGGGTGTAATACCCTTTAAAAGTCCTGAAAGCCTTGAGGTCGAAATTAACCTTCCCCACAAAGGCATTATAAAAGGAATGGGAATACCTGAGGGAATTACCTTGATTGTCGGCGGAGGATACCATGGCAAATCCACCCTGTTACACGCATTGGAGCTGGGTGTATACAACCATATTTCAGGTGACGGAAGAGAATACGTGGTCGCAAGTAAGGACGCAGTAAAGATTCGTGCCGAGGATGGAAGAGGCGTTGAAAAGGTCAATATTTCGCCTTTTATAAACAATCTTCCCAACGGGCAGGATACCAAGAGTTTTTCCACCGAAAACGCCAGCGGCAGTACATCACAAGCTGCAAACATTATTGAGGCATTGGAAGTAGGTACGGATCTTTTGCTTATAGACGAGGATACCTCTGCCACCAATTTTATGATTCGCGATGAAAGAATGCAAAAGCTTGTTGCAAAGGACAGGGAACCCATAACGCCCTTTATTGACAAGGTGCGTCAGCTTTATAAGGAAAAGGGCGTTTCAACGATTTTAGTCGTGGGCGGGTCGGGAGATTATTTTGATGTAGCCGATTTGGTTATTATGATGGATGAATATATGCCAAAGGATGTTACAAATAACGCAAAGGAGATTGTTAAAGCCAATCCGCTAAAAAGAGAAAGCACAGAAGCTTTGGAATTTGGTGAAATTACTCCGCGTATAGTATTGAAATCCGGTTTTCCCGAAGGCCATAAAGGCAGAGACATTAAGGCAAAGGGAATGTATACGGTTTTGTACAACAAATCACAAATTGATCTTTCTTATGTTGAACAGCTTGTGGATTCAAGTCAGACCACATGTATAGCTGTTATGCTGGAATACATGATAAAATATATTTTTAATAACAAAACGACTTTAAAAGAAGCCATTGATATATTATTAAACCAAATTGAAACCAAAGGTTTGGACAGTATATCTCCTTATACAGGTAATCCGGGGAATTTGGCACTCCCTAGAAAATATGAAATTGCAGCAACAATAAACAGATACAGATATGAATTTGGAAACAGTCATATTATACAAGCAAAAGGATTGTAGCATATGAAAGGTAAATATTATGGGAAAAGGTTCAAGTAATGTTAGTAGTATTGCAATAGTATCCGTATTTATAGTATCGGGTTGCTTAGATACCGCTGTTATCGGCTTATTTCCGCCGCTTTTTTCTTCTATGGCTAAAGAACTTAATGTGAGTGTATCATCCATGGGCTTTGTTTCTGCCATAACTATCCTTTTTATAGCACTCTCATCAATAGTTTGGGGTTATCTTGCGGATAAAGGCAGAAGAAAAAGACTCATTTTTTTCGGAACATCTATTTGGACGATGTCCCTCCTTTTTACCGCATTGAGCCAAAATTTTATCCAATTGATAACCTTTCAGATTTTTACCGGTATCGGGCTTGGCTGCATCGGTTCCATAGGTTTTAGCGTATTGTCGGATTACATACCGAAAAAATACCTTGGCACTCTTATGAGCCTATGGGGACTATCACAAGGCTTTGGCGGAATTTTAGGCTCTGTAACGGCACCAATAATCTCGGCCCATTACGGTTGGAGAAGCCCTTTTATTATCATTGCCGTTTTAGGATTTTTCTTCGTACTGTTTTTATTTTTCATAAAAGAACCTCAAAAAGGTGTAGCTGAACCGGAATTAAAAGCTTTGGAATCCAGGGGAATTTCTTATAATTATTCAATTAAGCTATCTCACTTCAAACTGATTTTTGATAGAAAAAGCAATAGGTGGCTTATGCTTCAGGGTTTTTTCATGAGTATTACCCTTGGCTCTTTGTTATGGCTTCCGACTCTCTACGGTGCCAAAATTATGGCTGAGGGTATAGATGAAAAAACTTCATTGATCGTTGCAGGTTACTTTTATGCCCTATTGCAAATTGGCGGATTATCCACAATGTACTTCGGCTACCTTGGGGATAAACTTCAAAAAAATACCCTTAAAGGAAGAGCACTTTTAACCGGCTCTCTTAACCTTATTTCCATACCTCTTTACGTTATAATGTTTTCTCTTCCAATGAACAACCTCGAGCTTTTTGAAAGCGGTAATCCACTATCAATTATGAGTTCCTTGATCAATCAGTTTATTTTTAATCCATGGATACTGGGAATGTTTTTATTATCGGTTCTTGCTTCCGCAGCACAATCTGCAAACATTCCCAACTGGCTTGCCCTTTTAACCGATGTGAATCTTCCCGAGCATCGGGCCACAACCTTCAGTATAGCAAATCTTTTAAACGGAATTGGGCGTTCTTTTGGGAATGCTTTTATGGGAATTGTATTGGGTGTTGTATCTTCTTACTACCCTTCTCCTTACAACTATATAATCACTATGGCAATTTTTCAGTTGTTTATGGTTCCGGCAGCCTTCGGTTATTTTATGGTTTCTAAAAACAGCAGAACAGACATTCAAAATGTACGAGCAATATTAAAAGAAAGAGCTGATAAGCTTAAGTAACTTTTAACTCTTCTGCCTTATTGGATCAGAGGGCACAACTTTGGTTCAGCAAGGGTATTCACTGTTATTATCCTTCCTTGCTTTAAAAAATTCCGTCATATATAATAGAATTACATTTTTTATTGGAGGAATTATAATGTTTTCGGGATTTACCACTCAAACAATAGATTTTTTATGGAATATAAGATTCAACAATAATAAAAGCTGGTTCGAGGCTCATAAAGAAGAATATAATACTGTATTAAAAAAACCGATGCAGGAACTTGCGGAGGAAACATACAATCTTTTTATTGCAAATCATGATGATTTAAATGTCAGGCTTCATATCTCCCGCATATACCGTGATGCAAGACGCCCTAACCCCCACGGCCCTTATAAAGACTGCCTCTGGTTTACTATCCGCCAACATGCCGATGAATGGACGGACAAACCCGTTTTTTGGTTTGAACTCACCCCGGAGGCTTGGTCTTATGGTATGGGATATTATTCTGCGAGACCTCAGACCATGGAAAATTTGCGCGCCCGTATTGACAATAATCCAAAACTCTTGTTGTTGCTGGATAAAGAAATGAAACAGCAATCCGAGTTTGTAATCGAAGGATGTGATTACGCACGGCCCAAATGTGATCCTGAAAATCCTTTGGCTACCTGGTATAACAAAAAGTCATTTTCGCTTATTCATGAGGAAAAGATTAACGAAGTATTGTTTTCTCCTAATCTGGTTAACCGTTTAACTCAGGGTTTTTCATTTCTGGTTCCGTTCTATAAATATTTCGTTACATTGGATGAAGACTCCAATTCTTAAGTTGAAATATTAAAAGCTTTAATCTTTTTAACTATTGTATATATATTTATGATCAAAATGAATTAAAAATACATAAGGTTATTTAATTTGATTTCAAGGATAAGAAAGGGGAAACCCTTTTTTTATTATAACAAAAAACTGCATAGGCATTAAAAATTCAGTATAGAAATGCCGAAAACCCTTGCAAAACAAGGGTTTTCGGACAAATTGTGGCGGAGAAGCGGGGATTCGAACCCCGGCGCCGGTTACCCGACCTAACGGTTTAGCAAACCGTCCCCTTCGACCTGCTTGGGTACTTCTCCATTTAGATGCCCTATTAGGGCTATTTTATTGTGGCGGAGAGAGTGAGATTCGAACTCACGGTAGGCTCACACCTACGCCGGTTTTCAAGACCGGTGCCTTAAACCAACTCGACCATCTCTCCATCTGTGTGACAACAAATAATATAACACGGTATACTCAACTTTGTCAAGACTTTTAACATGCAAATTTTTACCTTACTTTTAAATATGTTAAAATATCGCCTACTTATCCATAAAAAACAATCAAAACATACTATTTAATAATATAATTAAAATTAACGGAAACAAGTAACAACAAACTTCAATAAGATAAAAATTAACCGCTATTTAATTATTGCTTATAAAATAACCTTTTCTATTTTTGATTATACATAAATCAAGAAAAATATTCCAAATACATGAGTAAATGGAATATTTTTCTCAACATTTATTTTAATCCTCTTTCATACGTTTATTTTATACATAACACAAATTTTACTCAACTTATAGAATTCTTTACTTTAATCATTTAATTATTTCTATTCCATTCATGTATTTTCTCAATGCTTCAGGTACGACAACCGAACCGTCTTCCTGCTGATAGTTTTCCAATATACAAGCAGTAGTTCTTCCAATGGCCACACCTGAACCGTTTAACGTATGAACAAATTCCGGCTTATCCTTCGGTCCTCTTCTAAATTTGATGCCGGCTCTTCTGGCTTGGAAGGCCTCGAAATTACTGCAGGAAGATATTTCAACATATCTATTATAACTGGGCATCCATACCTCTATATCATATTTCATTGCAGCTGTAAATCCAAGATCGCCAATACAAATCTTAACAACCCTATATGGAATACCTAAAAGTTGAAGTACTTCTTCTGCGTCTCTTGTAAGACTTTCCAATTCATCATATGAAGTTTCCGGTGTCGTAAACTTAACCAATTCAACCTTGTTAAACTGATGCTGCCTGATAAGACCTCTTGTATCCCTTCCTGCCGCACCTGCTTCCGATCTGAAGCATGCAGAGTAAGCTACATGTTTTATAGGAAGGTCCTTAATATCAAGTATTTGCTCCCTGTACATATTGGTAACAGGTACTTCTGCTGTCGGTATCAAAAAATAATCCGTTCCTTGAACCTTAAATGCATCTTCTTCAAATTTCGGAAGCTGGCCTGTTCCAACCATACTGTTTCTATGTACCATAAATGGCGGGAATACTTCTTTATATCCATGCTTATCTACATGAATATCAAGCATAAAATTCATTAAAGATCTCTCCAGCCTTGCTCCTAAACCTTTATAAAAGGTAAACCTCGCTCCGGTAACTTTTCCGGCTGTTGAAAAATCCAATATATCAAGGTTTTCTCCTATTTCCCAGTGAGGCTTCGGTTCGAATTCAAATTTTCTGGGCTCTCCCCATCTTCTTACCTCGATATTGTCTTCATCCGAATCTCCTTTCGGAACGCTTTCATGGGGTATATTAGGTATTGTTAAAAGGATTTTATTCAATTCATCGTCAATTGTTCTTACTTCTCCGTCAAGAACCTTTATTTTATCAGAAAGGTTTTTCATTTCATCCATTAATTCCGAAACATCTTTTCCTTCTTTTTTATACTTGGGAATAAGCTTTGAAGCTTCGTTCTGTTTGTTTTTCAACTGCTCTACTTCAGTAAGTATTTGCCGTCTTCTTTCATCTAAATTAATTAAGGCTTCAACATTAAAGTTTTCTTTTCTTTTTTCCATCGCTCTTTTTAAAATCTCAGGATTACTTCTGATCAATTTAATATCAAGCATAATCATTACTCCTTACTGTTATATTAATTTTAAGTTTTGTTACCAGTTTATTATATACTATTATTATCAATAAGTTTATACTTTTAAAAAGCATTTAACCTTAACCGAAAATAAAATATTTATAAGAATATCTTGATCAAAATATCAAAGATATCATTATGAAGCATTTTCGATCATTTTTAGCAAACTCTTTGCTTCACTGTTATAATCACTCTCCGGATATTTATTTAAAAGTTTGTCTATCATTTCTTTAGAAAAATCATAATCTTTAATATAATATCCACAATATGCACTTAAATAATAGCAATCATCCGAAAAGTATTCATCCTCGGTCAATTTCAGCGAATTATTAAAATTATCTATTGCAATTTTATAGTTCTTCTTTTTAAAACTATCATATCCGTCGAAATAAAATAGTTTTGCTGCTTCCTTATATGCTTTGTTCTTCAGTTCATTATATTTTTTTAAAATATAATCTCCCTTTAATGAATTTTCTTTAATCTCAAGCAATATCAAAGCACATTCTTTGATATTTCCGTTACTATACTCAAAATCGGCCTTTAAAACCTTCTCATATTGCTCCAATGTTTTTTGTTGTGTTTCTTTAAGTGTTTTAATTTCCTTTTCCAGTTTTACTGTATTATCTTGAGCTTCCGATAAATCCTTTTTTAATTTCTCTATCTCTCCATTAAGCTTTTTATTTTCTTCCAAAGCCGAATTTAGATTATATTCAAACTTAATATTTTCATTTTCTTTATCATTTAACCTATTTTTATAATTCTCATTAATCTTATTTTGACTATACCCTGTCCAAAGCAAAACAAATGAAGCAAAAATAAATAATACAATCGCATATAATCGAAATGTCTTTTTTTCTTTATTATTATTCATTTTATTCACCCTGTAATTAATTAGCATTAGTTATTATACTAATACCAATACTTATAGTACTTCCGGTTAACGTCTTTTAGATTGAAGACAAACATTCATAAACCAGCTGTTCTTTAATAGAGGCACAAACATACTCATTGATAAATAGACTTACCGTTAGCCGGCACTATTAAAAATATGGGTTTCTATTGCCTCGTTATATTATACCACTAGTAAATAAAGTTTCTCAAATACTACACTATTTTTTTCGATTCGGATATAGCCTGTAATTCCTCTGCGGAAAGAGGATGCTTTGACTGCCCGTTTATTATCTTCTTTGCATAAGTTGCAGAAGAATCTCTCGAGTAAATCCCGCTAATTACAACGCCGTTATCGTTATTATCCAGTAATGCTATTGAAAAACTTAAATCGCTACCCACATTTTCAAAAGCATTGTATCTCACCACGCCAACTTTCTGTATGCAATTTTGCATATCTCTTTCAATAATTTTTATTCTTTTTATAATTTCTTTGTTTTCCGATACAATATCATTTGAAATATTCATTGTATCAAATATTAATTGTTCAAGACTTTTATTGTCCGCACCGTTTAATAATTTTTTATATTTTGAATTTAGTTTTTTAAGCTTTGATGCGGTCCTTATTTGAGTTATAAGCAAAATAAATATTATCAATGAAAGTACAATTAAAATATAAGGACTATAAATATCAATTGTTTTATATAAATTAGTTATATTAAATTTCATTTTGCATCACTTTTCTTTCTTAATTATTTTATTGATTTTAATATGTTAGCTACATAAATAATTTTAGCTAATTGCTTTTAAATTGATTAGAATTAAATATATACAACAAATAATGTTTCACGTGAAACAATTTTTATAATCTATTTATTAGAATTAGCTTAATTTTCCATTTTAAAATATAGGTATCTATTTTTCGTTTTAACAGATCTTTATCTTAATATATAAAAGTATATTACCCTATTGACAAAAATCCTTTTAAAACTAAAATAGAGCGTCCTACTTTTTCTCAATCATACCAAATAGTGTTAATAATCTATCCAATTCTTCTTCTGAATAATATTCAATCATTATTCTTCCCTTTTTATTGTTTGATACTAAACGAACCTTGGTTCCAAAAATACCTTGCAAGTTTTCTTCTATCTTTAAATACTCATCATTGTTTTTATTTTCTTTATTCTTTTTGTTTTCTTTTTTTTCTTCAGATATAAATCTCTTTACCAAAGTTTCTGTTTGCCTAACAGTAAGATTTTTTTCTATTATTTCATCGCAAATCTTTTCCTGTAATTCTTTATTATCAACAGAAAGAATAGCCCTGGCATGTCCGCTTGTTATATCCTGATTTATTAAGCAGTTCTTTACTTTTTCCGAAAGACCCAAAAGTCTAATGGTATTGGCTATAGCTGACCTGCTTCTTCCAATAGCTTCAGATAATTCTTCCTGCGTAAGGTTATACTCATTTAAAAGTCTCTCAAAAGCTTCTGCCTCTTCAATAGGATTTAAATCTTCTCTTTGTAAATTTTCAATAAGGGCAATTTCCATTACCTGTCTTTCAGATAATTCTTTTATAATAACAGGAATTGTTTTTAATCCGGCCATTCTTGCTGCTCTCCATCTTCTTTCACCGGCAACAATTCTGTATGTATTATCTTCCTTCTTAACAATTATAGGTTGAACAACCCCATGCTTTTTTATAGATTCAGAAAGCTTTAATAGTTTTTCATCGTCAAATTTTTTTCTAGGCTGATTAATATTCGGTTCAATATCATTTATCTTTAATTCCACAATACCTTTTTTTTCATTTATTTCTTCATTAACTTCTTCATTCGCAGCCGAAATCAACGCACCTAAACCTTTTCCCAAACCCTTCTTATTCATTTTACATCCTCCTCGGAATACTGTATTACTTCTTCTGCTAACTCCAAATAACATTCTGCCCCCTTTGATTTCGGATCATATAAAATGATAGGCAATCCAAAGCTTGGTGCTTCACTTAGACGGACATTTCTTGGAATAATCGTTCTATAAACTTTATTTTTAAAATACTTTTTTACTTCTTCAACTACCTGAATAGATAAATTTGTTCTTGCATCAAACATTGTTAAAACAACACCTTCAACATCCAGATCTTTGTTTAGATGCTTTTGAACAAGCTTAACAGTTTCCATTAATTGACTCAATCCTTCCAGTGCGTAGTATTCGCACTGAATAGGTACAAGAATCTTATCAGCTGCTGTAAGTGAGTTTAAGGTTAATAGTCCCAAAGAAGGTGGGCAATCAATTATGATATAATCATATCTTTCCCTTACTTCAGATAAGGCATTTTTTAATCTGGTTTCCCTTGAAATTGAAGAAACCAATTCAACTTCGGCACCTGCCAATTCTATATTTGATGGACATAATTCAAGGTTCTCAACAGGTGTGCCAATTATTATATCCTTTATATTAATATCATTGATTAAAATATCATAAGTTGATTTTTCAATTTTCTTTTTATCAATTCCCAATCCGCTCGTTGTATTTCCCTGGGGATCTATATCCAACAATAAAACTTTTTTTCCTTTGTATGCCAAGCAAGAACTTAGATTTACTGCAGTAGTTGTCTTACCTACTCCACCCTTCTGATTTGCTACTGCAATTACTTTTGACATTAAACTCACTCCTCAGTATCTGATACTAGTTCAATTCATTTTATAATTTGCTTTTTAATTATAAAATTTATTACTTAATTATACCACATAATCTTCTTTATACAAATGTATAATGACTATTTTATTCATCTTTATAAAATATCTTTATTAAAATTGTTTCACGTGAAACATTCTTTTAGAAAATTTAATATTCTATTTTTACATTATTCTTAAGATTAACTCTTAACGTTTTTTAAGATTCATCCTTACATATTTAGATAATGTTAAAGATAAATTTTTTTACAATTATAATTTATTCAAATTATATGTATCTATAAAGCAAAATAAAATAGGGTTTTCATCCCCTATTTATATATAATTTATCATATTAAATGAAACCATTTTTTAATATTTATTTCATCAGTATTTTTTAATTTTTTAAATGTCCAAATTTCTAACGTTCTTTGCATATGTTTGAATAAATTCTTTTCTAGGTTCTACTTTTTCACCCATAAGTACAGTAAAAATTTCATCCGCCGCGACTGCATCCTCCAACTCAACCCTTAAAATAACTCTGGTTTCCGGATTCATAGTTGTCTCCCAAAGCTGTTCAGGATTCATTTCTCCCAATCCTTTATATCTTTGAACAGTACAATCGGCTTTTTTCCATCCCTTTTCTTCAAATATTTTTGCAAGCTCCCTATCATCATACGCATAAACTTCTTCCTTGCCATGGGCTATTTTATATAAGGGAGGCTGCGCAATATATACATGGCCATTTTCAACTAAAGGATACATATACCTATAAAAGAAAGTAAGCAACAAAGTTCTGATATGGGCACCGTCTACATCTGCATCTGCCATAATTATTATCTTATGATATCTTAATTTGCTTATATCGAAATCATCACTAATGCTTGTCCCCAAAGCAGTAATAACAGGGGCAAGCTTTTCATTTCCATATACTTTATCAACCCTTGATTTCTCGACATTTAACATCTTTCCCCAAAGAGGAAGAATCGCTTGAAATCTTCTATCTCTTCCTTGCTTAGCAGATCCACCTGCTGAATCACCCTCAACAATAAAAATTTCACATAGGCTTGGATCCTTTTCGGTACAGTCAGCAAGCTTACCCGGAAGTGTTGTCGATTCGAGTACACTTTTTCTTCTTGTTAATTCCCTGGCTTTTCTTGCTGCTTCTCGGGCCCTTGATGATGCCAAACATTTATCAAGAATAACTCTTGCAATAGACGGATTTTCCTCAAGATAACTTTCAAACTTTTCGCTTATAACATTCTCAACTAGAGTTCTTATTTCACTATTTCCAAGCTTTGTTTTTGTCTGGCCTTCAAATTGCGGCTCCGGTAATTTTACACTAATTATGGCTGTTAAACCTTCCCTAACATCCTCACCCAATAAATTCTTTTCATTTTCCTTTATAATATTGTATTTTCTTGCATAATCGTTGAGTACTTTTGTAATAGCTGTTTTGAACCCAGTGAGGTGAGTACCGCCTTCTGCTGTTGAAATATTATTTGCATAACTGTGTATATTTTCTACATAGGAATCTTTGTTATATTGCATTGCTATTTCAACAAAGGAACCGTCTTTTTCACCAGTATAATAAATAGGATCATGTAATGGACTTTTATTTCTGTCCATATATTCTACAAAAGAAACAATACCGCCTTCATAATGAAGCTCTTTTTCTACAGGTACTTCAGGACGTTCATCTCTCAATACAATCGTTAAACCTTTATTTAAGAAAGCAAGCTCTCTAAATCTTGCCAAAAGAACTTCATAATCAAATTCAATTGTTTCAAATATTTCCCGGTCGGGTAAAAAAGTTGTTTTTGTTCCTGTAACATCGGTTTGTCCCACAACTTCCAAACCGGTCACTACTTTACCCCTCTCATACCTTTGCCTGTATATCTTTCCGTCCCTGAATACCTCAACTATCATGTATTCAGATAATGCGTTTACAACGGAAGCTCCTACTCCATGCAATCCTCCCGATACCTTATATCCCTTTCCGTCAAACTTTCCGCCGGCATGCAAAATGGTATGAACAACTTCAACCGTAGGAATGCCCATTTGAGGATGTATTCCTACAGGTATACCTCTCCCGTTATCTATATTTGTAATTGAATTATCTTTATTTATAATAATTGTAATTTTTGTACAATATCCTGCAAGAGCTTCATCTATACTATTATCCATGATTTCATATACAAGATGATGCAATCCCCTTGAAGATGTACTTCCAATATACATTCCAGGTCTCTTTCTTACCGCTTCTAGTCCTTCCAAAACCTGTATATTACTTTCGTCATATTTTATATTTTCTTGCATTTTTTCCTCCTATATAAACACCTTAGTATATCATTGTCGGTTTACTTATTTACAATAAAGTTTTTAGAGGTTTCTTCCAAAAAACTCGCTCTTTTTTGCAAAGTAACGGAAGAAATAGGCGATAGATAAATTTTGCTTTTTTTATCTACCTCAGTAATAATAAAAGATTTTGGTATTTCATCGGTAATACTCATTACAAAGCCTTCCTCTTCAGCTATTTTTAAAAATTCTTTTGTATCCTTTGAAATAGTAGTTGTTTCCAAGTCCATAATTGCGATTATATTCTTAAGTGAAACAACATAATCTCCGCCAATATGCAAAAACATATATATCCTCCAAGATGTTTTTTTTATTTTTATTGCCCTATATATTCTATCCCAATATAATACAAACTGCAAATTATTTAATATATTTCATTATTAATTATTATATACAATTTATCTTTGAAAAAGCTAATTTTTTTTATCTAATTTTCAATTTTTACATTCCCGTCCTCAACATGTATAAATAAAGCTTCATCTAATTTTTTATTCATAAAAACATCTTTTTCAGTACATGTAATAAAAGTCTGAATGTTTTTTATGTTTTCGAGAAGGAATTCTCTTCTTTCTAAATCCAATTCAGACATTACATCATCCAATAAAAGTACAGGATTTTCCCCTATAATGTTTTTTATAATTTCTATTTCAGCCAGCTTAATAGATAAAACAGCTGTCCTTTGTTGCCCTTGGGATCCGTAAATTTTTAAATTCAATCCGTTTAATAATATATCATAATCATCTCTATGAGGCCCAACCATTGTAATACATCTTTTCAGTTCAGCATTTCTCATTTTTGAAAACTCTGCCATTAATTTATTCTTAATATTTTCAGCATCACTTAAATCTGTTTTATCAATTGAAGGATTATATTTTATATCCAATTCTTCACATCCATTGGTAATCTTATAATGTATATCCTTAGCCTTTTGATTTAATTCAAATAAAAAAGAGTTTCTAACCTTCATGATTCTGGCAGCTGTTTCCGATATCTTTTCATCCCATATCTCAAGAGTTTCAATCAAACTTCGGTTAAACTGTATTTCTTTTAGAAGCGTATTTCTCTGGAGCAATATTTTGTTATACTGTTGTAAATCATAAAAATATGATGGTTTCAGCTGACTGATGCTTATATCAATAAATCTTCTTCTTAGTGCCGGTCCTTCTTTTACTATCATTATATCTTCAGGAGAAAAAATAACGGCAATCAAATTACCCATCAAATTTCCGATTCTTACAACAGGAATTTCATTTATTCTTATCATCTTTTTCTTGCCTGTTTCATACTTCATTTCTATACTTTTATTTTCTTCTTCTTTTATTAGCTCCACAGATACATTAAATTCATTTTTATTTATACTAACCATCTCAATATCTTTTGAAGTACGGTGGGATCTTCCCGAGGCACACAAAAAAATGGCTTCTATAATATTGGTCTTTCCCTGAGCGTTATTTCCGTAAATAATATTCAGGTTCTTGGAAAATAAAATAAAAGCATTTTTATAATTTCGAAAATCTTTTAATGACAAACTTTTTATATACAAATTTTACCTCCGGATATCACTCTATTTGGTATTCCTTATTATCCAGCTCCACTATATCTCCGGATCTTAGTTTTCTTCCTCTTCTTAACTCAACTTCTCCGTTAACCCTTATTAATCCGTTAGATATCAATATTTTAGCATCTGCTCCGGTCAGAACCAAACCTACCCACTTCAAAAATTGATCCAGTTTTATAAATTCAGTTTCTATTTTAACAGAAATCACTTCCAGCTCTCCTATTCATTGTTTATTTTTACCGGCAAAATCATATATACAAATCTTTCCCCTTCAAGAGGTCTTATAGTACAAGGACCTATACTTGTCGTAAAAAACATATTTATTTCATCATCTTCAATTACCCTCAATGCTTCTATGAAATATCTCGGATTAAATCCAACAGTCATATTTTCCCCGTTTACGTCTACTCTTACTTCTTCTCTGACGGCACCAATTTCGGTATTTGAAGATATAATTATTTTATCATCCGAAATATTAAATTTTACCGGGTATTTTTTCTCATCCAAGGTTATCAATGAAGCCCTTTCTATACTGGACAGCATTTCTTTAGTATTGGCCCGTACACTGGTCTCGTATTCTTTCGGTATAATACTTCTGTAGTTTAGATATTCTCCTTCTAAAAGCCTTGAAACAATTCTGCAATTTCCTATATCAAAGAGTATTTGATTCTGGGAACTGCAAATTGTAACATTATCATCAATCGTCTGTAATATTTTAACTATTTCATTCAGAGCCTTTCCCGGAACTACAACGCTGAAATTTGATGCATCATTTTCATGCACGGTTTTTCTAATTGCCATTCTGAACCCATCTATAGACACAATTGTCAGCTCTTTATCAATACATTCTATCAATGAACCTGTAAATATCGGTCTGTTTTCGTCTACGCTTACGGCGAACAAAGTTTGTCGTATCATTTCCCTTAGTTCTTTTTGCGAAATTGTAAAGGTTTGTTCACTTTCAATCTGAGGTAATGAAGGATATCCTTCAGAGGGCATGCCCTTTAGCTCAAAGTGTGAGTTATCGCATTCTATAATTACATTGTTGTTTTCTTTAACTTCAATCAAAACTTCGGAATCCGGAAGTTTCTTTATAATTTCACCGAACATTCTGGAGTTTAATACTATAGAACCCTGTTCTCTTATATCAGCATTAACAAAGCACTCTATTCCCAATTCGAGGTCATTTCCTGTCAGCTTAAATTGATCCCCTGCCTCAATCAGTATTCCTTCTAATATAGGAAATGTTGTTTTTGCTGAAACTGCTTTTTGAACTATGTTAATTCCGTTGACTAGTTCTTCCTTTGAACATATAATTTTCATACCGAAAAGAACCTCCTGTTTCTTTATATAAAAATAATAATTATTCAGTAATAATAGTAATAAGTGTTGTTGATATTGTTAATAACATGTCCAAACATAGGGAAAATAAATAATTCCTGCTGTTATTAATGTGTTGATATTTTGATTTAAATAATCAACAGCTTTAACATTAATAAAACTTTGATCAAGTTTTACACATAATACCCACATCAAGTTTTCCCCATATCAACAAATTCTGTTGAAAACTATTAAACTAAATAATTTAATAAAAGATGATTTAGTTTAATAGTATTATATTTCTTATTTTCCAAGCAGATTTCTTTTTATTTCGCTGATAGCTCTTCGTGTTTCGGAATTACTCTCCAAATCGGCTTGTATTTTTTCACATGCGTGTATTACCGTAGTATGGTCCCTTCCACCGAACCCCTCACCTATTTTCGGAAGAGACATGTCTGTTAAATCTCTGCATAGGAACATGGCAATTTGCCTTGGATAAGCTATATCCCTTGTCCTCTTTTTTGATTTAAAGTCCTCGGGTCTAATATCGAAATATCTGGCTACAACTTCCTGAATGGTGACACAGTTTAAAACTTTAGTCTTGTTGGCGGATAAAACATCTTTCAGTGCTTCGTTTGCCAGCTCCAAAGTAATTTCATTTTGAGTAAGGGAAGAATAAGCTATTACTTTATTTAGAGCACCTTCCAATTCTCTTATGTTGGATGCTATCTTATCTGCGATGAAAACTATTATTTCATTAGGTACATCCAAGTTTTCAAGCTGGGCTTTTTTCCTCAAAATAGCTATTCTTGTTTCCAAATCCGGTGCCTGCATGTCCGCAGTTAAACCCCACTCAAACCTGGATCTTAAACGGTCCTCCAAGGATGTGATTTCCTTCGGGGGCTTATCGCTGGATATAATTATCTGCTTATTTGCTTCATACAAAGCGTTAAATGTATGGAAAAACTCTTCCTCAGTTCTTTCTTTACCTGCAATAAACTGAATATCGTCGATAAGGAGCACATCGATATTTCTGTATTTTGATCTGAATTCTTCATTTTTATTGTCTTTAATTGCGTTTATCAGCTCGTTTGTAAATTTTTCCGACGATACATACAAAACCCTTTGCGAAGAATTTTGATTTAATATGTAATGGCCAATGGCATGCATAAGATGGGTTTTTCCAAGACCAACACCGCCATATATAAATAAAGGATTGTATGCCTTACCCGGCGCCTCGGCTACAGCTAAAGCGGCAGCATGCGCAAACCTGTTGCTGTTACCTATTACAAAGGTATCAAAAGTATATTTAGGATTGAGAATTGATACGGTTGTATCTTCACCGGATGTTTTTTCGGATTGTTTCTTAATCTTTTCCATGTTATCCAGTGACGGAACAACGAAATTTATTTCATATTCTTTATACGTAGCTTGTTTAATTGCATTTTTTATCAAATCCTTGTATCTTGATTCAAGGATTCCTTTATTGAAATCAGCGGGAACGGCCAAATTAATTGTGTTTAAATCTATGGATAATGGATCGATGGTTTTAATCCAAGTATTGTAGCTAATCTCAGTGAGTTCGTTTTTTAACAATCCCAAAGTTTTTTGCCATATCTCGTTTAGTTGGATACTCATAATTCCCTCCAAAAATTTAAAAAAATAAGAATAAAAAAGCACTTTGCTATTAACTCTCTTAATAGCAATTTATCTAATGTGTTTTATCCCGTTTATCGTTGGTTTAAATAGTATATATACAAAATTTTAGACAAACTGAAGGTAATTTAAGCACATATTAAATAATTTTGTATAATTTTATAAAAGCTTCATACAATATTAGTGGTAAACTTTAAATATATAAATTTAGTAAAAGAAAATATGTATAAATTATCAACATTCTTTTGTTGATAATTTGTGAGTTATCAACAGGCATTAATTATATTATCAGACTTTTGGTCAATATTCAACACAAAAAAGAAAAGTTATCCACAAAAATTTAATTCATATTTTTTGATTATTCTGAGATGGACCTTGAAGCCATCAACTTGGACATTTATGCCCAATAAGCCGGTAAAAAAGTGTATGGAGGCCGTTTATAAAATTATTTTATTTTTAGTATAATTTTGAAAAAGCCTCATATAATATTAATGGTAAAAAATATAATTATATTTTTTATTATAGATATAAACAAATTATCAACAGAATTTTGTTGATAATTTGTGAGTTATCAACAGGGAAATAAGTATATTATCGCAATTTTAATTAATTTTTCAACATAGAAGATGAAAAAATATCCACAGAAATATTAGATCAATTTTATTATGTCCGCGAAAATAGTTCCTTGACATTAATAATTGATTTAATATATAATTGATACGATATTTTTTGTTAGTTGCTTATAATAGGATTTTTGTCTTTTGTGACAAACTGGTATACAGATAATAAATAAAAGGTTTTGGATTGATATTATTTATATACGACAAAAGAAAGGATTGGGGGTGTTGTTGTGTTAAGAACATATCAGCCTA
The DNA here is from genome assembly GCA_001512505.1 of Clostridiaceae bacterium DTU079. Lineage (GTDB taxonomy): Bacteria > Bacillota > Clostridia > Acetivibrionales > Acetivibrionaceae > Hungateiclostridium. Next base: position 10,084 of record LFSC01000015.1, on the reverse strand, counting down.
AAAAAAGGCAAAGGAAAAAGGAACATGGTTTCAGAAAAAGAATGAAAACTGCAAATGGCAGGAAGGTATTGAGAAGGCGTAGATTGAAAGGAAGAAAAGTTCTTTCAGCGTAAGACCGCATAAATGTGGTCTTTTTATTTAAATTACAAGTATCGCTTAAGGAGTACCGATGAAAAATACTGTTCCACTGAAAAACAATAACGAATTTCTTAAAATATATAAAAAAGGCAGATTTCAAGCAGGAAAAAACGTAGTGCTCTACGTTATGAAAAACCGGTTGAGTCTAAACAGGTTAGGTATAACTGTCAGTAAGAAATTCGGTAAAAGTGTAAAAAGGAACAGGATAAAAAGACTTATAAAAGAAAATTATAGGTATTATGAAGAATTAATTAAAGTAGGATATGACATTGTTTTTGTTGCAAGAAAAAATGATTGTATGCCGGATTACTTTGATATTAAGAAGGAGATAAAGTTTTTATTTAAAAAACTTGACTTATTTATCGAGTAGGATGACATATAGGGAGAGAAAATATTGCTAAGAAATTGGGTAATATTTATTATAAGAATTTATCAAAGATGGATATCTCCGCTCAAAGCTGTGCCAAGCTGTAGGTTTTATCCTACATGCTCCCAATATGCGATTGATGCTGTGAGCAAGTATGGTATAATCAGGGGAGGTTTTATGGCATTACGGAGAATACTGAAATGCCATCCTTTTCATCCGGGAGGATATGATCCGGTTAAATAATAAGAGGGGTAAAAGAACAAATGGGCTTAATATCGAAATTTCTAGGACAAATACTGGTATTTATTTATGATAATTTATCTTTTGGGAGTTACGGACTTGCTATTATTTTATTTACATTGTTGGTAAGAATATTGTTGTTGCCGTTGACTATCAAGCAATACAAATCCACTGCCAAATTAAGGGAAATACAACCTTTGATTCAGGAAGTTCAGAGAAAGTACAAAAACGATAGAGAAAAGCAGACTCAAGAAATGATGAAAATATACCAGGAACATAATTGTAGTCCTACGGGGGGCTGCCTTACTTCTTTGATACAGCTTCCGATTTTGTTTTCATTGTTGTATGTGGTTCGTGCACCTTTAACTTATATGTTTAATATGACTAAAGAGCAGATAACCGATTTAATTAGGATAGCCGGTTTATCGGAAGATATAATGACAAAAAGTGCCTATTGGCAGATGGATGTTGCAATGAAGAGCGGTAAGCTTGACATGATAGAGAATTTGGGAATTTTTGATATAAATTTAGGTATCGTTCCTAAATTAAACCCCTTTGGAGATCTGGCTACTTATTTACCTTTATTGATTTTGGTTATACTTGCAGTTGTTACCACATATATATCCACAAAGGTTATGATGGATTTAACGCAAGGAACTTCAAGTAATTCTGCTCAGAGTAGTTCAAAGGATCCCAAAAATAAGAGTGCTGAAGATATGAGTGCTTCAATGACAAAGAGCATGATGTTTGTTGGACCTGTAATGACTGCTATTATTTCATTCCAGGCTCCGGCAGCATTGGTGTTATATTGGCTCACAAATAACGTTTTTCAGATGCTTCAGCAGTATTTTATTCATAAGATTATCTTTAAAGAGAAGGAGGATCAGGTTAAATAAATGCCAAATTATATTGAAAAATCCGCAAAATCAGTTCAGGAAGCCATAGATGCTGCTCTTATAGAATTAAATGCAAATCGTGAAAATGTTGAAGTGGAGATTTTGGATGAAGGAGCAAAAGGCATCTTTGGATTAATAGGAAGTAAACAAGCCAGGGTCAGGGTTACATTAAAAGAAACCGGCGGAGAAAAAGCTAAAAAGTTTTTATTGGATTTGTTTAGCAAGATGAAGGTTAATGCAGATGTTTCGGTGGAAGAGAAAGACGATTCTATTTTGATAAAAATTGAAGGTGAGGATATAGGAATAGTAATCGGAAGAAGAGGAGAAACCTTGGATTCTCTTCAATATTTGACCAGCCTCGTTGTTAATAAGAGCAAGGAAAACTACAAAAGGGTTGTTATTGATATAGAAAATTACAGGCAAAAAAGAGAGGAGACTTTGGTAAAGCTTGCTAATAAGTTGGCGGACAGAGTAATGAAATATAAAAAGAATATTACTCTTGAACCGATGAATCCTTATGAAAGAAGGGTTATACACTCTTCTCTTCAAAACCATAAATATGTTCAAACTTATAGTGTCGGTGATGAACCGAACAGAAAGGTCATTATTACGTTGAAATAGTTGTTTGGGTTAATGCCGATGCTCTAAAAGAATTAATAATGTATAGACATACGAAGTATATTGGCTGGGAATGGTTCAGGATTAATTTTCCTGGACCATTTTTTGAAGGTTTTATAAAAGGTAAAAATTTTTATATAGGTTAATTTATAAATCGGAGGAAGCCGGATGTATAAGGAAGATACAATTGCTGCAATATCTACGCCCCATGGAACCGGGGGAATAGGTATTATCAGAATAAGCGGAGACAGAGCCTTTGAAATAGCGGAAAAGATATTTGTGGGGAAGAAGAATTTTAAAAATATAAAGTCCCATACCATCAATTACGGTAAAATAGTCAATCCTAAAGACGGCCTTACCCTTGACGAGGTGCTTTTATCAAAGATGGAAAAGCCGAATACCTTTACAAGGGAGAACATTGTGGAAATAAATTGCCATGGCGGGCTCATGGTGTTAAAAAACATACTGGAGCTGTGCATAAAGGAAGGTGCAAGACTTGCCGAACCCGGAGAATTTACAAAAAGGGCCTTTTTAAATGGAAGAATTGATCTGTCTCAGGCTGAAGCAGTTATTGATCTTATAAATTCCAAGACCGATGAAGGTTCAAGGGCTGCAATAAGCCAGTTGGAGGGAAAACTCTCCAAAAGGCTTAAAGAGGCAAGAAAGAAGCTGATTGAGCTTCTTGCCCACATAGAGGTTACCGTGGATTATCCTGAATATGATGTTGAAGAAGTAACCGGTAACATGATATACAATGAGTTGGATGAGATTAAGAAAAAGCTTCAGGATATTATTGTAGGGTTTGATAAGGGAAGGATAATAAGGGAAGGTATTGATGCGGTCATTGTCGGAAGACCTAATGTGGGAAAATCCTCTTTGTTGAATGAATTGTCCGGAAAAAACCGGGCTATAGTTACCGACATACCAGGTACCACCCGGGATATAATAGAGGAGTATATAAATATAAACGGCATTCCTGTGAGAATAATTGATACAGCAGGTATTAGGGAAACCCAGGATGTCGTTGAGAAAATAGGAGTGGAAAGAACTCATAAGGCAATTAATGAGGCCGACCTCATCATAATGATGATTGATGCAAAAAGGGGTATTAATGAAGAAGATAACGAAATAATATCAAAACTTGTGGATAAAAAGCTCATTATACTCATAAATAAGGTTGATCTTGTGGATGAAAATGAAATTCAAAAAATAGAAAAGCAGTTAGAGGGTAAAAAATATTTGAGAACATCCCTGAAAGAAGACAGGGGATTAAAAGAATTGGGAGATGCTCTGGTTGATATGTTTGTATCGGGTGAGGTGAGCATGAATAATGAAATTCTGCTCACCAATGTTAGGCATAAAAGCCTTATAGACAAGGCCTTGTCTAGCATTGATAAAGCAATGTCTGCACAACAGGAAATGATGCCGGTGGATCTTTTGGCAATAGATATAAGGGATGCTGCCGATTATTTGGGACAGATAACCGGTGAATCGGTCAGTGAGGATGTTATGCACGAAATCTTCAGTAGATTTTGCTTGGGAAAATAGAATATATATTTTTTATCATATATTTTATGAAATACAAATACGGAAGAAACATTTTAAAGCCTGGCTCTAGACTGCGAAACTTAAGTTTCTGAAATATTTGTATTTCCGCAAAACACTCGAAAAAAATTATTTTGGAAGGGATATATTATGGGATTTATAGCAGGAGAATATGATGTCGCAGTTATCGGAGCAGGACATGCAGGCTGTGAAGCCGCTCTTGCTTCAGCAAGACTCGGTATGAAAACCGTTGTATTTGCCATTAATCTTGACAGTATTGCAAACATGCCCTGTAACCCCAATATTGGCGGTACTGCAAAGGGACATCTGGTGAGGGAAATAGATGCACTGGGCGGTGAGATGGGAAAGAACACCGATAAAACCTTTATTCAATCTAAAATTTTGAATTCCGCAAAGGGTCCGGCGGTGTTTTCGTTGAGGGCTCAAGTGGACAGAAGAATGTATCAGATTGAAATGAAAAACACCTTGGAGAAACAGGAAAACCTTGATATAAAGCAGGCTGAAATAGTTGAAATTATATCTGAAGAGGTGGAAGGCAAAAAAGTCGTTAAGGGTGTTAAAACCCATACAGGATCCGAATACAAGTGCAAGGTCATAATTGTTGCAACAGGAACCTTTTTAAAGGGTAGAATTATTATTGGAGATGTAAGCTACAGCGGTGGACCTGACGGATTGTTTCCGGCAAACAAGCTTTCGGACAGTCTTAGGGAACTGGGTATTGAGCTTCTGAGGTTTAAGACCGGTACTCCGGCAAGAATCAATAAAAGAAGCATTGATTTTTCCAAAATGGAAGAGCAGCCGGGTGATGAAAGAATAGTGCCTTTTTCCTTTGAAACCGGAGAAATAGAAAAAGAACAGGTTTCCTGTTACCTGACTTATACGAACAGTGAGACCCACAGAATAATAAAAGAGAATCTCCACAGATCTCCTCTTTACAGCGGTGTAATCGAAGGAATCGGGCCCAGATATTGTCCTTCCATAGAGGACAAGATAGTAAGGTTCAAGGATAAGGAGAGCCATCAGGTTTTTGTGGAACCCATGGGCCTTAATACACAGGAAATGTACTTGCAGGGGATGTCTACAAGCCTTCCCGAGGATGTACAGATTGAGATGATAAAAACACTTCCGGGGCTTGAGAATGCATCGGTTATGAGAAGTGCTTATGCCATAGAATATGATTGTATTGACTCAACGCAGCTAAAGCTTTCGTTAGAGCTGCAGAATGTGGAGGGATTGTTTTTTGCCGGCCAGGTTAACGGTACTTCGGGCTATGAAGAGGCTGCAGCCCAGGGAATTATAGCCGGGATTAATGCCGCAATGAAAATTAAAGGAAAAGAGCCTTTGATATTGGACCGTTCACAAGCGTACATAGGAGTTTTGATAGATGACATTGTGACCAAAGGCACCCGCGAGCCGTATAGAATGATGACCTCAAGATCGGAATACAGATTGCTTTTAAGACAGGACAATGCAGATTTGAGGCTTACTCCCATAGGATATAAAATAGGTCTTATTTCCGAAGAAAGATATAGAAAATTTGAGGAAAAGAGAAGGCTTATTGATGAAGAAATTGAAAGGGTAAAAAAGGTCAATATACCGCCGTCGGAAAAGGTAAACAAGTTCCTTAAATCAAAGGGAAGCACCACTATAAAAACCGGTGTTAAGCTTGCGGATCTTTTAAGAAGACCTGAGCTGGATTACGATTCTTTAGAAGAGATTGATGAAGGACGGCCTTCCTTGAGTTATGAAGTTAGAGAACAGGTGTCCATATCCGTTAAATATGAGGGATATATTAAAAGGCAGCTGGAGCAGGTGGAACAGTTTAAAAAGCTTGAGGGAAGAAAGCTTGACAAAAACATAAACTATGATGAAATAAAAGGGTTGAGGTTGGAGGCAAGACAGAAGCTGAATAAAATAAAGCCTGAATCGGTGGGACAGGCTTCAAGAATATCGGGAGTATCCCCTGCCGATATCTCCGTGCTGCTGGTTTATCTTGAACAGAAAAGACGAGGATAAGCAAAATCCGCAGAAGGGAGGATTTACGATAAAATGGAATCGGAGTTAAAGGAACTGCTTCAAAAAGCTGCTTTAGAGTTTGATATAATATTGGATGAGCAAAAGATCGAAAAGTTTTTTACCTATGGAGACATTTTGAAGGACTGGAATCAAAAAATGAATCTTACTGCAATTGAAGACGACAGAAATATCATAATAAAGCATTTTGCTGATTCTATAAGCATATGTCCGGTAATAAAAAACAAGGGATCTAAAATAATTGATGTGGGCACAGGTGCGGGATTTCCGGGGATACCGCTTAAAATAGTTCATCCGGATTTAAAGGTAATATTATTGGATTCTCTCCAAAAAAGAATTGGATTTTTAAATGAAGTCATTAACAGGCTTGATTTAAAAGATATATCCGCTGTTCACTCAAGAGCGGAAGAGATGGGTCAACATGCGGATTACAGAGAAATGTTCGATATATCCACCGCAAGGGCGGTGGCAAATCTTCCTGTATTGTTGGAGTATTGCCTGCCTTTTGTAAAGGTGGGAGGATACTTTATTGCAATGAAGGGCAGCAGTATGGATGAGCTCGGCAGCGCTAAGAGAGCTTTGGATGAACTTGGAGGAAAAATTGAAGAGGTAATGGAGTTTAATCTTCCTTTCAGTGATATTAAAAGAAATGTCATAGTCGTAAAAAAGTTTCGACAGACACCGACAAAATATCCCAGAAAATCAGGTAAACCTTCAAAGGACCCTTTGATTTAGAGCCGTAAAATGCAGTAATATAGCACATTTGGGCGAACGATTCTTTAAAAGAAAAAAAGGAATTGGAGAATATCGGGCGAATATTCCTTCTATGTTTTTTTGTTAGAAATTATTTCCGTTTCATAAAACGGAGCTAATTTAGATTCAACTAATGATAAAAAAATAAATTTACAAAGGATGGTGCCCAATGTTAGAAAACAGATTACGTATTGAAAAAGCAGGAAACGGGGAGGAGAATAAAAATATTACTTATATTGATATTGAAAATATAAGACCCAACCCTTATCAGCCAAGAAAGCAGTTCAACAAAATATCTTTAGAGGAGCTTTGCGAATCAGTCAGACAGTATGGTGTAATTCAGCCTATTAATGTCAGGAGGCTATCAACAAATATGTTTGAGCTTGTAGCAGGTGAAAGAAGACTTAGAGCCGCTACTATGGCCGGTCTCAAAAAAATTCCCTGTATTATTGTCAACATTAATGATAATGATTCCGCAGTTTTAGCCCTTATAGAAAACCTTCAGAGAGAAGATTTAAGTTATATGGAAGAAGCCGAAGGATATAACAATCTTATTAATGAGCATGGCTTTACCCAAGAGGAGCTTGCCAAAAAAATAGGAAAAAGCCAATCTACCATAGCAAATAAGATAAGGCTTTTAAAGCTTCCACCCCTTGTTAAAAAAATATTGGCAGACAATAATCTTACTGAAAGACATGCCAGAGCATTGTTAAAGCTCCATGATGAGCAGCTTCAGCTAAAGGTGTTAAAGAGAGTATGTGAAAAAGGTCTTAATGTAAAGAAAACTGAAGAGCTCATTGAAAAAGCGATAGAAAGATATACGAAGAATGAAAATGAAAAGAAAAACAAGGTAGTGTTTACAAAAGCCATTAAGGACATAAGAATATTCATAAATACCATAAAACAGGCAATAATACTTATGAAAAAATCCGGGGTTAATGCAAAAGCAGCACAGTTTGACAGGGGCAGTTATGTAGAGTTTATAATAAGGATACCCAAATAGTTTCATTTTCAATGCCTCAACCGAAAATATGCACCTAAGAACTGTAAATTTTGTGGACAGTTCCTCAAAACTATATTAGAATATATATGTTATGGATATTTTTCTAAAGTATTGTAAGAACAGTGTCCATTTAAGTATAGGAAAGAGGTAAGCATAGATGTCAGATACAAATAATGTAAAAGAGCAGAGAATAGTACCTGTTGACATTGAGTCAGAAATGAAGAAATCCTTCATTGATTATGCAATGAGCGTTATAATCGATCGTGCTCTGCCGGATGTCAGAGACGGTCTTAAGCCTGTTCACAGAAGAATATTATACGCTATGTACGGGCTGGGATTTACACCGGACAAAGCATACAGAAAATGTGCAACCACAGTGGGAGAGGTTTTGGGTAAATTTCATCCTCATGGTGATGCAGCTGTTTATGACAGTATGGTTCGTATGGCCCAGGATTTCTCATTAAGATATATTCTTGTTGACGGTCATGGTAATTTCGGTTCTGTTGATGGGGACCCTCCGGCTGCTATGAGGTATACGGAGGCAAGGCTTTCAAAAATATCTCTGGAAATGCTGAGGGACATCAACAAGGATACCGTTGATTTCAAACCGAACTTTGATGAGCATGATTTTGAGCCTGTGGTATTGCCGTCAAGATTTCCGAATCTTCTGGTGAACGGTTCTTCAGGTATTGCCGTCGGTATGGCGACAAATATTCCTCCTCATAATCTGGTTGAGGTTATTGACGGTATAATAGCTGTGATTGATAATCCGGAAATATCTATCGATGAAATTAACAAAATAATCAAAGGCCCTGATTTTCCTACCGGAGCTACAATAGTCGGAACACAGGGCATCAAGGAGGCCTATAAGACCGGAAGAGGAAAAATAGTATTAAGGGCTGTTGCCAATATTGAGCAAATGTCGGCCAATAAGCAGAGAATTGTTGTAACAGAGCTTCCCTATCAGGTTAATAAGGCTAGATTAATTGAAAAAATAGCAGATCTGGTTAAAGACAAGAGAATAGAGAATATATCAGATTTGAGGGATGAGTCTGACAGAGATGGAATGAGAATAGTTATAGAGCTTAAAAGAGAAGCCAATGCAAACGTTGTTCTAAACCAGCTCTATAAAAACACTCAGATGCAGGATGCATTCAACGTAAACATGGTAGCACTTATTCAGACTCCCGATAAAAAGTTTGAACCCCGCATCATTAATATGAGGCAAGCTATAGACTATTATATCGAACACCAGAAAGATGTGATAGTTAGGAGGACAAAATATGAACTTGATAAAGCTGAGGCTAGGGCTCATATTTTGGAAGGATTAAAGATTGCCATAGATAACCTTGATGAGGTAATAAAAATTATCAGGGGATCTAAGAATGAAGCCACAGCAAAGGAAAGGCTGATAGAGAGGTTCTCTTTCAGTGACAAGCAGGCACAGGCCATTGTGGATATGAGGCTGGGAAGACTTACGGCCTTGGAAAGAGAAAAACTTGAAAAAGAGTATCAGGAGCTTTTGGAAAAGATTAAATATTATAAAGATGTTCTTGCAAATGAGTTTATGGTTTTAAACATCGTTAAGGAAGAACTTAACGGGATAAAGGAAAAGTACGGGGATGAAAGAAGGACAAAAATTGTTCCCGATGAAAGCGATATAGATTTTGAAGATCTGATTGACGATGAGGAAACTGTTGTAACCCTTACTCATTTCGGGTATATAAAGAGGCTCCCCACAGACACTTACAGGAGCCAGAAGAGGGGCGGTAAAGGTATAACAGGACTTAGTACAAGAGAGGAAGACTTTGTTGAGAACCTTTTTGTTACCAGAACCCATGACTATATTCTTTTCTTTACGAACAAGGGAAAGGTATACAGGTTAAAGGCTTATCAAATACCCGAGGCAGGACGCCAGGCGAAAGGAACGGCAATAGTAAACCTGCTTGAGTTAGATCAGGATGAAAAGATTACAACCGTGATTCCCATAAGCGAGTATAAGGAAGGTTTGTATCTATTCCTGGCGACAAAAAAGGGTATAGTTAAGAAAACAGATCTTATGAACTATGATAACATCAGAAAGGGCGGACTTATTGCAGTTACACTAAGGGAAAACGATGAGCTTATTGATGTGCAGTTAACCGACGGAACGAAGGATATATTGCTGGTAACAAGAAACGGATTGTCCATAAGGTTTAATGAAAAGGATGCAAGGCCATTAGGCAGGGTGTCCCAAGGCGTAAGGGGCATTAAGCTTGAAGACAATGACGAAGTAATCGGAATGAGTGCATATATTGAAAACACAAGCCTTCTGGTGGTAACAGAAAACGGTTTCGGTAAGAGGACGGAGCTTGACGAATATAAAGTACAGTTTAGAGGGGGAAAAGGCATCCTTACATACAGGGTAACGGAAAGAACCGGGAAGCTGGTGGGAATGAAGCTGGTATGTGATGATGACGATGTAATGCT
>LFSC01000007.1 GCA_001512505.1 Clostridiaceae bacterium DTU079 | reverse complement strand
CGAATATAAAATCTATTTTCTTCTTAGTAAGCCTACTTGTATTTTAATTACTTTTATTCCGGATTCCATTAAATAGTATATGTAAGAGAGAATCCACAAAGTTGTCAAAGGCTTTATTTTTCAGTTTATGAATAAATTACTGATGCATGCAAAAAATAAATAAAACTGCTTGGAAAGGATTGTTTATGTTCAGATATATTTATAGGAAAATTCGCTGTTCATTATTAAAAAATATAGAAAAACGCATGCATCAGGATGCTTTAGCGGGTAAGAACAACAGTGAACCGATATTCCCTGACTTAAAAAGGAACCTGGAAGCAATTAAAGGTATTTTGCACAACAGCAGCGATGTGACAATACACGAGTTCAACTTTGGGCATGACAGAAGATTCAAAGGTGCCGTGATTTTTATCAATAGCATGGCAGATAAGGGAGAAATCAATAAAAATATACTGGAGCCTTTAATGTATGGCGCATTACTGCTTAAGAAGGATGCGGATATAGATTTTACCGATATTGATTGCGTAAGAAAGAACTTGATTCCTATAACGGATAGCCGGAAAGTGACACTGTTCAATGATTTGATTGAATGTTTATTGGCAGGGTCAACCATTCTATTGATAGACGGCTCAAAAGAGGCTTTGGTTATCAATTCCGGGAAGCGCGAATCCCGTGCTATAGACGAACCGGTAACAGAGGTTGTTGTACGCGGGCCCAGGGAGGGCTTCAATGAAAACGTAAATGTAAGCATTGCCCTTATTCGCCGTAAAATTAAAGATCCCGATTTATGTGTAGAAAAAATGATTATCGGTGATAAATCAAAAACAGATGTATATATTGTATATATAAAAAGTGTAGCAGATCCGAAGCTGATCGAAGAAGTCAGAAGACGGCTGAACAGAATAAAAATAGATGCTATTCTGGAATCAGGGTATATTGAACAATTTATTGAGGATAGTTCCTACTCTATTTTCCCTACTGTTTCAAACAGCGAAAAGCCTGACAGGGTTGCAGCCAAAATACTTGAAGGACGTGCTGCGATTTTGGTTGACGGTACACCTTTTGCTCTTATAGTACCCATGTTGTTTATTGAAAGCTTTCAAAGCAGTGAAGACTATTATTCCAGACCGTTTCATGCAAGCATTATGCGTATAGTAAGGTTTTTGTCCTATATCATCAGTATTTTAGGACCTGCAATTTATGTGGCATTGACTGTTTTCCACCAGGAGATGATACCTACACAGCTTTTGATATCCATAGCGGAAGGACGTGAAAAGGTACCTTTTCCGGCAATTTTGGAAGCTTTTTTGATGATGTTTACCTTTGACATTTTAAGAGAAGCAGGAGTACGATTACCGAAATCGGTAGGACAAACAATCGGTATTGTCGGAGCAATTGTACTGGGGCAGGCATCCGTTGAGGCCGGGCTTATAAGTCCTATTATGGTAATTGTCGTATCTTCAACAGCCATTGCAAGCTTTACCGTTCCGGCACAGACTGATTCCGGAACGATTCTTAGGTATATATATCTTGTACTTGCCGGACTTGCCGGAGGTTTTGGTGTAATTATGGGTCTTTTGGTAACGTTGTTTCATATGGCATCTTTAAGGTCTTTCGGAGTACCGTATTTATGGCCTGTTGTACCGTTTGATTTTTCAAGTTTGAAGGATGTTTTTATAAGGATGCCCCTGTGGAAATTGAAAAAACGTACAAAGGTTATCGTTTATGACGGTTCCGATTCTTACAAACGTAATCCGGGTTGATGTCGTTACAATTAAGGAAAGCAATTGTGATTCTACATAAAAGGAGCGGGCTGCGATGGGAAATAAGATGAATTTACCGATTATGAAATTGATTTTATGGTTTTTTATGCTGTTTACCTTATCCGGATGTTTTGGAGGAAGGGAAATAAACGATCTGGAAATTGTCATAGGAATAGGAGTTGACAAGAACGAGAGTGCGGGAAACATTTTGCTGACAGCACAAATAGTTAAAGAGAATGAAACCGGAGGAACAGGAAAAGACGGTGGAGGGGAAGACAAGGCATTTTGGAATGTTAACAGCACGGGCAATTCAATTTTTGAAGCGGTAAGACAAATAACGCACAAGACAGGAAACAGGCTGTTTATATCCCACAATCAAGCTGTGATTTTTGGGAAAGATATAGCTTCAGAGGGGTTGGAAAAATATATTGACTTCTTTTTGCGTGCCCATGAAATGAGACCTACTGCATTGATTCTTATTGCCGAGGATCGGGCTTCGGATGTTATGGATGCCAAACCGGAAACTAAAAAGTTTCCTGCTGTCAATATTGAAAAGCTGGTCGAGTCCTATGCTTTTACCTCTCACTTATATAAAGTGAATATGAAAGATTTTGCTTCATGCATGATGAGTGATACTAAAGCTCCGATGGCACCTTTAGTCAGTGTTATGCAAGACAAGGAGAACAAGGACATTTATGTGTCAGGTTTGGCTGTATTTAAAAAAGGCAGAATGGTTGGTAAGCTAAACGAGGATGAAGTCCGGGGACTTTTGTGGGTACTCGGTAAAGTGAAAAGCGGTGTGATAACGGTTTCTTCACCTAATGAACAAGGAAGTGCCGTATTGGAGATTTTAAGTGCCAAAAGCAAAGTAACACCGGAATTAAAGGACAAAAGAATAGTGATGCATATAAAAATTAAAGAGGAATCGAGCCTTTCGGAACAGACTACAACCGAAAACCTGGCAACCGATTCAGCTTTTGAAAGAATGCAAAAAGCTTCGGCAGAAATCATACGGCAAGAGATATTGGCGGCTTTTGATAAATCCAAGGAACTAAATGCAGATATTTTTGGTTTTGGGGAAATGCTGCATAAAAAATACGGGAACGAGTGGAAGGCTTTAAAAGACAATTGGGATGATTTATATCCTTCTGTTGAATTAAAGATTGACGTTGAATCAAAGATAATAAAAACCGATTTATTAAAAAAACCGGCATGGCAAAGTGAAGGAGGGAAATAATATGAACATTGAAAAAGGAAAAATCACCGGTCAGCAATTACTATTCTTAATTGCCGGTTTTGTTCAGGGTTCAGTTCTATTGATAGATTTTACGGTAGGAATAACCGAGCACCAAACATGGATGGTTATATTGGTAGGACTGGCTGTTTCAACCCCGTTTTTTCTTTCCTATGTAATGCTTGCAAAAAGGTTTGCAGGGATGAATTTGGTTCAAATTAATGATATGGTATACGGCCGTTTTCTGGGTAAAGTTGTATCATTGTATTATATTTTCTTTTTTTTATTGACTTTGTCTTTTAATATTCGTGATGTAGGTGAGTTATACATAACATTTTTAATGCCGGACACCCCTTTTGTTTTACTGCTGGTAGTTTTTACTGCAACCTGTGCATATGCTGTTTCTAAAGGTATAGAAGTATTGGCAAGGGTAAGTCATTTGTTTGTATTTATCGGGATATTTGTTATAATCAGTACATTCCCCCTTTTGCTTGACCAAATGGATTTTTCAAATTTCTTACCGTTTTTTGAGTTGCCGTTTGGGAAAATATTTCAGGGAGTCCATATAGTATCATCCGTCCCCTTTGGAGAAACAGTTGTTTTTCTTGCGATAATGGGAAGTTTGAATAATACTGAGCATGTAATTAAAAGAACTTATTCCGGCTTATTAATCGGTGCTGCAACTCTTCTTATTGTGGCTGTCAGGAATATAGCGGTTTTGGGCAAAACACAAACCATATGGACTTCTATGTCGTTTCAGTCAATCCGTCTCATTGATATTGGGACTATATTGACAAGGTTGGATTTTCTGGTAGGAATTGCACAGACGGTCTTAATATTTTTAAAATGCAGCCTGTTCTTTTATGCATTGGCGGTATCGCTTTCGCAATTATTCGGTTTAAAGTCATATTTACCGCTGATTTTACCTTTAGCCGGCATTGAGGTAGTTATTGCTGCTACTGTGTTCCAATCCCCGGTAGATCATGCTATGATTACACAAAATGCGGGAATAATATATTCCATTCCGCTTATGTTTGTAATTCCGCTCTTGTCGTTATTGATTGCGAAAATCCGCGGTTTGCCGAAGTTTGAAAGGGGTAAGGGGACATGATATTCCTTTTGTTGATTTATGCTTTAATCTTTATTATCAACGTACCGGGGCTGGTAAAGAAAAAAGAGTGGAGGGAGCTTACGTTTTTTTCCATACTATATATCATTGCCTTTACATTGGGTTTATTGTACGTTCTTGACGTACATATACCAAGTCCGATGAAAGGCTTGCAGTATCTTATTGTTGATATATTGGGCATAAAATACCAGCAGTAATAGAGGCTATGTTCCGAAATTGTCTTCTAGCTATCCTAATCGGGCAGATCTATTGAACTCCAATGTAAATCAGTAAGTGTTGATGTATTTTAAAATATAATAATGGAATTATAGAATAGAAATATTTTATAATGATGGAATAGGGTAGTATAGATTATTTTCAGTTCAAATTAAAATATTTCATAAAAATGGGGACGATTCTGCGTCGTAAACAGGAGTTGAGATATATGGCTGATAAGAAATGGATACGAATCATTTATGGGGACAAGCCCAGGCAAATGGTTAAAGAACTGCTGGAAGTCATTAAACCTGAAGAAGAAATAGATAAAAACGCACATGTTGGAATTAAACCGAATCTTGTTGTAGCAAAACCTTCCTGTTCAGGAGCAACGACCTCACCGGAAATAGTGGAAGGACTTATCGAATATTTAAAATCGAAAGGTTACAATAAGATAGTAATTATGGAAGGCTCCTGGGTTGGAGACAGGACATCAGAAGCTTTTAAAGTGTGTGGATATGAGGAACTGTCAAAAAAATATGATGTTCCCCTTGTTGATCTTCAAAGAGATAAATATAAGGCTTATGATATAAACGGTTTTAGGATAAATATTTGCGACTGCATAATGAAGGTTGATTATTTGATAAACGTCCCGGTTCTAAAAGGCCACTGCCAGACCAATATTACCTGTGCTTTAAAGAATATGAAGGGGTGTATACCTGATTTCGAGAAAAGGCGGTTTCATACATTGGGCTTGCATAAGCCCATTGCATATTTAAACAAGCTCATAAAACAAAATCTAATAATCGTTGATGGTATGAACGGCGACCTTAACTTTGAAGAAGGCGGCAATCCGGTTCAGATGAACAGGATAATTGCGGGAAAGGACCCTGTGCTGATAGATGCGTACGCAGCACATTTAATGGGCTTTGACATTGAGGAAGTACCGTATATTGACATGGCTGAAAATATCGGTGTCGGAACTGCTGATTTGGCCAATGCTGAAATCATTGAAATGAATAAGGATACAGGAGCAAAAAAAATAGAACCTTCAAGAAGAGTCCGGCAATTATCAAAACATATTGTCGAAGATAGTTCCTGCTCAGCCTGCTATGGAAGCCTCATTTACGCACTGGAAAGGTTGGATGAAAGAGGTCTGTTGAATAAACTAAAAGAAAAACTGTACATTGGTCAGAATTTTAAAAATAAACGGTATGATGGGGTGGGTATTGGTATATGTGCTTCAGGATTTGATAAATGTGTTACGGGCTGTCCGCCAAAAGCCAGAGATATTGTAGAATATTTGGAGAGCCTTATACTTAAAGACCATATATAAGAGAGAAGCCATGCGAAAATTTTAAGAAGGAGTGAAACAAAAAACCTGTACTTTTCGCCAAACTAGTGGTACTTATAAGAAATGAATTTAACTGAAGGTTTTAATGTTAAGCCAAAGAAGGTTAATGCAGAGATAGCTATTTTATATTTTTTAGGGTATAGTGTTTAAATTAATGGAAAATGAATTTAGCCGTTTTTGGTTAACATACGTTTTGATTCCCTGAATAGAGCTTTTTACGGTTGTTTTCTACCGGCAATGGAATTCATTTAAGCGAACCTATTATACCAAGCGGATTTCCTGTGCCGGAGATGTTCTCGTAAGATGTATATTTCTTTGACTTGAGGACTTTCAGTTCAGTATTATGCAAACACTTCCTAAAACCATAACAGAAGATGATGTTATAAGCATAGAAAACTTAATTTTTATCTGTACGCTTATGCTTCATAAAATAATAACCCAACCCACCGATACAAACAATCAAGCCCAATAATGCAGGTTTTAAAATAGACATGCCTGCTTCACCGCTAAAGGCAATACTCCAAATAAATTTTAATACAGCTGCCCCTATGATAACGCCTAAAAGCCATTTCCAGTTTCTTTTCCATGCTGCTGTAAGAAGCATAAAGAAAAATAGGGGTACTGCCAAACTCATTAGAATTTTCGGAGCGGTCCATTCACCCTTTAGGTATTCCATTTCAAAAGCTAAAAATTCTAAAACTTGAGGGTTGTTTGCAGCGGGAACGGGGAACCAGAACATACTTGTAAACAGAGCAAATATTGAAGCGAATATACCGGTAAAGCTTTTCTTGAATGCAAATATAACAATCGGTATTATAAACAAGGGCCTTATATACCAGCTCAATACATTATGGTGTCTTTCAAATGCCCAATTGAAAAACGCATCATTGGTTAGAAACAATGCAATAAATACTATGTTAGCAACTGCAAATAACATTCCGAATATAAAATCTATTTTCTTCTTCATGGTGAGCCTCCTTGTATCTTAATTACTATTATTCCGGATCCCATTAAATAGTATGTGCAAGAGAGAGTCTACAAAGTTATTTACATCGTCTTCGTTATATTCGTAACCGATATTGCCGAACTTGTTAAGCATATACTTATTAACTGCACCGGTTAAGGATTGCAGTAACATACTTAAGGCTAAGGAATCAACACTGCTGTCTATTTCACCTTTGGTTTTTGCGTTTTCTATCATTTGAATAAACAGGACTTCCGATTGCTTGTCTCCTTCCTTTATAACTGCTGATTTAGCCGATTCATCATTTTCTTTGGAGAATTGCTCACCTAAAGCTGCATATTGAGGATGTTTTTTTGCGAATTCTATGCCTTTTAGAAAAAGCAATCGAAACTGTTCTATGAAAGTTAAGTTATGGGATTCTTCTATAGCAGTGGAGAAAAAGTTGACTTTTTCTTTTATGGCCAAAGTCATTATATAAACGTACAAATCCAGCTTATCTTTGAAATATTGATAGAAGCTTCCTTTGGCAATGTTTGATTTTTTGCATATTTGATTTATACTTGCTGTATTATAGCCGGCTTTAGAGAATTCGTCTACAGCAGATGAGATTATCAAGTTTCTTTTATCCTCCGGCAAGTTAAAAAAGGTATCTTGAGGCATAAGAACCTCCTTTCAAAGCTATGTGACCACATGGTCATATCCCTACTTATATTATGCGACCACATGGTCGTATTGTCAAACATAAAAATATATGTGGATTTTCATTTATCACATCTTGACAATGACGTTTTACAATTGTAAAATAAAAATAGATTCGACAAATGTAAAATAAGGAGGGATAAAATGCCCAACATAAAAAAACTTCCCGACAGCGAGCTTGAAATTATGATGGTTATCTGGAATGCTGAGGAAAAGGTAACATCGGATTATATTATGGCTAACCTTGATAAGACCTGGCAGAAAACCACTGTGCTAAATTTTCTTACCCGTTTGTGTGACCGTGGTTTTCTAAAATACCACAAGGAGGGCAGGCTTAATGTTTACGAGCCCCTTGTGAATAAAGAGGAATATCTGCAGAAAGAAAGCAAATCGTTTTTACAGAAACTGCATAACAATTCCCTCAAAAGCCTTGTTGCATCATTGTATGACGGAAAAAACATTTCAAAAGAGGATTTGGAGGAACTGAAAAAGTTCATTGAGGAGGCGGAGTAATGCTGAAAAACGTATTTGCCATTTCCCTTTCCATGTCGGCAGTTATCTTGTTGCTGCTGATTATTTCGCCTCTTTTAAGCAAGCGTTACAGTGCAAAATGGCGTTATTTTGTGTGGTTGATTATAGCCATAAGATTAATTATTCCGGTAAGGATTGAATTGCCCAAAGCTCCTGTAAACATATCGGTTCCCAATCAAACAGTATATTATAGACAAGAGGGAGTACCTATTATGGTTGCGGATGACAGCTATACATATAAAGTCAGCGATTCTCCTGTTTCTACCGACTACACACCGGTCATTGCATTGCAGGAGTTGTTGACTGTTGTTTGGGGAATAGGTGCTGTCGTCTTTTTCCTATATCACATTATAAACTACATAATCTTCAAGATAAAAATCAAGCCCTATTGCAAGAAGGTTAATATCGAGGTTTTGGATGATGTACTCAAAGATATGAAGCTTAAAGTCAAACCTCAGCTTTTAGAATGCAATAAGATAGCAAGTCCGATGATGATAGGATTTTTAAAGCCTACGATTTTATTACCGGATATCGATTATTCAAACAATGAGCTTTATGTTGTGTTAAAACATGAGCTTACCCACATAAGACGGGGAGATATCTGGTATAAGCTTTTGCTCATTGCGGCAAATTCCATTCATTGGTTCAATCCCCTAGTATATTTAATGGTAAAGGCAGCAAACCGCGATCTGGAGTATTCGTGCGATGATGTCGTGGTGAAAAACAGTGATATGAATTTTAGAAAAGAATATTCCCTGACCATTTTAAAAGCAATGCAAAAAACCGAGAAAGCTGTACTTTCAACCTATTTAAACGGAGGTGTTTCGAATGAATAAAATTTTAAAACCGCCTGCTCTTTCAACGAGTTTTTCTGAAAACGGGAAAAGGGCGAAAAAGAGATTTGAGAATATTTTAAACATAAAAGCGAAGAAGACCGGGGCTTTGGCTTTTGTTTCGATTCTGATTTTTGTCGGCGTAGTCGGAATGTTGGTGGGTTTTAATTCCCAAAACAATATACCATATTTTTGCCAAAGCTTTGAGTGCTATTTTGAGCTTCCGAGAAGCTGGGAAAATAAATATGAAATTGAAGAAAGAAATAATATAGTATATGTTTATCATAAGGCCATTCGCCAGGAATACGGAGTAGGCACGGGATTGTTGTTTTACATAGAAATGCTTGAAGGTGATAATTTAACCCATGAGGATATTACAGACCCCGGGAACCGCTCGATTGCTTTGCAGGGGGACGGCTATACCTATATTTTCGGTATGCCCACAGATGTTCAGTATCCGATATGGGAGGGCGGCAATAAAGCCATGGCGGATGATTATATGAAGATGTCAGAAGATAATGAACAAATAAAAAAGAGCATACGGCGTGTAACTGCAAATATGACGGACACACGTACTGCTATTGTAACAGAAGATACCGATTTGCTTGCCGATCCCCAGGGAAACGGTGTCGGTGTTGAACTTATGAAAAATGACCTTGTGTATGTAATTTATGATGAAAACGATGATTTCTATTATGTTCAGCTTCCTGTAATGAGTATTCCTCCGACAGAAGGATATATTTCTAAAAAAGCAGTTTCCTTTGATAAAAATTTATTTGACAATGCGAATTTCGGCATCGTTAAAACCGGGAAGATATACAAATCGACCAATGAAAAGGATATATATCAAGAAGGTCATAAAAATGTATTTCGTATAATTAAACGTCAAGGAGAATGGGCAGAGGTTAATTTGGTAGGGGGAGATGACGGCAAATGGGTTAAGATTTCCGACATTTCTTATGAATTAATCCCATATAATATTGATCCGTCCTATACCGATATGCAAAAAGAGGTGGACAACGGCCGGCAGCTTTGGCGTCTTAACCCGTTGGAGGTGGCACAGGATTATGTTTTTAATACCATAAAAAAGAGTGGGGGTACCTTTGAGCTAACCCATTCTGACGATGATGGGAGTATGGTAACATATACAAGTGACGAAAATGAAGATACCATTATCCATTTGTATAGACCAGTCAAAAAAGGTTCCGGTGGTATTTGGGTTGTCGATGATAGTACAATTATAATGGATAAAATCTTAAGTGTAATACCGGCGAATAAGCAGATTGCAGTAAACAGTGGTATGGGATGGAAAATTCATCTCAAAGAATTGATGGATTACCAGGATTACAATTACGGAGAGGGTTTTAATTTAGAGCAAGAGGCAAAAAAGCTCGGGATCAATATATACGATTATGTCGGGCATGTTTTGAATGTTTTCATATATGGTGTTGAACCCTTACCATACTCTAGTCAGAGTTATACAAGCTCGCCGTATATATTTGTTTTTGAAGGCACAAACTTGATTGCTTATAAGGATTTGAAGAACTGGGACAATGAAAGAATTGCAAGAAATGTCTTGATTACTTTGTATGAACAAAGTAATGCTCATTTCTATAAATAGTGATTATGTTGTTTCTATAACTTACTAATTTATTATAGCTCACAGGGTATAATATAAACTGATGATAATTACTGCCGGTGACATTGCTGTCCAACAGGAAGCACTGCAAAACGGACAAATACGGCAAAAGCATTTGACGGTTCATAGAGTATTTGGTAAAATTAATTAAAATATCGTCAACAGTTTATATACTTGTTATATAATGGATATGGACAATTAAACGGAAGATATTTTTGGAATAGAATAGTGGCAAAATAACTTAAAGAAAAGGAAGGATGAGACAGAATGCTTAATCAGGAAATAGTAAAGCTTTTGAATGAACAACTAAATAAGGAACTATATTCTGCATATTTGTATCTGGACATGGCAAATTATTATGCAGATCAAAATCTCAGCGGGTTTGAAAATTGGTTCTACGTACAGGCACAGGAAGAACGGGACCATGCTATGTTGTTCCGCCAGTACTTGTTGAATAACGGCGAATCAGTGGTTTTGACGGAAGTTGCTGCTCCAAATGAGAAATACAACAATTTTAAAGACCCATTGGTGAAAGCTTTAGAACATGAAAAGTATGTAACTGCTTCTATTAACAATATATATGAAGCTGCAATGAAAATTAAAGATTTCCGTACAATGCAATTCCTTGACTGGTTCATTAGTGAACAAGGCGAAGAAGAAAAGAATGCCGATGACAATATCAAGAAATATGACTTGTTTGCAGGCGATCCCAAGGGCTTGTATATGTTGGATAATGAAATGAAAGCAAGAGTATATACAGCACCGTCTTTAGTTCTTTAATGTAGACTTGGAGTCCGGCGTTTTCCGATTTTCGGTTGACGCCGGATTTTTATTGGTGAACCAATCTTTAAATTGACTTCTAGTTATTCTTAGGTTTGATGGTTTTAAGTATTATATAGCCTGTAATAATGGGAACCAGTACTCCCAGCGCTTTCAATATCTATTTTTAGCTGTCTTCAAACTTCTTGGTTCGAAGTATACATCCTGTAACAATAGCAATCAGGGCTCCCAGTAAAACAGAGGATATCCTGAAATATAATACTCTGGAATTTTCCGCTTTTCCTAGTATCAGATACATTGCTCCAAATGCCATAATTATAAAACCGGTTTTATTAAGACTTTCAATAAATTCCTTCTTCCTGTTTTTAACTCTGCGTTGTTTGTCAAATGTATTTTTATTTCTGTCTTTTGTAAATGAGTACAAAATCATTTTAGAAGTTCCCCTTAAAGCCCCATAAAGAGTAAACCTATATGTATCGGTAGCAGAATCGTATTTTAGTATACCGTATTCAAGTTGTTCATTTAATTCTTTAATGTAGGAATCTGCAATACTCTCAATAACAGAAGAACTTATTTTTTTCTGCGACGATATTCTTGTTTCACTTTCTTCCTTAACTCTTTCCCGGTGAAATGCAATTAGTTCTTTCAAATCTTTCCCGGGCAGTGCAAATACCTTTTTATTTTTAAGTTTAAACACCGACGGTTCACGGTTTGTAGTTGTTGCAATTTTAAAACCGTCTTCAAACTCTGTCTCAAGAGAGATTACTATTTTTTGGGTATCCTTAACTCGAAGTTGATATAAACTTGCTTCTATGCCTTCATTGAAGTTTAGAAAAACTCTCATCTTAGTTTCTTGATCCGGTGCAGTAACTACAGAATAATCTCCTGAAAATTCAAAGCCTTCCGAGGTTAAAACATTATTATATTCTAAATAAAAATTCTCATCCACACCGGGCATGGGTGATAAATTAATACGTTCAATTTTAGGTTTGGCATTCATTTTGGATGTATTCAATACCAATAAAACGATAAGTCCAAAAAATCCTGCAATTGCTGAAAGGGTTACTGCGATTACAATAAGTGTGATTTTGATTACCATAACCGAAATGTTTTCTCCCCTTTATATAGATATTTCAACAACACTCTTTAACATTAGCACAAAAATCAAAATTTGTCATTAAGTTGGCTATATATTTTGAATTCCGAGTTTGTATGCAGCCATTGAAGTCTAGAAATAATATAAAATAATTATTGCATAAATATACAGAATGATGTATAATTATACGCAAAATCAGAGAGGGGATTGTTATGAATAAAGCTAAATATGCAGTTGAATTTTTCAATAAAGGATTTAACTGCTCTCAATCGGTATTTTGTGCTTTTTGTGAGGATTTTGGGGTAGATACTAAGCTTGGTCTTAAAATGGCGTGCTCATTCGGTGCCGGAATGGGTTATATGGGTGAAGTTTGCGGTGCAGTTTCCGGTGCTTTTATGGTTTTGGGTTTGAAGTACGGACAGAATAATGAACACGACCAATATTCCAAGACGCTGAATTATCTATTGGTTAAGGATTTTGCATCAAGGTTTAGAGAGATAAACGGTTCAATAAACTGTAAAGAATTGATACAGTATGATTTAAGCGATGAGGGACAATTGAATGCTGCAAGGCAAACAGATGTATTTACCACGAAGTGTCCCAAATATGTAAAAGATGCAGTGGAAATACTGGAAGAAATAATTACAGAACATAGAGTGTGAAGTGATGAAATAAAGAAAAATATTTGAGTTTTAATGATGGCAAAGTATTTTTGCTATAAGAATATATTCTTTAAAATGAATGGTTTATTATATAATTAATTTTCACAGGAAACAACTGGTAGTTTACCTTGATATAAATAGCAGATTCCGGTGAGGCATCCAAGGCATTTTGGCAACGTTTAACCCCCACAGTTTTTTAGCAATGAGTGTATAGAAATTTTTTGAAAAAGTTATCAACTGTCATAGTAAACCAATTTTCTGCTTGCATTTTATGTGATACAATGACATATTTAAGAACCACCAAAGCGTTGATTTAATGGGGTTGGTTAATATCTTACGGAAGAGGTTTCTTGGACTTTTTGCCTGAAGCTATTGATTTTTTAAATGTTTGTTGCACATTAACCATGTGCGAAAGTTAATTCTATAGTAGAAATTTCGTTATAGGTCTTCCGGTAGGAAGGCCTATAATCGCGTTTTGACAATTTAAAGCATCGTAGTATGCAATCGGTAGTAAGCATTACTAAATTAATACACATTATATTTCTACTTGTATTATGGGAAATTTGTCATATAATTGTAGGAGTGAATGAATTTTAATAATGGGAGGATCTAAAATGACACTGAAATCAAAACCTGTACAGACAAAGCTGGGAATATTAATGAAATCGGAAGGTTCTATAGGAATAATTTTAGCTCTGTTAATGTGCTTGTTTTTAATGACTTCTTGTTCGAAGTTTGCAAAGAATGAAAATCAAAAGGATGGAGGACAGAAGGCTATTGCTTCTAAAAGCGGAACAGATTATTATGATCATTCAGAAGAACAAGAACAACCTCAGTTGGTTATGAAACTCTTTGTAAATTTAGGAATGGATGATTATTACCGTGTGCTGGACCTTACCGGAAATACAGTTACATACAGTTATTACAACTATGAAAATTCAGATGCACCTGAGCTAGATCAGAAGACCGTGCCGTTTGATGAAATATTGAAAGTAGAAAATGATGTTCGCCAATTTTTAATGTTTATGTATTTAATTGATGAGTCTAATGAGATAAAGCTCGATATGAGTGATGATTTTATTAATCAAGTCGAAAACAATCCGGATTTTAGAGAGAACCTCGGAAAAGTTTTGAATAAACCTTTTAATATGAAGCTTCTGAATAACACCATAACACCTCAGGATATTGAAGAGGCTGTTAAAGGCAACTAATGTTTTTCATTGCAACCGAGGAAGCTTTATCAGGGGATTTTTTTGATATAGGACAGAAAATAGGCACTGCAAAAGGAAAGGATTATTACTATGCAACGGGGACAGATTAACCTATTGGAGGTTTAGATATTGCCTCGGACGAAATACTTCAGGAATTTGTAACTGATGAAACTGAAAGAAAGTTAATTGAAGAGGCTTTTAAAAAGGCCAGGGAAATGGAGAGAGATATTAGCAGTGTTATCGAAAGTTTTAAAGAAATAGGATCCTAATATGTATGATATGAATAAATAATAAGCGATAAACTTCTAAAATAATATGAAAGATGGGTGGATGTGAAATGTATAATGCAAAAAAATCAGCTGTTTTTTTAGTAATGCTAGCTCTTGTATGCGGGATGTTTTTAGGGTGCTCAAAAAAATATGTGTCGAATACTTCCACACCGACGGGTTCTGTATCTGAATCTTTAAATACAAATGAGCAAACTGAGAAGCAGGTGGGTACATCTCGGGAAGAAACGATTCGGGTAGAGTCACCTAAGGTAGAATCACATAATAATTTGGAGGATGACACAAGTAAAACAGATTCCTCTGACTTGGATTTGTGGTTGGGAACTTATAGTTTTTCAGAATATGTTCCTGAAGATCAAAACATGTTTTACGGAATTTCAATAAGCAAAGAAGGGGAAAATTATTATTCCCAAATAAGTATCGATGGCTTTCAGACTATGAAAAGGCTAAAAGCACAGGTTTTGGGGGATGAAAATTCCGTGGACCTGGTATTTGAAGAATATTTGCCGGATAATGTATTTGAGCCTTACGATAAAGGTGATGTTCTTTTGAGTTTTAAAAGAGAAAATGGAGAAATACATACTTATTGGGGAAAAATTCAGCCAATAGTTGAGAGCAATGCAGAATCAGGCAGGGTTTATTTTACTAAAGAATGATTTATACTGCTTGCTTTAAAAAATGATTGCTTTATGATGCTTTAAAAATGGACTCAACCCATTACTTCCAAATTGATAAAAAATCGGATATTGAGACACAAGCAGTCTAAAGTGACAAAGTAAAAAAACTGTGGAAACAGCAGGACTAACTGATAAAGCTTTGTTGTGTCTATAAAATGCGTAGAGGTGATAACTTGTGGAATTAAATACATTATTGGAAGGACATCAAAAGTGGGTTGATTCTAATGGATTAATGGGGAAAAAAATAGAGATAGAAAAAGCGGTTTTTAATAAATGTACAATTAATAACAAGAAGCTATGCAGTGCTCATATGGTTGAAGTTAGTTTTGACTATTGTAATTTGAAAAATAATGATATGTATGCCTGCTATTTTTTGAGTTCATCATTTTTTAAAGCTGACTTATCGGAATCAATTTTAAGTAAGGCTGTATTTGATTATGCTTCATTAAGATACTCAAATATGAAATGCTGTATAGCAATTAAAACCTCTTTTGATTGTGCAGACATAAGTAATTCAGATTTATCAGGTTCAGATTTGAGAGGAGCAATATTAAGAGGAGCCGATTTAAGTAATGCAAATCTTCAGAATGTAGATCTGACAAGTGCAGTATTAAGCAGAGCGTTGCTTTTTGGAACAAATTTCAGGGGAGCAAAAGGCGTTGAACAGGTATATTCGAACTATGTATTTGTCGGGACAAAAGATGAACCGGTAAGATTAGAAGGTGATGATGTTGTAAGATGGCTAATAGAAAAAGCTGGACTGTAGCAATACAGCTTCGGGATTTTTTGTTGCGCCCGGCATGGGCAACAACTTGATGGTTAAAGTCCACTTCGGGCTTGGGAATAGGGATCGTTAGCCAAGAGTAAGGGTATCTACTTACAAGAATAATAAAATTAATATATTGTGGGATTAAATTTGAATGGAGGATTTGGATTATTGGAATACCAACACTTGCTAGAGAAGTTTGATGATATGTCACTAATTGTAGCATTGATACTTCCTGAACATACAGTGGATGTAATAAATCAAATCGGGAAGACAATGAATATTGCTATCAATACAGAGAAGCTAACAGCTGCTTTGGAGTCATCTGACACAAAGGGGAAAAATAAGGTTTGTTTTTTTGAACGTGAAAGGGAGTTCATTTATATTGATTGCCATAAACCACAGAATTTGCATCAGGTTATTATACGATGTTTAAGTAGTGAAAAAGAAAAAATATATGACTCATTTTACAAGTGGGTAAAGCTAAGACAAGAGTTATATGGTCAACCAATAAATAATGATATTATTGACTGGATGCATCCTGGTGAAAAGTATAAAAAAGTCAAGAATCCGTTAGTAGCTAGTCTACAGTATAATGAATTGATTGACTGAATTTGTTGTTTACCCTGGCTGCAGCAATTACTTTTTTGGATTGAGGTTGATCAAAGTGGAGAAAATGTTATTGCTGAAAGCTATTAAAGAAAAAGAAGTAATTAAGTATTTGGAAGGCAAAGATGGATATAATTTTGAAGTGGAGCATTGGGTAAATGCCAGCGCTCCTACAGATTGGACCAAAATTATACCTAAAGGTATTTATGCCGTATATCGTGAAAATCCGGAATTTAAAATTGATGAAATTTATGAAGATGCTTTATTGGAAATGATGGATGGAGATCCTTTTGATATTTATGTAGCATTATCCATAATACATTTTCAATTAATTAGAGAGGAGAGAAATGCATCACCATTTACTATCGATAAAATCAAAGTACTAAAAAAACTCAGTCAAACTTTGATACGCAATAAAGAGAAGTTGATGAATTATTTTGAATGGGAAGGTAAGAAATATAAAGAAGGAATATGGGGTGAAGTTATTAGGATTGATAAGCTTTTTAAGAGCAAGTGGAATATATCTATTATAGATTACAATTTTACTTAAATTCTTTTTGTATAAATGTTATTAATAATATACATATATAGAATAAAATTCTGTCATTGACGCTGTTAATATTTATGTAGTAAAATCATATAGTAAAAATTGAGGTGAAATTTAAGGCAATAAAGTCAAGACCCTTCAATTACTTGACTTTGTTGCTTTTATAATTATAAGGAAAAATTTTGATATTGGAAAGGGTTGCCATGAGTAAAGAAAATATTATCGAACTAAAAGGTATCCAAAAATGTTATGACGACTTTGTCGCCGTAAAAGATTTTAATCTTGAAGTTAAAAAGGGAGAATTTGTGACATTTTTAGGTCCGTCAGGGTGCGGTAAGACAACGACGCTACGAATGATAGCGGGTTTTGAACTTCCCACAGAAGGCCAAATTCTATTACATGGCAAGGATATAAGCAATCTTCCTCCTAACAAAAGGCCTATCAATACGGTATTTCAACGATATGCCTTGTTTCCGCATCTTAATATTTTCGAAAATATTGCATTTGGCCTGAAAATGAAATATGTAGACGTAACTTATAAAAACAGCAAGGGAGAAACCATTGTTCGGAAAGAAAAACTATCGAAGGAGCAAATAAGAGAAAAAGTAAAACGTGTGTTGGAAATTGTGGATTTGGAAGGCTTTGAAAAACGGGATATTTCTACTCTTTCCGGTGGGCAGCAGCAGAGAATTGCCATTGCCAGAGCTATTGTCAATGAACCTGAAATATTATTGCTGGATGAACCGCTTGGTGCTTTGGATTCAAAGATGCGCAAGGAAATGCAGATTGAGCTTAAAGCCTTGCACGAAAAGTTCGGCATTACTTTTATTTACGTAACTCACGATCAGGAGGAAGCTCTTACTATGTCGGACAAGGTTGTTGTAATGGCCGACGGTATGATTCAGCAAATAGGAACACCGGAAGAAATATATAATGAACCGAACACCGTATTTGTTGCTGACTTTATCGGTGAGAGCAATATCTTTAGCGGCAAAATGACCGGAAAGAAGAAAGTTTGCTTCTGTGATGCTGAATTTGATTGTATTGATGATTTACCTGCCGGTTCGGACGTGGATGTGGTTGTAAGACCTGAAGACATAGAAATGGTGCCTTCAGAAAACGGTCAAATTCGGGGAACAGTTAAAAATGTGAATTTTAAAGGGATACATTATAATATAACCGTTCAGTCAGGAGAAAATGAAATATTGCTTAAAAGTACAAAACATGTAAAAGTAGGAGAAAAGCTGGGGCTTAGAATCGAGCCTAACGGAATTCATGTCATTCATGCAGAAACCGATATCAATACTTATGAAGGTGTTATTACTGCAGTGGATAAAGTAGCTTTTGCAGACGGAGAATTCGATTGCGATATTACAAAATTGTATCCGGGATCGAGTATCTCCAATAATAATTTGTATGATATGGACGGAAACAAGATTAATGTTATCGGAAATTCTGTAACGGTAAGAGTTCCCATATCCGCTCCGGCCATGAGTGACGATATTGATGCGGGTGGAACGAAAGGTCATATTGCTTCCCTTATTTACAAGGGAGACCATTATCATTATGTTGTACGTACAAAAAGCGGTGAAAACATTCATTTGCGTGACAAGAGCTTATGGAATGAAAATGACTATGTCAGTGTAATTATACCGAAGGAAAGCATTGATTTGTCACTTAATGCAGAGGAGGCACAGGATGTATGAGATATAGTTTTTCACGTAAACAATTGTGCATTCCTTATGCAGCATTTTTGGTGTGTTTTGTTATAGCACCGCTTATTGTTATATTTTATTATGCCTTTACCAACGGAGAGGGAAGATTTTCAATACAAAATTTGATAAACTTCTTTACCAGCAGCAATACGGTAGGTACCTTGTTTTACAGCATATTGATTTCCGTTACCACTACCGTTGTATGTTTATTGGTAGCTTATCCGGTTGCTTACATTCTGGCACGAAGCAATATTAAGAGAAAAGCAATTTTGCTGGCTATATTCGTAGTTCCGATGTGGATTAATTTTACCTTGAGAATCCTGGCATTAAAAGAAGTTCTCTCTGTGATAGAAGGCAACCTTGCATACCATCCGTTTTTAAATACCATAATCGGTATGACTTATGATTATTTGCCGTTTATGATTTTACCTTTATACACTACTTTGATGAAGCTTGACAATCAACTTTTAGAAGCGGCTTATGACCTTGGTGCCAATAAAATGGAGGTATTTACAAGGGTTACACTACCCCTTTCCTTGCCTGGGATTGTAAGCGGTGTTACGATGGTGTTTTTGCCGGCAATGACCAATTATGTAATCCTGGACATGCTTTATAACAATACCTTTATAATGGGAAGCTTGATTGGAAGTTATTTCAATGCCTATGACTGGCATGGTGGTTCTATGATATCCATTGTGCTGTTGTTCATTGTATTTATCATAACATGGGCAACAAAAGGATTCACTGAGAAGGAACCGGAAAAGGAGGCAATCCTATGATTAAGAAAATATTGAGTGGTTCATGGATTGGAATTGTATTGCTTTTTATGTATTCTCCTATTCTGATTCTGGCAGTTTATAGCTTTATGGATACTCCTGTAATTGGAGGCACGGGCAGTTTTTCCTTGCAGAACTATATAACCCTCTTTACCTCAGAGGAGCTAATGGATATGATTATCGGAACCTTGACTTTGGCTTTGCAATGTGCGGTTATATCTACGATTTTAGGAACACTGGGTGCAATTGGCGCTTTTTATTCGAAAAAGGGGATGAGAGGGTTTGTGAGTACCTCCAATCAGATCCCTGTAGTTAATGCCGATGTTGTAACAGGATTTTCTATTTGTGTATTGATGATAGTTGTGTTCGGTGTAAATAAAGATTCATTTATACCATTAATCACCGGGCATGTTGTTTTGGCTACACCTTTTGTCTATCTTTCCGTTATGCCAAAGCTCAAGCAAATGGACCACAATCTTTATGAAGCAGCCCTTGATTTGGGTGCCAGTGCGAGACAGGCATTAATGAAAATTACAATTCCGCAGATAATGCCGGGTATTGTTTCCGGATTTTTGTTGGCGGTAACCTTATCTTTAGACGATTATTTTGTTACTACGTATACAAAGCCTGCCACCTTTAATACTATCAGTACCTATGTGGTCAATGCGACAAAGGGCTCAAATACTGAGTTGAAAACTGCGCTTTGGGCTTTATCTACGTTGATTTTTGTGATTATTCTATTGGTAGTACTTGTAAGTAACATATCTGCCAGCAGAAAGGAGGGCGGTGAGGAGAATGTCAAAAATGAAATCTAAACGAAGAAAAAGATATTCATTGCTTTTACTGGGATTGCTTCTTTTGACGGAGGGATTATCTGCAGTATTTAGTGTATCGGAAGCGAAGGCCAAAAATGATGATACGATTGTTTTGAAAATCGGTAATTGGGAAGAATATATCGATTACGGCGATTGGGATGATGACGAAGCTATTGAGCTGGAAAGCGGAACAATAATGGGCGAAAACGACATAATGACCGACTTTGAGGATTGGTATTATGAAACTTACGGCAAACGTGTGGAAGTGGAATACTCAACCTTTGGAACCAATGAGGATTTGTACAGCAAAATTGTTCTCGGAGAAACCTATGATCTGGTTTGCCCTTCGGAATATATGTTTTGCAAGCTATTGAAAGAGGATAGGCTCCAGCCACTGTCCGAGAGCTTTTTTGATACATCCGACGAGAATAATTATTATATTAAAGGAGTATCGCCGTATATTAAACATATTTTTGATATTAACGAAATTGACGGAAAGCCTTGGAGCGCATATGCGGCAGGGTATATGTGGGGAACTATTGGTATTGTATATAATCCGGATGAGGTAAGTGAGGAAGATGCCTCAAGCTGGTCAATTCTTGCCAATCCCAAATATAAGAAAAGAATAACTGTAAAGGACAGTGTCAGAGAATCCTATTTTCCTACACTGGCTATTTTACACAAGGATTTGCTGCTCAGCGAAGAATTTATTAACAGTGAGGATTACTCGGAAAAACTGGCGGAGCTTTTGAATGACACCCGCCCGGAAACTATTGAAAAAGCTGAGGAATTGCTGCGACAAATAAAGGAGAATGTATATTCTTTTGAAGTTGACAGCGGTAAAGCGGATATGATTACAGGTAAAATTATTGCCAATTTGCAGTGGTCCGGGGATGCAGTATATATAATGGAGGAGGCTGAAGAAGAGGATTATTACTTCAATTATGCCGTTCCTGAGGAATGTACCAATCTATGGCTTGACGGTTGGGTGATGCTCAAGTCCGGAATAAACGGCGATCCGGAGAAGCAAAAAGCTGCAGAAGCTTTTATTAATTTTATTTCCAGGCCGGATAATGTGATCAGGAATATGTATTACATCGGTTATACCTCTACGATCTCAGGCGGAGACAATCCTTTGATTTATGAATATGTCAACTATAAATTCGGAGCGGAAGAGGATGAAGCTACGGTAGAGTATCCTCTGGGCTATTTTTTCAGCGGTGATGATGAGGATGAAAATTTTGTGATTAAAACTACTGAAGATCAGGCAAAAAGGCTTTTATTTGCCCAATATCCGCCAAAGGATATTATCGACCGGAGTGCTGTAATGGGCTATCTTCCTGATGATGTAAATGCCCAGTTGAACCAGATGTGGATTAACGTTAGATGCTTTAATTTCAGTCAGGTTTCCGGGACTGTTTGGCTTAGAGCGCTTGCAATCATTTGTTTTATTTCGATTTTAATTGTTATTTGGGTTAACCGTTACAGGATTTTCAGAAAGCCTATCAAACCGGGATATTATAGGGTTGATTGATAAGGGATGTTTTTTATTGATATAATAGATTAAAATTAATAAATAAAATGCCTTCATAAATCAATGTATTTGTGGGGGCATTTTTTATTTTGAGTTTTTGAATTTGCCTATGATTTGGTAATAAAAAAATTGTAGAAAAGCTAAAAATATGCCGAAAGATATATCAAGATATACTATGTGAGGTTTTGTCAAATTATTACATTATAAAAAGGAGTTGTAATTTTTGTGAAATGGATTTCAGATTTATCGATTAAAAGAAAGATCCTTGCAACTATAATTTCAACAGTAGCTTTGATTGCTATATTTGCAGTATGGGCGGCAAGTTCAAGTATCAGTGTTCAGAATGCACAAACAAAAATGCTGAAATCAGGCCTTATTGCACAAGATTTATTATTGAATGCCGACAGAGACCTATATCAGGCATATACAGCGGTTCAAAGTCTGGTTCTGGCAGATAACTCAAAAGAAGAAATTGATAAGCAAATTGCTTTTTTTAATGACAATGTTAAAACGGCAGAGGAAAGACTTTTAGAAGCAAAAAAGGAAATGGATGCAACAAAGAGTGATTGGGTGGAATTCAGATCAGCGCAAAGCAAGCTTACGGCATATGAACTGTTTGAGAAAGTAATTCCCGGAATGAAGGAATGGGCTCGGCTTTCAACATTATCTATAGACAAAAAAGCTTTTGATAAAGATTGGGAAGAGACATTCAACCAGTCTCGCGAGAGTTTGGATGAGATAACGGAGCTACTTAAAGAAGCTATAAATGTAAATGAAGCAAATTACAAGAGGGCAAGAACCAACTCTCTAGTGAGTATTTTCAGTGTATTAGCGGTTATATTGGGTTTAATTTTTGCATTCGGATATTCTGTAGTCAGGAATATATCAAAACCCCTTGGTTCGTTGGTAGAAATGGTTGAGGAATTTGAAAAAGGCCATTTGAAAAAAAGGCTGAATTTAAACAGAAAAGACGAAATAGGACGGCTTGCCAATACAATGGACAATTATGCCGACTATATTCAAAACTATGTGGTTAGCTCAATGGATAAAATATCAGAAGGAAATTTTGATTTCGAGTTTTTGATAAAGGATGATAAGGATGAGATAGGTCCTGCCTTGAAAAAGACTGCCGAGTCGATAAAAGGACTTGTTAACGAAGTAAATACATTAACCTCGGCAGCAATTGAAGGTAAACTTCAAGAGAGAGGAAATAAGGAAAAATTTAAAGGATTGTACCGGGATATAATTTTTCAGGAATCAATAACACGCTGGATGCGGCAATTGAGCCGATATATGAAGCGACTTGCGTACTTGAAGAAGTAGAAAAGGGAAACTTGCAGGTTAGTGTAAAAGGAGACTATAAAGGTGAGCATGCAATAATAAAGAATGCAATGAACAAGACAATAAACAATTTAAAGACCTATATCAGCGAAATCAGCCATGTGTTGAATCAAATGTCGGAAGGAAATTTGGACATCATGGTGGATAAAGAATTCAAAGGGGATTTTGCTGAGATAAAAGATTCTCTCAACCGTATTTTGGATGCGTTCAATAATGTGCTTAACAATATGAAAGAAGCATCATTACAGGTGTATGCAGGTTCGAAACAAATTGCGGATTCGTCGCAAATGCTTTCCCAGAGTACTACAGAACAAGCAAGTTCAATTCAGGAATTGACAGCAGTTATGAATGAAATAGCCGAACAAACTAAAAATAATGCACTTAATGCCAAAGAGGCGAGTGAACTTACCATGGCAGTAAAAGAAGATGCAATTGCCGGTAATGAGCAAATGAAAGAAATGCTGAAATCTATGGATGAAATATCTTTGGCATCATCAAATATATCTAAAATTATTAAAGTAATAGATGAAATAGCATTTCAGACCAACATTCTTGCTCTAAATGCCGCTGTTGAGGCAGCCAGGGCAGGGCAATACGGAAAGGGATTTGCCGTTGTGGCAGAAGAAGTCAGAAACCTTGCCGGTAGAAGTGCTGAGTCGGCAAAAGAGACAGCAGTTTTAATTGAGAAAACCGTTAAGAAAACGGAAAGTGGCATGAGTATAGCAAAAGAAACTGCAGAAGCACTTTCAAAGATTGTTACCGGAGTTTCAAAAGTAACTGACATAGTGGGTGAAATTGCTGCTTCATCAAATGATCAGGCGACAGAAATTATGCAGGTAAATCAGGGTGTGTCGCAAATTTCGCAGGTTGTACAGACGAATTCGGCAACTTCACAGCAAAGTGCTGCTGCAAGTCAGGAACTGACCAGCCAGGCGGATACCCTTAACGAAATGGTAAGAAGGTTTAGAATAAGAAAAAACGGATATGAAAAATCGGGATATGGGAGTATAGATAAGGATATTTTTGGATTACTGGAAGTTGCGGGTGAAAACCGTGAGGTTGATTCAAAAGAGAAACCCTTGAATAAAAAGGAGATATATTTCGGTGACATGAACTTTGGCAAGTATTAAGACATAGCGACAATTTCATTTAACACTTGCTCCATGCCTTTTCCATTTGGAACATGACCGTTTTGAGGAATTGTAACAAGGCTGATATTATTGCCGCATTCTGACACAAATTTCTGAATGGATTTTGATGATGTAACAATATCTGTACTGCCTTGAATAATTTTATATGGCACTTTGACTGAAGAGAGGTCTTCTGATAAATCAATTTTAATGAGTTCTTCCATTAGGGAGCGGTTTTTTAAATAACCGATTAATAAAACCGCTATAAAATCTCTCAATTTGTAATCCGGGCTGATCAGAAGACCTTTAATTGTATCACCCCATGGAAATTTATCTCTGCTATTACATATATAGCTGTCGATGTATTTTCTTACCTATGTCAATATTGTTTTTGCATTATCAATTGTTTATTCATTTTACCAGAGGATTGTTTTTCTTTTTGCCGTCAAGCATGATTTTTTGCGGATATCCGCCGAGAGTCACCTCACAAACTTCGGAAATTTAATTGTTTTTTATCGTAAGTTTTCTTGTTTTGCTCATTAGACTTCCTCGATTCTGTATAGCATTATTTATTGTCAGTTTATATTAATAATGGTAGCATGTCCAATGTCAACTGTCGACAATTTTTCTTTGTGCATGTTGCATAATCTTGCTATTTTCGGTTTGGAAAAAATTCAGTTAAAGTTCAGATAACCTACAATTGTATTTCACTTTCATTGTTTAGAATAAAATCATTCCTGAGGAAAGGAGTGAGAGAATGGCAGAAACCCGAGGCAGGCATGAACTGAAGCACTATATAAACTACTCCGATGTATTGCAGATAAGGGCAAGGCTTCCCTTTGTAGCACGTCCTGATGAAAATGCGAAAGAGGGAAACAGCTACCGGGTTAAGAGCCTCTATTTCGACAACTATAACGATAAAGCACTGAAAGAAAAAATTGACGGAGTAAATGAGCGGGAAAAATTTCGGTTACGTCTTTATAACAATGACCAATCCTTCATCCGCCTTGAAAAAAAGAGCAAGAAAAATAACCTTAGCTATAAGGAGAGCACCGTTATAACTAAAGAAGAATGCAGTCGATTGCTTGACGGCGACCTTGCTGCGTTAAAGGAAAACGGAAGTTCTCTGTGCCTGGAGCTGTATGCAAAAATGCATTACCAGCAGCTTCGGCCGAAAAATATCGTGGATTATAGGCGGGAAGCATATATCTATCCTATGGGAAATGTGCGGGTGACCATGGATTATGATATTCGGACAAGCTACAATATTCATGATTTTTTGAACCCTGAACCTGTCCTTATACCGGTTTCGGGAGCTTATATTCTCGAAGTGAAATATGATAGCTTTTTGCCGGAGATAATTCGCGGTATGGTATCGCTTTCCGGCAGAAGAAGTACTGCATTTTCCAAATATGCAACAACAAGAATTTTTTAAATTGGGGGTAGCAAATAATGACGTTTAAAGATATTTTTAAATCCAGTTTTTTAGAAAAGGCTGTGGAATTTTCAATAGTCGATGTTTTGGTTGCAATGCTTATGGCCTTTGCAATTGGGCTTTTCATCTTTTTCGTATACAAAAAAACCTTTTCCGGGGTTATGTACTCGGCGTCCTTTGGTGTTTCAATTATAGCCATGACCATGATCACAACCCTTATTATCCTTGCGATTACGTCAAACATCATTCTGTCCCTGGGTATGGTAGGTGCCCTGTCCATCGTACGTTTCAGAACAGCCATTAAAGAACCTCTGGACATTGCATTTTTGTTTTGGGCAATTTCGGCAGGTATTGTTATCGGTGCAGGGTTGATTCCTCTCGGTATTATCGGATCGGTTTTGATCGGAATCGTTCTTCTCGTGTTTGTAAACAAAAAAAGCACCGATACTCCATACATTGTGGTACTCAATCTTGAAAACGACAAAGCCGAAAGCGATTGCATGGCAAAAATAAAGGAAAAAACTAAGAAAAGCTTAATTAAAGCAAAGACAGTTTCTCAAAATGGTATTGAGCTTACTGTTGAAGTGAGACTAAAGGATATGTCGGCAGCGTTTCTCAATGAATTACTAGCCATAAAGGGCGTGAACAATGCATGCCTTGTAAGCTATAACGGCGAATACACAGCCTGAACATGCAGGATTTGAGGTGACTGCAAATGATTAATAGTAAAGGAATAAATGTTATTGTTGCCATTGCCGTTACATTTGCCTTGGTATTAAGCACAGCTCTTGTGGTGGCCGGCAATATGCAAAAGGCAAGCGGAAGTTTGAAATCCGAACCGGAGTATGCAACCAAGGTTTTTGGCACCGATATCATTTCCATTGATATTATTGCTGATGAAGAGGATTGGCAAGAAATGCTCGACAATGCCAGAAGCGAGCAATTCATCATGGTTGATGTGGTTATTAACGGAACGAAATTCAAAAATGTCGGTATCCGTCCTAAGGGAAACTCCAGCTTGACCCAAGTGACAAACTCCGACAGTGACAGATATAGTTTCCGGCTGCAATTTGACGAATACATTAAAGGTCAGACGTGCTTCGGACTTGAGAGCATGGTATTAAATAACATGCTTGGGGATAACACTTACATGAAGGAATATGTATCCTACGATCTAATGCGGGAAGTCGGCGTGGATGCACCTTATTTCGGTTATGCGGATATTAAAGTAAACGGCGAGAACCAAGGACTGTATCTTGCGGTGGAGTTATATAACGATAGTTATGAACAGCGGGTTTTCGGCGATATATCGGGAATGCTTTATAATGTGAAAAGTATGGATATGGGAAACTGGGATGGAAACGCTCCGGGAGCACCGGGCGGAGGCATGCCCGGTATGTTTGAAGGAGGTATGCCCGGAATGCCTGAGGGAGGCATGCCCGGCATGTCCGAAGGAGACAAGCCCGGTATGCCTGAAGGGGGAATGCCCGGCATGTCCGAAGGAGACAAGCCCGGTATGCCTGAAGGGGGAATGCCCGGCATGTCCGAAGGAGGCAAGCCCGGTATGCCTGAAGGAAATATGCCCGGTATGCCCGATGGGCAAAGAGGCACATCCCAAAGACCGAACAATGCCCCTCAGCGAGGATTCGGTACGCAGCGAAACCCGGGAGTTCAACCTATACCTTCGGATGGCAAGAATGAATCCGGATTTAATCCGCCGTCTAACACAGATGAAAACCCATTTGTGCCACAAATGGGTGGAGGAATGGGCGGAATGCGTGGTAATTTCGGAGGTAGAGGATGGCCCGGCGGCAGAGGTGGTGGAAGTCTTGAATATACAGATGATAATATTGAAAGCTACAGCTCTATTTTTAACAATGTAGTGGGAAAAGGAAAAGAGAGCGATTACCGGCGTGTTATTAAGGCCCTTAAAGCACTTTCTGAGGGCAAAGAATTGGAAAAATATTTTGATGTGGACAAGATTTTAAGATATCTGGCCGCACATACTTTTGTTGTCAATCTTGACAGCTATAGTTCGGGCATGGCACAGAATTATTATATTTATGAGCGCAACGGCAAGCTTACTGTCTTACCGTGGGACTATAATCTTGCATGGGGTGGCTTTCAAAACGGGGATGCATCTTCAGTGGTTAATTTTCCTATTGACACTCCGGTTAGCGGGGTTGAAATGTCAAGCCGGCCTTTGATAGAAAAGTTGTTTTCCAATACAGAGTATTTGGAAAGATATCACAACTACTTACAGCAGCTGATTGATAACTATTTTGCCAACGGAAAGTTTGAGAAAAAAATAGAATCTCTTGATGCCTTGATTTCCCAATATGTAAAAAACGATACCACTGCATTTTGCACCTTTGAGGAGTACAAAAACGCTGTTTCGGCATTCATTACCTTGGGTAATCTTCGAGCTCAAAGTGTACAGGGACAGCTTGACGGCACTGTTCCCTCTACAACCGAAGGACAAAAGGCGAACCCTGAAAAGCTTATATCACCCGGCGATTTAAAGTTATCTGTCCTTGGAAGTATGATGGGTGGAAGAGGCGGAAGAGACAATCCTTTTGCCGGCGGATTTGAAAGTATGGATATGGAACTTATGAGAAAGGCCGGAGAAATAATAATGCAGGCAAACGGTCAAATAACGGATGAAGTAAAGGAGAAACTGAAATCAATCGGCCTAACAGATGAGCAGATTAACTGGATTTCTTCGATAACCGGCGGGCGTTTCGGCTGGATGGGACAAAATAGAGGTGACAGAAGTTCTTCCGATAATAAACAAGGTATGGAAGCTTTAGAACCAAACAGGAGGTTTTCGGGCAACCCGTTCACAGGGGGATTTTCGGACAGAAGAACAGAAAATAATAATATTGCTCTCATGGGAATACTGTCCTTCGTTCTGGTTGCTGCTATTATATTTGCGGCAAGGTTTAGAAAAACATATTAGAAAATTTGGATTTCTTTGTATGATACTGATTTTGTGTTAAAATTGTATACAAGAAAACATATACTTAAAAATATACCGAACAACCAACGGTATTTAAGGGGTTTGGTGCATTGACTTGTTTCCTTACTGAAGTCTTCACAATAAGTAGGAAGGAATGGTTTTTAAATGGCTAAAATCTTAATATGCGACGATGAAGCGGGGCTTCGTGCTGTTATAAAGCGTTATGCTCTGTTTGAGGGTCATGAGGTAACAGAAGCGGGAGACGGCATCGAAGCCGTGGAGCTTTGCCGTAACAATACCTTTGACATAATCATTATGGATATTATGATGCCTGAACTTGACGGTTTTTCCGCAGTAAAGGAAATTCGTAAATTTTCCGACACACCGGTAATAATGCTGTCTGCCCGAGGCGAGGAATATGATAAGATTTTGGGCTTTGAGCTCGGTGTGGATGATTATGTTGTCAAACCCTTTTCATCAAAGGAAATTATGCTTAGGATAAATGCCATTTTACGCAGAGTGGATAAAAGCAGCTCTGCAAAGAAGGATGCAGAGGGTCATGTCATTTTTGAAAAGGACGGATTCAAGGCAGATTTAACGGCATACAAGGTGTTTATTGACGGAGTGCAGGTAGATATGGCTCCTAAGGAATATGACCTTTTGTTTTTTCTGATACGGAATAGAAACATTGCCGTTCCACGGGAAAAGATAATGGCAGAAGTATGGGGATTTGACTATTGCGGCGATGACAGGACTTTAGATACGCATATGAAACTTCTGAGGAAATCTCTCGGACCCTATGCACATTTAATTAAAACCTTGCGTGGATTGGGGTATAGATTTGATGGATAAATTTAAATTGCAATGGAAGATATTTGGCTTCCTACTGGGTTTTTGCGCATTGCTTCTGGCTATCCTGTGGATATTTCAGACGGTGTTTTTGAGCGATATGTACAAGTTTATACGCAAAGTTGAGATAGATAAAGCTATTGCGCTGGTGGAGAAAAACATCAACAGCCCAAACCTTCAAAATGTATTGTATGAAATTGAACTAACCAAAGAGATAATAGTAAGGCCGACACAGGATTTTGCTCCGCCTGTTCGGCCTATGCCTAATTGGCGCAACCGCAGGCAGCCGGAAACTATCACCAAGGCAAAGGAGTTTGCTTTAGAGGATGGAAGTAAAATCTCACTTACTTTTTATGCCATGGTGACACCGGTGGATGCCACCGTGTCCACACTGCAAATGCAGCTTTTAATTATTACGGTGATCATGATTCTTCTTGCAACACTTCTTGCAATAATCATATCAAAACACATTTCAAATCCCATTGAACAGATAAATCAAAGTGCGAAGCATCTGGCGATGGGTAATTATGAAACCAAGTTCCGCGGAAGAGGTTTTTTGGAAATTAAAGAGTTGTCCGATACTCTAAATACCGCGGCTACAGAACTTTCCAAAGTGGAAAGGCTGCGCCGGGAATTGATGGCAAATGTCTCCCACGATTTGCGTACACCCCTTTCTTTTATTTACAGCTATGCCGAGATGATGCACGACTTCCCCCACGAGGTTACACCGGAGCAAAGCCAAATTATTATGGATGAAGCGAAGCGATTGACGGCTCTTGTAAATGATATGCTTGATATTTCCAGCCTTGAAACGGGTATAGCAAAATTAAACAAGACAAATTACAACCTGACCGATAGTTTGAGAAAAACTGTAAACCGGATGAACGAACTTGTTAAAAACGAAGGATACCGGCTGGAATTTTATTATAACGAAGATGTCCATATAAATGCGGACGAAGTTAAAATTACTCAAGCCTTTTATAATCTTTTACTTAACGCTATCAATTACAGCGGAGAGGACAAGAATGTGATTGTGAGGCAAAGCGTAAACGGGAACAGGGTTAAAATCGAGGTAATTGATCATGGAGACGGCATCGAGAAGAGTGACTTACCTTATATATGGGACCGTTACTACAAGGTTGATAAAAAACACAAAAGGCCCAAGATGGGTACAGGCCTTGGGCTTTCTATCGTAAAAAAGGTCATCGAGATGCACGACGGAGAATATGGGGTTGAATCGGAAGTGGGTAAAGGCAGTATTTTTTGGTTCAGTTTGGAATATACCAACTCTCAACGGCTTTAATGCCACCAATTTTATTGTAAACACAGGCATAAGGGAAGGGCAAGAACTGTATCTTGCCCTTATGTTTCAGCTTTATCTTTTGGGAGAGTTTCTTTGTGACTGTCCTTAATTTCGACCTCGGGTTCAATTTCGGGATTGTCCTTGGGATTTTCTTTAGGACTGTTCTTAATTTCAACCTCGGGTTTACCTTCGGGGATATCCTTGGGATTTTCATTGGGACTGCCCTTGATTTCAACCTCGGGTTTACCTTCGGGATTATCCTTGGGATTTTCTTTAGGACTGTCCTTAATTTCAACTTCGGGTTTAACTCCGAGATTATCCTTTAGATTTTCATTGGGAATCTCCTTAAGTTCCGCCTCCGGTTTAGCATCGGGGTTACTTTTTGGACTATCTTTGGGACCATCCTTATGTTCAGGTCCTGTTTCAGTATCGATACTGTCCTTGGGAGTCGGTTTTGTAACATCCTTAAGTTCTGCCCCGGGTTTAACTTCAACATTGTCCTTCGGTTTCTCTTCAGGATTACCCTTGGGTGTCGGTTCTGCTTTTCCTTCGGCAGGACCTTTTGGCTCTGCTGTCGGTTTCTCTTCGGGTTTATTCTTTGGTTCCGGTTTTGTCTTATCCTGGGGTTTATCCTTCGGTTCTGCCACAGGTTTTGATTCGACTTTCTCCTCAGAAATTGGTTTATCCTTTTTCGATTCTTTTGACTCAGGTTTTGGAGCAGGCTTAACCGGTTTATCTTTTTTTCCGTTCTGCAAAGCAACATCATCGTCAATTTTAACTTTTTTCAGAGTTTCTCCAACACTTTTGTTTTTTATGTCTTCAATACCGAAATCAATGCCTTGCTCTCTGGCCTTTTCATATAAGACACTTCTACCGATGGATATTTTATTTGTGTCGGCCAGTTTTTTGTAATCATAGGGCACTTCCACCACTTTTAAATGTACGTTTTCGATGACATTGGTTTCAACGGCATTTTTGCAAATATCCATCAATTTGTTGAACTCATCAGGCTTGATTTTTTCCGAAACACCGGATTTTATACGGCTCTTTTCCTTCAAACATGCCGATATCAATATAGTCGATTCATCCTGATTTAGCCTTTTGATTACTTCTTTTATTGCAAAATCCACGGATTTATTCTTTAAATCCAATTCTTTTAATAAAACATTTGCGTCATCATTAAAGTAATTGATTTTTAGTATTTTGTTGTTTTTATCCAGTTCAAATTCTATACTGGCATCGGAGTCTATGGCAATATAAGCGTATGCACCGCTGCTGTTAAAAGGATTGTAAAGGACCAGCATGATTATAAATATAGCGGCAACAGCTGCAGCGATTCGAATAGAAACGGCAAGCTTGCTCTTTTTATTTATAATTTCATTTTTGTTAAACGTTAATTCCAATCCCTCATACATACCTGGCTTTCTTTTTATGGAAACAATTCTACACTCGTTCGTCATGATAATAGCCAAGTTCTTTTTAAGCTTCAAAACAGTACCCTTTAGTTTCATAATACTTCACCGCCTAATGTATCATAAATATATTTTTTTAATACCTCGAGATCACTCTTAAGTATGAAAATCATAGCAATAATGAATTTTCTGTTTTTTTCAAGAGTTCTCCGGCATAGATTAACGTGTTTAGTCAATTCATCATATGGAAGGACTTTCTTTTGTATAAATTTCTTATATAGGGATTCATTATCTATAACGGTTTTTGCCGCATTAAGACATAAAACTATGGTGTCACGGTGTTTCGGGGAACATTCAATCAAATCCTCAATGTTGAATTTATATTCACATATTTTTGACTCCAGATTCTTAAGTTCTTCTCTAACTTCAAAATCAATGCTGTAGTCGGAATTTTTATCGCATAAATACTTTTCTTCGAAACTTCCGGTATTGTATTCATTAACACCGGTATTGCTGTCATTAAAATATGAAAAAGGTACTGTAACATTGTTCTTATTCGTGCTTCTGAAATAGTCTATAAGCCGCCGCTTTATCACCTGTTTGGAAAAACTCACAAACATTGCCTTTTTATTTAGGTCATAGGTCTCTATGGCTTCGTTAAAGGCAATAAGAGCAATGCTGTATTCATCGCTTTGAGCCAAATTGCTTTTTTGACCAACCAATTGAGAAACACATTTTAATATAAAGGGTTTGAAGTCGTCAATAAACTTATTTCTAAGTAAAACGTCGCCTTCTTTGATTCTTTTTATGATTTCAACAAAAGAATCCTTTTCATGTCGCAAAAGGTTGTATGATCTGAAACTCAACAATGAATATTCCCCCCCATTAAAGAGAATTCGTATTAGGTTTTCTATTTGATTCGGTTTGGAGACAAGCAAAAAAATTTAATAGAAATATCAAACCGAACAAAAAAAAGTCACATCATCGAAAGACTGGTGAGGAAGGGTTAAAGCCCCTGTTGAACAGGCAACTGCATGTAGTTCCTTAAAACAGTGTGTATATCGGGCAATAAAACCGGGATGTAAATATAGGCTATATAAAAACAAACGAAACTTTTGCTTTTATATGGCTTATAAATAAAAAAAGAAGGAGAGATATTGAAATGATGAAGAAAATTGTTAGTTCATTAGTATCCGCTGCTTTGGCATTTTCTATCGCAGCAACTGCATTTGCTTTGGAGGGTCCAGGCCCGAAGGAAATTTACAACAAACCGGTAAGTGAGATTATTCACTCCAAGTATGTTGAATCTGTTGTTGAAAAGAAAGAAACAGAAAAGATTAAAGCATCATATGAAGCAGATATTGCTGAACTGGAAGAAAGTCTTAAAGCTTTGCACGAAGAAATAAAAGCTTTGGAAAAAGTAAAACCCGTTGACGAAGAAACAATATCGGAATTAAGAAAAGAAGATAAGGATTTGCACGATGCGATAAAAGCAAAAAGAGATGAATTACATAAAGCGATTGAAAAAGTCAAAGAAGTTGTTAAGTACGGTGAAAAGGCTTTAGCTGAAATTGAAGCTGCAAAGGCAGAATTTGCGAAAGAAGAAAGCACAATAAAAGAAAGCATAGAAGCAATAAAGGCTGAAATAAAAGCTTTGTTGGAAGCAGAGGAAGTAGATGAGGAAGCAGTTGCAAAATTAAGAGAAGAAGAAAAAGCTTTAAACGACGAGCTGAAAGCAAAAAGAGATGCATTCAATAAGTCGGTTGAAAGAATAAAACTGGTTGCTGAGTTCGGAGAAGAGGCTGTAGCTAAAATTGAAGCTGCAAAGGCAGAATTTGCAGTTGAAGAAAGCAAAGTAAAAGAAAGCGTAGAAGCAATAAAGGCTGAAATAAAAGCCTTACAGGAAACAGAAGAAGTAGACGAGGAAGCAATTGCTGCGTTAAGAGAAGAAGAAAAAGCTTTAAACGATGGTCTCAAGGCTAAAAGAGATGCATTGAATAAG
This sequence comes from Clostridiaceae bacterium DTU079, assembly GCA_001512505.1. Lineage (GTDB taxonomy): Bacteria > Bacillota > Clostridia > Acetivibrionales > Acetivibrionaceae > Hungateiclostridium. The sequence goes on along the minus strand of LFSC01000007.1, from coordinate 16,673 downwards.
TCGATTGAGAGAATAAAGCTAGTTGCAAAGTACGGAGAAGAGGCTGTAGCTAAGATTGAAGCTGCACAGGCAGAATTTGCGGCTGAAGAAAGTAAAGTAAAAGAAAAAGTGGAAGCAATAAAGGCTGAAATAAAAGCCTTACAGGAAGCAGAAGAAGTAGACGAGGAAGCAATTGCAGCATTAAGAGAAGAAGAAAAAGCTTTAAACGATGGTCTCAAAGCTAAAAGAGATGCATTGAAGGAGCAAATCGACACAATTAAATTGATTGCAGAATTTGGTGAAGATGTTATCGCGAAGATAGAAGAGCTGCAGGAAATAACTGCAGAAAAGATTGCTGAATTGGAAGAAAAGAAAGAGGCAGTTAAGGAAGAACTGAAAAAATTAAGAGAAGAAAAACCGCCGGTTGACAAGGCTGCTATTGACGAACTGACAAAGGAAGAAAAAAGCTTGAACGATCAGATTAAAGCTGAAAAGGAAGCTTTGGAAGCTGCAATCGAAGATATCATTTATTCAGCAATTACCTCGGAAGATTCCTCAGAAGATTCTTCGGAAGAATAATTAAATTAAGAGGCAACAAATTTTACGATATCAACAGGTAAATAATAAAATCCCTTCTTGGCACCGTTGGATTTGTAAGAGCCAAGGAGGGATTTTTATATCAATACCGTAAGTTTATTCACCATAGGCCTTAATGTATATTTCTTCGAGCTCTTTAACCAACGGAAGTCTGGGGTTGGCATTTGTGCACTGGTCTTCAAATGCCTTTTCTGCAAGTTCAGGAACCTTGGCCATAAACCTTTTCTTGTCAATTTTGCATTCGGCTATGGTCATTGGAATATTCAGCTCTTTCATTAAGTCCCTTACCGCTTTGATAAGGCTTTTTACCCCTTCTTCCACAGTTGAAGCAGGAAGTCCCAAAGCTTTTGCAATCTCAGCATATCTTCTGTCGGCAATAAAGGTCTCGTATTTGGGGAAGGAAACGAACTTGCTGGGTTTTGAAGCATTGTATTCTATAACATGGGGCAACAGTATTGCGTTTGCCCTTCCGTGGGGTATATGAAATTCGCCTCCCAGCTTGTGTGCCAGACTGTGGTTTATTCCCAGGAATGCGTTGGTAAAGGCCATACCGGCAATACATGAGGCATTGTGCATTTTTTCTCTCGCAAGCTCATTGCTGCTGTTTTTGTATGCTTGAGGAAGGTATTCGAAAACCAGTTGAATGGCTTTCATTGCAAGGCCGTCTGTAAAATCCGATGCCAGTACCGACACATATGCCTCGATGGCGTGGGTTAAGACGTCCATTCCTGTGTCTGCCGTTACTGAAGGCGGAACGGTCATTACAAATTCCGGATCGATTATGGCAACATCCGGGGTTAGCTCGTAGTCTGCAAGGGGATATTTGGTGTTGTTGACTTTATCGGTGATAACCGCAAAGGATGTTACCTCGGAACCGGTACCCGATGTAGTGGGAATTGCCACAAACTTAGCTTTTTTCCCAAGCCTCGGAAACTTATATATCCTTTTTCTTATATCCATAAACTTAAGCCTTAATGAAGCAAAATCAGTATCCGGTTCTTCATAATAGAGCCACATTCCCTTGGCGGCATCGATGGCGGAGCCTCCACCCAGTGCTATAATAACGTCCGGTTTAAACTTGTTCATAAGGTCATAGCCCCTCATTACCGTATCTAAAGAAGGATCGGGCTCAACTTCCGAGAATATCTCGCAATGCACATATTGCTGTCTCTTTCTTAAGAAGTACAATACTCTGTCTACGTAACCCAATTTGACCATATAGGGATCGGTTACAATAAAGGCTTTTGAGATATTCGGCATCTTTTCAAGATATTGAGTTGCACCGAACTGGAAATATATCTTTTCGGGGATTTTAAACCACTGCATGTTTACTCTCCTCCTTGCGACTCTCTTCTTGTTTATCAGGTTTACTGCGGAAACATTGGCTGTAGTTGAGTTTCTTCCGAAAGAGCCGCATCCCAGAGTGAGAGATGGCATGTTAGTATTGTATATATCCCCAATTGCACCGTGAGTGGACGGAGAGTTTATAATTATTCTTCCGGCCTTGATTCTTCTGGAGAATTCATCAATTACCCTTTGATTTTTAGAATGAATTACAGCAGAGTGTCCAAGTCCGCCAAATTCCACCATTTCCTCGGCTATTTTAATTCCATGCTCCCATCCGTCGGAAATGTAATATGCAAGAATGGGACTTAGCTTTTCTCTGGATAACGGGTATTCCGGTCCGACACCCTTTAATTTTGCAATAAGTATTTTTGTATCTTCCGGCACATTAAAGCCTGCCATTTTAGCAATATTGTAGGCCGATTGTCCGACGACCGCAGGGCTCATTGCACATTTAGCCTCATCAATTGCATTTTTTTCAAGTTTTTTTATCTCTTCCTCATTCAAAAAGTAGCACTTGTTATCCTTCATGAAATCTTCAAACTCTTTACTGATATCTTTGTCTACTATTACGGCTTGCTCCGATGCGCATATCATTCCGTTGTCAAAGGTTTTGGACAGAATGAGGTCGGTAGCAGCCCTTTTTACATCCACGCTCTTTTCAATATAACAGGGAACATTTCCCGGACCGACACCAAGAGCGGGCTTTCCGCTGCTATAAGCTGCCTTAACCATTGAGGCACCACCGGTTGCAAGAATCATGGCAACTCCCGGATGGTGCATAAGAGCTTGGGTTGCCTCAATAGAAGGATTCTCGATCCACTGTATGCAATCATCGGGGGCACCTGCTTTAATTGCCGCATCCCTTAAAATTCTTGCAGCTTCTGTACTGCACCTTTGAGCCGACGGATGAAACGCAAAAATTATGGGGTTTCTTGTCTTCATGGAGATTATGGCTTTAAACATGGTGGTAGATGTGGGGTTGGTGACCGGCGTAATAGCCGCAATTACCCCAACCGGCTCCGCCACTTCGACATAATCTTCAATTTCATTCTCATTAATTATTCCGACGGTTTTATCATATTTGATACTGTGGTATACATATTCTGTAGCAAACATGTTTTTTATGGCCTTGTCTTCGAAAATACCCCTCCCCGTCTCTTCAACGGCCATTTTTGCAAGTCTCATGTGTTCATCCAGACCTGCCATGGACATTTCTTTAACTATATTGTCAACTTGGGACTGGTCAAGATCCATAAATTTGTCTAAAGCTTTGCTTGCTTTGTCTACCAGCCTGTTAATTTCCTTGTTAATATCAATTTTTTTATCAACTTCCCTGATTGCTTCTTTCATGTTTAAAACCTCCCAATATATTAAGTTTGTCCTCTATGTGAAAATGAATTCATGGAGGATTTTTTTACTTATTTTGAAAACAGAAAGCAAAATTGTTTATTGAAATGGCACGTATGTGATTGTGAACTGCGTTTTTTGATATAATAAAATGAGTCAAGAAGAGTAATTAATTTTGTGAAAAGGTATGACCATTGCCAGCGCATGGGGTGATAAATATAGATGAAATGGTTTGATAAGCGGTATCATACTTTGGATTACGAGCTCAAGCAAACCTTTGGTGAGAAGGTTATAAAGCTTTCCCTTGATGGAGGATTTACATGTCCCAACAGGGATGGAAGCATAGGCACAAGGGGTTGTATTTTTTGCGGTGAAAAGGGATCGGGCGATTTTGCGGGAACAAGGGACGTGAGTATTGCTGAGCAGATTGAACAGCAAAAAAAGCTGTTGTCTTCAAAATGGCCTGACGGCAAGTATATTGCATATTTTCAGAGTTATACAAATACTTATGCTCCTATAGACAGGCTTAGGAACCGGTATGAAGCAGCATTGGACTGCAAGGATGTGGTGGGACTGGCCATTGCCACAAGACCGGATTGCCTCCCGGATGACGTTTTAACGCTGCTTGAGGAATTTGCAGGGAAAACTTATATGTGGCTGGAACTGGGATTGCAGACTGTTCATCCGGGTTCAGCCGCATTTATAAGAAGAGGTTATGACCTTTCATGCTTTACGGAAGCGGTTTTGAAGCTAAAAGAAAGAAATATTCGTGTGGTAGTACACATGATTGTAGGTTTGCCGGGAGAAAGCAGGAAGGATATCCTTGAAACGGTTAGTTTCGTTGCAAAGCTTGGAGTATGGGGTGTCAAGTTTCATATGCTGTATATCCAAAAGGATACCGACCTTTATGAGTATTATTGTTCCAATCCTTTTAAAGTGTTAACCTTGGAGGAGTACGTTAATATTATCGTAGATGCCTTGGAAATTCTGCCTCCTGAAACAGTGGTGCACCGGGTTACGGGGGATGGAGTAAAAAAGCTTTTGGAGGCACCATTATGGACATTGGATAAGCTTAGGGTATTGTCGGAAATTGACCGGGTATTACGGGAGAGAAACAGCTATCAAGGCTGCGGACAAAAATTGTACATTCCCGAAAAGGCTTGAGTAAGAGAATTTTCAGACAGATTAAATTTACTATGATGTAAAGTTTTTTGCAATTTATATAAAGGAGAAGAAATACCTATGATTTACCGAGCTGAACCCGGCACACTGATGATGTTTAATGCCGATAATGGCATTACTGCCGTTGTTTCCGGCAATGAACTGTATAGCTTGAAAAAATACCTGGAAGCCGGTGTTGAAAATGAATTTATATATAGATTAATTGACCTTAAATTAATACCCGAAGAAATATCGGAATGTGAAAGGCAGGAGATTTTAAAGGAAATTGAAAATACAGAAAGCATCAGTGCACCCTTGAGATCCTTTGCTGTTCCTGAGTCCATACATATTGATATAACTACGTTTTGTCCTCTAAACTGTCCACAATGCTATAAAGATACCTCAAAGAATATTGAAATGCCCTTTGGAAAATTCTCCGATATAATAGACCGGGCCAAAGCCTTGAAGGTCTTTCAAATAGCTTTGGGTGGCGGTGAACCCTTGACGGTTGGTAATTTGCCTGCGTTCGTAAAAAAGGTTGTATCATGCAAAATGTCATGCACAATAACTACGAGCGGATGCGGACTGACGGAAGAACTGCTTGATGAATTGAGAGAATCCGGTATCAATCATATTCAGGTATCGCTGAATGGGTCTACAAAGGAAATAAATTCTTACTCCCGCGACGGGTTTGACGAAGCGGTTTCGTCCCTTAATATACTATCCGGGAGCAGTGTACAATTCGGTATAAACTGGGTTGCAAGAAGGGATAATGTGAAGGACTTTGAAAACATAGTTAATTATGCAAAAGAACTGAAGGCTGACAATATAAATATATTGAGGTATAAGCCGTCGGTCAGGGAGGATTATGGAAAGAATTTATTGACCAAGGAGGATTTCAACCTTCTTGTGGCGGCAATTAGAAAGGTTAGGGGAATAAAAATTAAAATAGACTCTGCGTTTTCCAATATTTTATGCCATATTTACGGAAATCGGATAAACCCTATCAACTGTGGATGCGGTGCCGGACGTAGGTTCATGATGATTGATCCTTTGGGCAGGTTTAAACCTTGCAGTCATATGAGCCTGGTTTCGGAGGAACAAGATATGCTACAGTATTGGCTGAATTCACCGGACATTGCAAAGCTTAGACAAATTGAGGAATGTATTTACGGGGACTGCAAACATTGCAGTTATTTAAAGGTTTGCCGCGGGTGCAGGGCAATTTGCGAAAGGTTACAGAATGACATAAATGCGGGAGAGATTAACTGCCCGGTTCTCAATAGAAAGGAGATGGTTTGATTGTTTACTTATTGGAGAGGATATGAGATTGACGGTTCTTCCACCGCTTACAACATTGTAGTTCCTCAACGGGAGCTGATATCTGAGGTTTTGAGGTATTTTATCAGTTTGAAAATTATTGACCGCAAATCGGATATTTTCCTTTCATATACCGAAAGGGAAAAGAGTGCTTCAAAGGAGTTTGAATGTAAGAAAGGAAAATATAAACATGATGAAATGGAGAAAATCTGTGAAATTCTTGAATCGCCAGCTGTTGATTCCTTTTTTATTAACGTAGATTGCATTCATCCGGATAAGCTTTATCATCAGGTTCGTAACGAACTGTATAGTATATCTAAAACACGGCCCGGAGCGGAGGATAGGGTATATAATTATATAAATCCTACGGTCAGTCCTTTCCGTTTTGGCCCGGACTTGAGAGTAACTTTCGAATTTTCTTTTGAAGAGGAGCAGGCAGTAGAAAACCATGAACCGGAAGGATTGGTCTTTAACAGGGAGGCCCTGGTTAATAATTTGAGAGGTCGGCATTTTACCATTACTCTTGGGTGCGGTCCTTGTTTTATATATGAATATGCAGCTTACATAAATTCCAAACTGGCTGAACGCTTTCCTGAAATAGGTATCGATGGAGGACTGGATTGTGAGGGAGGCTTTATTGACGGCTGTACGTATTCATGCAGCTTATATGAATATGAAAGAATAACCCTTGCCTCGGAAAATATTGCAGAGACAATCAAAATTTTGATGGGAGAAGGGTTGATCTTTCCGCAAAAGAATGTCGGAAGATACGGACATGAAATTTTACCTTGTGAAAATTTATTTTTATTCAACCTTTACAATGTAGACCGATGGCTTGATGAAATCATTGGCGGAAAAAGCAAAGCATTAAAAGGTATTTTAGAGGGTAAGAAAGAGTATACACCCGAGGAATATGAATGCATTGTCCGAAAATTATCCGAAGTGGAGATGTTCGACAGTGTTGATTTTATGCACTATTGCACTTGTTGTGTCAAGATAGGCGATAATAATTGTGCATTGACCTGTATTAAGGAAAATGGACGTGTTTGGATGGAGCTTAGGGTTGTATCCGAAATCCGGGACGATGTTGTGAACAAGCTTAGATTGCATAATATATCCATAAAAGAATAGCCTGCTGTTTTCCGCCTCGTTTAAACAGCGCAGAATTAAAAATTTTTCTTTGAAACTGAATGTTATAAAGTAAAAAGGGAGAAAGAATCTCCCTTTTTACACTGTTTTAGAAGGTATATAAAGAATTAAGAGAATAAAAACGCTTTTTATATTTGTTATGGTACAGAATGGTACATCCTGTTGTCCGAAGGATTTAACGGTACACCCTTTAACCTGAACAATTCGCTTAAGGTTACAAATTCATAACCCTGATTTTTCAGTGCGGGGATAATTATATCAAGAGCTTCCGGTGTGGGGTGCGGTTCAGGCTGAACATCATGTAAAAGAATTATTGTACCGTCTCTTACTCCGTTTAAAATAGCAGCTGCCCTTTGCTCTGCAGTTGTTGACTGAATCCAGTCATTTGCTGTAAGACCGCCTACAAAGGTTAAATCAACGGCTTGGAACAAGGTAGGGCTGGTTTCAAGATTTGGCGGACGGAAGAATTTGGGTGTTGTCCCCGAATATTTCAAAATAGCGGCATTGGTATCATTAATGGATTTTTTAATGTCCGCTGCACTCATGTTAGCCATACCCGAATATCCCCAGGAATGGTTTCCGATCTCATGCCCTGAATCAACAACCCTTTTCACAATAGCAGCCGTAGAATCATTTACCCTTTGTCCGACCATCATGAAGGTTGCCTTAACACCGTATTTGTCAAGTTTGTCCAGAACCCTTGCTGTAAGACGGTTATCCGGACCGTCGTCAAAGGTCAGTGCCACAAGCTTGGCATTGGGATTCACGGTGGGCTGTGTCGGTTTAACGGTTACATTTGGAGTAGGAGTTGCTTTTGGAGTTTCTGTCGGCTTAGTTGTTGGCGTTTGACCCGGGAACTCAGTAATTTTGCGAAGTACATATCTTTTGAGCAATGATACGTCGATAGAATCCACACTACCGTCACTATTTACATCGGCATTGGCAAGAGCGGATCCCGTAAGCTGGGTCTTACGCAAAACATGCCTTTTGATTAATGAAAGGTCCAAAGAATCTATACTTCCGTCATCATTCAAATCTCCCAGAGAGCCGGGATTCTTTGTAGGATTCGGTGTGTAGCTGCCTCCACCGGAAGTAAACGTGAAGTAATCAACATTTACAGGACCTGTAAATACCAGATATAAGTCATTTACTCCGGTAACACCGGTTACGCTGCAACTCTGTTCCAAATATGTATTCCAACCTCCTGTATTTTTTACTGCAAGGGTACCCAAAAGCGTACCGGTAGGACTTCCGACTCTCAACTGTATATTGGTGGTTGTATCTGCATTAGATGCAACCATTGCTTTAAAGGAGGAAACACCGCTTCCAAAGTCCACATTATTGTATACCACGTAGTTACCGTTTTCAATATATCCGATGCCGCTGCCGCCGCCACCGGTTCCGATAATCTCAATGGTTGATGAGCTGAGGTCACTGTAATTCTCTGCCTCTATTTTGGAAAAGGCGTTTCTTTTGGTGTTGTCCGGAGTCTTGGTGGGAGTCGGTACCGGTGGAGTAGTTGGGTTATCGCTGCCGCCAACGATGATGGACATGCTGGTGACATCGGCACTTCCGCTGCTTTGATATCCCTCTACAACCAAGGCAACTTCATACATTTTTCCCATTCTCATGCCCATACTTTCCCACTTATTAAAGTGCTGACTAATAGAGATGGTTCCGCTGGTTTTTTTCTCCCTGCGGACGCTCCAATATTGTTCGAAGGTGGTTCTATCACCCTTTATGGATGGAGCGTTATATCTGGTGGTTTGATATATGTCATAGACACCACCGTCAATGGTAACTGTTCCCTTTGATGTAGCTCCCGGTGGCCTCCAATTTCCCCAGGCTTCGACTATGTAATATTCAACGAGGGGATCAACCGTCCATCCATAGACGGCCAAATAGGAATTGCCGTTGGGTCTGTAGTCACAAGCATAGGTCATTGTTATGTTTCCAATCTGCTGATGTGTTTGGGTTTCGTTGTATTTTTTGCCCTTACGGAATAATGCGTTATTGATATTATTCCAAGAGCAGCTGAATGCGCCCCCGTCCTTGAGGACCATGGTTGTGTTTCCGGAATCCTTCCAGAGCTCATAATCATAGCCGCCGTGGGTTCCGGTTTGATTAGAAGTAATTGTTACGTCTGCCTGTACATTTACCGCAAGGAGAGTAAACAAAACAGACAAACATAACATGGCTGAAACAATTAGCCTCAACTTGTGTTTCATTTCATACTTTCTCCTTCTTAAAATAATTATACAAATTCAAAATATTTAGATTGCATTAAGCAAATTACTTTCTTGATTCTGCACACTATATATTTGATATATTTATTCGAATTTGATAATTATTTTAAGGCCATAAAAGAAGTATAAAAAATAAAACTTTAAACATGCTTCTCAAGCTTCATAATGATCGGCAGCGCAATAACTCCTCCTATTAGTGCCGTTACAAGCTGGGGCCATCCGAAAGCGGCACCGGCTAAATTCAAGGCTTGATTTTTAGGCAATAGGTTGAAAAAAGGAATAATATAAAGAAGCGAACCGTATATAACTACAAATTTAGCAACGGAGCCTACAGCTATCGCAACGATTTTTTTCTTTCTGAAAATATAAAACGCAAGTACGAGCACAAAGTTTCCCAGTGCAATAAACGGAGCCAGCGGTAAAGGAAGCTTTGCGCCTGTAAGTATGGCACCGAAAGGAGCAAGAACCGATATTACTGCTCCGCCGTAAATCCCGACCAAGGTTGCGGATACGACAAGACACGCGTTAACCAAGGGGCCTACAATAAAGTTACTGTTCAGACCGGCAGGGATGGTTCTTCCGAGAGCCTGGAAAACTATAGTCAGTGCCAAAAGCATTGCCGTTCTTGTTATAAATTTAATCTTGCTGTTATTCATTTTTAATCCCTCTCTTTGTTTGATTTTTATAATGTATTATTCCACCCAATAATAACTTATAACACAGATTATAATCCTAATAGGACCGAATATTGAAGTTAAAACGTACGGATAATTTTACAAAGTTATTCTAACAGATAATATAACTCATGAAAAGACATTTGGAGGTTTCAATGTATCTTTAAGAAGAAAAATTTTAAAGTTGTATATGTGTTGTCAAGGCAGATTAATTCCAGGATTGAGTTTATAGAGTATAAAAAATGAATGTTCTCACTAAAGCCTTCGCAACCATCAAGTTATGAAATAGTATGTGGAGGCAACCGAGTTTTCTTTATTAATTATTGTTGACATTTTGGTCTATAAAGTATAGACTTATAGTATGAGTCGATATCATATAGACCAAGGAGGATTGGCATGAAGGAATATAAACTTACTGAAAGCGAAGAAAAGTTTGCAGATATAATCTGGCAGAATGAGCCCATTGGCTCAGGAGAGCTTGTGAAGCTATGTGAAAAAGAAATGAACTGGAAAAAGTCAACTACATACACAGTTTTGAAAAAGCTATGTGAAAAGAACATTTTTAAAAATGAAAATGCTGTAGTTGAGTCTGTAATTAAAAAAGACGAATATTATGCAAATCAAAGCAGACGTTTTGTTGAGGATACTTTTGGAGGATCCTTGCCCAAATTCCTGACAGCTTTTATTGGAGGAAAAAAATTAAGCAGGCAGCAGGCGGAAGAGCTTAAAAAGTTGATTGACGAGCATAAGGAGGTGCAGCAATGAGCGAACTGTTTCTTTCCGTTTTAAATATGAGCTTTACGGCAAGCTATGTGATTCTTATAGTGATACTTGTCCGGCTTCTACTTAAAAAAGCTCCGAAAGCTATCTCCTATGCTTTGTGGGCTGTGGTTGCTTTTCGCCTGGTGATTCCGTTCTCTTTTGAAAGCAAGTTGAGTGTTATGCCGCCCAGCATAGCCAATACCGATGTTGTTTCAATTTCCAAGACCAGCTATCAACCGGCCACGCAGATAGATAGTGGATTGGACAAAGTTGATTCAATTGTAAATCGGTCACTTCCCGCACCGGTTGTTGAAAAAAGTATGGATTTAATTGAGATTTCCATAGAAATAGGGGCATACATCTGGATTTTAGGCATAATAGCATTACTTGTCTACAGCCTTGTATCAGTCTTGATATTAAAAAAACAGCTAAAAAATGCACGATTGATAGAAAACAACATATATGAAGCTAAGAATTTGAAAACACCCTTTATGCTAGGAGTAATAAGGCCTAAAATATATTTGCCGGTAGGTCTTGACGACACTGAAAGAAGCTATATTTTGCTGCATGAACAAACCCATATCCGCCGAACAGACCATATAATTAAGATAATAGCTTTTCTGGTATTGTCGGTACATTGGTTTAATCCTCTTGTATGGATTGCGTTTATGTTAATGAATACGGATATGGAACTGTCCTGTGACGAAAAAGTATTGAAAGAAATGAATGAGGATATAAAAAAGCCTTATGCCAATTCATTATTGTCGCTTGCCGCCGGAAGGCATATCTTAAATGGCAGTCCCCTTGCTTTTGGTGAAGGAAATGTAAAAAGGAGAATTAAAAATGTGTTAAGTTATAAGAAATTTTCCTCCTGGGTGTGATTGCTGTGTCAGTGGTAGCTTTAATTGTTGCAGGAATTGCACTGGTTTCCAATCCAATGAGGGGAGATACGATTGAACCTAAAGATAATATAGGAGAAAGTCCATCGGGTAAGAGGGTAAAAATTGAGTTTCTCTCCGGTTTAATGGGATTTAAATCACTAAACAAGTTTGAAACTGCCGAATCTAAAATATACGAATTCATTGATTCGACAATTCAAAACAGTCTAACTCCTTCAAAAGAGTATGATTTTAATAACAATTACACAAATAAGTATTCCGTAAAATTGTCCGGTGAGGCAGGTGAACAGAGTTATGAACTTTATTACGATACTTTGTACGATAAAGCCTATATTGATAAAGGCGACGGTATTTACGAAGTAAGTGACGATTTTGCACGGTATATCGATTCATTTCTGGAGCATACAAACATTACCGTCAATATAGATGACACCGATGCTGCTGCACTGTTTAGAAAATACGGTTGGACGCTGGACTACCGGATTGGTACAAAGAAAGTCAAATTCAACAGCCTCAAAATCTTATCGGGTTTTAATCCGAACGATTATTATTTTGCATATAACAATGAGCTTTCAAAAGATATAGGTCTGGACATGAGCGGATACTCCGATTCTTCAAATATAGATGTTGAAATATACAGGATTTATGAGAGCATGCCACAGGAGTTTTATCCGATACGAAATTGCAGAGGTATTGTTATTAAAAGCAGCGGCAAAATAATTGGCGCATTCATCAGCGCCGGGCGTCATGATACTTTTAATGCCTGCAGTTTGAAAGGAAACGGCTTTGAAAAAGTGACCGGTAAAACATTTAACGCATGGCTTGCGAACATGGTTAAATCTGACGACCTTGAAGCAAGACTATCCCAATTGGAGCCGGAACAGGTTATTAAAGAGTATTTTGCGGCGCTGAATAAAAAAGATGACAAGACGGCGGCGTACTGTATATCGAAGAAAACTCTCATGAGAGGTTTATCAAGCAATTTGGAAAACAGTGAATTATTTAATGAGAGTTTAGAATTACCTTTAAAGGGTGCCGGTAACAATTTAAAATCTGCAAAGCTATTGAAGGCTGAATTGTTTCATGTACCCGATAATTACACTAAAATCTTTAATATTACTGTAAATCTCAAATTCAAAAAAGAAATAACCATCAGTAACGGAGAGCAGCAGAGGGACTGTACCATGGTTTACGAATCTCCCCAGACCGGATGGAAAATAGAAAGCATTGGGCATTAAAGTTGATGGGCGAAATGCCCATTATTTTTTTATTACGATAAACCCATACCTTTCGGTTGGAACCCTTTATAGAAGAATAATGTTAAAAAATCAGGCAATTATTTTAAGCACAAAAAGCCTTTAATATGATAAAATGATTGAATATATTTGTGTAAAATACTAAAATATAGACTATAACTAAAAAAGTCATTAATAATCATATATCATAAAAATTTGAAATAATATTTGCAATATAGTTTGAAAGAGGGAGAGAAATTTGAAGAAGCTGTTGCCCTACATGAAAAAGTATATGGGTTATGCGGTTCTTAGCCCTATACTTATGATATTAGAAGTAGTCGCAGATATAATTATTCCTTACCTGATGTCTCTGATTGTGGACGTAGGTATTAAAAATCAGGATATAGACTACATAGTGAAGATTGGACTTCTGATGGTTGCATCGGCAATTTTGGCCATGGTGTTCGGTATTGTAAGCGCCCATTTCGGAGCCAGGGCAGGGTTTGGATTTGCTTCGGAAATTAGGGAGGCAGCCTTTACAAAGATTCAGACTTTTTCCTTTGCAAACCTTGATCAATTTACTACGTCGTCGCTCATAACAAGGCTGACCAATGACTGCAACACAATAGGCCAAGTCACCATGATGAGCCTGCGTATGGCAATAAGGGCACCTTTTATGATGCTTTTTGCCCTCGTAATGTCGACAACGATAAATGCATCGCTGGCAAGGGTGTTTGCAATTACCATACCGCTTACCGTGTTTTTTATAGTTGTGGGTATAAAAAAAGCAACCCCTTTATTTAAGGAAATGCAAACCCGCGTTGACCGGGTAAACGCAATTATTCAGGAAAACTTGATAGGTATAAGGGTTGTTAAGTCCTTTAACAGGCAGGATTTCGAAGAAAATAAATTCAAAGAAAGAAACGATGCTTTAAGAGATACGGCACTTAAGGCCATTTCTCTAATTATACTTATCATGCCGCTTCTTAACATCATAATTTATTCCACGATAATTGCCGTTCTATGGTTTGGCGGACAGCAGGTGTCTGCAGGTACCATGGGTGATGGGGAATTAATCTCTTTTATTACTTATATTACTCAGATCATGATTTCACTTATGATGATGTCAATGTTTTTCCTGCAGTTTATGCGTGGTACTGCATCGGTGAGCAGAATATCGGAGATATTAAACACCGAGTCGGAAATAAAGGAAGCTCAAAATCCCGTGAGGGAGCTAAAAGACGGTTCTGTCCGGTTCGATAATGTGAGCTTTTGTTATCCCGGAAGCCAAGAGAAAACCTTGAAAAATATAAATTTTGAAATAAAATCCGGGGAGACTCTTGGAATAATCGGTTCCACCGGTTCATCCAAATCTACTCTGGTTCAGCTAATTCCAAGGCTTTATGATGTGACTGAGGGTTCTGTTGCGGTAGGTGGGGTGGATGTCAGAGAATATGATATTGAAGCATTGAGGGATCAAGTGGCGTTTGTACTGCAGAAAAACACGCTGTTTTCCGGGACGCTGCGGGAGAATATGCGATGGGGCAATGAAAATGCCACTGACGAACAGATTATTGAAGCTCTTAAGCATGCACAGGCTTGGGAATTTGTATCGCAATATGATGACGGACTGGACCATTGGGTTGAACAGGGGGGAGAAAATTTCTCCGGAGGGCAGAAACAGAGACTTACAATTGCAAGAGCCCTTATTAAGTCACCCAAGATTATTGTACTTGACGATTCCACCAGTGCCGTTGATATGGCCACTGATGCAAAAATTCAACAAACGTTTAAAGAGGATTTGGGTGATATAACTACTATTATAATTGCTCAGAGAATTTCTTCTGTACAGCATGCGGACAGAATTATTGTTATGAATGAGGGAGAAATAGAGTCCATAGGGGACCACAATACTTTGTTGAAGATTTCCCCGATTTATAGGGAAATATATGAATCACAGCAGAAAGGGGTGGTGGGACAATGAGCAACCCAAAAAAACATTTGCATTTAAAGCCCAAAAACCCAAAGAAAACGCTTATAAGGCTGTTTAGCTATTTTAGATATAATAAAATAATGTTTTTTGGAGGAATATTCTTCATCATGCTGGGAGCGGCAGCACAGGTAGCAGCTGACGGTATGTTGAGCCCTATAATCGATTCCTTTGTAAAAGGCAGTGACAGAAGTGTTTTCATTAGGTATGTTCTTATCATGGCAGCAATAGTGGTTGTTATTGCCGTGAGTCAGTATTTTGGAAACATGTTTATGGCTAAGCTGGCGCAAAAAACCGTTCACAAGATCCGTAAAGAATTGTTTGCCCATATGGAGAAGCTGCCCGTTTCTTATTTTGACAAACATTCTCACGGTGATCTGATGTCTACATTTACAAACGATGTGGATATGCTCAATCAAACTTTAGAACAGAGCGTATCTCAGATTATTATATCCGTTGTATCGGTGGTGGGAAGCTTCGGTATGATGCTGTATTTGAGTCCGCTACTGACAGTGATGGTAGTGGTTATGCTTGTGGTTATGTTTGCTTCGATAAGATATATAGGTCAAAAGTCTGCGAAAAATTTCCGTGCCCAGCAAGCTGCACTTGCAGATATCAACGGCTATATTGAAGAAATGATGACCGGTCAGAAGGTAGTAAAGGTTTTCAATTACGAAAAGCGTGCCATAAAGACTTTCAAAGAGAAGAATGAGGAGCTTCGCAAGGCAAGTACCGATGCATCCGCTTATGGAGTTATGCTTATGCCCATTATGGGTAATCTGTCTTATGTGATGTATGCCCTTGTATCCATGTTTGGAGCTTTTTTGGTGATGAAAGGCCGTATGACTGTCGGAAACATTGCATCGTTTTTGCAATATACAAGATCCATTTCAAGACCGATCACAATGGTTTCCAACCAAATGAATATGCTCTTTGCAGCTTTGGCCGGGGCGGAAAGAATCTTTAACTTAATGGATGAAGAAGTGGAAATTGACAACGGTGATGTCACCCTTGTAGGTGATCCAGAAGGTGGTAATAACCGTTATTGGAAGGTGCCGAAGGGAAACGGCGAATTTGAAATGGTTCCCCTTAAAGGATTTATAACCTTCCAGGACGTGGATTTTGGCTATTTGCAGGATAAGAAGGTCTTAAACAATATCAACCTTTATGCAAAACCGGGGCAAAAGATCGCTTTTGTGGGTTCTACCGGTGCCGGCAAAACCACAATTACAAATTTGATAAACCGGTTTTATGAGATAAATGAGGGCACAATCCTATATGACGGAATAGATATCAGGAGAATTAAAAAATATGATTTGAGAAGCACCATGAGTAATGTTCTTCAGGATGTACATCTGTTTGAGGGAACAATTGCGGATAACATAAGGTACGGAAGGCTTGATGCTACCGATGAAGAGGTAGTGGCAGCTGCCAAGCTTGCCAATGCCCATTACTTTATAAAAAATCTGTCCAAAGGTTATAATACGATGCTTGTTGCCGACGGACAGAATCTTTCGCAAGGGGAACGCCAGCTTTTGTCCATTGCCCGGGCGGCAGTGGCCAACCCGACCATACTTATACTTGATGAGGCAACATCTTCTGTGGATACAAGGACGGAGAAGCTTATTGCCGAAGGTATGGATAAGCTTATGGAAGGCAGGACTACTTTTGTAATAGCCCACCGCCTGTCCACTGTTCGGGATGCCAATGCGATAATGGTTCTGGAACATGGGGAGATTATTGAGCGGGGCGATCATGACGATTTAATGGAGCAGAAGGGACGATACTATGCTTTAAACACCGGAGCGGTAGAACTGGAGTAATAAAACATAAACAGGGGACGAACACCGGAGCGGTAGAACTGGAGTAATAAAACATAAACAGGGGACGGTTCTCTGTTCTACATGAATGTAGAACAGAGAACCGTCCCCTGTTTTAGAGAACCGTCCCCTGTTTTATTAATCGAG
>LFSC01000050.1:206-7723 GCA_001512505.1 Clostridiaceae bacterium DTU079 | reverse complement strand
ATCATACAGGAAAATTTGATTAAGGTGGCCTATTTTTTTACCGGTATGTGGTACAATTTTAGGGTTCTTTCCAGAGTTAGTTGAAATAATCGAAAAAATATGATACGATAAATAAAAATTAACAAAAGAAAAGAGACTATACCATGGATGAGTTTATCAAACAATTAGATCCAAACCTAGACTATATTAGTCATGAAATAAATAATGGCAAATGCTATATAACAGTAACTTCTAACCGCAAAGAAGTAACATGTCCATTTTGCGGCCGGCCATCATCCAGAATACATTCCACATATAACAGAACCTTTCAAGACCTTCCAATGCAAGGTAATAAGGTATTTATTATTATACGTAACAGAAAAATGTTTTGTGATAATTCTGATTGTAATCATACTACTTTTGCAGAAAGGTTTGATTTTATCTCCTGCAAAGCGAAGAAAACCCGTCGTCTTGAGGATGAAATTGTACGGCTATCAATAAATTGCAGTTCCATTGCAGCATCAAAAGCTCTAAAGGAAAATGTTGTAGATATCGGTAAGAGTACAGTTTGCAATCTCTTAAAAAAAAGAAACACCAGTTGTTGAAAAAAAGACAGTAACAGCTGTTTGCATTGATGATTTTGCTATTAAGAAGCGTAAAAGCTATGGAACAGTCATGGTAGATATTTTTACGCATCAAATACTTGATATGATTGACTCAAGGGATTATGAGACAGTTTGCGAGTGGTTAAAAACATATCCAAATCTTCGTGTGATATCAAGAGATGGGTCTGTCACCTATAATAATGCAATTACAAATGCACACCCAAGAGCTTTACAAATAAGTGACCGTTTTCATTTACTGAAGAATTTGACTTCGTATGTAACAGAGTATCTAAAAAAGAGATTAAAACCGCAAGTTTCAATACAAGCTGTCAGTCAGGAAATTAAAGAGGTGAAAACAATAAAACAGGCTGATGAAAACAGAAAACTTACATTGAAAGAAAAATATGAAAAGATAAAACAGCT
This sequence comes from Clostridiaceae bacterium DTU079, assembly GCA_001512505.1. GTDB lineage: Bacteria > Bacillota > Clostridia > Acetivibrionales > Acetivibrionaceae > Hungateiclostridium. The sequence goes on along the minus strand of LFSC01000050.1, from coordinate 6,716 downwards.
TTTATTAGAAGGAAGACGTAAAACAGAAATTTGCCGAAGCTTAAATATGGATATACGAGCTTATGATAAGTTAATGGCAATGACCCCTAAAGAAAGGGAAAAGTCATTCCAGACAAAAAATATGATCATGCATGAAGAAAAAGTAAAGCAAAAAATGGAACGTGTAAAAGAGGTACGGGAGTTAAAAGGAATAGGTTTGAGCAACAGAGAGATATCTAAGCGTACTGGACTTCATAGAAAAACAGTTAGAAGATATCTTGATGAAAACTTTAATCCGGTCCATGCTGCCTATGGCAAAAAGAGAAATGGGAAACTGACACCATATATGAAAGCAATTGACGAATACCTTGAGAAAGGGGTTATGGGTTCATATATTGAGGAAAAGATACGCGAAATGGGATATGAGGGTTCGTCATCAACTGTGCGGGATTATATAGCAGACTGGAAGAAGCGGAGAAAAAGATATTACGATAGAAGTAGAGAAGATGGAACAAAAACAGAAACAATAAAAAGAGAAAATATATTAAAGCTATTGTACCACCCAATAGAAAAAGTAAAAAAAATTAGTGAGAAACAATTTGAAATGATATGCAAAGAATATCCGTTTTTTGAGAAGATATATAAGGTAACATGGGAATTTAAGAGTATGCTAACTGAAAAAAATATTAATGCTTTGGATAAATGGATGGAGAGAGCCAGAAATCTAAACATACTGGAGATAAATAGTTTTATAAATGGGATTGAACGAGATATGGAGGCTGTAAGGAATGCTATAAAATATGAATATAGTAATGGGCTTGTAGAAGGATGTATTAATAAACTGAAGGTAATAAAGCGAATTATGTATGGCCGGTGTAGTTTTGAAACATTAAAAATGAAAACTCTTCGGCTTGAAAAAATGAAGTTATTCAACTAACTTTGGAAAGAACCAAATTTTTATTGACATTTACAGATATATGCAGTCTATTAAATTAATATATTATACACAAATAGTATAGCGATTTTAATCCTTGAAATTCTCTTGTTCGATATAATAAGAATATATTTTTATCCAATCATTTTTATCAATTATTAGTAAGTTAATGCCTAATCCTCTTGAAACAAACGATAATTCATTCATAATTTCTTCATTAAGTTCATTTGGAATTGCAATTCCAATAATATCAAACTCATTCTTAATCTTTGATATTATCATGTGGCCCAAAGCAGAAGTAAGTTTTGGGTTATTGAGGTCTTTAGGATTATTTTTAACTGCCGATTTAACATGAATACCAACTCTTTTTAAACCTTTTGTATCTTTTGAATCATTGTCAAATATTCGTTCCAAGTTTTCATCGTATAGAAACTTAATATCTGCTTTTTCACCTCCACTATGAAATCCATCTAATTTTAAACCTGCACAGTAACCAAAAAGACTTGGTAAGCATATTCTTATTTTATTGTCTTTATGCAGTTCATTATTGCCAATATAAGTACCCTCAAGGTTCTTCCCTAATAACCCCTTAGCACAATCAACGCAAAACTGTATTTTAGGATTGTATCTCAAGCATCTTTCACGTATTTTTAATATTTCTTTATCCGCTTGTCTATAATTTGGAGTATTAAGTATTTTCTTAAAGGGACCAAAATGATTAAGGCGTAAAATTTCGTCACTCTTACACTCCTTAATTTGCTTTAATTCACCATCCAAAATATAGAAGAAATCAACTTCAAACTGCTTATAGTTAATTGATTCTAAAAACTTCTTTAAAACTTCATTTGTTGCTCTTGTTGGCACAATAACAAATATGTCGGCGTAAGAAGTAATTTCAAATTTTCTTTCACAGCACTTTGTTTTCTGTCCATCCAAGTAACTTAACAAATCAATTTTTAAAGAGCATTCTTCACACTTTATATATACTTTATCTTTATTCGTAGTTAGTTGAAAATTTTTACATTTACATTTTAAACACTCTATATCATGAAAAATTTGATGCTCATCACAAAAATACGGCTTAAGTATAATCTGAAAATGCTTCTTAGCGTATCTAATTATATTAAAATAGAAATTGTCACTAAGACTTTCTTTTTCATTTTTACTAACAATCTTTATTGCTATTTCTCTTAATATTTCATTAACTTTTGCATTATTGCTAAACCTGTAGTTATCAAATACCCCTATATACTTGGTCGGTTCATTTTGTAATTGTTGTAATGTTTTTTCTACTCTTTCAAGAATTGCAACCGTAAATTGCTCTAATTCTGTTTTATCCAGACTTGCTGGTATCCATAGTTTCCCTTTATTATTAGATATACCCACAAATCTTGGTGTACCATTAATGTCTACCATAAAGCAATTGTATATTTTACTATATTGGCTATTTCCCTCTAAACTAGAAAAGAGTTTAATTTCTTTAAGGTCATTATCACTTAAACTAATAGATGCTGGTTCTTTGCTTTCCTTTTTTTGATTAAGGTATGCTGCTTTAATAATGTGAGTCTTTCCATCAGGGTTTAAGGTAATTTTGTCTATCAACTCCTTTGTAAATTTCGGATGATAAACTGCACATAGAAATGTTTTTTCAATAACATCCTTTAATCCCTTCATCGCAGACCAGTCATTACACTTTACAACAAATCTCTTATATTTTAAGTAATGTAATACACTTGCTTCCTCTATCACTTTTAAAGTTAAAATATCACCTACATTATATCCTGCTATCTCAGGATACCCTCCATAGATTACATCTATTTGCTTAGTATAAGTAAAAGTAATATGTAAATAATTTTCATGTATTTCTAAAACTTCAAGGCTAAAATCAGATATTTTATCTTCAGAATTATTCTTATTTACCTCATAGATTTTACTTTTAATAAAATCTTCAGTAATTAGCGAGTAGTTAATTGTACTGATATTAGTTTCTATTAAATATAATACAGCATTAGCAGAATTCTTATATAAATTATATAACTCGTTAATTTTTTCTGGTGTAAATATATTGTTATTTAAACAATAGTCAATAATTTCCCTTTTGCTCTTATTGAGCCATTTTCTCCGTTCCTTATTATCTAAATTCATTTCCTTAATTATTTTTGCTTTTAATACAAATCCTAATTTTTTGGATAGTTTATTGTCCATAATAATCCCTCACAATAATTTATAAGTTAAAGGTATTAACTTGGTATTCTTCTTACGGATTATTAACATTTATTTAGACTCTCTAAAATTTAACTGTTTCCGAGACCTTCTTGTGTCATTTGATAATTTTCTTCGAAAAAACTGTCTGATTAAATTCTTAGTATGTATGAGTATAAGGAACAGTAATTATCTTGGAAATATTCTTTTTATCACTTCTAAGTATTCGTTTATATCTATAACCTCTGTTAATTTAATTTCACGACTGGTAATGCTTTCTGTTAACTTAATCATTTTTAATTCCTTTTGGTTTGCAAAACCTGATTCTTGAATAACCTTAACTCCTTGAGGAGTAATATAATCCTCTAACTCTCCCTTTTTCAGTACAAAGATGTTATCACTTTTTATTTTATCTATATACTTAAAAACTCTATTTTTTAAGGATTCATTTCTCTTAAGAATTTCATAATTAACTTTTGATTGTACTTTAGGCCTTAAGAAACTCCAAACCACTCCTAACTCACTATCATATTCCTCCTTTGAACATATCTTATCTAGCAATCCACATAAGACCTTTGCATCAATACTCTTATCTGGTTCTAATATTTTGCTTCTAATTTTCTTACTTTTTCCCCAAAGTTCATCACAAGTCAACATATCATTTAAGCAACTTTTTAATATATTTAACTCATCTATATCAAAGTCACTAATAAACTCTCCAAGTTGCTCTAAGCCATTAATTAGTACGTCAAAATCCGCTATTACATAGTATTCTATACCAAGCATACGCAACAACTGCATATATGGCTTAAATAGTGATTTGCCACCAACTTTTGCAACTGTAATATTTTTTTTATCCAATATACAACTTTCTCCAGTATACTCATCTGCAATTAATGGTATAAGGTATTCTTCTCCTCCCTCAACTAAAATGACTTTATCTGCAAAAAACATCTCTGCATTTTTAGTCGAAATAATATTTTGAATTTTCGCTAAATCTTTGCTTTTATTAGATTCTATAATTATTTTTTTTGAAACAGTTTTACCCTCTTCTTTCTTAACAATAATAATATTTTCCAATGGTGTGTTCCTGATAAATTCAGCGGAATGAGTCGTGATAATAACTTGATTTTTATTTACAGAGTTCAAATTAACAAACTCGTCAAACTTACATGAAATAACCCTTCTCGCTTGTGGGTGTAAAAATATTTCTGGTTCTTCTACAACAAGAAGAGAAGAATTTTTATGAAACTTACTGCAATAATATGAAAATAGTGCAATAATTATTGCACTTTGTATTCCTGTCCCCTTATCCTCTAAAAGTCCCTGAATCCCATCATCTACAAAAATATTAATTCCTTTAAATATGTCGTCTTTTGTATTTTGAAGTAACTGAAAAGAAACATCGCTATGGTATATAGCACTCTCAAGTTTCTCTTTTATATCAACTGTAGCATTAATAAAGATACTATCAGTTATGTTTTTAATTTCATCAAGTTTACTATCGATTTCTTTTTTCCTTTCGACCTCAGACTTATCCCAAATATCTTTTATTAATTTTCCATACCAACTCCAAGTATTTATCTTTAATTGTTTGTTTATATCCCTCACTGCTGGCAATATTGCACTTGTAATTAAGGAATCTCTTAAATCATTAGAGAACTTAGATAATCTATAATAATTTTCTGAATACCTTAGTAAAATTGAATAAGTCTTTGAGTAGCAACTTTGGACACAATCCAAATTGAAAATATTTTCTTCACTATCATTTCTAATAACACAAAAATATATATATAATTCTTCTGCATTTTTAAACATATTAAGAAATTCTTCTTTGTCTTTCAAATATTTCTTATTATTTAACCCTTGGAAGTTAATATACATTGATTTATCTAATCTAGCATTATTACAAAAGTACTCTTCCAAATAGTTCGTATAGCCTATATCAGCCAACCATACGCCATTTATCTTTCTAAGAAGTTCTTCATTTATATCATTGCCCTCTAATTTTGCAGCAATGACAAATGTTCTTTCGCTAAAATGTTTATCATTTTCATCTTTACATGTATAGAAATCTTTCTCACTAATATCAATATAAAGTGGATTCTTTTCACCTAATATAAAATCCAACGCTTTAATTATGTTGCTTTTTCCGGCATTGTTTTTTCCAACCAAAACATTTTTACCAGGGTTAAAAATTATTTTTTGTTTTTCAATGCTACGAAAATTCTTTATCAGTAAACTGGAGATATACATAGTATCACCTCCATGAACTTAAGATAAATATCTACTCTAAAACTTACATTTACATTATAACATAAAACAATATATTTCTACAAAATTATACAATCAATATGTACAATTTTAAATTTACCTTGCATATTTATATTTCAGTTTTATCTTTAATCTTTGTACATACAACTTAATATTCGTTTAATGAATAAACAGAAAAGTCATTCCAAACTTACAGAAATTGAAAATTCCGTTGGATATCTAACCTTTTTTTTAAAAAATGTTATAAATATTTTAATACAAAAGTCTTTAATGAAATTCCTTTATATTTTTTATTGTTTTTTCAATCTTTTTCTATACGGTGAAAAGTCTTTTTGCTCATTTACATTTGTGGTTAAATAATCTATTGTCAAAACTTTTTTGTCTTTTCACCAAAACTTTCACTTAAAAATATTATTCTCTCTTATTACTTTTTTACCTTTTACTTGTCACTACTATGTATAATACCAAAAATACCTTCTCAAAAAGCCAAAAATGTTCTATCACGCAACTCCTGAAATGCTTGCCATCACTGCATTGACTTTTGGACCATCCCATAATTTTTCAATTCTTTTATCCATATTGATTTTCAATATTTTTCCATAGTATATACTTCATTCCTTGCCAACTAACTATTTCAGCCAAAAAAGTTCTATTACATGAAGGATAAAATTAGATGATAAAAGCGATTAGGTTTATCAATATTCGCTTTTCAATTTTTTCAATATACCCATCAAATCTATCATCCATACCGTTTTCTCTTATTCCTTAATTTTTATTTCTAAATAAAAAAGCCACAGTTCAAATGCTATTTATAAAGCATTTGCCTATGACTTTCGACAAAACTATTTGGCATATTTTTAAAACTTTTTTTGCCTTCTACATAACTTTTTTGGAATTATACAAATTAATATGTAACCCAAATAAACTCCTTTCCTTTTTCAAATAAACTCCTTTCACCAACACCCCTCAAACCCTTGAGAATACTTACTTGTTATTCTCTTCCAATCTCCCATTTAATTCCTTTTTCCTTATTCCTTACTTCCTAAAGTTCTTTCATTTCTCAATTTTTAGGGCAAAAAATGAAAATAAAGTGCTTTTAGAGAAAAGGGTTAAGGGGGGAG
>LFSC01000050.1:0-161 GCA_001512505.1 Clostridiaceae bacterium DTU079 | reverse complement strand
CGGCCTTGCTCCTTATTCCTTATCCCTTAAAACTAATACATAAAAAAACATGGCCTACAGGGTATTTCCTTATCCCTAATAAACCATGTTTCCTGCAAGAACTTTATTTACTCCGTTTCATACATTTGAAAAATGAAAGGAGTTTATTTGATTTATACATA
>LFSC01000018.1:38969-59219 GCA_001512505.1 Clostridiaceae bacterium DTU079 | reverse complement strand
CTATTTCAGATATTTGATTTTACCTTGGATAGAGATATATTAAGGTTATTTAGATTAATAGACGAGTTTAAAGGTGAAGGCGGAGTAATAAGAGCTAATATATGGGCTGGAGAAAGCAAAAAAGGAAGGTTTAATGACTATAAAGAATGGGTAGACAAGCTTGAAGCTGAGAAGTTTAACTTTACAGAGTTCAAATGTACTGCGGGAAGAAAAGCAAAAAAGGAATTCGGAATAAAAAGTGTACAAGGTTCTTTCGAGTTATCAGCGTTAAACGAGTTATGGTTTCCTTTGCGTGATTTCAAATGTAAAACTCAAAAAGATGAAAATATTAGGCTTACATGTTTTGGACCGGAAAGGGTGTCTAAATGGAAGAAAAAGTCCGGTATAAACGATTTTCCGAGCATTCTTGAGTTTTATATAGAGTTAACGGAGGATAAGCAGCAAGAGGACTACCGGGGAATAATAGCAGACATGCTGCAAAGGATACTTCCACTAAGTGTAAATGAACAGACATCGGGATATATTGGTTTCGCACCGGGCATGGGTCTTGGAATTCATATGCAAGCACCATTTAAGGTATATGAAGATTTAAAGAAAAAGGTATTTATGCCATATCCCATAGTGTTTGGTCCTGAAGAAATATTTTCGGGAATAAAACCTGTTCCTGGAGTTGAATACCGCCCTGTAGAAATTGATGATAGACGCAAATACATAATATCGTTATTCAATGGTAATTTAAGTATGATGTATAATAATTACAAATACTTGTTTATTGATTTTCATGATAAAAAATATAGAGATGATGAGGCAGAAGGGGATATAAAAATAAACGGAAGGGTTGTTGCAAGGACTAAGAAAAGGATTAATGAGATGACAGAAAAAGGATATTTCACTGAAGAGGAACTAAAAAATTTTCATCATGTTGTTTTTGAAGAGTTTGATGACGAAAATGGATTGGTTTTTGATAGTGAAAAATTATATATATACTTTAATTTAAAGGTGCTGGAACACTTTAAGGAAAAGCATCCGGACTATGTTATTCAAAAGGATGCAAGTCCTGAGGAAATTGTTGAATATCATATGAAGTTTTATAGATGGTATGAAAGAGAAGACTGCCATAAATTGATAGAGGATTATTTGAAGCAGTTCTTCGGAGTGAAGTAGGTTTATCCGGCGATTTTGATAGTATGTGTTCGTTGTTCTGATTATGACCGGACATTGCTCCAAAATATTGAGGATTTTGAGATGTAAAAGCTGAGATGGTTGGGTGCATTTGTTTTAGTTAGTCAAGCTGTTTAATACAGATATGATTTTATGGGGTGATGTAATGAACGATAAAATAGCAAAAATAATAAACGAATGGGATCCGATTGATTTGTTTCCATTTGGTCCAAAAGATGAGTACGAGGATGAAATTGATTTCATAAGTAAATTAGTTGATAAAGAAATTGATTTGGAAAGTTTAGCTAAAAATATTTATGACTTATTTATAAAAAGATTCGGCGACGATGTTTTTAATAGAAGTTACAATGAATGCTTTATTATTGCAAAAAAAATATTAACGGATTTGTAAAAAGTCTTGCACATGTTCCTTAAATTTTTCTCTGGCTTTATTTACAGATAATTCATCCAAATCGATAAAAGGAGTTCTTGTATAGATAGGAAACCCTTTTATACGAATTCCCATTATTGCTTTGAGCAAAGGAATTTCGCTGAATCCGGCATTTTTCCTGAAATCATTCCATACATTGTAATGCCTTTGTGTTTTTTCTGCCATATCTATATTATCGTTCAAGTAATAATTGAAAATACTAACAGGAAATTCAGGCATGGGATTTCCGCTTCCGGAGATTGACCCTGCCACTCCAGACTTTAAGGCGTCAATCATCAAAGAGTCACTTCCGGCGTATACGCTAAACTTAGGAGATATTTCATTATAAATATTAAAGCTTTCGAGGCTTCCGCTTGAATCTTTTATTCCGGCCAGATTAGGGTAATTTGCAAGCAACCGGTTTATCAGCTCAGGGCTTATTTTTATTTTGGCGTGTTTGGGGAAATTGTAAAGATATACGGGTATTTGGCTCCTTTTGAGTATCTCACCGAAAAACATTTCCAGACCCGAATCGGTAACACCGGCGAAATAATAGGGAGGCAAAAGCAAAACACTGTCGGCATAAGCATTTGAATGCTCAAGTAGATCCAGACTGTCGAATATACAGCATGAACTAATATTGTTCATTATGGTGCCTTTGAAGTTTTTTTTGCAGAACTCCAAAATTCCCTTTCTTTCATTGATTGTCAATGACGGAAATTCTCCTGTGGTTCCGTTGGTAACAATGCTATTGGCTCCATGTTCCTCCAAGAATTGTATATATTCTTTTAATACACCGTAATCTATGCCATTGTCTGACTTGAACGGTGTAAGCAAAGCAAAATAAAGTCTTTTTGTATCCATTCAAACAACCTCTTTTCCTGCTGATTTATTATTAATACTGAAAATTATTAATCAAATATTGCTCCATAAATTTTTAATACTTCTTTCAGCTCATCCGATAATTCGCTGCGCGGATGGAGATTTCTAAATGTACACCCGTTTATGATCAAGCCGGGTATATTTTCATATATTTTTCTATATTTATTTGTCAACAGATTCCATTCCGTAATTATACCATCACCGGATACAAATAAAACATGGTTTTCGTCACTTTTATATATTGCACAGTTTAACCACGAACCGCATTTTTTTGAGGTTTTTATGCTGTTTTGGTTTTTTATGTTCCATTTTTTAACGGTACCGTCATTGGAAGCCGAGAGGACTACATTTCCATTAGCGTTGTATATTGCACTGTTTACCCAGTCGGAATGTCCTTTGTATACTATACATTCACGCTGTTCCAATTGCGCGCCTGTAAGAACTTTCCATTCCCTTATTGTTTTGTCATTGGATGCCGACAATATCTTTTGCCCGTCAGGACTATATACGGCACTGTTTACACAGCCTTCATGACCGATGTACTTGTGAAGTATTTTCCGTGAATCCACATCCCATTCAATAATCATACCGTCATAATTTGGTGTTACCGACAAGCCACTCCTTAATGGTTTTGTCCCGGGATACAGATAGGATCTTTGTCCCGTCGGGACTGTATATTGCGCTTCTTACCCAGTCTTTATGGCCTTTATATGTGTGTATACATTTTCCCGTACTGACATTCCATTCCTTGATTGTATGGTCAAAGGATGCCGATAGAATTTTTTTGCCATCTTTGCTGTAGACAGCACTGTCTATGGAAGATGAATGTCCGAAAGACAGCAAATTAATCTCATCAAGCTTTGCTCCGTCGAAATTTGCGGCTAAAAAGCTGTCCCCGGACCATCGGCTGCATATAACACCGTTAAGACGTATGGAATAAAGGTCAAGATACGACAGGTCACAACCGGTTAATTCTCCCCGGGATTTTTTTATTATCTCAATGATATTCCAGACAGCAAATCCTATTTCATCTTTGCCGAATTTATGTCTGCAGTGGTATAAAGCTGAAGTGAGAATATCTCTTTCTTCAATGTCTAGTACCCACATGCCGTTACTCAGCTTGGGTTTGTTATGGTGTTCTCCCGCAATCTCTCCCACAAAACGCCTCACATCGCCAGGAAGTGCCCTGTTTTTTAATTCTAAGGGAATTTCGGCTTTTCTTATGCCAATCTCAATAATGTTGATAATATAAAGGGCAGCGAAAAAATCCCTGAAGTGTTGGTGGGAGAAACGGAAGGAATTCTTCTCCTCGTTTATTAGTATTGTCAGTTGATTGGTAAGCATTTCCAATATTTTATTAAACCTTATTCCTTTGTCATTGGGGTTCGAGATTTCAAATTCAAGATCGTTTGTGTGGCCGTCAAATTCTGAAAAGGTATTATAAAAATCTTCATTATTAAAACTCTTATAGGCTTCGTCAATATATTCTCTCAGTTCTTGTCTGGTTATGCTGAACTGTCCGTCCTTTTCCATTTTATATCCGATGTGAGGCATTAAATGGTTTAATATTAATTTGTACTTTAGAAAGTTACTTTGCCTCAATATATTGCTCTGTAGGTAATTCCATATAATCTCTCCGAATGTTTTTGGATTTCTCTTAAAATTATTGCTTGGGTCGTTTTCCAATTCACTGCAGGTAGCTGTATAAAGAGTCAGCATCATAGGGTTTCTGACAAGTTTTAAAAGGTCTCCTTCAGGTTTGCTAATATTGGAAAAATCTTCGGTGCAGATCTCTCGATTTTTCTCGTTAACATCCTTAATGTATAAATCAATTTGCTTATCACTTAAGGGTAAAAGCTCGGCTTTATTGAAGGTATGAGCGTGGAAGTCGCCGTATACTTTACTTCTTGATGTGATTACAATTTGCGTTCCGTGGGCTCTTTCAACAAGTTCTTTCAGTTCAATTTCAAGATTCATTGTATTGACGGTAACTTCGTTAAAGCCGTCCAAAAGAAGAAGTACTGAAGGTTTTCTTTCGCCACCGATTATTTGGGGCTGTGAGATTAATCTCCACAAATCATTTTCTTCGTCAGCTCTTAAATTTGCAATATTAAGGTAATAGCGTCCTATGTATTTTATAATGAAGTTTTTTTCGTTTCCTCTGATATTATATGAAGTTAAGTCTATATAAATAGGTATAACCCGGTGCCGTCTTTCTATATTTAGAAACAGATCCCATAAATTTTTCAGTGAAATTGTTTTGCCTGTCCCGCCTTCGCATATTATAAATGTATGCCAGGTTTCTTTTTCCCAAAGAGATTTTATGGTGTCAAGCAATGGACGAGCTTCCGTTGTATCATTGGGATTTGAACTGCTGGCTATTAAGCGGCATTGTGGAAGGATTGTTTTGGATATTTTGAGGTTGTGCAGTCTCTTCAAAACGGCATTTCTCTGATTGGAACCATTAAAAAGGTTTATTTCAAGAGGATTGTTGAAAAGGTCATTAGTGTCCACTAAACCATAGGCTTTCAATTTTTCATAATAATCAGAGATAGGTTTTCCCAGTGAACAATATTCATAATATATTATGTATTCGAAAAGCACATGGAAATATTCGGTGAATTCCAAATTATTCAAAATATCAATATGTGCAGGATCTACATCAGAATTTACCAAGAGTCTGTTCAACCTTCTTTTTATTTCACATTCGCTTATTTTATTCTTTTCTATTTCTTTTATTAATTTATCCAATCTTAATTTATATTTTAGAGGAGGAAACTTATAATTATTATTTTCCCATTTGCATATTTGACTTTTACAATAGCCTATGCAATTCGCAAAAGATTCTTGTTTACAACTCTCAGAAGTTTCTTGTGTACAATCTTGCATTATTTCCTCTCGTATAACTTTAATCAGGCTGCCGAAAAGCTTCATAAAACTTTACCTCTGATGCAAATTTATTTTGTTTCCTGACAATAAAGAAACTTCAAGAAACTCGTGAAACCGATTATAGTTTGAATTCTTGATTGTCTTTGAGAAAATTTAATTAGAGCAAAATAATTTTACCATTTGCAATATGAAATTTCAATTTAGTTTTTGATTATTTCCTTTTTTTGATCGCGATTGAAAAAGGATGAAATATCATTAAGGAGGTCTAAAGTCATGTTTAAAGCCCCTTCTAATTGTTCCATAACATCTTTGAGAAATGTCGAAAAAGAAGCAGAATTTAACAGATATTTAAATAAAATTATGGAAATAAACGGAAGGATACTTCCTATTTATTCTAATGTTTATGATGGCCAAAACATTCGGAGTTTTGGCTGGATACCTTTAGCTACAGGCTCATACTTGAAAAAATTCGGTATGTATCAATCTCATTTTAAAGCTGAAATCGAAAATCGAGTATTACTCAATATTTACAAGCAAATTTTGCAAGGAAAATTTGATCCTTGTTCAGACAATCACCTAAAGTATTTCCAAAATATGATTGTCAAGTATTTTATTCCCCAGTCTGCTTCAAAAGTCATGATAAAACATAATAAGAGGAAAAATCAATTCGGCCAATTTGCTGAGTCTCATCAAAATACTATACAAAAAAACTGCATTGATTATAACGAAAAGACAATGGACCAATTTGATTTAGCCGATATTAACAAAGATGTAAGCTTTGAAACGGTAGCCACTATCCTTGCATCACAAGAGGAGTTCCACAAAGTGGAAAGTGAAAGTATAGTTTTCTCAATATTACTCTCTTTGCTTGAGCTTGATGACGAAATCCACCATAAACTATTATATACATACTATTTTTTGGAAATAATGAACTGCAAAGAAAACTCTAAAAATTTTTTGGTCAGTCAAATTAACAATGAGATCGAAGAATTTTTCTCCGAGCCAATAGCATGTCTCTGTGAAAAAATAATCAAAACCTACAACAGCCAATATCGATTCTGCCTGAAAATTGCATTGGAAAAGGCAATAGGCGGTATTGAACATCTAACTTTAGAGGAGCTTGCGAAAAGTTCAGCTAAATATAAAAATGATGAGACTAATTGGAAAAGGCGAATTAATGACTGGAGGTGCCGTACCGCCAACAAATTCAAATTACATTTAGAAGATAACTATTTGATGGAAACATTACTCCTCGATTTCATAAAAACCGAAACCAATTATTTTGGTATCGCCACTTTTATATATTCAAGAATCGGTGACCCAAAGATATTCGATGTTGATACTTTGTATCATGAGATTTCAGGAATCAACTTTGAGAAATTAATCCGGTTAATAAGCATGAAAAAATTTCGAAATCAAAAAGAAAAAAGTAAAGTTGAACAGCTGTTGACTGAATTGTCTCGGCATAAGGACAAATATCCAAAAAGCGTAGAAGGCCGTAACATCTTTGGTGAAAAATATCAGTTTTCAGATTCTTTCCAAGAGATAAGCAGAAAGATTCATCTCGCACTTTTTGACAGACTTTGAGGTCGTGATTAGTTAAGTATTCGTATAGAGAAGCAGAGCAATATGTTGTTGATATCATTGTAATTTGGTATAATTTATGTAAGAATGTAGTTGACAGGCAGGCAAATTGGTGCCTGCCTCTTTAATATGAAAGGATGCTCTTAAATGAAGAGGAAATTGGAAGTAACCTATGATGAAAATACAATGAAGATTATCCTCAGGGAAAAAGATTACATTGAATTTATAACAGTGTCGATATTAACGTTCATATTTATAGTGGGTTCTTTGTATGGTGTTTTAGACGAAGCTATAAATCAATTAATATTGGGGAAACTTGATATATTTTCAATAGCAGGCAGGGTAGTTTTTAGCATAATTATTATAACGGGTATATTACCGCTTGCCGCCAGCCTCCCTGAATTGTATCAGGTTGCAAAGTATGGACATGTAATTTTATTGGATAAGAACGATGACAGCATTACGATAAACGGAAAGAAAACGTGTTTATTAAGTGAAGTCGGAAGAGTTCATGTAAGAACCATACAAGCACTAAGGGGTAATGATTTACATATTCTCTATGCTATAAAAAGTGATGAGAGCAGAATGCTTATTTATAAAAGTGAGGATTTTAATGATATATATGAATTATCAAAAAATGTTTCAAATTATTTAGACGTTATGTTGACGAAAAAATAATGGTTTTCAATGATTATGTTCGATAAATGAGGTGTGTTCCTTGAGTAATAAATTTAACCTTATAGATTATTTGATAACCGAAGATTTCAGTATATCTCACGAAACTTCGACTATCATGAAAATTGAGATAAAAAGATTATTCAGAATAAATCATATAAACGTAACAGCTTTTTTCCTGCTTCTTTATGGGTTGATTTCCGAAACATATTTTAAAAATGCCATAGCTAAAAATAAAATTTGGGAACTGATATTATTGATAACAATTCCTGCTGTTCTTAGTGTAATTATTTACAAAAAAAGTCATGATTATTATAATAAAACGGTTTTGCTGACAATAGATAAAAATAGTTCGATTGTTTTAGGCAACAGGCATATATGTGATGTTAATGAAGTTGAAAGGCTTCAGATAGATACATATCCCGATTCGGATTCGGATGATAAAGATGAATTGGTGGTTATATTAAAAGACGGAACAAAAAAGTTAATCGACAATAAGCTTCATTATGATGTTCTATGCAAATTGGCTGACGTAATAGCAGAATATATCGATTGTCCTGTTATGAAAGATATTTGCTTCGGTGTACTGATATTAGATGAAAGAGCGCGTAAATAAATTAATATGAACTTTTGGTCGAGGACATCTGATTGAGATGACAGATTCTGTGGGGAACGTTATTTAGGGATGACACGTTATAAAAAACTAATCGTAAAAGGGGTTAAGGATAATGAAGAAATCAAAATTATACTCAAGAACCAGTAAAGAAGTAGCTGCTTGTTCGCTGGTGATTATTGTATTCCTTATTCTGTTCCTGATTTTCCCCAATAAAGTTTTTTATAATTTATTCATTTTTTCTCTTTTAGGGTGTTTTGTTTTTTTGTATTTTACCTATATAAGAGAGTTGTACTATAAGGTAAAAAAGAAAGAATTAAAAACAAGAACGGAAGTAATTTTAAGAATTATTTATTTAATTGTATTTAGCATAGTGGTTATATTGCTTTTTTATGGTGTTTTATCAATTCATTGATAATATTAAAAAATAACATTTTGTAGTATTCGAAGAGTAAAGTTTGGTTTTTCCGGAATCAAAGGATATGACATATTTCGAGTTAAGGCAGAAAGTTGCCTTTTTTCTTTAGCTCATGTTTTCCTTTGGTTCCAACATACTATTGAAAATATGGACAAGATGCAATAAAATACTGTATATGAAAGTATCTTATAGTGCAATACTTTTGCATATTCGATGACAAAGTGCCGAAATCAGCATCGTTTCGCCATTATGGAGAATATCAGAAATTAAAAAGGAGTTAGTCGAATGGCAGAAAACCAAAATAAATCTCATTGTTCAAAAACTGCATTACCGGATGACGGTAATAAACCTGCCGATTGCATATCAATAGCCATACCCTGCTATAATGAGGAAAAAACGCTGCAAGTAATGTACAGTACTTTATGTGAGATAACGGAGTTAATGCCTGATGTTAAGTTCGAATTTATCTTTGTTGATGACGGTTCGAAAGATAAAACTTTAGAAATAATTAGAGAGATAGCTGCCAAAGATTCAAGGGTGAAATATGTTTCTTTTTCCAGAAACTTTGGCAAAGAAGCAGCCATGTATGCAGGAATGCAAAAGGCAGAGGGAGATTATGTTGCCATTATGGATGCTGATTTGCAGGATCCGCCCAAAATGCTCATTGAAATGTATAGAGTAATTAAAGAAGAAGGTTATGATTGTGCGGCTGCCCGCCGTGTTAACCGGAAAGGTGAACCGAAGATTCGTTCTTTTTTTGCACGGCAGTTTTATAAAATCATGAGGAAGCTTAGTAACATGGAAGTTGTCGATGGTGCCAGGGATTTCCGGTTGATGAAGCGTGAAGTGGTAAATGCGGTACTGTCGGTTTGTGAATATAACCGCTTTTCCAAGGGAATTTTTTCTTGGGTAGGGTTTAGGACCAAATGGCTGGAGTATGAGAATGTTAAACGTGTAGACGGTGAAAGCAAATGGTCGTTCTGGAAACTGTTTCTTTATTCGATTGACGGTATTGTGGCGTTTTCCACGGCACCCCTGGCCTTATCTTCGCTTTTGGGCATTTGTTTTTGCATTATGGCATTTTTGGCAATCATTTTTACAATTGTCCGGCAGTTGATTTGGGGAGGGTCGGCTTATGGCTGGCCGTCACTGGTGTGTATTATTCTGCTTTTGTCGGGAATACAGCTGTTTTGTATTGGAATTTTAGGGCAGTATCTTTCAAAGACATATTTGGAAACTAAAAAGCGACCAATATTTATTGTGAGGGATGAAGAAGGAGGAAACAATGAAAGGGATTATGAAAGGGATTAATTATAAAAAAATAATAATAGCTCAGCTTTGCTTTTGGATTCCTGCGTTGATTATGCTCATAGCCTTTGCAAGGATGGGAATGGCACCCTTTGGGGAAAGCTCTACTATGATTATGGACATGTCCGACCAGTATGTCGAATTTCTTTGCGGCTTGAAATACGGAGATGTTTATTATTCGTGGTCAAAAACATTGGGAGGGAATTACATAGGTGTTTTTGCATACTATGTTTCCAGCCCCTTGTCAATTTTTACACTGTTTTGGCCCAATTCGCAAATGCCGATTGCTGTATTGTTTTTAACGGTTATTAAAATCGGTCTTGCAGGTCTTGCATTCAGTTTGTTCTTAAAATACAGATTCCGCAGGTATGATTTGTATACGGTGCTGTTTTCCGTTTTGTATGCACTTATGTCCTATAATATTGCGTATTCCATGTGTATTATGTGGTTGGACGGGGTTATTTGGTTTCCAATTATACTTATCGGTGTTGAGAAGGTTCTCAAAAGAAAGAGCTGCAAGCTTCTGATTTTTGCATTGTTTATGTCTTTCATATCCACATATTATATTTCCTATATGAGCGGACTCTTTACAGCACTGTATTTTCTATACCGGTGCCTGGAGAAAAAGCTGTGGGGAAAGAAACTAATGGAAAGTGTATGGAAGTTTGCCTCCAGCGTAATAATGGCAGCATCCTTGGGAGCTTTTTTACTGCTTCCGACCCTGGTATCATTGATGAGCGGAGAAATGGGGGCATCAGGGATGGTATACACCAGTTTATATAATTTTAAATTCTCCGATTTTTTTAAGAAGTTTATTCCCGGAAGGTACGATTCTATTACCAATTACGCTGCTCCCTTTGTATATTGCGGTATTGTTTCACTTGTATTGTTAGTTGTGTTTTTCGTTTCTAGAAAAATCAAATTGCGCAGCAAAATACTGACCGGATTTTTTATTGTACTGATGGCCACCAGCATGTGGCTTACTCCGTTGGACAAGGTTTGGCATGTGTTTAAATACCCCAACTGGTTTCCTTACCGCTATAGCTTCCTGTTTTCTTTCTTGATTATATTTACGGCATACAGGGGATTTATTGCACTCAAACCGATGGCAAATAAGCTTTCTAAGAAACTGGGAGAGAAGGCGTCAAAATTATTTGCTTTCCTCAAAAGAAGCAGGGTACCGATTGCCATAGTTCTGGTTCTTTTATGCATTGCCGACATGTATGTAAACACAATGGGTATTTTAAAGGGCTTAAACAGAGAATTCAGATACGAAAGCTATGAATCGTATTATGGATATAAAAAAAGACTTGAACCGTTGGTAGATAAAACTGCCGAGGATGAAGACGGATTTTTCAGAGTGGGGGTTACCTTTGAGAGAAGTATGAATGAAGCCATTGGATTTGGCTTCAATGGGTTAACCCACTACAGTTCCAGTTACAATAAACAGGTAAACTCATTGCTGAAGAATTTGGGAATGGCCCAGGCATGGTATTTCAGCTCATATTTCGGTTCTACCATGTTGACGGATGCAATATTTTCGGTGAGATATGTAATATCGGATTCAACGGTTCCTCCGTATTATAAATTTGTAGCAAACAGCCTGCAATCCGGTTTATATAACAATCCATACGCACTTTCCATCGGAGTTGCAGCAAAGGAACAATCTTTATTTGATTTTTCCTTTAACCAGGATTACTTTAATTCACAAAACCGGCTGATAAGAGCCTTGGCCGACACCGGTGAAGATTGCTTTATTCCGATGGATGTTTCCAAAACGGACGAGAATGGCGCCACCGAATACAGTTTTATTTCCAATGGAATGCCGGTTTATGCATATTTTTCATGCAGCAATTCTTATGGAGAATATTATGTCAACGGCTGGAGAGCCGGCGAACTCTTTTCCAATAAAACCGATTGTATTCAATATATAGGCACCTTCAGTGAAGGACAGCAAGTGGATATATATATAAACAGAAGCAATGTTTTTGAAAGATTTTACTATGTGGATATGGAGGCTTTTGAAAGAGCTATCAACTCTCTGAAGGCGATGGAGCTTCAAGTGGAGCATTACGATAATAGAAAGGTTAAAGGAAGTGTTACGGCAAGAGAAGGCGATGTGCTGTTTACATCAATACCCTATGATAAAGGATGGAGTGCACGGGTCAACGGAAAAAAGGTTGAATTAATGAAATTTGCCGACACACTTATAGCTATTCCGCTAAGTGCAGGTGAAAACAAGGTTGAAATGACTTATACCGCCGGTGGTTTTACATTAGGTGTTTGTATTTCGCTGATGGCATTGATAATTTTGTTGATTCCTTTCGCAAGAAAAATATACGGCAATGCAAAAGGAAAAAAATCTGCTTAAAAAAAGTATTGATAACATTGAAAAAGTGTGATAAAATAAACGACTGTAAATCCTTGCTCTGTTCTCGAGTAACAGGGCCGTTAGTCCGGGAGGAGGTGAAGTCGAATGATTAACAAGTACGAAACTATTTTTATTGCCAGTCCAGAGCTTAGTGAGGAAGATACAAAATCCTTGGTTGAAAAAATTAAAACTACAATAGAATCCTCAGCTCAATTGGAGAATATTGACGAATGGGGAAAAAGGAAGCTGGCTTATCGTATAGGCTTCCATAGTGAAGGTTATTATGTATTGGCGAATTTCAGTGCGGATTCAAGTTTTCCCCAGGAACTCGAAAGAATATATAAAATAACCGATGGAATTATCAAGTATATTATTATTAAAAAGGATAATTAGGTGATTTTATGAATAAGGTTATTTTAATGGGAAGACTTACGAAGGATCCGGAGCTGAGATATACGAGCGTTAACAATACGGCCGTATGTAGCTTTACATTGGCTGTGGACAGGCGTTTTTCCAAGCAGGGAGAGGAAAAACAGGCTGACTTTTTTCCGATTGTTGCTTGGGACAAACAAGCTGAGTTCTGTTCCAAATATTTCACAAAGGGTCTTAAGGTAGTTGTTATCGGAAGGTTGCAGACCCGTACATGGGATGATAACGAAGGCAAAAGGCATTATGTAACCGAAGTGGTTGCAGAAGAGCTTCATTTTGCCGAGAGTAAGAAGAGTCAGGAATTTAACGAGCCAAGGCTTGCAGAACCTACTACAGAGCCTTCGGACGGTTTTTATCCTATTGATGACGATGATCAACTTCCGTTTTAAGTTTTCGAATATTGAGTAATGAAAGAAAGGAGGCGTGAGTTATGGCGACTTCAAAAAAAGATAAAGCTAACAAGGATTTCGATAAAAACGATGTTAAAACTCCTATTAAAATAAGAAGGGCAAAAAAGAAGATTTGCAGTTTTTGTGTAGATAAGGTAGTTGATATAGATTATAAGGATATTGCAAAATTAAAGAAGTTCATTTCCGAAAGAGGTAAGATTTTGCCGAGGAGAATATCCGGTAACTGCGCAAAGCACCAGCGTCAAATGACAACTGCGATAAAAAGAGCAAGGCATATTGCGCTGTTGCCGTATACAGCCGACTGATTGATATTTCTACAGCCTGTGAATTTAGATTTGCAGGCTGTTTTTATTTTGGCCTCTTGGAATGAAATGAAAGAGGCAAAAGCGAAGGGACTCGATGTTCCGAGCTTTTAGTTGGCCTCTTGGAATG
Organism: Clostridiaceae bacterium DTU079; assembly: GCA_001512505.1. Lineage (GTDB taxonomy): Bacteria > Bacillota > Clostridia > Acetivibrionales > Acetivibrionaceae > Hungateiclostridium. Next base: position 45,617 of record LFSC01000018.1, on the reverse strand, counting down.
AAATGAAAGAGGCAAAAGCGAAGGGATTCGATGTCCTGAGCTTTTATTATGTGCTTCGGTTTATTGCCAGGGATGCGTTCAATTCCCCGCCGAGTATTATTATGATGCTTATCCAATACAGCCACACCAGAAGGGCTATCACACCTCCAATACTGCCGTACATTCTTGAAAAATCGGCAAAGTTGTTTATGTAAAAGGAAAACAAAGACGATACAAGTATCCAGCCCAAGGTGGTGAAAACAGAACCGGGTAACACCTCTTTTAGAGTCATGCGCCGGTTGGGTACCAGCATGTAAAGGAAGCTGAAAACCATGATTATAAAGAGAAATGAAGCACAGATTCTTATCACTGTCCACGCTGTCTTGAATACAGTGAACTTAAACAGCTGTTCTCCCATGGTTTCACCGAAAACCAGAAGGCCTAATGAGAGAATAATAGCCAGGGCAAGAGCTATAATGGACATTATGGAAAGTCCTTTTACCTTCCAGTAGGGGCGGGTTTCTTTTCTGTCATATGCCTTGTTCAGACCTCTGATGACTGCATTCATTCCGTTGGAAGAAACCCATAGAGCTGTAAGCATACCGAAGGAAAGGAAAGTTTTGCGGGGAGTAAGGGATGCTTCATTTATGACATCCAGGACCAGATCGCAAGCCACTGGAGGAAGTATTCCGGAAATACTGCTAAGAGCTATTTCGTTTGCTATGGGAGTATAGCTTATCAGTGTTATTATAAAAATCAAAAACGGAAAAAAGGAAAGAATGAAATAATAGGTTAACTGTGCCGCCAATGCAGGCACTTCATCATTCTTTGACCTTATGTACACTTCATGTATAATGCTTAATATTCTTCCATGTTTTAATCTGGAATATTTCTTAATTAACCCGGTGAGCATTCGATTTCACCTCTTAATACAATACCTCGTCGTACTTATATAATACTCCCTGATATTAATAATTATGTGTTTGGAGCACAAATAACATCAAAACTTGTTGGAAAGTATACTTTTGTCTGGTAAAATATAAGTAGGACAAAATATTGTCCCAACAATTAAGAAGGGTGTGACGAGTTTGAAGGTCAGAAAAGCAATAATTCCAGCTGCAGGTCTAGGTACAAGATTTTTACCGGCTACAAAGGCTCAGCCGAAAGAGATGCTTCCAATAGTCGACAAACCGACCATTCAGTACATTGTTGAAGAAGCAATCATGTCCGGTATTGAAGACATAATAATCATTTCGGGAAGAAGCAAAAGAGCAATAGAAGACCATTTCGACAAGTCTTATGAACTGGAGCAGGAACTTAAAAATAAAGGCAAGGATGAGCTTTTAAAACAGGTGCAGGACATTTCAAATCTTGCAAATATACATTATATCAGGCAGAAGGAAGCTAAGGGATTGGGACATGCCATTTATTGCGCAAAATCCTTTATCGGCAATGAACCTTTTGCAGTGCTGTTGGGTGACGATATTGTAGACTCTGAAGTTCCGTGCCTCAAGCAACTTATTGATGTTTACAATGAATACAAGACAACGGTTTTAGGAGTTCAGCCGGTTTCCGAGGAGGATGTTTCCAAGTACGGAATAGTAAGCTGCAAGCTTGTGGACGAGAGGGTATATAAGGTTAAGGATGTTGTGGAGAAGCCGGACAGAGAATCGGCACCGTCCAATATAGCTATTCTCGGAAGATATATTATAACCCCGCAAATATTTGAACATCTCGAAAATGTCAAACCCGGGAAGGGTGGGGAGATTCAGCTTACCGATGCTCTTAAAAGCCTTATTCAGCATGAGGCAATGTATGCATATGATTTTGTGGGAAAACGTTATGATGTGGGAAATAAACTGGGCTTCCTGCAGGCTACGGTTGAGTTTGCACTGAAAAGAGAGGACACTAGGGAGGATTTTGAAGCGTATTTGAAGGAATTGCTGCATTGTAAACAGTAAAAACATTGATTAATAGTATTGGATAAAATAAAAACTCAGGGAGAACTTCATGGAGTTGAAGTGTTCCCTGAGTTTTGCTTTTTAGTCCTTAAGTTAAATTGAATATAAGCAATTGAAATTCTATTCAAACATTGACTTGTACTGATAACTTACATCACTGCCTGTTGCAGTTACCTCGATATATTTGGCATTTACTGCGTTTTCGGGGGTCAGACCTTCCGTAGTTACTTCTGCCAAGCTGAAATACCTGATTCCGTTTTCCGCAGTGCATTCGTTTGTACTTCCGTTGTAAAATACCCATATGTTATTACCGGTTTTTTCTTTATACTCACGCAATACTTTTTTGAATAAATCCGCTTCTAACGAGTCACTGAAGGTTGACGGAGGATTCTTCATAAAGATGAAGATGTTATCCCCGCAGAAGGATTCCAGCTTATCCGCAAACCACTGCCATTGACCTGAAGCGCTTTTTCCCAAGCTTTTATTTGATGTATCAAGGACAATAAACCGGCTGTTGCCCTCATCAAAAGAATTATAAGACTTAATATTTGATATTATCTGAGGATCCTTTATGGTGTCGTCATCCTTTACGCCCTGGGCAAAACGCAGATTCATAAGTTTCTGAAGCATATTTTGAGGTTTTCCGATAGTGTTGGAAATTACGGAGAACCTTATGGAATTTTCAGTGAGTTCAGCACTTTTGTTGGCTTCGTCCGGAGCCAAAACATCCTCAGGCACATTAGTCTTGTCGATTTCCGTGAAGTTTGCCGGAAGCTTTATGCTTAAATCGTCAACGTAAATGGAGCCTTTCTCAGGAACAGGGTTTACTTGTGCAACGTATATCCTGGTCAGCTTGGTAGGAGAATCGATGTCTTTAAGTGAAGCGGTTACATTCTTCCAACCTGTCCAGTCCATTCCGTTGCTGAAGCTTATGAGGTGTTTTTTGCCTGAGCTGTCTACAACCTCAGCCCTTAACCAGTTGGAGTTTGCACTGGGATTATAAACCCACATGCTAAGCTCGGTAGCATTATTACCGAGGTCAATTCCGTTATTGTCAAATACCATATAAGCAGCTCTTGTTCCCTCTAAGTATGAAAAATCATAAGTAAGCTTTCCTGCAAAATTTCCCGACTTTTTCTGTTCGCTGGAAAGTTCATAGCTACCGGGAAGGTTGGCAGGTGCAGACGAAAATAATCCGTTCCATTTTTCAAAATTGTCCAATAATTTAGTAGTCTCTTCTGCAACCGATACGGCGCAGTAAGCGTGAACATCGCCCCAGGAGGCTTTGATATATCCTGTACCGTTTTTCGTGGCAGTGAAGGTGTTCTTTTCAAGGGTTCCGATATCCCCTTCGAGGGTCCATGTGATATTATCGGGATTAACCGTTGAAGTATATCCGTTGCTGTCGGCTGCTTTAACAGTCAAGGTGCGGGATGCCCCTTTGGACACATAAAGCTCTTTGCTGCTCAAAATGAGACGGGTCGGTTTGTCCAGAACCATTATATTGGTACTGGCGTTTATGCCGTCTATTGAGGCGGTTATCGTACCGAAGCCGGCAGTTTCGGGATAAAAGGTGTTATCTTCAAACCTACCCTCAATACCCGATACACTCCATTTAATCTTGCTTTGATCCACCGAAAACGGATTGAAGTATGTGTCATAGCCCCTTGCCGTAAGTTTAACCGGTGTGTTTACAAAAACATTGGACTGTTCCTTGTCAATTATCATTCCTTCCAGTGAAGACGGAGGCATTACTGAAAAAATACCTATTGCAGTGGAAATACTCCTCAGAGAACCTCCTACATTGCTTACAACATTGAGGTTGTTGCTTGCCGGTGCCCGGGAAACCATTGTTGTCGAACCACCACCGTCAAAGTTAATTGCGTTGTAGGCGCCCAGACTTATCATCAGGTTTGCCAGTTCTTTTAGACTCATACCTTTAATTACGGATTGGTCTCCGTCAACGGTAACCAGTATCAGTTCTTTACCGGATTTTGAGCTTCCAACGGCGGTACGGGGACGCACTCCCGCACTTTCGTGGGAGAATTTGGCCGGTATTTGGCCGTCCTTTACGAGGATGGCACCGCCTGAAACTGCCATGTCAATGTTTTCCCAGTCAATGGTTGTTGAGATAGTGAGCTTTACTTCGTCTCCGGGCTGAAATTTATTGTAAAGAAATTTGCCGTAATCGCCTCTGCCGAATATCACATAACCGTTTTGCGGGATTTCGACAGCGGGAAGGTTTCTGCGGACATCCACGACGGTTTTGTTGACAACCACCATTTCCACCAAATCGTTATATTGCTCCGACGCACCTAAAGAGTATTTACTCCATTTCGGTGTCCATATGGTCAGGTCGTTATAGTCTGACGGACTGGGCTTGTTGTATTGTGAAACATTAGCCGTGCCTCCGTAGGGAGAATGTATTGTGATTGAGGATTTCCAGTAATCATAATATACATTTTTTTCGTTGTCTATAGCCAAAGTTGCCATGGAATTGCTATACCTGTTGAACTCCGAATCGAGGGATAGAATCTCTCCCGATTGTATCACAGGGCCAATAGGGTCTCCTTTACCCGATTCCGCCAACCAACTGAAGAAGCTGGCGTTTATGGCTGCTACAGCATGGCTGGACTCAGCCAGGGATTTTACATTGGTCAGGTTTTTTATGGATTCACGATTGGTCAGGGTATCGACCTTGACATTGGGATTATCCAGGTTTACCCTTAATACGTTAATTTTTTGCCATCCTTCGTCGGCAAACCTTGTAATGGTTTCTAAAGTTACACCTGAGGTTACGATCTCAGTGGTTTTAAATTCATAGATAACACCTGCGTTTACACCGGATAATGATAATATGCAAACAAGGGAGAATATTATCAATACCGATACGCTTTTTCTTATGTACTTCATAGCGACATCCTCCTGTAAAATTTTTTGCCTTTGTACAGGCTATATGTTATTTGTGTTGTTAGCTAAGTAAATTTACTACCATCCGTCTATTCCGGAACGCTTAATTGCTCCGAAAATATTGTTTTTTATTTCACGGTTTTCCTTTTTTAAATCCGTTAAAAGGTCTTTAATGTACTGTCTCTTTGATTTACCGTCCATCTCGCAAGGATTTGGCACTACAGTTATATTATTCCCTTTTATAAATTCTTTAACAAGTTTTTCTTCAGTATAAATTAGCGGCCTTATCAAATAAAGACCCTTTCTGTCAAGGTAAGTTACCGGTGAAAAGGTGTGCAGCCTTCCCTCATAAAAGGTGCTCAAAAGAAGGGTTTCAATAACATCATCCCTGTGATGGGCAAGAGCAACCTTGTTGCAGTTAAGCCTTTTTGCGGCATTGTGCAAGGCACCCCTTCTTAAATTGGCGCAGAGGGAGCAGGGTTTTTTCTCCTTGCGGGCTTCGAATACTATTTTTCCTATAAGGGTTTCTTCAACGGTGTAATTTACGTCAATTCTTTCGCAAAGCTCTTTAATTGGAGTTGTATCAAACTCCCCAATTCCCATGGTCAGGGTTATGGCTTCAAGTTCGAATTTACGCGGAAGAAAGTTTTTTAACTGCCTTAAGGCCACCAGAAGTGTCAGACTGTCCTTTCCCCCGGAAACCCCAACGGCTACCCTGTCACCGTCCTGAATCATATCATAGTCTTGTATTGCTCTTCTGATTTGTCCCAGTAATCTCTTTATAATTAACACCTCTCTAATTTTCCGTCTCTTAATGCATTAATATTTTTTTGGCGCTCTTCAAAAGTATCTTTGTCTAACAATCTATGTAATGATAATGTTTGCTGAAATTCCTGTATACTGAAAGGATTTTTGACGTAACCTTTACAATACAGTAAGCCTGTGGCTGCAGTAAGTCTTACGATATCGGAAACATCATTAAGACAAACCTGTTCAAATATTTCAAATATTCTTTCATTCGGATCAAGCGTCATTAATATATGTAGTACGGCAACCCTGTCATATTGACTATTGGATCGCAAATTGGAGATAATAATATCCAAGTATTTTTTATGTTTTGAACAAGAATATAAAGCTTCAGCCAATCTAATACTTCTATAGCTGGGTATGTTACAATGCGATAAAGCTTTTTTAAATGCACTCACCCCATTATATTTTTTTAGCTTTGGAAGATACATCACAACTTCAATATCACCATCATGAAAGGCCTTCCATATTATGTCCTCGGCACTGTCTCTTTCATAATCATATATTTCTTCTAAAATATTAGGATAATATCCGTCCTTTTCACGGCCTGTAGCATTAACGTGAGATAGCAGTTGATTATATGCTTTGCTATGGTGCATCGCATAACACCTCCTCAAATTCAGTTGCCGATTTATGTTTCAGCAAATGGTTTACATAATCACACATAACTCTTCAGGATAATTATAAGTTATAAATTTTGTGATATCAAGTTAATATTGTGTTACAAATAATGGTGCGGTGCCAGGCATGAAGCATATGCAAAGAGAAATTTTCCGGCAGTATTTAAAAAGAAAATATTTCAGAAACATATGCAAAGAAAAATATTTCACATACTTAAGTTTCAAAAGTACAGAGTCTGTAAATACTCTTCATGTTTGAGCAAAAGTCGCTTTTTGATATTACTTTATGAAATTTAACGATTAATAAAGGAATAAAGAGAATGAAAAGAATAATTACACTATTTTAATCAAACATGAGATTGAATTAGTAC
>LFSC01000018.1:0-38921 GCA_001512505.1 Clostridiaceae bacterium DTU079 | reverse complement strand
ACTGATACAGCAGGTTGATATAATATATCTTTCTGCGGTATCAGTTTTTTTATAAATTTTATGAATTTTGTTCAGACTTTCCATGCGGCTAATTGTTTTTAACAGAAAAAAGTTATTAATTTAGCCCCACAAATGAGGGGAAAGGTGGGGCTAATAGGTTTGTGGGGACTAAGCTTTTTAAGCTTAGTCATCCTGCAAAGCATCATAACCTTCCTCGTTGGTACGTATCTTGATTACGTTTTCCACATCATAGACAAAGATTTTGCCGTCACCGATATGTCCGGTGAATAGTACTCTTTTTGCTGTATCAATTACGTACCGAACGGGAATTTTACAAACTACTATTTCAACTTTAACCTTGGGCATCAATATCATATTCACCGGAACGCCGCGGTAGTATTCATTGGCACCCTTTTGCATGCCGCAGCCCAGTACTTGTGTAACGGTCATACCTGTAATGCCTATATCGTTCATTGCGGCTTTCAGTGCTTCAAATTTGCTTTGGTTAAAGATCATTACCAACTTTGTCATTTTCGGTTTGTTTCCGGACTGTGATGATGACCGGTTTACAACGGAAACGGTTTTCCGGTGAACCGGCTCTTGCGAATCTGCCTGAATATCATGCCTTTGTGTAATCATAGGATTTACAGGCATAAAATCGGCATAACTGCTGATAAGTCCGTGTTCTTCTATATCAAGTCCGTTAATTTCTTCATCTATCGAAACACGAAGTCCGACTGTCTTTTTAATAGCCAGAAAGACCAAGGATATGGTAACCGCAACCCACAGGGTCACGGAAACGGTACCAAGGGCTTGAATAATTAAAAGATTCCAGCCTCCTCCGAAAAATAAACCATTGTCTTTCGAAAAAAATCCTACCATGACAGTACCTACTGCACCACAAAAACCGTGGACTCCGACGGCGCCGACCGGATCGTCAACTTTTAGAACCTTGTCAACAAACTCAATGCCAAATACCACTACAAAACCTGCAATAATACCGGTAATGGCTGCACCCAAAGGGGTCACCGAATCACAGCCGGCGGTTATTGCCACAAGACCTGCCAGGGAACTGTTCAACGTCATGGAAATATCTGGCTTTTTATAACGGATCCACGTAATAATCATGGTTGTTATGGAAGCAACGGCTGCAGCTAGGTTTGTAGTCATAAAGATTGAACCCATTGATAATAACGTATCGTCACCGCTTGCCGATAGAGTGGAACCGCCGTTGAAACCGAACCAGCAAAACCACAGGATGAAAACACCCAGAGCGGCAAGGGAAAGGTTATGACCCAGTATTGCTTTAGGTTTGCCGCTTTCATCGTATTTCCCGATACGCGGACCGAGAATTTTTGCTCCAATCAGAGCTGATATGCCTCCTACCAAATGGACTGCAGTCGAACCGGCAAAGTCGTGAAATCCCAGCTGTGAAAGCCAGCCACCGCCCCAGATCCAGTGCCCCGAAACCGGGTATATAATTGCGCTGATGGCTATGGAATAAATACAGTAGGATATGAACTTCGTCCTTTCAGCCATGGCACCGGAAACTATAGTCGCTGCCGTTGCGCAAAATACCGTTTGAAAAATAATATACACCGGAAGGGGTACGCTAAGCCCCAAAAAGCTGTAATCCTTTTGTATCATAGGATCGAACCAACCGATAAAAAGGCCGCCATTTCCGAACATTAATCCGAAGCCCAAAAGCCAAAAGATCGGGGTTCCAAGGCAGTAGTCCATAAGGTTTTTCATAATGATGTTTCCGGCGTTTTTTGCCCTGGTGAGGCCGGTTTCCACCATGGCAAAACCGGCCTGCATGAAGAACACCAAGGCAGTGCACACCAGAACCCATATCGTATCGGGGGAAGATAATAAGTCTGATGTACTCATAAGCAGCCTCCTTACAAATGGAAGACGTGCAACTCAAGCACTAAACCTTGAAGAGAAGCTCACCATAGGTCGGAAACGGCCAATATTCAGAAGCGGTAAGTACCTCAAGCTCATCGGCCACGGTACGTACTTTCTGCATAACGGGTATGATAACATCCCTGAAATAGTTGGCCTGTGCCTGCAAATCGGTATAGCTTTTAGCTTCGAGCAGCTTATTTTCCAACTCATTTGTATTTTCTTTTTTCGAAAAGGCTTTTGTCTACCAAAAAGTATTCCTGTTCCGGACCTACCGTGGTAATGATGCGGTTAACATCTGTATGACCAAACAATTTCATAATCCTCAGCGCTTGTTTGTTCAGAGCATCCATGGAGCGAAGAAGCGGTGTCTTTTTGTCCAATACCTGTCCGCCATAGGAATAAAATACGGTGGGAATGCACAGTGTGGAATCCTTTATAAAGGCGTAGGATGTAGGATCCCATGCAGTGTAGCCCCTGGCTTCAAAGGTTGCACGAAGACCGCCTGAAGGGAAGCTCTGGATGCATCCGGTTCACCCTTGACCAGTTCTTTGCCGGAAAACTCCAAAATAATGCCTCCATCCTGCAAAGGGGATATAAAGCTGTCGTGTTTTTCAGCGGTAATTCCTGTCATGGGCTGGAACCAATGGGTAAAATGTGTGGCTCCCTTTTCTATTGCCCAGTCTTTCATTGCGCTTGCCACAGTATCGGCAACACTGCGGTCAATGCTTTGCCCCATTTCAATGGAACGCTTTAATGCTTTATAGGTATCCTTCGGAAGCCGTTCGCGCATAACACGGTCGTTGAATACCAGAGAACCGAAAATTTCGGTTATTTTTGCATTGTTGTTACTCATAAATAGACCTCCTATACATTTTGAAATTCCATACTTAACATGCTGCTTTAACGCGCTGCTTTATAGAAGAGAAACGCCTGCAGCTTCACATGCGGCTATAGTTTCCTTATCCCAGATGGAGACCTGTACCTCGCCGACGTGTGCTTTTCCCAATAAAAGCATACACAGTCTTGATTGACCGATTCCGCCTCCCATGGTAAGAGGCAATGTTCCGTTAAGAAGCATTTGATGGAAGGGCAACCCTCTTCTGTAATTGCAGTTTGCTTTGGTAAGCTGTTCATCCAAGGCTTTGGCATCAACACGGATTCCCATGGATGAAACCTCAAAGGCCTTGCCTAAAAGCTCGTTGTAGAATACAATATCACCGTTTAAAGACCAATCGTCATAATCCGGGGCACGGCCGTCATGCTTTTGCCCGGATTTTAAAAGGTCACCGATCTGCATGATAAATGCGGTTTTGTGCTCTTTTAAATATTCATTTTCCCGTTCCTTTGGAGACAGAGCGGGATACATGTCCTCCAACTCCTGGGTGGTTACAAAGTTTACTTCCCTCTCTAAAGAAACCTCAATTTGCGGATATAATTTTTTCAATTCGTCTAATGTATCGCAAATCGCGCCTACAATTTTGCACACTGTTTCCTTGAGATAGGAGAGATTCCTTGTCTCCGGAGTTATCACCTTTTCCCAGTCCCATTGATCAACATATATTGAGTGGAGATTTGTCATCTCCTCATCCCGACGTATGGCGTTCATGTCTGTGAATATTCCTTCACCGGGTCCAAAACCGTATTTATACAATGCCATCCTTTTCCATTTCGCCAAGGAATGCACTACCTGAGCTACGGTTTGGGTTTCTGCGATATCAAAGCTGACCGGCCGTTCAACTCCATTTAAGTCATCATTGAGACCCGTTGACGGATCAACAAAAAGAGGAGCGGAGACCCGTACCAGGTTCAGAGCCTTGGAAAGCCTTTTTTGAAAGTTTTCCTTTAAAAATGCAATTGCCTTTTGAGTTTGATACAGGTCTAAAACGCTACGATAACCGGATGGTATAACTGTCTTTGACATATTGTCTCCTTTCTTAATTACTTTCTTATTTAAAATTCGATTCTTTAAGGCCCGGAAAAATCGGGTCCCTTTGGTTCTATGGATATTTCACCCAGTGAAATACCATTAACTGTAAAATTCATAAATAAAAGCTCGGGACATCGAGTCCCTTCGCTTTTGCCTCTTTCATTTCACTCCAAGAGGCCAAAAAAAAGACGCAGAGGCAATAATGCCATCAGCGTCTTTGCTGTTGATAAATTTATTATAGAATCACCTATTTTATTTGTCAATAGAATTTTATTATATTTTTATAAAAAAATGAAGTTTTATATATCGAAACTTGCAAACAAGTATGATAATTATGGAATAAATAATAAATTAGGGCTTGTTTGTGCAAGAAAAATAAAAAAACTTGCAAATTTTTATTGACATCATATATAAAAATGGTATACACTGATATTAACGAACAATGGCGTTCACAAATGAGGGGTATTTTCACCCCTTTTTGTGGACGCTTTTTTATATAAAAGGGGGAAGAGTTATGCAATGTGAGTATCAATTCAAGGAAGGACAGGTACGTATTCCGTCGGGTTGTGCAATTGCAGGAATTTTCAGCCGCAGCGGGAAACGTATCGAGGGAAGCAAGATCATACAATCCATTGCTGCGATGCATGACCGTTCCAACGGTTTGGGCGGAGGCTTTGCCGGTTACGGAATTTATCCTGAATATAAAGACCTTTATGCATTTCATTTGTTCTATGATAACACCGAGGCCAGGGAAAAATGTGAAAGGTTTTTGGACCGGCATTTTGATGTGGTGAACCTTTCAAAGATTCCCACAAGGAAAGTAAAGTCCATCACAGGGGAGCCTCTTATATGGAGATATTTTATTACTCCTCTGCCGACAAAGCTGGCAGACAGCCAGTTGGATGAGCATGAATTTGTGGCAAGATGTGTGATGAAAATTAACACGGAAATTGACGGAGCATATGTTTTTTCCAGCGGAAAGAACATGGGAGTGTTTAAGGCAGTAGGATTTCCCGAAGATGTGGGTGAGTTCTACAGGCTGGAGGAATACAGCGGTTATTGCTGGACTGCACACGGTCGCTATCCCACCAATACACCGGGATGGTGGGGAGGTGCACACCCGTTTTCCATGCTGGATTATACCATAGTACACAACGGGGAAATCTCTTCTTATGATGCAAACCGCCGCTATATTGAGATGTTCGGCTATAAATGTACTTTGCTGACCGACACTGAGGTAATTGCCTATATCATAGACTATTTAAACCGTCGTCAGGGGCTATCCTTTGAAGAAATAGCTTCCGTTATTGCGGCACCTTTTTGGTCAACCATAGAGAAAAAGCCCGAAGAAGAGAAAGAGAAGCTCAAATATCTTAGAAACACGTTTTCAAGCTTTCTTATTACAGGACCCTTTTCAATTATTCTGGGCTTTAACGGCGGCATGATGGCATTGAACGACAGGCTTAAGCTTCGGAGCATGGTTGCGGCAACAAAGGATGATATGGTTTATGTGGCAAGCGAGGAGTGCGCAATCCGTGCCATCGAACCTGATTGTGAGAAGGTTTGGGCACCTAAGGGCGGTCAACCGCTGATTGTGACATTGGACGGAGGTGTTGGTAATGGCAATTAATTATATATATTCCGATTATGAAGTATCAAGAAATAAGGACCGCTGCATTGTTTGCCGTGTATGTGAGCGACAATGTGCCAATGAGGTTCATAAATATGATGAAGAAAGGAATATGATGACTTGTGACGATTCCAAATGCGTTAACTGTCAGCGCTGTGTATCTCTTTGTCCCACAAGGGCATTGAAGATAGTAAAGAGCGATAACGTTTTTAAAGAAAACACCAACTGGAGCGGCCAAATCATAAAGGAAATATACCGACAAGCGGATAACGGCGGTGTGTTGCTGTCTTCAATGGGAAATCCCAAGGAATACCCCGTTTATTTCGATAAAATGCTTATAAATGCTTCTCAGGTTACAAACCCGTCCATTGACCCTTTAAGAGAGCCTATGGAAACAAGAGTGTACCTGGGCAAAAAGCCGGAAAAAATCGAGCGGGATGAGAAGGGCAACCTGGTAATAAACCAGCCTCCCAACCTTGAGCTTTCGGTACCCATAATGTTTTCTGCGATGTCTTACGGTTCTATCAGCTATAATGCTCATGAATGTTTGGCGAGGGCGTCACAGGAACTGGGCATCTTATACAATACCGGAGAGGGCGGTCTCCATGAAGATTTTTATAAATACGGCCCCAATACAATTGTGCAGGTAGCGTCCGGAAGATTTGGTGTGCACAAGGATTATCTTAATGCCGGTGCAGCCATAGAGATAAAAATGGGGCAGGGAGCAAAGCCCGGTATTGGCGGACATTTGCCGGGAGAAAAAATAGTAAATGACGTATCGAGGGCCAGAATGATTCCTGAAGGAAGCGATGCAATATCTCCCGCACCGCATCATGATATTTATTCTATAGAGGACTTAAGACAACTGGTTTATTCTTTGAAGGAAGCAACCAATTATCAAAAACCGGTAATTGTTAAGATAGCAGCAGTGCATAATGTGGCGGCAATTGCCAGCGGAATAGCAAGAAGCGGTGCCGACATAATTGCCATTGACGGGTTTAGGGGAGGAACCGGAGCTGCGCCTACCCGTATCCGGGACAGTGTAGGTATTCCGATTGAGCTTGCACTGGCAAGCGTTGATACGAGACTTCGTGCCGAGGGAATCCGGGGCAATGTCTCTATCGTGGTAGGAGGAAGCATCAGAAACAGTGCGGATGTGGTAAAAGCCATTGCATTGGGGGCAGATGCGGTTTATATTGCCACTTCGGCACTGTTGGCTCTGGGATGCCATCTCTGCCGGAGCTGTCAACTGGGACGCTGTAACTGGGGAATTGCAACCCAGCGGCCTGAGTTGGTAAAACGCCTCAACCCCGACATTGGAAAGCAAAGACTTGTTAACCTTGTTAATGCATGGAAACATGAAATTATGGAGATGATGGGCGGAATGGGCATCAATTCCATTGAAGCTTTGCGGGGTAACCGCTTGATGCTCAGAGGCGTAGATATGACTGAAAAGGAACTGGAGATATTGGGAATAAAGCATGCCGGGGAATAACTTACAAATAGGATATTCTAGAAATTAATCGATTAAGGCGGTGGAGTTGTGAAAAGGATATTTGTGAATGAAAAATGGTGTTTGGGCTGCCATCTTTGTGAGTATAACTGCGCATTTGCGAATTCGGGAGAAAGCGATATGGTAAAAGCCCTTAAGGATGTTAAAATCAATCCGCTTATTACCATTGAGCAAAAAGGGAATGTTTGTTTTGCAGTGGGCTGCAGGCACTGTAAATCGCCGCTGTGTGTGAAAGGCTGCATTACCGGAGCACTCACTGTTCAAAACGGTATTATAACCATTGACAGGGATAAATGCGTGGGATGCTATACCTGCATTCTTTCATGCCCGTATGGGGCAATTATGCCGTCTGAAGACGGTGCGGTTCAAAAATGTGAGTTGTGCGTAAAAAACACCTGCGGTGAGCCTGCTTGTGTGGCAGGATGCCCTAACGGTGCAATCGTATTTGAGGAGAGGTGAAAAAAGTGCGTTATGTAATAATAGGAAACTCTGCTGCAGCGGTAGGCTGCATTGAGGGAATCAGGAAACTTGATAAAACCGGGTCGATCACGGTAATATCATCAGAGAATTATCATACCTACTCCCGGCCGTTAATAAGCTATCTGCTTTGTGGGAAGACCACCGAGCAGAAAATGAAATACCGTCCGGACAGCTTTTATGAGGACAACAAGGTTGCACTGCTTGCGGGAAAGAAAGCGGTCAGAATTGACAAAGGAAAAAAACAGGTGGTTTTGGAAGACGGAATGGAGATTCCCTATGACAAACTTTTGATTGCCACCGGATCCGATCCGTTTATACCGCCCATAGAGGGCATTGACACCGTGGAAAAGAAGTTCACATTTATGTCCTTGAACGATGCAAAAGAATTGGAAAAAGCCATATCTCCAAAAAGCCGTGTTCTTATTATGGGAGCAGGTTTGATCGGACTTAAATGTGCCGAGGGTATTGCGAGAAAAGTAAAGAGTATTACCGTTGTGGATATGGCAGACAGGATTCTTTCAAGTATATTGGATTTGGACGCTGCTTCTATTGTGCAATGGCATATTGAATCCAAAGGGATTAAATTTATACTGTCCGACAGCGTGGTTAGTTTTTCACCCGGCAAGGCGGTGCTTAAAAGCGGTAGGAGCGTAAGCTTCGATATTTTGGTAGTGGCTGTCGGCGTACGGCCGAACACCAAGCTGGCAATCGATGCAGGTATAGAGGTAGCGCGCGGTATTGTCACCGATGAACACTGCCGGACTTCTGCAGATGATATATATGCAGCGGGAGACTGCAGCGAAAGCATTGATGTGGTGACAGGAGAAAGACGGGTACTAGCCCTTTTGCCCAATGCATACATGCAGGGAGAGGGTTCCCCTTGATACCATTGATTTTGAACTGATATGTGAAAAACCTCAGTTGATGGCTTTTTCCCGTACTCAAAGAGAGCAAATGCTGGGAGGAGTGTTAAGATGAAAACCATTAATGCGTATAATATGCACTTTCAGACCCTGAATGACGAAGTCAGGGGATGCAGTGATAATGAAATTGTTATAGAAAACTGTTTGGGGCAACGCTATATTGCCAGCGGTTTAGGGGGCAAAAGAATCACTATTCATGGAGTGCCGGGCAATGCCCTGGGTGCATACCTTGACGGGTGTGAGATAATTGTAGAAGGCAATGCCCAGGATGCAACAGGGGATACCATGAATGAGGGATCCATTGTTATCCACGGTATGGCCGGGGATGCGACCGGTTATGCTATGCGTGGAGGCAAGATTTTTATAAAAGGTAATGTGGGATATCGTGCCGGTATCCATATGAAGGAGTATAAGGAGAAAGTTCCGGTCATCGTGGTTGGCGGGGTAGCCGGAAGCTTTTTGGGCGAATACCAGGCAGGGGGTATAATAGTAGTACTGGGAATAGGGGCAGAAGGCAAGCCGCCTGTCGGATATTTTTGCGGAACAGGTATGCATGGAGGAAAGATTTATCTAAGGTGCAGCAAAATGCCCGAGGGTCTGCCGCCGCAAGTGTCGGTAGAAGAGGCCGGCAAGGATGATATGGATTTGATTGAAGGATATATTAAGGAATTCTGTGACAAGTTCAATATTTCGATAGATGAGATTTTATCTGAGAAATTTTATGTCTTAAAGCCCAATACAAAAAATCCTTATCGCCAGTTGTATACACAGAATTTATAAAATATATGATTATATTTTTCTTCACCTGTGTTTATGCTAAAAAGTGTATTAATTTTATATACTTACTGCTGATGTTATGAAGTTTAGAAAAACACAATTTTTAGAGCCTGTTAGTACGATGTGGAAAGGATTACATCTATCCCCTCAAAATTAGTTGTGCCCGATTCCACGGTGTATCTACAGGCTCTGTATTTACAAAGCTAAAGTTTTTCGGAATTCTTTTATCTTACGTATAATTAACATCCGAATAACTATACTAGACAATTCGAACCTTGTATTTTTCCATCCAATAGTTTATCTGCAAAAAGTAAGCAATTGTCTGCGGTGTGGTCATCAATTGACCGTACCAGGGCACAGGATTATCGCTCACAAGAAGCTTTTCCAGCGCTTTTTTGTCGGCGATCTGCAAAACCGGAGAATTGGGATTGGAAATTACCTCCGACAGGCGGTTTGAAACCTCCCTTAAATAAGCGGGATGATGGGTTTTGGGGTATGGACTTTTTTTACGCCACAGGATTTCATCCGGGAGAAAACCTTTCATTGCTTCCCGCAAAAGTCCCTTTTCATAATTTTTATAGTCCTTGTATTCCCAGGGGACTGAGTAAAGATATTCGACAATTCTGTAATCGCAGAAAGGAACCCTTACTTCAAGACCGTTATACATACTCATCCTGTCTTTTCGGTCGAGCAAAGTCTGCATAAACCATTTGAGGTTCAAAACCATCATCTCTTTTGCACGGCTGTCGGTGGCGGAATCATTGGGTATTTTGTGTACTTCGGATAATGTTTTTTTGTACCGTTCATCCACATAGGCAAAGGGGTCAATTTGCCCTGAAAATTCCGGTTTTAAAAAGCCTGCACGGTATTCGGTGGATTGTGCCCAAGGGAAGCCGTATTTTTCACGGATTTCTTTGTCCCGATACCAGTTGTATCCTCCGAAAACCTCATCGGCACATTCTCCCGAAAGAGCAACGGTGACGTATTTCTTTACCTCTTTACAAAAGAGAAGCAGTGATGAATCTATGTCCGCCATTCCGGGCAAATCCCGGGCTTCAACCGCAAGATAAAGAGCATCAACCAACTCATCGGTGTTTATGACAAATTTGTGGTTTTCCGCATTAAGATAGCCGTTCATAATTTCAATGTACTTGTTGTCGCTGTTGGGTTGAAATTTACCGGGTTTAAAATATTTGTCATTGTCAATATAATCCACCGAAAAGGTATGAAGCTTTTGCCCTCGGCGGGTAAAATACCTCGCGGCAACGGAAGAAATCAGGCTGGAATCCAGGCCTCCGGATAAAAAGGTGCCGATGGGGACATCGGAAACAAGCTGCCTTTCAATAGAATCGATTACCAATTCCCGGACGATTTGAACTGTTTCTTCAAAGCTGTCGGTATGTTCACGGGCTTCCAATGTCCAATACTTCCATATTTTAAGACCGTGTTCTTCTGAGAAGGTTCCGCAGCAGGCAGGTTCCAATTCCTCAACGCCGCGGAAAACACCGTATCCCGGGGTTCTACCCGGACCTATAAGTACAATTTCGGCGATGGAGTTTATATCAATTTCCGGCTCTATCAACGGATGCTCAAGCAAAGCCTTGATTTCCGATGCAAATATGAAGTTACCGTTTCTCAAAGCAAAGAAGAAGGGTTTAACACCCATGCGGTCCCTGGCAAAGAAAAGGGTGCGTCGGTTGCTGTCCCATACCGAAAAGGCAAAAATACCGTTAAGTTTACTTGCACAATCCTCTCCCCACTGTATATAGGAATGCAAAACCACCTCGGTATCGGAATGCCCCCGGAAGGAATGCCCCAAGTTAATGAGTTCACTGCGGATTTCCCCGGTGTTATACAGTTCACCGTTGTATACCAGGATATATTCGCAGAAATCATCTTTATAGGACATGGGCTGTTTTCCGTTTTCAATATCCATTACGCAAAGCCTTGAGTGGACAAGAGCTACTGTGTCCGTAAGGTATATCCCACTCTGGTCGGGGCCTCTTTTCTCCAGCGACTTTAGCATTGACTCGTATACCTCTTTATGACTTAGAGGCTGCTTTCTCGTGCATATTTCTCCTGCAATTCCACACATATAAATCACCCTCAATATAAAATTAGCGCCGTGTTTAAACATAAATATGTTTAAGCCCGACGCCTTTGTCTTGCTTTATATTATATGCAGGAAAGGCTAAAAAAGTTATAATTTTTACAAGGGGTGAGATTTATTTTATGTCCGGGCAAGTTATATTTGTTTCTTTAACAGGGGCTATCAAACGTGAGTGAAATTGACTGATTTTACTTGCACTTCCATAATTAATATGGCATTATAATACAGTAAGGAAGATCAAAGCAAATCCCATAAGGGTTAGAGTTAAAGGAGATCAAGTTGACATAGAAGGTCCAAAATATTGTATTAAGTCCTTGCGTGATATGCAAAACCAGGCATTTTTTCGAAGCTGATTCCAACTGAGAAATATGCCGGTAAGTAATTTATATATCAAAAATAGAATTAAGAAGTGGAAGCTTATGGGTTAAACATAAAAGTAAGCATTATTTTATATTTCAAATATAGGGGGAACTCTGTATGTATGACGAAATAATTTTAATAAGTGTGGGTCTGTTAATTATTTATCTTGCAATATTTCAATTAAAAAGTGAAATTAGACGTTTAAATATTACTTTGGATAAAATTGCCGAAAAACTTGGTGTTCCGGAACCGGCTGAAGACAGTCAGATAAAAGCATTTATTGCAGAAGGAAATAAAAATAAGGCCATTAAAAGATATAGAGAAATTACAGGCGCCGGACTAAAGGAAGCATATGACTATATCGAAAAAATAATATCTGATAATAGAGATATCAACAAGTAATAGAAATATCAACAAGACCCACCGCATATAGACGGAAAAATAAATTTTGAAACCAGGATTTATTAACGAATATAATGATGGTGAATCAAAGGCTGTAACGTATCATCACATATTCCATATTAAAGGGAAACATGGATTTGCACGGGACTTTTCTGAAACTATACCATGCCTATTTTAATTAATGAAAACATAATTTATATGAAACCATGATTATGGTTTTAGCGGATTTATTTTCTCCGGGGAAAATTAAATATTTCAAAAAAGTATAAGATTTTTTATGGGAGGTCAACGATATGGAGAAAAGAAAGGCCAAAGCGTATAGATTCTTAATTTTAGTGTCTGTTTTAAGTGTTATTCTGACAGGAGTTAATTATGCCCTATTTAGAGTAACTGCAATGGGGGTAGCATTTATTGTAGCAATAATTGGAAGTATTAATGCAATTGTATGCTATACTATAGAAAAAAGGAATCAAAAGGGATAAGTTTTTTGTTCGGATAAAATATTTTCGATGGGTTATTGTAATTAGTGTGTAATTTCATTTTTTATATTTATATGATATTATACTGTTATTGCAGCATCTACTGCGATGTGGTATAGTTAAAATTTGCAAAAGACAATAGAGGCGAGGTGCGAAGGTTGAAAACTTTATCGATAGTGGTGCCTTCCTATAACATGGAAAAATATATCGGAAGATGCCTGGATTCTTTTATTTCGGAGAAAATTATGGACAGAATCGAGGTATTGGTGATAAATGACGGCTCAAAGGACTCGACACTTCAAATAGCAAAGGGCTATGAGGAGAAGTATCCGGGGACTTTTATTGCCGTTGATAAAATAAACGGCGGTCATGGCTCTACCATAAACAAGGGGATAGAGCTTGCTACGGGCAAGTATTTTAAAGTGGTTGATGCCGATGACTGGGTGGATACCGATGCCCTAATCAAGCTTGTGGATTTTCTAGATGCTTGCGATTCGGATTTGGTTGCTACTCATTTTGCAACGGTAAATCTGGTTGATGATAAAAAGGAAGAGATCCGGTTTAACGATGTGGAATTTGAACGCAATTATTCATGGCCAGAAATTGTGGCAAAGAAGATGGTTATTCCTATGCATTCGATTACCTACAAGACATCGGTTCTTAAAGATAACGGCATACGGCTTCAGGAAAAAACCTTTTATGTGGACATAGAGTACAACCTTTTGCCGGTTCCTTATGTTTATTCCATTATCTTTTTCGATATTGTGCTTTACCAGTATTTCTTGGGAAGGCCTGATCAAAGCGTGGCCAGAAACAGCCTGTTGAAGAATTATGACCATACTGTAAGAGTGGACAGGCGGATTTTCAAATATTATTCCGAAGTGGAAATGAAAGAGCAGAACCGGGAGTATTTGAGGTTTTTCCTCGTTAGCTTTATAAGAGATCACTACTACAGCCTGGCTAATTTGCCCGACAAACCGGCAAACAACTATAAACGCTGTGTTGAGTATGATGCGATGCTGAAGGAATTAAGCCCTGAGCTGTATGGTCTTACCGGCAATTGGTATATTAATCTGATACGGAAAACCGGGGGCAGAATAGTCAAGGTGTTAAGCGTTATACAGCCTCTGTGGAGTTTTAAGGTTAAGCCTGCTTTGGGGCTTTTAAAGCCTGTGCGGATAAAACAGGCGTAAAATCTCAAATATATTTCAGGTATAAAGAATAGACAAAGAGACGTATAATTTCAGGCATAATGAATGAACAAAGAGACGAATAATTTCAGGCACGAAAACGTGCATAGAGATGAAAACAACGTGTATAGAGAAGAAAACCGAACCGTAAAGACGTGTACGGAAATGTAAATATTGCAGACGTAAAGAAGGGTACGTTTTGGAGAAGAAACAAAAGTCAATAAAACTGAATTTTATTATAAACGGGCTCAGAATTATCTTAAATATGTTTTTTCCTATCATAGTACTTCCCTATGCCTCCAGGATATTGATGCCCGAAGGCATAGGAAGGGTGGATTTTGCTTCTTCGGTTATTTCATACTTTATCATGCTTGCTTCTCTCGGGATACCCCTCTATGGGATCCGCGAGTGTGCAAAGGTGAGGGATGACAGAGAGAAGCTGACGAAGGTTGCCCAAGAGCTCTTTATTTTAAACATGCTGTGGACATTGGTAGCCTATGTGATACTTGCAGCGTGCATAGCCTTTGTTCCGAAGCTGTATCAGGAAAAAGAGCTTATAATGCTGACAAGTTTAAGCATTCTGTTTACCACCCTTGGGGTTGAGTGGCTGTATCAGGCCAAGGAGGAATACTTATATATAACGGTAAGGAGCGTAATCTTTAAGCTTATTTCTTTAGGGACGCTGTTCCTTCTTGTGCGGACTGAGAATGACTATATGTTTTATGCACTTATATTGATTATTTCCAGTGTGGGCTCTAATATTTTAAATGCAATCAATGCCCGCAAAATAGTCAGCTTGCGTCCGGTGGGAAATTATGATTTCAAGAGGCATATGAAGCCGATACTGACTTTGTTTGCCATGAACCTTGCCATCAGTATATATGCCAATCTGGACACGGTTATGCTGGGCTTTCTGACAGATGACAGGGAGGTAGGGCTCTATTCCACCTCAATCAAGGTATCCAGAGCGGTAATTACATTGGTTACTTCACTGGGAACGGTTTTACTGCCCAGATTATCCTATTTTATTGAGCACAGTGCCAGGGAGGAGTTTAAACGGGTTGTCTCCAAAGCCCTTTATTTTATTGTGTTTGCAGCTCTTCCAAGCATGGTGTTTCTTTATGTGTTTGCCGATAAAATCATTGATATAATGGGAGGAGACTTGTTTGCCGAATCAACAATTACAATGAGAATATTGCTGCCGATAGTATTGATTATTTCCCTTAGCAATCTTATCGGCATACAGATATTGATACCTCTTGGCAAGGAAAAGCTGACAATGTATTCGGTAATGGGCGGTGCTGTTGTCAATTTTACATTGAATATGCTTCTGATACCTATATTTGCGAGGAACGGAGCTGCAGTGGCTTCGGTTATTGCAGAAAGCGTTGTAACTCTTATACAGATGATTTTTACATGGCAGTTGGTGGGAAAAACCTTTTTATCAAAGGGAATGCTTAAGTATATAGGAGCTTCCCTGGTTATGGCTATAGTGGCCTATGCTGTAAGCTACTTGCCTATAGGAAATGTATTTGTTATGCTATTTGCGGCTGCCGGTTTGACAGGGGCGGCATATCTTTTGGTATTGCTGCTTTTTAAGGATGAAATTGTATATGATGTGATAAAAAAGGTTGCCGGTAGAGTAGGGTTTATTAAAAAAACGGTATGAGTAAAAGCGTGGATGAAGCGAATAATATCAAGTGAATAATATTAAGTGAATAATATTAAGCTAGAATAATACTAAAGGATGATAGGTTATGTTTGATTGTATTGTGGTGGGAGCAGGTTTTGCGGGAGCTGTGATTGCAAGGGAGCTTGCCGAAAAGTCGAACAAGAGGGTTTTGATTATTGAAAAGAGAAATCATATAGCAGGAAACATGTATGACTGCTTTGACAGTAGCGGTATACTTATACATAAATACGGACCCCATATTTTTCATACGTATTCCAAAAGGGTTTATGAGTATCTTTCCGACTATACCTCCTGGAACAATTACCAGCATGAGGTGGCGGGAAGTATAGACGGGAAGTTGGTTCCCATTCCGTTTAATTTGAATACGTTAAAGCAGGTGTTTGACGCAGAGACTGCGGTTCGCTTAAAAGAAATACTGGTGTCGAAGCACGGGATGGAGAGCAGAATACCCATTTTAACGCTCAGACAGGACGAAAACCCGGAGATACGGAAGGTTGCCGATTATGTTTATGAAAAGATATTTATCAATTATACAATGAAGCAGTGGGGGCTAAAGCCGGAAGAGATTGATCCCCAGGTTACCGCAAGGGTTCCGGTACACATTTCCTTTGACAACCGGTATTTTCAGGATGAGTACCAGGGGTTGCCGGAAGAAGGATATACCCGGTTATTTGAGAGGCTTTTGAATCATGAGAATATAACGGTAAGATTGAACACCAATGCTTGCGATCTTATTAAAATCGATACGGTAAAAAAGAAGCTGTTCTTTGAAGGAGAGGTCTTCAACGGCCCGGTGGTTTATACCGGTGCAATTGATGAACTTTTAGAATACAGGCTCGGAGTTCTTCCCTACAGGTCTTTGGATTTTAAGTTTGAGACCTATGAAATGAACTATTACCAGCCCAAGGGCACCGTAAATTATCCCAATGACATGCTTTACACCCGTATTACCGAGTTTAAGCATCTCACGGGACAAAGGATTGAAGGAAAGACTACAATTGTCAAGGAATATCCGATGGAATACAATAGGACGGGAAGTGTAGGCAATATCCCCTTCTATCCTATATTCACACAGGAAAATATGAAAATGTACAACGATTACAAGAATATGCTCGAGGGAATAGATAATCTATTCTTGCTGGGAAGGCTGGCAGAATACAAATATTACAATATGGATGCAATAGTTGAGAGTGCGCTCAATATGTATAATAGAATGAATGTTTAGTATGGAAAGCTTTAAAAGCATTTTTCCATTATTTATATTTACAGTAAGAGAAAATTTACTATGTATACTAAAAAATTCATCCTATTTTTTGATTGACTTTTTATATTACTTAGTGCTATAATAACTCTTGCGAAAAAGCAAGGGTTATTAGGGCGCTTAGCTCAGCTGGGAGAGCATCTGCCTTACAAGCAGGGGGTCATAGGTTCGAGCCCTATAGTGCCCACCATATGCTGGTGTAGCTCAGTCGGTAGAGCAGCTGATTTGTAATCAGCAGGTCGGGGGTTCAAGTCCGTCCACCAGCTCCAGAGCCTCGCAACATTGATTGTTGCGGGGTTTTTCCTTTTTGGGGATTTACTTTTTTCTTCCTCATTATTTTAACAACACGGATTGATGTGCCTGCTCCCCGGGCAGCAGCTTAATATACTTGGAATAATATTTTAAATTATTGCCGGCCTGTGCGAAAAGAGTATAAAATCCCGGTGGCAAGTCGTTTATTGCAAAGTTACCGTCCTTATCGGAAGTTGTGTTATGCACCGGAATCCCATGGTCGTCACCGAAATACAGGAATATATGGACATAGGGAACAATATCTAAGCTGTTTTTAAGACGTGTGGTTCCTGTAATTTTTCCCGCTAATTTATAAAGGTCTTTATCAAGGTTAATATGGATATTTTGGGTGTTCAGCTGTATTGGGTTGACGTCCATCCTCTGATCTTGGCTCAGGTCTTGAGAATTATATTGAAAGCTGTCCTTTGTGATTTTGTCCAATATACTTTGAACATTATCCTTCTTTTCAAGTGCACTGTCCTGCTCTGTCATATTTAAACCTCCTGATCCGCCACCGTCAAGATTGGTTCTTGTATACCGGTGTCCGTGAGCTTTCATTATTCTCGGTTACCCAATTTTATTATATGATGCTAGCGGGATTAACCCACTAGCTTCACGCTATTGTTATTTCCTCTTTAAAATTGCCTGTTCTGCTTCACCTTCAGAATTGGATTTAGACTTGGTTTCAGCAGCAACACCGGCACTAACGCCAGCATCGACATCTGAATCGCTGTCGGAGTCATTTTCAGCTTTCTGACCCTGATACT
The DNA here is from genome assembly GCA_001512505.1 of Clostridiaceae bacterium DTU079. Taxonomy (GTDB): domain Bacteria; phylum Bacillota; class Clostridia; order Acetivibrionales; family Acetivibrionaceae; genus Hungateiclostridium. The sequence continues at coordinate 21,210 of LFSC01000018.1, read as the reverse complement.
GTTTCTGGGTAATGAAGTTATAATTAATTTGCTTGTTTATTTGTTCATGAAATTCTTTTTCTTTTACGTCAACGTCAGTATCGGCATCATTATCAGCTGAAGCTTTAGAATCAGCACCGCTTGTGCTTAAAGCTTTCAATTTAGCTTCCATTTCGTTTTCAATTTCAGCTTTGAGTTGGTTTTTTAATTCGTCATAATTGAAATCCAACATTTGTAATTGCCCCTTTCATGTTTTGATGATTGTTTTATACTATATATTATGATTTGAGTAATGAAAGGTGATTGTTTTCATAAAATTTTTTAAGGGATTATGTAAGGTTTTGCCAATTTAAAAATGCTGCGTTCTAAATACTACAAACACAGCATTTTGTATTATAAAAGGTTGGATGTGATACGGTTCAAATATCATTATAGGATTGACATAAAATTGAGGTTGTACAACCTTGCTATGAGACTGTTAATATTGAAACAGAACCGTCATATATGTATGCAACAAGATCCTTTGCATTTTCGCTATGAGTCTGTCAAGTTTGAAACAGCACCGGTTCAACGGCTGTTTTCCTCAATGCATGCGGGATCCCTGCGAGGGAAAAACCATATCAGCATTAAGATGGCTGCTGTGAGCAATATACTTGCGGCAAACATAAGAAGATGGTAGCTCTCCAAAAATGTACCAAAGCTTTCGGGCATTGCTCTGCTCATGAGGACGTTTATACTGTTAAAGGAAATGTGGATTGCGATTGCGGGCCATATTGAGCCGGTTTTGTAAACAGCTATGCCCAAAACCACTCCAATAAAAAAGGCATTTACTCCCTGTATAATATTCATATGGTAAACTGCGAAAAGTAAAGCTTGTATGATTATTACCGCCGGGACATTTAAAACTTTTCTTAATTCGCTGTAAACCAGGCCTCTGAAAATTACTTCTTCTATAATTGGTCCCATAATTCCGACGATTATAAAAAGCAGAAAGGTATTTCCGCTCATGATTAATTCCGCTAAATTCTCGTAACCCTTTGATATTTCTTGAAGCGGTATCAGGTTGTTTATATAGTTTAAAAACAGGGTAACGAAAACGTTCATGGATATTCCCAGTATCAAGCTAAGACCGACAACTACAGTACCGGTTTTGTAAAATTTACAGTACTCGAAAAAGTTTTGTTTTCGCAATTTTGAAATTAAAAAATAAATCGGTAGACAAACAAATATTGAAATAAGCATGCCGGGGATGGCCCATTCGAATATTATATTGTTAACTAATGCTTCAAGGGCACCATAATCATAAATAATATCCGGATTTTCGGATAATCCAATGATTAATTGAGGTATAGCGGCAATAAGTGTTATTATTATCTGTGCGGCAAAGTATAGGGCTAAATACAGCAGTATAAAGGCTGAAGGCTTTATTAACAGCTTGGCATATTTCAAAAAATTCGAGAATAATTTATTCATGCTAATGCTCCTTAGATTCTTTTTACAATACCATTATTATAATAAAAAAAATTCAATAATGCTATCAATAAAAAATAAAACAGTAAAAATAAAGCAGGAAAAAAAGGATTTTTTCATGTTCTCCACGAATTATATATTAGAGGTGGGTAAAATGATAATAGATACCAGTACAACCATTGCGTTTAAGTGTTCATCCTGCGGTACATTTCAGTTTATTAACGTATCACTTTTTGATTTGACATACAAAAAAGAAATTTGGTTTAATTGCAGGTGCAATGGATCATCACTGGTTATAGCCAGGGAGAACCCGATGAGCTATAGGATTATCATACCTTGTATAGGGTGCGGCTCGGACCATATATATCTTCTTGGCAGAAAAGAGTTTGTTTCCGCGGAAGTCAGTGTGCTCAATTGCCCAAAAACCGGCATGCAGCAGTGCTTTATAGGCAATGACCGGGATGTAAGACGAAAAATTGACAATCTGGAGAAGGAATTTGATGAACTTATAGACATGTTTGGTTATGATAACTACTTTATTAATACACAGGTTATGTTTGATACGGTAAATATTATTCATGATATTGCCGAGAAAGGTAATTTATCTTGCGAATGTGGCAATAATGATATAGAATTAATATTGCTTTGCGATAAAATTTATTTGAGGTGTAAAAAATGCCTGGCCAATAAAACGATTTTTGCTTCGTCCAACGAACACCTTAAGAACAATTTGCAGTTAAAGCAGATATTGCTTTTAAATGAGAATGAACCCTCAGATACAGGGACTTCACAGTCTCTCATGAAAAAAAGGGATAGAAAATGATTAATATTTTTTGTAATTATTTTATATTTTGGGGTGGACAGTTAGATAAATATGGTATATTATATTTATAAGCCGTAAATTTTAGTTATATATAAAATTATAAAAATAGGTTATATTAATGAGTTGATTTTGGGGATTATTATAGTATTTAGCTATTGGCAATAGTCACATCCGTATTGCATGAGTTCCAAATTAAATTTCTACGAGGTTTTATCATGGGTAATGCTGATAATATGAGAAGCGTGATTTTTGGGCTGCTTGGTTCAGTATATGTACAATTGACAAATATAATTTGCGTTGGTATAATGTTATTGCTTATAGTGCGATACTCGATAATTCTCCTCAAGTATTAACCTTTCCAAGGTATAAAAGGGTTTTATATATTATCTGAATGAATGAACTCCCTATTATATGGAAATAAATATTATGTATAAATAAGGTGGTGTAACATGGAGGATATTAAGCTCAATGATAAGACGCTGGAGGATTTAAGGTATATTGCGAAGATGATGGGGATTAAAAAAATTACAAAGTATAGAAAAAGCGAGCTTATCGAAAAAATTTATGAGGCAGCTAATAACGGCGGCTTAAACGCAGTTCAAAATGAAATTAATACGCAGGAAGCCAAGGACGCGGAAATCAACACTGAGCTTCAAGAGGAGACTGGCAGCACTGAAGGTGTTTCGGAAAATAAACAAGAAAATCCTGTGGAGGAAGCTCCTCTTGTGTTAAGAAAATCTAAAAGAGGAAGGCCCAAATTAAACAAATCCAATGAAGAAAAAACTCAAGAGAAAACAGTGACTGAAAAAAACGAGCAACAGGTTGAGCAAAAATCCGAGCCTGCTGCTGAAGAAAAATATGAATCTAATATTGATAAGGCTGAGGAAAAGAATGATCAAGCCTATATAGAGGACGAAGCCGAAAAGAGTGCTAAAACAGCCGGTTCTGAAGTTAATACCGTTGAAGTAAAAAGTGATGAGGCTGTTTTAAAAGACGAGTCAGCTAAGCAAAGTGATGCTTCAAGACTTGTGGAAAACAAAGATTCTGCCAATATTGAGGAAGCAGGGCTTGAAAACGGAGCTGAAAAGGCAAAGACTGAGAAAAAAGCCAACGAACAGAAGAAAGAAAATGAAAAGCCGATAAATGCTTTTGAAAAGATAGAAAGTGATGATCCTGTTGAGGGAGTACTGGAAGTTTTACCTGACGGATACGGCTTTTTGAGAAGTGATAATTATCTATCCGGTCCCAAGGACGTATACGTTTCACCTTCACAAATACGAAGATTCAATCTTAAAACGGGAGACAAAATCCGTGGAAAGGGACGTATACCAAAAGAGGGAGAAAAATTCCAAGCTTTATTGTATGTCCAAACCGTTAACGGAGATCCGCCGGAGGTTGCAGCTAAAAGAGTTCCTTTCGAGTACTTGACTCCGATTTATCCGGATAAGCGGATTACTCTCGAAACATCTCCAAGAGAATTGTCAACAAGATTAATTGATTTGATAGCACCAATAGGAAAGGGCCAAAGGGGAATGATTGTTTCGCCTCCTAAAGCCGGTAAGACCATACTTTTAAAGAAAATTGCGAATGCAATTACCACCAATTATCCTGAAATGGAGCTTATCGTGCTTCTTATTGATGAAAGACCTGAAGAAGTAACGGATATGCAGCGTTCGATAAACGGAGAGGTTATTTATTCTACCTTTGACGAGGTGCCGGAGCATCACATAAAAGTAGCCGAAATGGTTCTGGAAAGAGCACAGAGACTGGTGGAACAAAAGAAGGATGTTGTAATACTTTTAGACAGTATTACAAGGCTTGCAAGGGCATATAACCTTACAATTCCTCCAACAGGAAGAACTTTGTCGGGAGGTCTTGATCCCGGTGCCCTTCATAAACCGAAGAGATTCTTCGGAGCCGCAAGAAATATTGAAGACGGCGGAAGCCTGACCATTATGGCAACTGCACTTATTGAGACCGGAAGCAGGATGGATGATGTTATATTTGAGGAATTCAAGGGTACGGGTAATATGGAGCTTCATCTCGACAGAAGGCTTTCCGAAAAGAGAATATTCCCTGCCATAGATATAAACAAATCCGGAACCAGAAGAGAAGAGCTGCTTTTGGACCAGAAGGAGCTTGAAGGTATTTGGGCAATCAGAAAGGCAATGAGCAACATGGGAACGGCTGAGGTTACGGAAATGCTTATCAACCGTTTGATACAGACCAAAAACAATGTTGAATTTATTAACGGTATAAATGTTGCCTTTGTTGAAAAATAGTTCTTGCACATAAACCATATTTATGTTAAAATATCATTTGCGTTTTGAAAATTGCTGAAGTGTGAAATAACATTAAAATTATAAAAAATATAAAAATAAATTATAAAAATGCGTCGGCAATGCATTTTGATAAGGTTTATGAAAGAAGGTGAAAAGATGAAAGAGGGTATTCATCCGAATTACGAAAAAGCAGTTATAAAGTGTGCTTGCGGTATGACTTATGAAGCCGGATCCACCAAGAAGAAGTTGCGTGTTGACGTTTGTGCAAATTGTCATCCGTTCTTTACAGGAAAGCAAAAGCTTGTAGATACAGGTGGACGGGTTGATAAATTCAAAAAGAGATTTGGTATTTCTGATGATAAATAAGTCAAGGGAGATTTCCCTTTGACTGTTTTTATTATTTGCGGCTAATAATTTACCCTGACAAGCCAGAATTTTATTCCTTTGTCGCTCCATCCCAGATCCCAGGGCACATTGCACCGGTCGGTGTTATGGCAGGTTACCAGGGCATAGCCCTTTGAATCTGCAGAGGTAACCATGGAAATATGAGTAATCTTGCCTTTCTTTTCGTAGGCAACATAATCTCCGGGAAGCAGTTTAAAGGAGGCTTTAAAGACTTGATTATAAGTACCCCTTGCTATTAATGAGCCTCTTCCGCTGTAAAGCATGAAGTTGTTGAATGCGTGGGCATTTACCCATGCTTTGCTTCCGTCCCTGTCATATCTCCACTCACCGGTTTGTTTGAATTTGCCTCCTTCAAACAGAATTTGAGATGCGAAGTTGGCGCAGTCTCCGCCCAAAGGGTTATAGTCCCGGTATTTTTTATTATAGGAAAATCCATACTTTTCATCTGCTGCCGCACCGCCGTAACGGTAAGCGTATTCCACTGCATCCCGTCTTCTTTTGTTAAGATTACTGAAATTCCTTGGACCTAAGTTCAAAAGATATTGTTTAAATTCCTCCACCTTTATATTGTCCTGGTTTAGAGAATCGGCAAAGGGATCTGTGTACCATTCTTTTGAGATGAGCCAATTGCCTTCGATGCTATCGAGATTTAAAGAGTGATATGTCCCAATTTTGAAGGAATTGACGGTATGCGGTTCGTTTTCGTAGCTATAGCGATATTCCGTTGAGGCAACAAAATTAAACAGGTAACCGGTTCCTCTTTCTTTGACGTAACGTATTTTTATTTTGGTTTTTATATCGGTAAATTTAATTCCCTGCTTATCGGCCCAAGTGTGGAGATAATTCATTTTTTTTGGACTGATGCTCATATGCCCACTTTCCAAGCGTTGTTCTCTTGTTGTATAATGACTCGATCTTTTCCAGGTCACCCTCAAGAAAGGCTTTATTTCGTATCTTAAATATTTCATCCAGCATGGTTATATGCTCTTCGGTAACGGCTAAGGTTGAGAGTACGGGACTTGAGTTGTATAGCGAAATGGTAAGGATAATAATTATAATTATAAATGCAATTCCTATAAGCATGGGTTTTTTTAGTGTAATAAGCAGAAACATTGTATTTCTCCTTACTGTTGATTTTCTTATATAAATTATATGAGGGAAATGATATAGTAATAATTTTCCTTAGAATTATATATTAAAAACATCTGCAGCAAATAACAGAAATATGCTATAATTGGAATGTATTTGTTTGATGTTTGAAAGGGATGTTATGGTACTCGAAATTATATTCAATAAAAAATCAAAGATCATTCTATTGTTGTTGGCTTTATTTATTTTGCTGCCGGCATATATGTTTCTTGAACCCTATTGGTTGAAAGTTAAGCATATGGAAATAAAAGATAAGGACATACCCGATTCCTTTTCCGGCAAAAAAATAGTTTTTGTTGCGGATATCCACTATGGAAACCATTTTTCGAGGGAAAGGCTATCAAAGCTGGTTAAAAGGATTAATTCCCTTGAGCCGGATATTATTCTTTTAGGCGGTGATTATATCGGAAAAGGAGGCCACTACATACAGCCGTGCTTTGAAGAGCTTGCAAAGCTCGAGGCACCACTGGGGAAATATGCGGTTTTAGGAAACCATGACTATTACAAAAAAGGCGAGATTACAAGAGAAAATATGAGAAAAGCCGGGATATCCGTTCTTGACAATGATGCCCGTTGGATTGTTTACGGTAACGGTAGGATAAAGGTGGGCGGAGTCGGGGATTATTATCATAGTACTCAGAAGATAGAACCGACTGTCAAAGATGTGAAAGAAGAGGATTTCGTCATATTGCTTTCCCACAATCCCGACTATGCGGAAAAAATTCAAAACCATAAGGTGGATATGGTATTGAGCGGTCATACCCACGGAGGGCAGGTGACGTTTTTTGGACTGTGGGCTCCCGTTATTCCTTCCGAGTATGGCACAAAATACAGATACGGCATGGTTGAGACGGAATACACAAGGGTTTATGTTACATCAGGGGTAGGCTGTACCGGTTATCCCATAAGGTTTTTTGCCCGTCCGGAGATTTGCGTGATGGAATTATCCAATTAAGAGGCTCTTCAACTTGCTTCAATATATTTCCTGTGCATTTTCTTTACAGCGATAAATATGAAAATAATTTGCATCCGGTAAAAAAATTGAAAATTTGATGGAACTTTTTTATATGTAAATCCATCTAAGTATATATAACAAATTTAAGCTAAGGAGTGGTTGTGAAATGAAGAAAAAAATAGTGCTTGCTATAGCACTGGCGATGGTTGTATCGCTGGTTTTCCCGAGCTTTGTAATGGCAGAAGGGGATCCGGGACTTGAAAACGCAATCAAGACGGTAAAGAAATATTTTGAGATTCCGGAAGAATTAAGCGAATTTTCCTATGGCGTTGAATCAAGAGACGGCATCAGTTATTGGAATTTAAATTGGTATGGAAAGAGTTTCAAAGGTTCCAACGTTTCAGCTACTGTAGACAGCACAGGAGATATACTTTACTATTCTTGCTATATGTATGAGGAGGGACCTCAAGAATACGGAAGGCTTCCTAAAATAAGCAAGGCTCAGGCAAAGAGCAAGGCTGAAGAAATTATTGAAAAGTTAAATCCTGGAATCCTTGCACAATTGAAGCCGGTGGAAAATAATGAGATAGGATCACTGGATAATAGACTGTATTGTTTTGCATATGAAAGAATACATGACGGAGTGCCTGTGCCGTCAAACGGGATAATAGTATACATGGACAAGCAAACCGGCGAGCTTCGTGACTATCAAAAGACATGGACAAAGGATTTGAGTTTTCCGTCAAAGGATAACATATTGAGTCTGGAAGAAGCACAGAAGGCTTATATTAAAAATCTCGGACTCAGACTTACATATAATGCGGTACATGATATGAACGGCTTAAAAGTATTCTTGGCATATTCCCCTGTTTACAATTCTTCTTACTATGTTGATGCTGCAACGGGTGAAAGATTTTATTTTGGAGATTTTTACGGTGCCGGCAGTAAAAATGCTGCAATGGATGAAGTCCGTTTTGATGTGGGCTTTTCGGAGGATGGGGTAGTACTCAGTCCGGAAGAGATAGCGGCTATAGAAGAGGTTTCATCACTTATAACTCAGGAACAGGCTGAAAAAATAGCAAGGAATTTAAAAGCCCTGAAGTTGGATGACACCTTTAAGCTTGAAAGAGCCGGACTTTATAAAAGGTATCCGGAAAAAAATAAATATAACTGGGAATTGTATTTTTCAAGCAAGGATGAGGAAGGTAAAACGAACTTCAGTTCAAACGTATCCATTGACGCAAAGACAGGAGAAATAGTGAACTTCAACACGTATTACTACGACGGTGAAAAAACTCCCAAGTTTAACAAGGATGACGCAAAAGAAGCTGTAGAAAAGCTTTTGAACGAGATACAGCCGGATAAATTCAAAGAGACCGAGCTTGATGAACAAGAAGAGGTAACAATTGTTTACCCGGAGAATGAGCAACCCAGTAGCTATGCTTTCAGTTATACAAGAAAGGTAAACGGTGTTTTGTTCCCCGAGAACGGCATATATGTTCAGTTTGATGCCATCACCGGAAATATTGTGAGCTATAGATTGACTTGGTATGATATTGAGTTTCCTTCGGCGGAAAAGGTATTACCTATGGAAAAAATCTATGATGCTTTCTTCAGTGAAATCGGTTTGGAGCTAAGATATGTTATAAAACCGGAGTATATTGTTTATCCAAAGGGAGGCTTTACGGTTGACGAAGCAGCGGATGGTAAAGAAAAGAGCGAAGCGAAGCTTGTATACGCTGTTAAAGAAGGCAAGCCTACAACGTTTGACGCTAATACCGGAGTTATTTTGAATTATGACGGAACCCCATATAAAGAGCAAAAACCCTTGGTATACACAGATATTTCAAACCACTATGCTAAAAATCAGATTGAGACTTTGGCAGAAAATGGAATCGGACTGGAAGGTCCGGAATTGAAACCCAATGAGAAAATTAAGCAAAAGGATTTCATGCTGCTTATCTCACAGGTAATAAACGGCGGATATGAATTTTGGGGTAAGAGTGCCTTGAGCACTGATAAAGAAACAGAAGATTTATATAATGTGCTTATAAGTCAAGGCATAATTAAAAAAGATGAAATAAATCCCGAAGCACCTTTGACAAGAGAAGAAAGCGTGAAATTTGTTATCAGGGCTTTGAAATATGATAAGGTTGCGGATTTGAGTGACATTTTCAACTGCAGCTTCAAGGACAAGGAAGAGATAGATCCGGCTCTTATCGGATACGTTGTTATTGCAAAAGGTCTTAAAATAGTAAACGGCAGCGGAGAATACTTCAGACCGAAAGAAGAACTTAAAAAAGCTGATGCGTTGATCATAATTTACAACTATCTTAGTATATAGTTTCTTTAACATTTTTACATACAATTAAGATACTTTAGTTTATAAGGGGGCATTCTGCCCCCATTTTTTGATCACTATTGATGGGTAGAATTATTCTTCTTTATTAAAAATGAAGAATAATTGGGGATAAGCGTTCATACATTTTCAATGGGGCGAAAAAATGAAAAGATACATTTCTACTGTAATTTGCATTACTGTTTTTGCGATTATTCTTGCAGGAATTATTCATATTCTGGGACGGAGAGCGCATGAGGACTTTCCTATGGCAGCATCCGGAATATTTTTATCCGAAAATAATAAATACAGGGATAAAGAACAAGATTTATTACAGTTTGTCCGCAGTTGTCTCATGGGTCCTTCCGGAGAGGTTGTAACCAACTCATGCCCGGAAAATGGGGATGCAAGCACTCTGGCGGAATCGATAGGAATTCTTTTGAATTACAGTTTATTAAATGATGACAGAAGCATGTTTGAAAAGGAATACCGGTATTTTGAGAAGGAGCTTGTTACAAAGGACCTGCACATAAAGTGGAAATCGGGAGAAGATGTGACCTGTAATGCCTCCATTGACGATTTGAGAATAATCGGCGCTCTGTTCGGGGCGTATGAAAAATGGGGAGACGAAAAGTATTTTCAGGTGTCGTTGGCCTTGCAGCAAAAACTGTACGATTGCCAGGTGAAAGGGGGCAACCTGTATCAGTTGTATGATTGGAAATATGACAGCGCCAAGGAGTCTACACCTTTATGCTATCTGGACCTTAAGACGTTGAGAAAATTAATGTATTATAACAAGGATTGGGAAGAAGTCTATGAAAGAAGCTTGGCAATTGTGTCAGGAGGAAGGATAGAGGGTACTCCCTTCTTTTATAAGTATTACGATTTCAAATCCGGAGAATACCTTTTGGACGAGGAGTATAACGAAAAACGGAGTATTTGCCTTTTATACACCCTTTATACCGCGCTTAACCTGGCAGAGGAGTATTTTCAAACCGACGAGCTTTTAAGCTGGCTTGAAAAGGAGATGAATGATAGAAACAGATTGTATGCATGGTATGATCCTCACAGCAAAGAGCCTGTCTCGGAAATGGAGAGTACGGCCGTCTATGCCCTGGCTTCGGTTTATGCCCGGCTATCGGGAAAGAATTTATTGAGTGATAAATTTTTGGACAGGATGCTCCAGCTTATGGTGGATGATCGAAATTCCAAGTATTATGGCGGTTTTGGAAATAGCGAAACCGGCGAGTTTTATTCCTTTGACAACCTCACTGCTTTATGGGCCTTGGCTTTGACGAGGTAGATTTAGAGATTTCATCCGTTAAGTAAAACCTTGATCCCGGCTCTATCTTCTTTTGGTGGATAATATTAAAAAAAGAGTAATAAATTAATAGTATTAGGCAATAATATTATTGTATTGCGGTTACAATAGAGCTGGGAGATTGAATGCATTTATGAAAACGGTTTTTAAACAGGTTTATGTAGATATTAACAACGACTGGGCATTTAGGAAATTTACAGATGCTTTATATACACTGATTAGCAGTTCTATAAATAACGATTACGGCTCGATAGTGTTTATTTGCATCGGAACTGACAGGTCAACGGGTGACAGCCTTGGACCGTTAATCGGATACAAACTCGGTGACCTTAGATACAAAAATGTCCATGTTTATGGAAGTTTGGATGAACCTGTTCATGCCAAAAATTTGAATAGGGTTATGGAACGTATTTCAAGCTGCTATGACAGACCTTTTATTGTGGCAATAGATGCATGTCTGGGCAAGATGGACCACGTAGGCTTTATTGCTCTCGGGCAGGGTTCCATCAAGCCGGGCTCCGGGGTAAAAAAAGACCTTGACCCCGTTGGCGATATATATATAACAGGCATTGTTAATTTTGGCGGGTTTATGGACTATCTGATACTCCAGAACACCCGCTTGAGTATAGTAATGAAGATGGCAGACATAATTTCGATGGGTATTAGATATGTATTATGGAAAATGAATTGTAATTCTGCACTATCCTCCATATTATGCAATGCAAAAGCATAAACGGATTTAATTTGTTTGTGCGCATGTCATGAAAAAAGGCTTACGATAGAAAAATCATTCGAAAGCCTTTTTTTAATGTTATTTCATGAAGCAAAACGACCGAAGATCGAAAGGACTTGATGCACATGAACTTTTAATAAAGGGATTCCGTAAAATATTTACGGTGTTTACTGAATGATATCGATGAAGGATTTGTCCACCCACTTCACATAATCATCCTCAATAAAGATTAGAACTTCGTCATCCTTGCACAACAATACTACTGCGTCATTATCAAGATACTTTACTATTTTCCCTGTATACAGCATCGATATCCCCCTATCTTTTGTAAAATGTTTCTTTTTTATATTTAAAATATCGGGTTCAAAACTGGTTAACTTTAGTGTATTTGTTCATTATTTTTACAATTTTATTAGAGTGAATTATATGTGGATGAAGGAAATTATGATTACCCTGATTTTGTTAAGCTAAATTAAAAATATATTGATTTTGTTTATATTGATATATGGTTTTTTTTAATGTATAATATTACTTAACCGTGTAGTCGTATGCAGCATCAGTTTTGGAAAAAGCAGTTCTGAGTTTTTGGTTTGCAGTCTTTTTATTCTCTTTTGTTAAGTCTAATGTCTTACTCAAGCCTTTTAGGTGACTTGAATAATTGTTAAATATTATAGTTTGACTGTTGTGGCTTGAGGTAGTAAATTAAGTGTAAGGTCTCCGTAGTATCAAGTTTATAGATTTAATATTTATAAAACCTGAAGGAGGTTAAAATATGAAAGTTGAAAAAAAAGAGGTGGAAGGTATAAAAATCGTAAAGCTTACAGGACAGATAAGAATCTCAACTCAAAATGAGTTCAAGGATTTGATGGACAGCCTTGCTAAGGAAAATGAGGGAAAGTCCGTGATAATCAGCTTAGATGGAGTAATATATATGAACAGTGCAGGGTTGGGAATTATTATCGATACTTATAAAAAATTCAAAGAAAAAAAGGGCAGAATGATTTTATGCAATCTTACCCCTGACATTTCCAAGCTTTTTGAAGTAACCAGGCTGAACAGGTTTTTAGAAATTTATAATACCGAAAACGAGGCATTGAGCAAGTTATAATTATAATAACCTATAGGACTATAATGGGACTATATTATTGACATTTAATGCTTGAAAAATGGTTAGGCTATTGTTATAATTGATTGGTGTGGCACAATTAATAGTTTTTAGCATTTTTTCAGAACAAAGGCGTTCCTGAATGGGATTTTTTATGCTTAATTTAGGTGCGCTTTTTTGATTTAAGGGGGATAATTATGGCAAGGTATTCAAAGGAAGATATTTTAAGAATGGTCAAAGAAATGAACGTTAAGTTTATTCGCTTACAGTTTACGGACATATTCGGCATATTAAAAAATGTTTCTATTACTTCGGACCAATTGGAGAAGGCACTTGACAATAAATGTATGTTTGACGGCTCATCAATCGAAGGATTTGCAAGAATAGAAGAGTCGGATATGTACCTGAGGCCCGACCCCGATACTTTTGTAATTCTTCCGTGGAGGCCTCAGAACGGGAAAGTTGCAAGGCTGATATGTGATGTATACAATCCCGATGGAACACCTTTTGAGGGAGATCCGAGATATGTTTTGAGAAAAGCCTTAAAAAAGGCTAATGATATGGGATATGAAACCTTCAATGTGGGACCGGAATGCGAGTTCTTCCTCTTTCAATTGAATGCGGAAGGAAAACCCACGATAATAACCCATGACAATGGAGGATATTTCGATCTCGGACCGGTGGATCTGGGTGAAAATGCAAGAAGAGATGTTTGCCTTGACCTGGAGGATATGGGATTTGAGATTGAGGCGTCCCACCATGAGGTTGCACCCGGACAGCATGAAATTGATTTTAAATACAGCGATGCATTAAATACTGCGGATGCAATTTTGACATTTAAGCTTGTGGTAAAAACTGTAGCTCAAAGACACGGGCTTCATGCTACTTTTATGCCCAAGCCGATATATGGAATTTGCGGTTCGGGAATGCATATCAATACTTCACTTATTAAAAACGGGAAAAACGTGTTTTACGACCCGAACGGTCCTCTTGAATTAAGTCAGGACGCCTACTGGTTTATAGGCGGTATTATGAAGCATATAAGGGCTATTGCTTCGCTGACCAATCCGATTGTCAACTCATATAAGAGATTGGTGCCGGGTTATGAAGCTCCGGTATATGTTGCCTGGTCTGCAAAAAACAGAAGCCCGCTGATTAGAATACCGGCTGCAAGAGGGGAAGCTACAAGGGTTGAATTAAGAAATCCCGATCCGGCATGTAATCCGTATCTGGCTTTAGCTGCTATATTAGCGGCCGGATTGGACGGTATTGAGAAAAAGATTGATCCTCCTTCTTCAACGGATATGAACATCTTTGAGATGAGTGAGGAGGAAAGAATTAAACACGGAATAGAATGTTTGCCCAAGAGCTTGAAGGAAGCGATAGATGAGACCAAGAAAAGTGAGTTGGTAAGGCAGGTTCTTGGTGACCATGTATTCAATAAATATATAATGGCCAAGGAAGAGGAATGGTACAATTATACTACCAGAGTAACACAGTGGGAAATAGACAATTATTTGACGAAGTATTAAGGTCTATTGTTGGCCGGTTTGCATATATTTTAATTTAGATAAATATAACACGGAGGCTATCGCCCATGAAGGACAAGAGGCCGTTGATAGGCATAACACCGGGTTTTGATTATAGTGAAAACAGGATGTTTCTAAACAGAGGTTATAGTGACGCAATAATTTTATCCGGGGGTATGCCTGTTCTTCTTCCTATAACGGAAGACGAGAAATTGTTGTCGGAAATGATTGAGAGCTTTGACGGGTTTCTCCTTTCCGGTGGACCGGATGTTGATGCGGTACATTGGGGGGAATGGAATTTAAGATTTAACGGAGAAATATCTCCTTACCGAGACAGCATGGAGCTGTTTATTGCAAGACAGGCGATAGCGAGGGATAAGCCGGTATTGGGGATTTGCAGAGGAATGCAGGTAATGAATATAGCAATGGGAGGTACTATATATCAGGATATTTATTCCCAGATTAAAGATAAGGAGCTTATAAAGCATTCTCAAAATGCACCCAAGTGGTATCCTACCCATATAGTCAAAGCGGAAAAGGAATCAATAGTTTATAATGCACACAACAAGGATTTGATTTGTGTAAATTCCTTCCACCACCAGGCAGTTAGGGATGCTGCACCGGGTTTTATAGTGACAGCAAGAAGCGAAGATGGTATAATTGAAGCGATTGAGCATACGGGCTGTAGGTTTGCAGTAGGTGTTCAGTGGCACCCGGAGCTAATGTGGGAAAGGGATCCGCTTTTTTTAGAATTGTTTAAAGTTTTTGTAGACCATACCGATAAATAAATAAATAAAAAACGCTGAAGAGACGAAAAATCGGGTCCCTAAAAAGCAACACAATGTTGCTTATATGTCGAAAACGCCGATAAATAAAGTCGAATAATATGGTGTTTTGTATTTGTATTGATAATTGTGATACAATATGATAAATTCATATTAACAACATGAGAGGTTCCTGAATATGATTACTTGGGATTCGGTTATATTGTTTTTTTCGATTTCGTTACCTGAACAGTTTTTAATGTCATCGTTTGCGTGGCTGATTTTAGGTAAAAATGAAAAAGTGAAACTTTGGAAAGTATGGTGTGTGGGAGTATTAGCAGCAATTGCATTTTATATAATCAGGTACTTAATTTCCGATTCACTCTTTTGCGTATTACCTCAATTTGTAATATTTACAGCACTAATATATGTTGCATATCGGCTGGATTTTGTTGAGACGATTATTGGAAGTTTGGTAACTTTAGTGATTTTCGGTGTGGCGCAGGGCACAATTATTAATACAATTTTTCTAATAACCGGACTATCGGGACAGGAATTCGACGCATATCCCTATGTAACAATACCCAGTGCAATGGTTTACTTCATGGTTATGTTTCTTACCTGCTATGGATTTTATAAAGCCAATATCAATATTCATTATTTGAAACAGAAAACTAAGGACAAGCTATATATAAGTCGAATAAGGTTTTTGATTTTGCAATTGGCTTTTGGATATTTGAATCTGTTTATTATATATACTCTGTTTTTCAATAATATTAATATGTCTGAGACTACAATCAATAAGGCTTTGGTTATATTGTGTTTGGTACTTAACATAGTGTTTTCCGTGATTTTGGTAAGAAGCGTATTTAAAATGGGAGACATCATTAAAAAAGAGGAAGAGTTAAAGAGAAAGTACGATGGAAGAGAGATTATACAGAATATAAATTATATATGTTCCCTGATCGACTCGAAGGAATATAACGAGGTAAAGAAATTTCTTGAGTCTATGAAAAACGATGTTGACGATAAGATCGCCAGCAGCTGAAGTCGCACTAATAGGGCAGGTTGAAAGATCTGTTCTATTAAATAAAAAAACAGGGGGATGTTATTATGAAGGGTAAGGTTTTAGGGGTAGTATCAGCTGTATTGTTTGTAATTGCAACTCTTGTTTCAAGCACAGCATCTTATTGGTTCTTCTATCAACCAAGGGTACCGAAGGCACTACAGAAATAATTTGACTTTACTTCAATGACATCTTCAATGAGAGAACTTCAAGAGATTAATCTTGAAGATTAAATGAGCGACACGTTACTTGCTACATATCAGTATATTAGATTGATATGAGTTTCTTTAGGCACCCGCCTTACAGGGTGCCTTTTTGATGTAAAAAATTTACTTCACTTTTGAATTATTCGCGAAATGCATATATTTTGTCACGAAATGCATTATATTTGCTTTTTTTAAAAGTAACTGCTTTATGTGTAGGATATTGTGCTTTTTGCGCAATTTGCATTAAAAAATTCAAAAAATATAGTAAAATATATATGTATAATATGTTGACGTATAATCTCAGATTTTGTGTTCGATAAACTTTGCCCGGAAACTGCGTTTATTGCTTGTATTGATAAAAATGCGAACAATGGACGCAGTTTTTGGAGATATCAATATTAAAAAGCATTATTGATATCGTTTTTATATTTTCTTCCGAAGGAACATTTTTGACCGGTTTCAAAAACTATACTTCGTTCTTTTTGGTCAATTTGGGTGATGAACTGCCTGTTGGCTATAAAAGATTTATGGCAGCGCACAAAATTGCTGTCATTTAATTTCTTTAGCAAGTTTTCCAGAGAATCATGGCAGGTTATCTGGCCATTGGTCATGTAAATTATTGTGTCACGTTTAAAACGCTCTATATACACTATATTGTTGATTTTGATTATATAAAGGCTGGGCCCGGATTTAATTTCAATATATTTACAGTTGTTCGATACACTCAAGTAATGGTCGTAAATTCTTTGCAAACATTGCTCCAAGATTTCCGACGTTATGGGCTTTTGTAAAAAATCAAAGGTATATACCTTAAAGGCATGAAGGACATACTCAAAATGTCCGGTTACAAATACAATATAGGCGTGAGGGTTGCTTTTTCTTATCTTTTCGGCCAGAGCGTAGCCGTTTTCCGAATTTTTTAAATCTATATCAAGGAAAAAGGTGTTAGCCTTTCCTGAAGCCAAAGCAAACTCCACATCTCTGGCATTGCTAGTGGAACAGAGGATTTCACCGTTTATTTTGTTGTTATTTAAAATACTCTGGATCATGTTTGTAAGTTGAACCAGAAATTCCTTATCGTCTTCACATATTACAATTTGAAGCATTATCAACTCTCTCCAGTACAATTGTGTTTTTGTGAAACATATTGTAGAAGAAAAACGATTAGTTCTACTTTCCATAGTATACTATAAAAGTTTTTATAAATAAATACCATGCTTCTTCCGTATTTTCTTTATATAAGCAAAATACCCGCTTTAATGGGTTGTTTAATTTAAATAAAAATGTGGTATTATCAAAATACCATCGGATGAATAAGCTTCCTGTAATAATAACTTGTTATTCTTCATATTTTAATAATGTAAATTACAGCTTTAGAATAGACCTACCAAATAAGTTAAACATTAAAAGAGTACTGGATGTGATATTATGGACAGGAAAGAAAAGTATGCAGTAACAGGGCTTAATAAAAACGATAGGAAGGTTCTTGACAAATATACCAAATATTATTCCAATTTTATTGAAAGCAACACTGCAAAAACAGTTATACATGAAAATGAAAGATTTAAAGGCAAAAACTGATTTGTACCGAACCGGAGCCTGTAAATATTCCGTGGGGCCAAGCAAGATGTGCTTCGCTAAAGGGATACTTTCCCTCTCCCCGGCGTATTGACAGGCTCTATAATTTATTATACTTTGATCTTGTGCATTTTACTCGGCTTCAAAAATATGCACCCGGAGGGGCTTTTCTTTTTAAACTCAGTTTCGGGCTAATGCCGGTTGGATTATTTTTCTTTATAATAAATAGACAAAATGTCTTGATGAATTAGCAATAATTAAGTATAATATATTGAGTGCTCCATAAATATGATGTTTTATTTTTATGGGGGAAATAAACAAGTTAATATTTGGCCGTGCTAGATGGGGAGGTAGCGGTGCCCTATTCCTGCAATCCGCTATAGCAGGGTTGAATTCCTATTTCAGGCATGTTTCTGTAAGGTCTGCCCTTTGTAAGTGGCAATGAAAACCGGGTCCTGCGCAATGGAAACCTATGAACCCCGTCAGGTTCGGAAGAAAGCAGCGGTAAGTAGTCCTTTCCGTGTGCCGCGGGAAAGCCTGGTTAGAGCTAACTGCACTGGTAACGCTTGTATAGGCATGTCAAGGATAGGTGCACGGCCATTATTATATATCAAAAAGCTATTTAATTTTAAATAGCTTATTTTAATATTTAAGAGGGGTGGGAGAATATTCTATGGCATACTTAGCTCTGTATAGAAAATGGAGACCGCTGGTCTTTGAAGATGTTGTGGAGCAGGAGCATGTTGTAAAGACATTAAGAAACAGCATCAATACCGGACGTATTGCCCATGCCTATCTTTTCAGCGGAACGAGGGGTACCGGTAAGACAACAATGGCCAAAATATTCTCCAGAGCAGTAAACTGTTTAAATCCTAAAGACGGTGACCCCTGTAATGAATGTGAAATATGCAAGGGCATTCTTAACGGAAGCCTTTTGGATGTAATTGAAATAGATGCCGCTTCAAATAACGGAGTTGACAATGTAAGAGAATTAAGAGACGAAGTTGTATACACCCCTTCCAAAGCAAAATACAAGGTTTATATTATTGATGAGGTTCATATGCTTTCGACAGGAGCCTTTAATGCACTCCTTAAGACGTTGGAGGAACCCCCTTCCCACGTGATTTTTATCCTTGCAACCACGGAGCCTCATAAATTGCCTGCAACCATATTATCAAGGTGCCAGAGGTTTGATTTCAGAAGAATTTCTGTAGATAGTATTGCAAAAAGGATAGAATATATTGCCGGGGAAAGCGGAGTAGACATAAAGGAAGATGCGTCGAGGCTTATTGCAAAATTGTCTGACGGAGCCCTGAGGGATGCCATTAGCATATTGGACCAGTGCATATCCCTTGGAAACAAGGAGCTGACATACGAGGATGTTTTAAAGGTAGTAGGTTTGGTTACCGACACTTTTATAGTCGAGGTTGTGGATAACATCAAGAACCAAGATGTGGGAAAGGTTCTTGAAGCAGTGAACAGATTGGTGATGGAGGGTAAGGACATATCCCAATTTGTTTCGGAGCTGGTGTTGTACTACAGAAACCTTCTTATATGCAGTTCGGTGTCCAATCCCGAGGATATAATAGATGTTCAGGAGGACATACTTCAAAAGATGAAGGAACAGCTCGTAGGGCTCGAGCGGTTTGAAATAATGGCGATAATTAAGGAACTTTCATCTTTGGAGGGAACGTTGAAGTGGTCCGCCCATCCGAGGATTTTGCTGGAGGCAGCACTTATCAAGCTATGCGAAGGTAAAGTTAATCCGACGGAATTGGAGCTGACGGAGAGAATTCAATTCCTTGAAAAGAGGATTAACGAAATAATGGAAAAGGGAATTGTTGTTTCCTGCTCCGATGATAAATCCGATATAGCGAAAGAATCCGAAAGTACCGGAAATACCGGTAAAGTTCCGGCGGCGGATGTTAAAACTCAAGAGAAGAAAGGAAATAAAGCTGCGAATATTAAAGGACTCGAGGTTTGGGAGGATGTATTGAAGGAACTTAAGGACAAGGGAAGAATGGTTCTTTATACCAATCTCTTGGATTCAA
This sequence comes from Clostridiaceae bacterium DTU079, assembly GCA_001512505.1. Lineage (GTDB taxonomy): Bacteria > Bacillota > Clostridia > Acetivibrionales > Acetivibrionaceae > Hungateiclostridium. Next base: position 1,456 of record LFSC01000018.1, on the reverse strand, counting down.
AGGTTATAGAGATAAGCGATAAAGTGGTGGGGGTAGTATTTAAAAGCGGCTGCAGCTTTAACAAAATGTATGTCTCAAAAGCCGAAAATCTTGAGGTTGTTGAGTCCTGTTTATGCAAATGTCTTGGAAAAGAAGTCCGGGTAAAATGCCTTGATGAGGAAGATACCGTGGATACAAGCAAGAAGGAAGAAAAGGATGAGCTGGTTGAAAAGGCACAAAATATAGCGGACAAGTTAAATTTGAACTTAAATATAATTGATGAGTAGGCTTTGGTTAGAGGGATTTTCAACGGGAAATTTCATGTTTTCCAAAATTATTCTGGCATTTTAGGGATATATTAATATATAATGTTTAATAGGCATTTTTTATATAGAAATAAAGATTTAAAAATAAATTGGAGGTAGATACGAATGGCAAAAGGTGGTTTTCCGGGATTCGGCGGTAATATGGGAAATTTGGTAAAACAGGCTCAGAAGATGCAGAGGGAGATGGAAAGAGTTCAGGAGGAGCTGAAGGAAAAAACCGTTGAAGCTTCTGCAGGTGGAGGAGCAATTACCGTTGTAGCCACAGGAAGGAAAGATATTAAGGAAATTACAATAAAACCCGAGGTTGTTGACCCTGACGATGTTGAGATGCTCCAGGATCTGATTTTGGCTGCAGTTAATGAAGCTTTGAGAAAAGCTGACGAAATGGTATCAACCGAGGTTAGCAAAATTACAGGAGGATTGGGTGGAATACCAGGCTTGTTTTAATTGATGTTTAAAGGATAAGGGTGAATATCATGAGCTTTTACGCAGCACCGGTTGCAAGGCTTATAGAAGAGTTTGAGAAGCTTCCCGGCATAGGTCATAAGACCGCTCAGAGGTTGGCTTTTCATATTTTGAATATGTCTCAGGAAAAGGCAGAAAGGCTTGCAAATGCAATAAGTGAGGCAAAATTGAAAACCAAAAGCTGCTCCGTTTGCGGTAATTTAACCGATTCGGATGTGTGTTCTCTTTGCAGTTCGGATAAAAGGGACAGATCGGTAATCTGTGTTGTAGAGGATCCGAGGGATGTGGTTGCAATGGAGAAGATAAGGGAGTTCAAAGGACTCTATCATGTTTTGCACGGTGTAATATCTCCAATGCAGGGAATCGGACCGGAGGATATCAGGATTAAGGAGCTTTTGGACAGGATTGGCGAAGGTGATGTCAAAGAGGTTATAATTGCGACCAACCCCAATATTGAAGGGGAAGCTACTGCAATGTACATTTCGAGGCTGGTCAAGCCTTTAGGGATAAAGACTACAAGGATAGCACACGGAATACCGGTGGGCGGAGATTTGGAATATGCGGATGAAGTAACCCTGGCCAAGGCTTTAGAGGGCCGGCGTGAGATATAGGACGGTAAGGTTAATTGTCTACATCAAATAAACTCCTTTCATTTTTCAAATGTTTGAGAAGGAGTAAATAAAGTA
>LFSC01000036.1:101929-187976 GCA_001512505.1 Clostridiaceae bacterium DTU079 | reverse complement strand
CGTTTTATTGAGCAAGTCAATGTATCGACCAAAGTGGATGAGGATTGGCGCAAATTCCTCCACGAGCGTAAAGAAGCGGATATTACAGCAATTATAGAAGAAGAAAGATTAAAGCCTGAAGAAACCCGCCGATTCATCGACAATGCTTTCCGAGACGGAATGCTTAAAACAACCGGTACAGCCATTGATAAAATCATGCCACCTGTATCCCGCTTTGGCGGAGGCAGGGCTGCGAAAAAGCAAGGAATTATCGAAAAACTAATGTTATTCTTTGAGAAGTATTTAGGATTGATATAGATTAATATCAATCGCTAATTCAAAAATAATATCTTTATAAAAAACCAGTCACTTCAAGCATTCATGCCTGATTGTGACTGGTCTCTTTTTGCTCCGCTTGAAGCTGTTCATTTAAGTTTTTCTTCAATCCCTAAGAGAACGCTTCTTTAATTCGGCTTTTATTCTTTTTTATTCGTTTATATTTAAATTTAATTAAAGTGTTATTCCAACAGCATTTACTAAGAAGTTCAGTTTTTCACTGTTTAGATTTTTGTTTATATCAATACCGTCTATATCCAAAAGACCTACAGGGTATACAGGTATCTGCAATACCTGCTCCATATAATCGCTAAGTCCCTTTAACAAGGATCCTCCACCTATTACAAAAATCTTACCCACTTTTACTCCATAGCATCTGGCCTCATAAAAGGTAAGGCACATGTAGATCTGATTGAGAAGCTTGTCGACAACCTCCTTGAGAGCCCTATACACTTTCATGTGGTCCTCATTGGTAGTATGAGGTGGCGGCACAGTAATGCCATACATCTTTTTAAGCCTTTCAGCTTCAATAATAGATTTACGGCAAGTCTTGGAAATTGCCTCATCAAGGTTGGAGCTACCGGTAAGTATTACCTTGTTAAACTCAAGTATTTTATTTCTCAAGATATTTATAATTGTAGTCTCCGAACCGAAATCAATAACAGCAAAAGCATCTTTGTTTAACTGATTCTTATTTTGATTAATAAACCTAACGTTATCAATGCTGACCTTTATATCCCTATTGAAAAACTTAGCGGTACTGTTTGCCGGAATATCCACGGATATAGGTTTTAATCCAAGTTCAAACAAAACATCAATATAGCTGTTTATTATGCTTTTCCTAACAGCAGTAACAAAGACCTTTACTTTTTCAACACCATTCTCTTTCAATTCCTGAAGAATCTTAAAATCAATTTTGTGCTCTTCGGGATTAATGGGCATATGGTTTTTTATTGTCTCAGCAACAAGCTCGTTAATGTCCTTGCCCTCCTCCTTGTCAATCATGAACACTCGGGAGATTATACTAGTGCCTGACATAACGATTTTAGATTTCTTCACCTTCATTTTGTTTTCCCTAATTATCCTGCTTATCTCACTCGAAATAGCGTCAACATTCTTAATTACGCCATTCTTAATGCAGTTAATTGGAGTAGGAGCAATACCAAAGTTTTTTATGTAGACCTCATTGTTCCTGTTCACTGCAACCTCTACAACTTTGATATTCCTAAACCCTACATCAATACTTAGATAATTTTTTTTAATAAATGGTAACAACATACATCATTGACTCCCTTAACCCCAGAATAGAACAAAATTATATAATAAATCATTCCAATTATACATTAGCACAATCTAGAAAAAAAATCAATATTTATGCTTAAAATATCCAATTAATAAATTCATATTAAGCAAAAATGTACTTATCTATTTCTTAAACGCAACAAAAACATAATAGCTGTAAGGATTAAACTGATAATCAGGCTGGTAGCCAGAGGAAAGTAGAATGTAAAGTTTCCTTTGCTGTATAATATGTCTCCCGGAAGCTTTCCCAATCCCAGTCTTCCTCCTAAATAGACCAAAATACCCACCAGTATTGAAACTGCTCCGATAATAATAAGCATCTTTCCCATTGTCTGAAATCCATACATATAATATATCCCACCACCTATATTATATCAAGCTGTCTAACGTAAACCTCACTCATACCTGAGTCCGAAATGCTCATACGCAAGCTTCGTTGCAACCCTTCCCCTGGGTGTCTTATTAATGAATCCCAACTGCAAAAGATAAGGCTCGTATACATCCTCAATGGTACCGGGTTCCTCTCCAATTGTGGCCGCAAGGGTTTCAAGCCCTACGGGACCGCCGGCAAACTTGTCGATAATACTCATAAGAAGATTTCTATCCACCGCATCAAGACCCATTTTGTCAACTTCCAGTGCATCAAGACCCATTTTTGCAATATCATACGTTATAAAACCATCGGACTTAACTTGGGCAAAATCCCTTACCCGCTTTAATATCCTGTTGGCAATCCTTGGTGTTCCCCGCGCACGCCGTGCTATTTCTTCCGCTGCCTCCTCCTCAATACCGGCATTTAAAATTTGTGCGGACCTTTGCACTATAAGCTTCAATTCTTCAGTGGTATACATTTCAAGCTTGTTGATCACCCCAAATCTGTCCCTTAAAGGAGATGTCAAAAGTCCTGCCCTGGTTGTAGCCCCAATTAGGGTGAATTTCGGTAAATCCAGCCTTATCGAACGGGCACTGGGCCCCTTTCCGATTATTATATCTAGGGCATAATCCTCCATAGCCGGATACAATATCTCTTCCACACTTCTGCTCAGCCTGTGGATCTCATCTATAAAAAGAACATCAAAATTCCCCAGATTGGTTAATATTGCAGCCAGATCCCCCGGCTTTTCGATAGCCGGTCCCGATGTAATTCGTATATTTACTCCCAACTCCGATGCAATTATACCTGCAAGGGTTGTCTTGCCCAATCCCGGCGGTCCGTAAAGAAGCACATGGTCCAAAGCTTCTTTTCTTTTTTTTGCTGCTTCGATAAACACCAGCAAGTTTTCCTTAACCTTGGTCTGTCCTATATATTCGCTTAGCTTGCGAGGCCTCAAACTAAGCTCCTCATAATCCTCTTCCTTCAATTTGCAATCAACAAGCCTGTCCTCCATATTATAACCTCCGAATACATAAATAAATCCGCAAATTCAGCTTCCTAGCTTTTTGCAAGTCCTTTAAGTGCATTTTTAATGATTTCTTCAAGATCCATGTCTTCCGAATAAACGCTCATAACGGCTTTCCTGGCTTCCATCGATGTATAACCCAGAATCATCAAGGCACTTATCGCCTCCGAAACTCTGGATCCTTCCTTGCCTATATCTTCCTTATCCGGTTCAAAACCTTCCCCTAAAGCAAGCTGTTCTTTATTTATCTTGTCCTTGAGCTCAAGAATTATCCTCTGAGCCGTTTTATTACCGATACCCTGTACTTTCGTCAATGCCTTTATATCATCGGTTATGACGGCCAGACTGAATCTTGAAGGGGTCATGGACGACAATACCGATAAAGCTGCCTTCGGTCCGACTCCCGAAACACCGATTAAAAGCTCAAACATCCCCAGCTCTTCTTCCGTGCGGAAACCATAAAGGCTTATATTATCCTCCCTTACATAAAGGTAAGTGTAAACTTTGACTTCATCCCCCACCGGACCGATACTCTCAACGGTGGAAAGCGCGGTAAAAACCCTGTATCCTATTCCGTTGGCTTCAATTATAAGATAATCGTTATACTTATATGCTAACCTGCCCTTTATATACGCAAACAATTTTTTATCCTCCGTTTTATATTAAAATTTAGCGTCCAAAGCTTGACGTTTTATAAGAATTTCCGTGACAAACAGCTACTGCCAATGCATCAGCCACATCATCCGGTTTCGGAATTTCAGAAAGATTCAGAATTATCTTTACCATTTGCTGAATCTGGACTTTCTCTGCCCTGCCATAGCCAACTACAGCCTGCTTTACCTGAAGGGGGGTATATTCAAAAACATCAATCCCGGACTGTGCTGCAGCTAAAACCGCAACACCTCTGCCATGTCCGACATTAAGCGCAGTCTTTGTATTTTTGTTAAAAAAAAGTTCTTCTATAGATATTGCCTCCGGCCTAAACTTATCTATAATATCCACCAAACCGTTATACAGAAGCAAAAGCCTTTTGGAAAGCTCCATTGAGCTTTCGGTCGTAATAGCTCCGTAATCGATGGCAGTAAACCTGTTCCCTTCATATTTTACTATACCGTACCCTGTAATTGCAAATCCGGGATCTATTCCCATAATAATCATCTTATATATCAACTCCAAAAATTCATGAATAATTATATATTTTATTGCATATTTATACATTTTATTATATAATATATCTCATTATAATGAAAGCTTCAACTTTGCATATACTATAAAATCGCATTAAGCAAGTTAAATCGGTATTGCTGCGGTTTATAACCATGGACAGCGCTTATGGCTGCAAATTGTAAATACATGTTGCGTTGTCTATAGTTTAAACCCCCAAAGTTAAGCATTATTAAACTATATTTTAACATATTTGAGGAGGTATTTGTATGAGTCAAAAAGAAAAAGTAATCCTTGCCTATTCCGGAGGTTTGGATACATCTATAATTATTCCTTGGCTAAAGGAAAATTATGATTATGAGGTCATCGCAATGGCTGCAGACGTAGGTCAGGGAGAAGAACTTGAACCCCTAAACGAAAAGGCAATTAAGACGGGAGCAAGCAAGATATATATAGAAGACTTGAAAGAAGTATTTGTCACCGACTATATATTCCCTACATTAAAGGCCGGTGCCGTATACGAAGGAAAATACCTTTTGGGTACATCCTTTGCAAGACCGATTATAGCCAAGAGAATGGTGGAAATTGCTAAAAAAGAAGGCGCTACTGCCATAGCCCATGGTGCCACAGGAAAGGGAAACGACCAGGTTCGCTTTGAACTTACCGTTAAAGCCTTGGCTCCGCACTTAAAGATTATTGCTCCATGGAGAATATGGAATATCAAATCCAGGGAAGATGCTATTGAATACGCAGAGGCTAGAAATATCCCCATTCCCGTAACCAAAAAAGACAACTACAGTATGGATAGAAATCTCTGGCATTTGAGCCATGAAGGTTCAGACCTTGAGGATCCGTGGAATGAACCGCAATATGACAAAATATTAAAGCTTATGGTTCCACCGGAAAAAGCGCCGGATAAACCGACTTATGTTGAAATATATTTTGAAAAAGGTATTCCCAAGAAGGTAAACGGAAAAGAATACGGTCCTGTTGAGTTAATAGAAGTATTGAACAAAATCGGCGGTGAAAACGGTATAGGTATTGTGGACATGGTAGAAAACAGGCTTGTGGGAATGAAGTCCAGAGGAGTTTATGAGACTCCGGGAGGAACTATTCTTTATGCGGCCCATAGAGAATTGGAGCTCCTCTGCCTTGATCGCGATACTCTCCATTACAAGGATATTGTATCTCAAAAATTTGCCGAACTGGTTTATTACGGTCAATGGTTTACTCCTCTTCGTGAAGCTTTGTCTGCTTTCGTTGATGTTACACAGCAGACGGTAACCGGTACCGTAAGGCTTAAGCTATATAAGGGTAATGTAATGAGTGCGGGAGCAAAATCCGATTACTCTCTGTACAGTGAAGAGCTCTCAACCTTCGGTGAAGATGCGGTCTACAATCAAAAGGATGCGGAAGGATTTATCAATCTCTTCGGTCTTCCGTTAAAGGTTAATGCACTCATGAAAGAAAAGAATAATATCAAATAAGGTGATAAAATGAAGCTTTGGGGCGGTAGGTTTGAGAAAAGTACTGACAAATCCGTGGATGATTTCAACTCATCCATAAGGTTTGACAGCCGCATGTATAAACAAGACATTCTAGGCAGCATTGCCCATGCTAAAATGCTTGGCAAATGCAATATCATTCCTGAGGAGGATTCGATATTGATTCAGAATACTCTGAAGGAAATACTCAATGATATTGAAGAGGGCAAGGTTGAATTTGAAATTGATGCTGAAGATATCCATATGAATATTGAAAAAATTCTCATATCGAGAATAGGTGATGTGGGTAAAAGGCTACACACCGGGAGAAGCCGCAATGATCAGGTAGCCCTTGATATCAGGATGTATCTTAGGGATGAGATAATAGAAATAAAAAATATGATCGTAGCCCTTGAAAAGACACTTATCGATATAGCAAAGGAAAACCTTGACACCATTCTTCCGGGCTATACTCATCTGCAAAGGGCACAGCCCATAACCTTTGCCCATCACATGATGGCATACTTTCAGATGTTTAAGCGGGACATCGAAAGGCTTAATGATTGTTATAAAAGAATTAATATAATGCCCTTGGGCTCCGGGGCATTGGCCTCCACCACCTATCCCTTGGATAGATATATGGTGGCAAAGGAGCTGGGTTTCGACGAAATTACGGAAAACAGCCTTGATGCCGTGGGAGACAGGGATTTTGCCATTGAGTTAACCTCATGTCTATCCCTTTTAATGATGCATCTTAGCAGGTTCAGTGAGGAAATCATTTTATGGTCTTCCCATGAATTTTCCTTTATTGAACTGGATGATGCTTACAGCACGGGGAGCAGTATAATGCCTCAAAAAAAGAATCCGGACGTGGCAGAACTGGTAAGAGGTAAAACCGGAAGAGTCTACGGAAGCCTTATGACATTACTTACGGTTATGAAATCATTGCCCCTTGCTTACAACAAGGATATGCAGGAAGATAAAGAGGCGGTTTTTGATGCCGTCGATACGGTAAAAATGTGTCTTCCGGTATTTACAAAAATGATCGAGACAATGAAGGTTAAAAAAGATGAAATGTACAAAGCTGCCCAAGGCGGATTTACCAATGCCACCGATATGGCAGACTACCTTGTAAAAAAAGGCATACCCTTTAGAAGTGCCCACGAAATCATCGGCAAAATGGTGCTTTACTGCATAGAAAACAACAAAGCAATTGACGAGCTTAATATTAGTGAATTTAAAAGCTTTCATGAAAATATTGAAGAAGACGTATATGAAGAAATTAGCCTTTCAAAATGCGTATCCGGCAGAAATCTTCCCGGAGGTCCTGCTAAAGAAAGTGTCATGAAGGCAATAGAAAATGGAATGAAATTTTTATCCGAAATATAGAGTCTTTCAGAATAAAATATAAGGTCTTTTATTAACGGCTGAGAAGCAAATCCAAGAAAACCTTTCTCAGCCGTAATTTTATTTTTCCCGATACCAATTCTATTGAATAAATAAAAAAGATGAAAAATTGACTTAAGATTCCGGTATTTTTTCTTAACATTTTTTATAACCGTATTTATTCCTGAGGCATGGACAGCCTCAACAAAACACTATTTTGCTCTATGTCTATCTGAACATTGGAAATTTGAATACCTTTTCTTCGTAAACTAACAATTAAATCCTTTCTCATTTTACCGATCTGTCTGTTATATATCCCTGCAGTCTTTCTTCTTATCAGTTTTAACACAGTCCCACCTCATTCAATAGTTTTCTTTTTATATAATAATACATTTCCCTTATGCTGTATAACATTTCCACAATAATGGACAGAATAAAAAATGTGAATAAAAAAATCAGGGTTCGCCAATACATGCTAGTATTAGTGACCCTGATTTTTAATTTTTAATATATAAATTTTTCTTTTCTTTTATCACCGTTTTACTTTTTTGTCCAATGCCCTACCGAAACTATACCATGAATCCCTAAGCTTAAACCGCATCTCTTCATCCAAGGTTCTCTCAATTATGTCATTTAACTTCTTTCTCATTTCTACAAACTCAACCAAATCAAATTCGGGCTTTTCCAATAGCTCTTCCATCTCCTCTATCCATTCCTGGATGTGTTCCGAACCAATGTAATCTTTTGAAACTTTTTTCTTTAAATGGTAAATAACAAGTTTAACAGCTTTTCTCTTTACATCGATATCTGTCTGTACTTTCTTACCTGTTTTACCGGAACTACTTTTAGAACTAATCTTACCCATTAGAAACACTCCCTATAATGATAATAATAATTTAAATTAAAATAATAATATTTAGATAAACATGTCTTGCAATAGATAAAATAAAAATTATATGATACAAAACATATAATTCATTATTTATGTAATATTATACACATTAATTATAATACAGTATTATTTTTTATGCAAATCTTAATTATTAATCAAATATTTTCATTTCTCATCTTATGAAAAATGTAATTAGTTGGTAGTACTGGAATGTCACTAAAAATAAAACTTAGACAAAAGCGAAGAGATAAACATCCCCTCCGCTTTTATTTTTAATCAACATCGCATTGCTTATTATTATTATGATTAATTAACGCTTAATAATTCCTAATTATTATTTTTTGTGATAATTTCATTTATTAAATTTAAAGATTTCAACTAATATGTTATAAGCGTTTTTCCCTGCAACCTATCCTGATCTACATTTTCCAATTTCCCCTCAGGAATTGTAACAGTTTCGGGATTTCCATCACTAACATACTGCTCTTCCCTCGTAAGTCTCTCCAGCCACCATGCTAAGTCGCAATCCACAGGGTTGATGCCGGAAGATCTGACTCTGTGAATCGAAAGGGGATTAAAATTCTTACTTACCGGTGAGAGCGCAGGATCCCAACCGACCTCCATAATTGCCTGATTATCGTACTCCACACCTTCATATGACCCCTTCTTTACAAAGCTCTGAAGATCTTTAGACGGCAAACCGTAAGGCAAAGAAAAGGTTGTCATAACATATCCCGGTATCAATTCTGAAATTGTTTTCTGGTTCAAAGCAATCTGTTTCTGTATTTCAGTCGCACTGGTTGTATCCCTTAAGTTAATGTGGTTATAGGTATGATTTCCTATTTCAAACCCCTTGTCAACCAAGTACTTAAGGCGTTGCTCCAAAGTACCTTCTCCCTCAAAAGTGCCATTGCCAAGGTTCACATAGAAGGTACCCTTTAGTCCAAAGTCAGGGTGCTTCTCATTAAACTTTTCCATTATTCCCACGGCAGATTTTATGTTTGCCTTAAGGGTACCGTTTTCATTCACAAGGTTAAACTGCCCGGCCGTTCCGTCATCAAATGTAAATATCATCGGTATGCATCCGGCAGGAACATCAATATTATTATTTAAATAATCCGTCATGCTTATAAGTCTATAGCCTTTGTCATATAATTCCTGAAGCAGCTTTTCAAATTCACTGAAAGTCGTTGTATACTCACCTTTGTCATATTTTGTGGGAGTAAAAGACTCAACAAAATTATGAAACATAACTACCATTATTTTACCCGCTTCGTTAGGCTTTACACTCTGAACATCAATCGTAGGCAGAGGTTCCTTTGTAGGTGTAGGTGTCGGCTCTGCCGGTGCAGAAGACGATTCCCCACCTCCGTTTTCAGTCACCGCTCCCGGCATAGGTGAATTTGTCCCATCTCCCAATTTAGGTGACTTACTGCATCCGGAAAGTAGTATAGAAAAAGAAATAGCAATAGTTGAAACAGCCAATAAAAATCTCGATTTAAATTTCGTCGTCATTTTGTATACGCCCCGTTCGTTCATAATTTAATGAGTACTTGCTTACTTTTTGACATAAAAACTTACTTTAAATAATTATATACTAACAACACTGCATATTTCAATTACAAATTAATCCTGAGCTGCGTTCAATAATGAAATTATCAATTATTTAACTATTTTCCCTGTCATCACTGATGCCTAAGCTCCCAAAATAAAACAAATTTCCCCAAATTCTAATAATTTATTTTAATTTTCTTAATGCGTCCTTTTCAATAATCAGGTCGGATATTTTAAGCTCTTTCCGGTACTTTTCAATTTCTTCAATATAAATATCTTTATCTAATTCAGATCCGTTTTTCAAATCGTAAACCGTATCGGCTTCGCTGCTATAGTAATAATCATCGGTTAATACGGAACCGTTTCTCAATACAGCATAACCTTTTTCACTGTTTATTAAATCCTTACCCATGGCATAGTAATTTTTAATACCCATCATATTTGCTATCATAGGAAATATATCCACCTGTCCGCCGGTCTTTTCTATAACCTCCGGATCAATTCCCGGGCAATGAATGACAAGGGGTATTTTCTGGAGCTTAATCCAATCCACACTGTCATCCTTTTTCCCCAAAAATTCCAACAGCTCTTTAGATTGAGCTTTCGGAAGCCCGGTATGGTCACCGTAAACAATAATAAGGCTGTTATCATATAGACCCATATTCTTCAATCTCTCAATAAAGCGTCCCAATGCAGCGTCTGCATAATTCTGAGCCTTTATATAGTTTGCAAAATAAGTCTTATCATATTTGCCCACGTCAAAGGTCTGTTTATCTTCGAAATAAGTGTAAGGATGATGTCCGGACAACGTTATAAAGAAAGAATAGAAAGGCTTTTGGACATCAATAATCTCCATAGACTGTCTGTAGAAAGAGTCATCACTCAAAGCCCAACCTCCCCAGCCTATATACTCATCCAAAACATAATCATTGACACTGATAAATCTATCAAATCCTATTGCTTTATACATTTCAGTCCTGTTCCAGAAAGCAGGGCCATAAGCATGGAGGGCGTAGGAGTCATAGCCTTCCTTCTTCAACTCTTTTGAAAGTGTATTATACTCATTTGTAGAGAACCTAAAATAAGCGGCTCCCTCTTTAGCCGGATATAAAGATGTATTAGTCATAAACTCGGCATCGGAAGTATTCCCCCCGGCTACTTGAACATATATATTGTTAAAATACAAACTTTCCTCTATAAGCTTGTTAAGGTTTGGAGTTATCTCCTTTCCGTTAATCTTCTGCCCAACTAAAAATCCCTGAAGTGCTTCCATTTGAATAATAATCAAGTTTTTGCCCTTGGCAATTCCGGAATATTTTTTCGGGGATTTATTAGACTGCTCATTTTTCTCCTCAAAAAAAACCTTAATTTCATTTATCTCATCATTGCTCAGATTTTTATTCCTGTTCCAATTTTGCTTGACATAGCGTCTTATATCATAGTAGTGAAAATAACCTATGCCCAAATTCTTAACAATATAATTATTGTCGTACTCCGAAGTATCATTTTTGCTGTAGGCTACCTTGAACCCTGTAAAGGAAACCAATATCAACAATACTGCAGCTACACATCTCTTTAAGAAAGGCAACTTTATTTCCTTAAACTTTTTTCTATACACAATCACAAATAGGATAAAAAAGGGTATATCAATAAAATAAAAAATGTCTCTTTTTCTGATAAGGCTCAGAACGCTTTCCTTCACAGGTCCTAAATACCGCGCATTGTAAATAACCGGTACCGTTATTATTGTATTATAATAACGCAAATACAGTGCATCGGCAAACAATAAAGCAGATATAAGCACATTAAATATCAGAAACACCAACTTATTTCTCGTATAAAAAACCAGCAAAAAAGCAAAAACTGCCAGCACAAAGGCTATCGTGGAAACACTCATATATATGTTGGTTTTTGAAAATAACGGTTTAAAATTAATTTGGTTTTGAAATTGGAGATATACACATTTACACACAATTGATATTATATAAAAAATGAAAAAAAACATTTCAGCAATATTTATTTTTGCATTTTCCCTTGAAAATATAGGCCGTTTTACGCTCTCTAACTGTATTTTCATTTCAATTACCTCGCTTATATGGCATTAAAATTTATTTAATATAATTTTTATTGCAGTGGGTTGAAAAATATAGCACAGGCTCATTAAAACCCCTCGAATAAATATAGCCTAAAACATATTATAAAAAAAATCAAGGATAAATTTTTAAGAATATTTCCTATATTTTTTAGAGCCTATGACCGCAGAAAGGACAGAACTTATATTCTGTGCTTTCGCTTGAGGATATGAGCTTCTTGCAGGACATGCAAACATTTCCAGAAACAGAATGGCTTTCTTTTGACTTCTGCTGATCCGATTGCAAATGGTCAATATTTGCAAGAACAATTTGTAACCGATCCTTGTTAATTGGAGTTTTTATTACTGCATCAATCCCCGCTTTGTTAAACTCATCAATACTGATTGAGTCACAAGAAGATAAAATACATTTAATATGGGAATATCGCTTTTTGATCTCCATTGCCAGCTCATCACCGTATATTCCCTTCATAACCCTGTTTATAATTACATAACCGGGACAAAAAGATTCTATATTTGCAAATACATCAAACTCGTTTGCCGTAACGGCACTATATCCAATACTTTCTACGATATCTTTGAGAATTTGATTTTCAAATTTACTGTCATTAACAAGAAGAATCTTTTTCATTGGAATTATTCTCCTGGCAATAAAATATTCTCCTAACAGTTTAACCGGATTACATACAGAAATTATAGATAATTTTTTATAATACAGAATTATAGCACACAATCGGGATATTATAAAATATACTTTCCTCACAATATTGCTTTCACTTTTCCTTCAAATAAATACCTTTTGCGCGTTTATTTCGGGCAATATGGCATGTTACCCCCATACTATGTTATAATACATTCAACAATTAATGAAAAACACTTGCCATAAACAGGTATTATTTTTATGGAGGAGATAAATTATGAGTAATATCGACGACAAAGTTCTGGCGGAAAATAAGCTAATTCTTCTTTACATTATCGATAAGGTAAATATTCAGATAAGTAACCTTCAAATAACTAAAATCATACTTGAAAACAAGTTCATGAACTATTTTATGCTGCAGCAACTGCTCAATGAGTTATGCAGTCAAAATTATTTATCCTGCAAGATCGCCGATAACAAGGCATTCTATGATATCACTCCTTCGGGCAAACAAGCCCTTGGTTATTTTACCGGCCATATTCCTGCAGGAATCAAGAGTTTCATTGACAACAACATTACAAATATAAGAAATAACATAAGAAATGAAACCTTTATCAGTGCCGATTACTTTTCAGAGAATGAAAATGATTATGTTGTATCATGTCAGGTTAGGGAAGATAACTTTTCCCTTATTAACTTGAAAGTAACCGTTGGAACTAAGAATGATGCACGACGTATCTGTGAAAACTGGAAAAAGAATTCTCAAACAATATACAGTGAAATAATTGAAAGTCTTTTGAAAGACAGGACCTAAAGTCCGGGGGCAACATGCCCCCTACGGCAATTCTATAACCTTATTCTCCTTTGATTCCTTGTACAAAACAAATTTATTTCCAATAACCTGTACCACTTCTGAGCCTGTAAGCCTGGCGGCTTCATCGCATACTTCCCTTACATCCTCCAATGAATTCTTAAGAACTGTTACTTTTATTAACTCTCTGGCCTCTAAAGCCTCGTTAAACTGCTTTATCATATTATCATTGACTCCACCCTTACCTACCTGAAATACAGAGTCAATACCGTTTGCAAGACTTCTTAAATAACTGCGTTGCTTTCCTGTCAGCATTTAATTTCTCCTTCTCCTATATTGTAACTTTATCATTATTTTGCATACTTTAGTACTTAAACTATACATAAATAAAATTTCAAGGGCATCGAGCCCTTTCACTTTTTGGATTTTCACTTCGTGAAAATCCACCTTCAAAATTTCAAGGGCATCGAGCCCTTTCACTTTTTGGATTTTCACTTCGTGAAAATCCACTAATAATAGGGATAGAATAATCTATCCCTAACTCATTCCTCACACTTCAACATTTTTTCGACTTTTCCTCCTGTTGACCTCGTAACCCGGGTGTCCCTTTTTCCACCCTGATCTGCTCTTTTCAACAACTCGGGACGTTGCTTCTTCATTCAGCACAAAATCGTTTTTCATCAAACAATAATACGCTGTGCTGCCAGTCTTACAATTTCCACAATTTAAACATTCCATAAAGCTTACTAATGCCCCTCCATTTTACAAGCATGTATTATATTATATTTATATTTTACAATATTCCGGGCGGGTTTGTCTACATGTTTTACAATAATCCTCTTATGACACTATTAAAATAGTACTGATTAACTATTTATTAAAATTTTATAATTTATACTACCGGAAATATTCAAACTCCAGATCGTACATTTTTACTGTATCTCCCTCGTCAATTCCCATGTTTTCAAGAGCTTCTATAACACCTTTTCTTTTAATTGTTCTCTGGAAATACTGTAAGGATTCATGATCATTAAAATTAGTAGATGCAACAAGCTTTTTTATCCAGCTTCCTTCAACTACATAAGCATCATTTTCTTTATAAATCTTATAGGAATCATCCTCCTTAACACTATAAACCGTCTCTTTTTCCTCAGTCTCGAACAATACAGTATCGGGAAGCTCTTTAAGTTTTTGGGCAACATAATAAATAAGCTCCTTAAGACCGCTTTTGGTTGCCGCAGATATTGGAAATATTTTGTATCCTTTGGGTTCATAAACTTCCTTAAACTCTGCCAGTCGCTCCCCGGCACCCGTAATATCCATTTTATTCGCGGCAATAACCTGAGGCCTTTCATACAATGCCGGGTTAAATTTCTTTAGCTCCTCATTGATTATTTCAAAATCCTTTATAGGATCTCTTCCTTCCGAGCCTGAAATATCAACAACATGAATGAGAAGCTTAGTTCTCTCCACATGCTTTAAAAACTGGTGACCAAGTCCCACACCTTCATGGGCTCCTTCTATAAGCCCCGGTATATCTGCCATAACAAAACCATTTTCCGCATCAATATTTACAACACCTAAATTGGGATCAATGGTCGTAAAATGATAATTGGCAATTTTAGGTTGAGCAGCAGTAACCATCGATAAAATCGTAGACTTTCCTACATTTGGAAAACCGATAAGTCCAACATCAGCCAATAGCTTTAGCTCCAATATAACCCAAAATTCTTGTCCTTCATCTCCTGCCTTTGCAAAATTGGGTACCTGTCTTGTGGATGTGGCAAAGTGACTGTTACCTGCTCCGCCCTTACCGCCTTTTGCAATTACAACCTTCTGTCCGGCATGTACAAGGTCTGCAAGAACCCTTCCCGTTTGTTCATCCCTTACTATAGTTCCCGGTGGAACCTTGACTATAAGGTCTTCTCCGCTTTTACCGGCACAATTGGAGCCTCTTCCGTTTTCACCGTTTTCGGCAATATATTTTCTTTTATATCTAAAATCCTGCAGTGTCCTAAGCCCTTCATCCACGACAAAAATAACGTCGCCACCCTTGCCGCCGTCTCCTCCGTCAGGGCCACCCTTGTTTATGTACTTTTCCCTGTGAAAGGATACTGCACCGTTTCCGCCGTTTCCAGCCTTTATATATATTCTTGCACTGTCAATAAACATAAGCGTTCACTCCATGAAACATGCTATTTTATAGTTGTTTGTCCCAGTACCTATTTTTTATGCTCTTATTTATTATGTTCTTAGTATTTCACATATATAAAAATTAAATCCCGGTAAAACCGGGATTCTTATATATCTCTTATGCTGTAATAATACTAACTTGTTTTCTGTCCTTACCTAATCTTGAGAACTTAACTTTTCCATCCACCAAGGCGAACAATGTATCGTCACTTCCTTTACCGACGTTGATACCGGGATGGATTTTAGTTCCTCTTTGTCTAACCAGGATATTCCCAGCCTTTACGAACTGACCGTCTCCTCTTTTTACTCCAAGTCTTTTAGACTCACTGTCACGACCGTTCCTTGTACTACCCACTCCTTTTTTATGGGCAAACAACTGTAAATTTACTTTAATCATCGGTTAACACCTCCTCATCCAAAACCGATACATATCTTGCATACGAACCTTCAATTTGTTTAAAACCCACTATAATAGTCTCAAGGATAATTTCAGCCTTTTTCTTTTTGTCTTCCGGAATATCCTCCGGAATAACGCACTTCATATATCCATGCTTTTCCTTATAGCCATCAATACCGATTAACTCTAAAAGTGCACCTGCCGCCGTATACGCAAGAGCGGAAATCGCTGCACAAACTATATCTTTTCCCGATTCCGCAAATCCTGCATGACCACTTACCGTAAAGCCTCTAACCGAACAGGCGTCATTTCTGATGACTTTTATTTTAATCATTTTATACTTACCTTAAGCATTTATTTTTTCAATTTGTACTTTTGTATAAGGCTGTCTATGACCTTGCTTTCTTCTGTAACCTTTCTTAGGCTTATATTTGAAAACAATAATCTTTTTGTCCTTTCCATGTCCCAGAACTTTACCTGTAACCGTCGCATTTGCAACGAAAGGACTGCCAAAGCTAACGCTTCCTTCCTTTGATACAGCTACAACCTTATCAAAAGTTACCGAAGAACCTTCTTCGCTGAGAAGCTTCTCAACAAAAATGACATCTCCTTCATTAACCTTGTACTGTTTTCCACCTGTTTCAATTATAGCGTACATAATAACACCTCCCTACCCAGTCTCGCCGGTAAAGGCAGTATCAATATTGCACGAATATCGAATACATTTACAAAACCTGTACCGAGCGGCTACCGAAGTATTTTATCATACAATAGAATCAATGTCAATCTCTTTTATTTTAATATCATCATGCTTAACTTCCAATGAAGGCTTGATTACTACTTTTTTATTAAACGAATTCTGTATTCTCTCCAAATTCTCATTGCCTTCTTCACTCTGTAAAACCTCAGCCACCGATGGATGAACCTCAACCAAAATGGCGTTGGCTATGGTCATTGTCAAGTATTTCGCTATTCTTTTTTCAATATCCCTTGCCACCGATTCCGGCGAAAGAATTCTGCCGGTACCTTCACAATAGGGACAATTACATAAAACCAAGGATTCAAGGCCCTCTCTTACCTTTTTTCTCGTCATTTCTATAAGCCCAAGTCCTGTCATCCCTACAACGGTAGTCTTGGTACGGTCTTTTTTCAACGTCTGCTTTAATGTTTCAATAACCTGGCGCTGATGTTCCGGTTCATGCATGTCGATAAAATCAATGATAATAATACCTCCGATATCCCTAACTCTGATCTGTTTTGCTATTTCCTTGGCAGCTTCAAGATTGGTTTTTAAAACAGTGTCTTCAAGGTTGTTAACGCCGACATATTTTCCTGTATTGACATCAATAACCGTCAGTGCCTCAGTTCTTTCTATTATGAGGTAGCCTCCGCATTTTAACCACACCTTTTTGGCCAGTGCCTTTTGAATCATTGCATCAATCTGATAATACTCAAACAGGTCTATATTTTTATTGAAATACTCAACCCTAAGCTTTAACGCAGGGGAAAGCATTTCAACGAGCTCCAGCACCTTATTGTATTCTTGCCTGTCATTAATAACAAACCTGTCAATATTCCAGGTGAAAATATCTCTTACGGCTCTGTAAATTACACTAAGATCCTTGTGCAGACACCTGGGAATAGGACCGCTTTGCTCCCTCTGCTTTATTTTCTTCCAGAGTTTAACCAAAAAGTTAATATCGCTTTTAAAATCATCTTCTCTTTTTCCTTCTGAAACAGTCCTTACAATCAAGCCCATGTTTTCAGGTTTTATTTTTTCAGCGATTTTTTTGAGCTTTGCCCTTTCCTCTTCCTGCTCTATCCTTCTTGATATGCCGATATAATCCGCATTAGGCAAAAGTACCAACTGTCTTCCCGGTAATGTAATGTGGGTAGTAACCCGTGGCCCCTTTGTCCCAATTGGCTCTTTTATAACCTGAACGGTTATCTCCTGTCCCGGTCTTAAAATTTCTTCAATGTTATAACTTTTCACATCGTTGTACAACTCATCTTCATCTTCGGAAAACTCCTTTTGAGATACGGCATCTCCAACATATAGAAAAGCATTTTTCTCATAACCTATATCAATAAACGCAGCCTGCATGCCGGGCAAAACACTGGCAACTCTTCCTCTGTAAATATTTCCCACAAGTCTTTCCGACCCGTCTCTTTCAATAAATATTTCCACCAGTTCCCTATCTTCCAAAAGAGCTACCCTTCGTTCGTTGACCCCAACATCTACAATTATTTCATTAACCATTCTACCACCTCATATAGATAATATTATACGACCGCTAAGTGGTTCCGTTAATTTATCTTTATCTCCCGTAAAAAGACCGGAACGATGAATTTTTAATATATCAAAGCGACAACCGGAATAATCAGCAAACGCCTTTATTGCAAATTCGGGTTTTAGATTTGCTGCGCTACCGGCAGCAAGCAGCATTTTAAAGCACAGAATCGCCGTCGGCGGTTTGAGCTTCAAAAAATCCGCTTCTTCCTTTATAACATTAACATATCTTAACAGCCATGGATTATTGCACAGTTTTATATCGGAACAACCATCAGGTGCAGATTGAGAAGATTCATCAAACTCCAATATACCGATTTCCATATTATATATCATAGGGCGTATGTTAATCTGCTTTATTTTGCCCTTAGCTTCCTTTTCAACATATATTTCTTCTTTATCGAGAAACTGCCTTAGCTTGTCCTTTAATACTTCCATATCCAAGTTACTGTCGGTAGAAGCCATAATATCATAGGACGCCCCTGCAATAGCAGCCATAATGTTGGATCCTGCTTTTTTAACAGCGGCATCGACAATACGAATACCTTCAGGCAAACTGCCGTTTAACCTTTGCATAAATTCACCCGGATCCATATTTCCTTCCAGTTCAAAATCGGCATATTCGGATTCACTGGTAACCCCAACGGAAAGGGGAAGTCCGAAAACCATCTGAGGGTGGGGATTAAAACCTTGTGAATAGGCTATGGGAACACCGGAACGTCGCAAAGCCCGCTCATACATCTTCATAAGATCAAGATGGGAAATAAACTTGACCTCCTCACCCCGAAAAAATTTTACCCTGACACTACTCAAGACATATCCCTCCCTCAAAAACAGCCGCACCACAACCTGAGCAGTTTACCCTACAGTTTGAGGTAACCTCTTGTCTTTCGGCCTTTTCATACTCCCTTTTTAAATAATTCTTTGAAATACCGATATCAATATGATCCCACGGGAGAATTTCATCAAAAGGCCTCCTTCTGTTGGCATAAAAATGAGGATCAATCCCACATTCATCAAATGCTTCCATCCATTTATCGAACTTAAAGTGCTCACCCCAGCTGTCAAATTTGCATCCCTTCTCAAAAGCCTTCAAAAGAACCCTTGACAGTTTTCTGTCGCCTCTGGAAAAAACAGCTTCCAAAAAACTAAGTTCAGGATCATGCCAATTATATTTTATATACTTTGACTTTATCTTGCTTTTCAAAAATGACTGTTTATCTTTAAAAACTTCCATACTGTCCTGAGGTTCCCATTGAAACGGAGTAAAGGGTTTGGGAACAAAGAACGAAGTGCTTACGGTAACATTAAGACCCTTTCCCCTCTTTTCCTTGGGCGTTCTCATATAGGCATCCACAACTTTCTGACCAAGATCCGAGATACCTTCTATATCTTCAAAGTTTTCCATGGGTAACCCCAGCATAAAATAGAGCTTTACTCCGCTCCATCCTCCGCTAAATGCGGTAGAAACCGAATTTAACAAGTCTTCTTCGGTAACTCCCTTGTTAATTATATTTCGAAGCCTCTGGCTCCCTGCTTCGGGGGCAAAAGTCAGACCGCTTTTTCTAACCTTCTGTGCTTTCTCCATCAGTTCCAAGGAAAAAGAATCCACTCTTAGAGACGGAAGGGAAAGATTGACTTTCTTCGGTTCCATCTCCTTAATCAACCCATCGGTAAGCTCTTTTAAAGAGGTATAGTCACTGGTACTTAGGGATGTTAAGGAAATTTCCTCATATCCTGTACTTTCCACCAGATTCTTTGCAATTCCCAACAGCTTGTCCGCAGTTTTTTCTCTCACAGGCCTGTAAATGAATCCTGCCTGACAAAATCTGCACCCTCTAATACATCCTCTAAACAACTCAAGCATTACCCTGTCATGCACTATACCTGTAAAGGGAACAATCATTTTGTCAGGATAATAAACCCTGTCGAGGTCTTTTATAATCCTTTTTCTGATCTTAGCCGGATAAATATCCTCTACCGGTCGAAATGAGCCAATAGTACCGTCGGTGTTGTATTCCACCTCATAAAACCGGGGAACATATATGCCCTCAATTGCCGATATCGAACGCAAAAAATCTTCTCTCGAAAGATCTTTCTTCTTCCAATCCAAATAAACATCCAAGACCTCATTAATAACTTCCTCTCCTTCACCCACAACAAAAAAATCGATAAAATCTGCCAAAGGCTCTGGATTATAAGCACAGGGGCCTCCTGCACATACAAAAGGATGCTCCTTTGTCCTATTGGAACTCAAGATAGGAAATCCAGCAAGGTCAAGCATGTTAATAATGTTAGTATAACTCATTTCATATTGAAGAGTAAACCCGACAAAGTCGAACTCCTTAACGGCATCATGAGTTTCAAGGGTAAAAAGAGGTATTCCATATTCCCTCATCTTAGCCTCCATATCAACCCATGGTGCAAAAACCCTTTCACAAAAAACATCCTCTCGCTCGTTAAGAAGATGATATAAAATCTTCATGCCTAAATGAGACATACCAACTTCGTAAACATCGGGAAAACAGAATGCAAATCTTATATCAATTCTATTCAAATTTTTATTAATACTGTTCCACTCATTACCGGTATATCTTGTCGGTTTTTCGACATTTTGCAATATTCTATCACATACTCTAATACCCAACACAACCTCCATAAAAATAACAAAATATTTAATTACTCATACCACACAATCCCATTTCAATAAAATGTATATATATAAATATAATAACCAATTGACTTCTTTTTATCAACACCAACTTGCTTACATATGTAATAAGACCAATGATTAAGGCTTACTCAATTTCAACACTTCCATTTATAGGAAATATCTGAATCCAAGTTTGTCCTAAATTCAGAGCAATCTCTTTTCCCTGTTTATCCGTATATTTCGTTCCTTCGGATCTTGATGCCTTTGACCATGTTATCTCAATGCATTTACCGTTTGTAATAAAATATCCTTCTCCGCTTCCGACATCATCAAGGTTCTGTCTTCCGGCTGTATCACCGGAGATAGTATAATTTCTAACCTTTTGAATTATAATATTCTTTGTAGTAAGCTGTTCTTCCGACACTCTTTCCATATGGGGCTTTCCCTGCCGGAACCTGAGATACAGCTTTTTTTCAGGATCATAGGTGTATTCGGATATGTATTCATATGAATATGAAAGCTTGATTTTTTCAGCCCTTCTGCCGTTTTCAAGTTCATAATCCTTGTCGGAATATTTAAAAACAAGTTCCTTTTCGGTCTGGGTCCGATATTTAACTTTTTCAGTAAATTCCTTTAACTTTTCCATCGACGTATAGGTATCCTGCCAATTACTTTTATCCGTGGTCAAATCCCAAAATACTCCATAATTTATATTGTTTATACCCAGTTTGGCTATGTCGTCCTTGGCCATAGGGCTCCATCCTTCATGTACATAGATTGCATCGTGTTCCATTGCATAGTCAAGAAAATAATGGCGGGAGCTTCTGACAGGTCCTATCATAGTTGACCCCTCTCCCCAAAAAACAGGCATGAACCTTGTTATTCCTCCCTCAACAATTATCTCGTAAATCAGCTGGGCTTTGTTCAATCCGCCCTGTGGGAGAACCCTTGATCCCTGGTTATCTATCATTACCGCATAGGGTCTAATACCTTTTTCGGGTAAAACAAAATCCACTTTTTGCTCCGGTTCAGGAGTAATATCGGGCTGTTTGGTGAAATTAACACTTGTTTGGGTAGGCGACGGGCTTACAGCTTCATTGTCGGTTTCCGCACTCTTGCCACAGGCTGACAGTAATGCTACCGATATGAATATCGTTGAAGCTATAATTACTTTTTTCAGCAACGTAACATTAACCATTTTTATCCCCCATAATCTTTTGTTCATAAAATACCATTAATATTTCTACATAAAAAAGTAAAATCCTTCAATTCTTTCGAATGAGGATTAAAAATGTCAGGGGCAAGGAGCCCCTTTAGTTCTCTGCATGATCTTTACTCATTAAGCATCTCAAAATTTAATCCCCGTAAACTTTAGTTTGTTATCAACCATGTACGGGGATTAATTCACTCCTCATTCTTCATAAAAATCGAATTCCTCTTCCATTCTTGCTTTAAACTCTTCAAAAACTGACTCCAACTCATTCTCATCCTCAATAGTTACAAAACTATCCTCTCCATCCGGATCCTGAACAATTTTTAAAATCACTACCTCTTCCATGTCGTCTTCATTCTCTTCCTTTTCAACGGGAAGGAGAACCACATATTCACTACCATTAAAATCGATTGTATCCAGATGTTCAAACTCTGATTCTTCTCCATTTTCATCAACTAATATCACGAGGTCATCTCTTTCTTCACTCATAAAATATTCCTCCTGTTTATCATTATAGATATAAATTATATCATAGTTTTTTATAAATTCCATCATATTGTATAGGTTTTGCAAAAATCAATTTAAATATCTATTCAGTTTTTGCAAAATCTATTCCTTACGCTATTGAACGCACCTACTCTATTTCATTCTTTCTTCATTCAATATGATATTTTGCAAAAATCATTTTAATTATTTATTTCAGCTTCTCAACAATCACATAATATTATTTCCTATACTGTTTAAATATCCCTGTAAAATGTATACTGCAGCGATTTGATCCACCACCATCTTCTTTTTTGATTTTTTTACACCCATTTCATGCATTGTACGATTAGCCGCTACAGTTGTAAGCCTCTCATCCCATTTTATAACTTCAATGTCGCTTATTTTCTTCTTTAATAAATCTATGAATTCAATGGTCTTTTCGCCCCGGAAGCCCACAGAACCGTCCATGTTTTTAGGAAAACCCACAATAATTTTTTTGACATCATACTCCTCAACCAATTGGGAAATTCGTTTCAGCGGTACTTCAATATCCGTTTTCCACTTTATTGTCTCAATTCCCTGGGCTGTCCATCCCATCGGATCGCTTATAGCAATTCCTATTCTGCTGTCACCATAATCAATCCCCATAATCCTCATTCATACATACCTCCGATATTCCTTCAAAAATCCTTTTAAACCAATTTAGCAAACCTTTATCGCAAATACAGGACACACCGAGGCACAATAACTGCATAAAACACATTTATCCTCATTAACCTTTGCTTTTTTATCAACCAAACTGAGTGCTCCCTGCTTACACCGCTGTACGCATTTCCCGCAGCCCTCGCACCACCAATCGATATGAAGATGCCGCCTTCTTTTTGAAAGGCTTTCCTGAATTTCTTTAGGCACTTCTCTGTTCTCAAATACACACACATTCATTATAACCTCTTCTACGGATTGCATACCGAGGGCTATAGAATGTATGTAGGGAATATTTAACACAAAGTCCATGCTTTCCTTATAGGACTTTATGAGATTACCTCCTCCCAAAGGTTTCATACTATATATGCCCTTTCCGGCAGAATAAGCTTTTTTTACTGCTTCCAGCATTGCATCTATTGTTCCGTCTCCAATACCAATACCCTGCTTATTAACCAATGGGTGAATAACATCGATTTCAGGCATTTCCGCACAGGCATCCACAACCTCAATGTTATGGGTTGATACTCCGACAGCTTTGATAACTCCCTTTTCCTTCATTGAAATATAGTATTCCAATGCTTCCCTATGCCCTTTAAGAGTCAACCTGCTTTCCTGCTCGTGAAGCAAAAAAATATCTATAACATCAACATCCAATTCCCGTCTTGCCTTTTCAAGACTGTCTTTTGCTCCCTCTTTTGAATAGGCATAGGATTTCGTTGCAATTATTATTTGCTTATTTGACTTTTTTATTGCTTTTCTGATATGGGGATAGGTGCCGTAAAGCTCTGCCGTATCAATAAAATTAACCCCAAGTTCAACGGCTTTTAATATTACATCAGCACCTTGATCCGGTGAGAGATTACCTTGAAGCGGTCCGATAATAAGACCTCCGAAACACAGCCTTGAAACTTCCAGATTTGTATTACCCAATTTACATAAATCCAATAGCTACACCAACCTATCAAGCAACATTAAAACTGCAAAAAACTCCGTATCAATTATACGGAGCCTTTATTTTCAGTTTCCTCCAAGTAAAACCTTAATATCTCTTCCAAAAGTTCATCTCTTTCCAATTTCCGGATTGCACTTCTTGCATCCATATGATTAGTTATATAGGTCGGATCTCCAGAAAGAATATAGCCTACAATCTGATTAATGGGATTGTAACCTTTCTCTTTTAAGGCTTGATAAACAGATAAGAGTAACTCCCTTGCCTCATTAACCTTTTCCTTTTCTACTTTAAACATCATTGTTTCATTGTCTGCCATAACTAATCACTCTCCCGTCCAGAATAAGGACCCTTTCGCCAACATCTCATCATTCATATATGTAAATAAGCCCACATATATATAGTAATACAATAGGATAATTTATGCAATATATTTTGATTTTAAACAAGCCTTGATTATTTCAATTTTCTAATATATAATCCCTCATTCTCTTTTTAAAGTTAGCTCCCGTTTTCGGGGATTATCTCCCCCGTCATATAATCCGAAACAGTCTCTTTCAAAAGCACATTCAATATTTTCCCCTCAAGTTCTCCATTCCCCTCACAAACAACTCTTATGTAATTCGGAGTCAATCCTTCAACATATCCTTCCATTTCCTTTACCTCCTGCTCGAACAATACAGGCAAAACTTTGCCTATATAACCCTTGTTGTAACTCACCTTCATATCGAAAGCAAGGTTTATGAGCATATTGCTCCTCTCTTCCTTTTTTTCCGGCGAAACCTGGTTCGGATATGTTGCCGCAGGAGTACCCTTTCTGGGAGAATATTTAAAAACATGCATGCTTGCAAAGAATATTTCCTGAAGAAACCGGTACGTTTCTTCGAATTCTTCATCGGTTTCCCCCGGGAACCCAACCATAATATCCGTTGTTATTGCAACATCTTTTATATTTTCTCTCAGAAGAGCTACGGATTTTCTATAGTCTTGTGTAGTATATTTCCTATTCATACGCTTTAATGTTCTGTCACATCCGCTTTGAAGAGAAAGATGATATTGGGGACAAACCTTTTTGAGGCTTTTTATCGATTCAATAAACTCTTCATTTATCAATGTGGGCTCAATTGACCCCAATCTTATTCTTTCTATACCTTCAATCTCATGAACTTTCTTCACTATATCTATTAAGGAGGTTGTCTTTATGTCTTTTCCGTAAGAAGCAATATGAATACCGGTTAGCACTACCTCCTTGTAACCCTTACGGGCAAGAGAGGTTATTTCATTTAATATATTCTTTTCTTCCCTGCTTCTTACCGGCCCCCGGGCATAAGGTATAATGCAATATGAACAAAACTGATTGCATCCTTCCTGTATCTTGATAAACGCCCGGGTACGCTCCCTATACACGTCAACACCCAGTTCTTCAAACTCCCTTACTTTCATTACATCCTCGACAAAATTGAGCTTGTCCCCGCCTGTCTCCATCTCTTTGATATACTCTATAATTTTGCCCTTGTCTTTCGTTCCTATGACCATGTTTACACCTTCTATCTTACTTACTTCCTCCGGTGCGGTCTGGGCATAGCATCCGACAACAATAACCACGGAATTTTTATTGTTTTTTTTAGCCTTTCTTATCATCTGCCGGGATTTCCTGTCACTCAGATTTGTTACCGTACACGTGTTTATCACATAGACTTCGGCCTCTTCTTCGAAGTCTACAACATTATAGCCTGCCTTTCTGAAAATTCCCGACAGTGCTTCAGTCTCATATTGATTTACCTTACAACCCAACGTACAAAATGCAACTCTTTTCATTATATCTTCAGAACTCCTCCGGTACCAAAATATAAACTCATTGGTAACTTATCTTAGTTTAAAAAAAAATATATAAAATACTAAGTAAATTTTAGCAATATCACAATTGACTTGCAACAACAAACAGGTTAATATATAACCATGAAAGAAAATCGAGAAAAGAAACGTAAAAGGGGGAAAATGTATGAAGTCATTTAATATTTCACTTAAGTCAATCACTGATGTAAAAGATTTCGTTAATATAGTTAATAAATACGATTTCGACATTGATTTAACATCAGGCCGTTATGTGGTTGATGCAAAATCCATTATGGGTATATTCAGCCTCGACTTAAGCAAGCCCATCAAAGTAGATGTTCATTCCGATGACTGCGAAGGATTCTGCGAAGAAATCAAGAATTATATCGTATAACTGCAATAGAAGGAGGTAAACAACAGTTTTGCCTCCTTTTTTGTATTACCGGATTTTACTTCCCATTCTTCAAATCTTCCTCTGAAATCACCGTAATTCCGTTACTTTTAAGGATTTGCGCAGAAACTCCGCTTCCTCTCCTCGTTCTTCCGGAAAATGAACCGTCATAAATGCTACAGTTACCGCAAGACGGACTTCTTTCCTTTAATATTGCCTTTTTTACACCCATGGTTTGGGCAAGCCTCAAAACCTCTTCTGCTCCCCGGATAAAATATTGCGTGACATCTTCCCCGTTTTTATTTATAACCCTGCTTCTCCCGTTTAACACATCTTCTCCGTCCCCTTCAATTATCTCAGAAGGAGGTCTTGGTGTGGGGCACCCTCCCAATTGTTCAGGACAAACAGGTATCAACCTTTCCTTTGAAAGCAGCTTTATTACTTCACTGTTTAAATTGTTTTTACCGTTATATTTGCAATTCAATCCGAGAAGGCATGCACTCACAAGTATAATAGCAAATTCCCCCCTTTACATTTTTACCTTCTTTGCCTTTTTCTTTCCCTTGACATGTAACAGCACGGACTCATCTGCCTTTTTCTTTCTCTTGCGTTTTGTTTCCTTTATTTCTTGCTCTTTCTCTGCAAAATCCGTTTCCGATTCATGATCGCTTCCGTCTTCGTCGCTGACAATTGAAAATTCAATCTTTCTTGAAGCCACATCCGCCCTGACCAGCATAACTTTTACAACATCTCCGATACGGTAAACCTTTCTGCTTCTTTCGCCTATCAGGCTATAATTTTTATCATTATAAACATAGTAGTCATCCTCCATGCTGCTCATTCTCACAAGTCCTTCAATAGTATTATCCAGCTCAACAAACATACCGAAAGAGGTAACATTGGATATTATACCTTCAAACACTTCTCCTTCATATTTTTTCATAAACTCAACCTTTTTAAGGTCTTCCGTCTCCCTTTCAGCTTCTTCAGCAGCCCTTTCTCTTTCGGAGCAAAGTCTTGCTATTTCCGGTATCCTCTCATTGAGCAGTTCTTCTCTATCCTGCTTCACATTTCCCTTTAAATATTCCTTCATTATCCTGTGAATAATGAGGTCGGGATATCTTCTGATAGGTGATGTAAAATGGCAGTAATACCTTGCTGCCAGTCCAAAATGCCCGGTATTCAAGTGGCTGTATTTTGCTTTCTGAAGAGATCTTAGCATAACGGTGCTTATTATTGTCTCTTCCTTTGACCCCTTCGCCTTCTCCAAAATTTCCTGTAATGCCTTCGGATGAACTTTGCTGATGCCCTTTAGCGTATAGCCCATGTTATGCACAAATTCACTGAAGGTCTCCATTTTCTCACTGTCGGGATCTTCATGAATTCTATATACAAAGGGTGTATTGGTCCAGTAAAAATGTTCGGCAACAGTTTCATTGCAAACCAACATAAATTCTTCAATTATTCTGTTTGCTATAGTAATTACATATCTTTCAACTTTTATGGGCACACCCTTTTCGTCAAGTACTATTTTAGCTTCATCAAAATTGAAATCAATAGCACCTCTTGCCATTCTCTTTTTTCTCAGAATGAGGGCCAG
Source organism: Clostridiaceae bacterium DTU079 (assembly GCA_001512505.1). Taxonomy (GTDB): domain Bacteria; phylum Bacillota; class Clostridia; order Acetivibrionales; family Acetivibrionaceae; genus Hungateiclostridium. The sequence continues at coordinate 160,223 of LFSC01000036.1, read as the reverse complement.
CTCCTTCATTGCCAAAAAATCATCAAGAAGATATTTGTACCTTTCAATAAGCTCAGGGTCATTCTCCTCGAGTATTTTATAAACGTTGGTATATGTCATCCTTTCGTTGGTATTGATTACACTTTCAAAAATCTCATGATCCAAAACCCTGCCCTCACGGTCGATCTCCATCATTACAGTAAAAGCAAGCCTGTCCACTCCGGGATTTAAACTGCATATACCGTTGGAAAGCGCTTTCGGAAGCATAGGAATAACCCTGTCCACCAAATAAACACTGGTACCCCTTTTAAGTGCCTCCTTGTCCAATGGAGAATCCTCAGTAACATAATAGCTTACATCCGCTATATGAACACCCAGCCGGAAATTTCCGTTTTCAAGCCTCTCGATTGATACCGCATCATCAAGATCCTTGGCATCCTCTCCGTCAATAGTTACCATTCGAAGGCTTCTTAGGTCTTTTCTTCCCTTTATCATCTCCTCAGTTACTGTCTGGGTTATTGCTTCCGCCTGTTTTGCTACTTGCTCCGGGAAATCCTCCCTCAGGTTGTAGGTCTTCATTATAGATAAAATATCCGTTCCAGGCTCATTTCTGTTTCCAATTATTTCGATAACCCTACCCTCGGCATTTCTCCTTTTCTCCGGCCATCGAATAATCTCAGTTACAACCTTCTGCCCCGACTGTGCGCCATTAAATTCATCTTTAGGGATGAAAATATCCCCTGAAATCCTGGGATCATCCGGAACCACAAAGCCAAAGTATTTACTGCTCTCAAAAGTTCCCACAACAGTGTTATTGGCTCTTTTTATTATCCTGATGATTTCCCCCTCTGCCCGCTTATCTCCAATAACCTTTTTATTGACTCTGGCAATAACCCTGTCATTGTGCATGGCACCGTTGAGGTTCTCCGAGGAGATAAAAATATCCTTTATGTTTTCGTCATCGGGAATAACAAAACCATATCCCCTCTCATTTCCCTGGAGATATCCTACAATAAGATTCATTCTTTCGGGAACACCGTATCTGTTTTTGTGAGTCTTGAATATACTACCTTCTTGCTCCATTTCTATTAACAGGTTCTCAAATATTTCTATATCGCTTTTGGGTACATCCAATACAGTGACCAGTTCACTGAATAATAAAGGTTTGTATGCATCCTCTCTCATAAAAGCCAGTATTCTTTCTTTTCTTTCCTTCATAGTTTTTTCGTAAAGCCGCATTTTTTAAACGTATCCAGCGGCATCCTTCCTCCTTTTCCTAATAATTAACCTAGTTATAATATTTTTCCCGTAAAGCACATTATTTAATACTTGACACGGAAGGATTTATTATGAATATAAAATATACCACCATTGGTTTTATTTGTATCAATGTTTTTAAAAAATAAATATTATGTATAAACAAAAAACCAAGTTTGTTCTTCAACCTGGTTTTTTATCATATAAATCTATGATTTTAATACTTTTAATTTACTGCAAAATAACTTTACAGACCCAAGTCGTCAGAAATCTCCTTCATAGCCTTTAACGCAAGTTCTGCAAACTTTTCCAGAGAAATTCCAAGCTGTTCACACGACTTAATCTGCTCCCGGTTTGCTCCTTTTGCAAAGCCCTTCTCATCAAACCTTTTAATCACAAACTCGACAGTAACATCCTCCAGCTTTTTTGAAGGAAGAATCAACGCACAGGCAGTTATCAACCCTGCCATAGGATCTGAACAATACAATGCTTTATCAATCTTTCTCTTTCTTTCAATGCCATGATAGTCATTATGTGCTCTTACAGCATAAACAATTGAACTTTCAACATCCAAGCTTTCTAAAATATCCGCACCTACCAAGCTGTGCTTCGAAGGATCATCTGCTGTTTTATCGTAATCAATGTCATGGAGCAGACCTGCCAACCCCCACTTGTCAATGTCATCCTTAAAATAAAAAGCCAATTCCTTCATAATAGCTTCAACCGCAAGAGAATGCTTTATTAAATTTTCATTTTTCACTCTACCCTTTAACTCTTCTAATGCCTGTTCTCTTTCCATCGAAACCACTACCTCCAATTTCTTATTGAATTGCTAACACCAAAAGATAAATAGCAAACTGGTGGATAGCCGCTCAATTCACATATGTATTCAGGATTTAGCCCTACTGAATCCCCAATTTATATTACTAAACTCGAACAATAATTACAAGGAATAATTGAAGTTTTCGATAAGAAAATGTATTGTTGTTGAAATAATCAGATGTATTTTTCGTTTTTATGTACTATATCGGCTTAGTTGAACAAGACCTTTTAAGAGTACAAAAAGGAAACTGTATAACACAGTCTCCCTTTGTCATTGATCTTATTTTGAACTCAAAACAACTTGTAAAACAACTGATGTAATAACGAATCCAATAGCTGCAACTATAGTATACTTACTTAAAATAGCATCAATTGTTCTTCCTTTATTCTTACCAAAAAATGTCTCTGCACCACCGGCAATAGAGCCTGATAATCCAGCCTGCTTACCTGACTGAAGCAGAACTATCACAACTAGTGACAATGAAAAAATTATGTGTAAAATAGTTATTACTATTTGCATGCTTATAGGCACCTCCTAAAAAATTGACAGAATATATTCTAACACAATAATCATTAAAAAACAAGCTTTATTGCCAATGATTTTTCAGATTTATTCATCTTTCTACTCATGTATTCTGTCATTCTATCCATTACACACTAATAATGTGTAACTTTTGCTGTCGGCCTATTTGTTTTTCAGATTGAACCATGCATTCAAACCGGGGTAAATGCTTACATCTCCCAATTCTTCTTCAATTCTTAATAACTGATTGTATTTAGCAACACGGTCAGTTCTTGAAGGTGCACCGGTCTTAATCTGTCCTGCATTGGTTGCAACAGCAATATCGGCAATTGTTGCATCCTCGGTCTCGCCTGACCTGTGAGATACAACCGCAGTATATCCTGCACGATTTGCCATTTCAATAGCATCAAGAGTTTCGGTTAATGTACCGATCTGGTTAACCTTTATAAGTATGGAATTGGATACTCCAAGTTCAATACCCTTCTTAAGCCTTTCGGTATTGGTAACAAAAAGGTCGTCTCCTACAAGCTGAATCTTGTTACCGATTCTTTCGGTAAGCATCTTCCAGCCTTCCCAATCCTCTTCGGCAACACCGTCTTCAAGAGATATAATCGGATATTTGTTTACTAACTCTTCCCAATAGCTTATCATTTCTTCCTTTGTCTTTTTAATGCCGGACTTCCAGAAAAGATAAGTTCCGTCTTCCTGGTACATTTCCGTAGCAGCAGCATCTATAGCAATTCGGAAGTCATCCCCCGGCTTATATCCGGCCTTCTCAACTGCCTCCAATATAACCTGAATAGCCTCTTCGTCGGTCTTAAGGTTAGGTGCAAAACCTCCCTCATCTCCAACAGCAGTGCTGTATCCTTTGTCCTTTAAAACCTTCTTTAAATTATGGAAAACTTCTGCACACATTTGAAGAGCATTTTTAAAGCAGCATGCTCCTACAGGCATAATCATAAATTCCTGTATGTTTACACTGTTATCGGCATGTTTTCCGCCGTTGATTATGTTCATCATCGGAACAGGAAGCGTTTTAGCGTTAACCCCTCCAATATATTGATAGAGGCTTAAGCCCAATGCTTCAGCAGCTGCCTTTGCTGTTGCCAGAGATACACCTAAAATTGCATTTGCTCCAAGCTTTGCTTTGTTCGGTGTACCGTCAAGACCAATCATCATATTGTCAATAGCAACCTGATCAAAAACATTCATGCCTTCAACCTTCGGTGCTATAATATTGTTTACATTGTCTACAGCCTTTTGTACCCCTTTACCCAGGTATCTGTTTTTATCATTATCTCTTAATTCGATAGCTTCAAAAGCACCTGTAGATGCACCGGAAGGTACTGCTGCTCTTCCAACGAACCCTCCTTCTGCAATAACCTCAACCTCAACTGTCGGATTCCCTCTGGAATCAAGTATCTCTCGTGCAAATACACTTTCAATTTCCAAGTATTGTTTCATCAGTGATTCTCCCTTCATGTATATATAATTTGTTCCCTTAATAGAATATCTTACATAAAATACTTTGTAAATATATCTAATTTATTTTATCCAGATTTATTTTAATTAAAACTCAAATCGTAAAAAGGCTTACTCTCCCTTTCCCTGCTGAAAAAATACGGGAAATAATCTTATACATCTCCAAGTCTTAGCTAACACTAAGAGTACTTAAAAATGCGTTTACGGTATCGGGATCAAACTGCGTACCCGAGTTTTTCTTCAATTCCGCAATAACCTGATCCATTCTCATACCTTTTCTATAAGGTCTATCGGAGAGCATTGCATCAAACGCATCCGCAACACACAAAATTCTTGCTCCCAGCGGTATGCTTTTGCCCTTTATTCCACTGGGATACCCGTTACCGTCGTACCTCTCGTGATGGTACTTGATTGAATCAATCAATAGCTCAATACTTGCTAAAGGCTCCAATATATCAACACTATAGCTGGGATGTTTTCGAAGAATTTCAATTTCAGACTGAGTCAGTGGCTCAGTCTTGTTTAAAACACTTTCAGGTATCTCCACCTTACCTATATCATGGAGTAAAGCCGCTATTTTAAGCAACCTGAGATTTTCATTGCTTAGTCCCATAGCTCTGCCTATCATAACAGCATAATCCATTACCCGTTCCGAATGCCCTAGGGTATATTTGTCTTTTGCGGAAACAGTCCCCAAAAGCGCCCTCAGTCCACCAAAAAGCTGATGCTCATCGGAACTGAAAAATGTCTTTATTTCTTCAAAAACATTTCTATACAATTGGACATTGTTTCTACCCAAATTCTTTGCCTGATAAAGAGCACTGTCGGATTGCATAATCAATTCATCCTTATTCCGGGCAAGAGCAGGATATATGGAATATCCCACCGATAAGGTCGCACTGTCGGTTATCCGGTCAAATTCTTCCGATGTAACCATGTCATTATATGCTTTTCGTATTCGTTCAATCAGCGATAATATATTTTCAGGGTTGGACTCGTTTGTTATAACAGCAAACTTATCCCCGCCATATCTGCAAACAACGTCCTTCTTTCCCACTTCTTTCAAAATTACCTCAGCTGTTTTTGACAATAGCAAATCTCCGGCCTTGTGGCCGTTGGTATCGTTATATTTTTTGAAATTATCCAAATCAATCATTATCAAACTTAATGAGCCGTTAGTTCCTTCAATCTCTTTAATTCCTTCTTCCAGCTTTGTTTGAAAATATCTGTGGTTGTAAACGCCTGTTACAGCATCAATATATGCCAACCACTCCAGTCTTTTAATGTGTTTGCGTTCCCTCTCCGACGAAAAAGCAACAAAAACCGATACAATTATTATAGCAATCCTTGTGCAAGCATTTACAAAAAGCATCCCGGAACTACTATCTGCCATCTCTTCGATACGTTCCGTAATATTTACCGAATCCATAATAAAATACGTATGAACCAGCGTTGACAACCTAAATAAGTGGATAGCTGCCCAAGTATTCGTGAATATAGATTGCAGCATTCCCAAATAGCCAAAGCGATAGGAGAGAAATATAGAAAGACCTATTTCCAAAATCCCTACCAAACCTCGATATGTAATAGGCAATACACCGGAAGCCTGCAACAACACAACCAGTAAATTAACCAAACTAAAAGCTATAAACCATCCGGATATTCTCTCCTTCAAAATATTTATCAATGATTGCTGCCCCATATTATAAAAATCCTTCAGATTTGCTACTTGATATTTCTTTCCAATCAATAAATTCCTCATACTGACCTTCCTTTTTCTGCCCCTGACACGCATTAACCAAGCAGGTCAAATTTTGTCCTTTTTATGAATAATTATATATTATAGCGCAATTTTTCTCAAGTAATAACCTTTATGGAGGAGCATTAAATATAAATGTGAAGAAAAATACTCGGAAAACTCAAGTTTCTTGCATATTTTTCTTCACCTAAGCAATATGCCCTCCTCTCCGAAGGACAAATTCTCATTGCTGGCACATCGTTAAAACCCATTACATTATAAAAGATTATTTCTTTACTATTAATGATTCTCCCGTCATTTCAGCAGGCTTTTCAAGTCCTAAAATACTAAGCATTGTAGGTGCAAGGTCTGCCAATCTTCCCTCTTTAAGCTCAATATCTCCAAGACCAATAGCAATCAACGGAACCGGATTTGTTGTATGTGCCGTAAAAGAACTGCCGGTTTCATAATCAATCATCTGTTCAGAGTTTCCATGATCCGCAGTAATAAGCACTACTCCATCCTGAGCAAGTACCGCAGGAACAACCTTTCCTAGGCATTCATCAATAGCTTCAATTGCAGCTTTTGCTGCATCGAACACACCGGTGTGTCCCACCATATCAGGATTTGCATAGTTAAGTATTATTACGTCGTACTTTTTCGAATTTATGCACTCAAGTACACTGTCCGTTACCTCATATGCACTCATTTCAGGCTTCATATCATAGGTAGCAACCTTAGGAGAATTAATCAATACCCTGTCCTCTCCGTCATATACTGCTTCCACTCCTCCGTTGAAGAAGAAGGTTACATGGGCATATTTCTCCGTTTCGGCTATTCGAAGCTGTTTGAGTCCGTGCCTGCTGATATATTCACCGAAAGTATTGGTGAGGTTTTCAGGTTTAAAGGCTACAACAGCGTTTTCAATTGTTACGTCATATTGAGTCATGCATACGAAAAATACCGGGAAGTAACCCTTTTCCCTTTCAAAGCCGTTAAAATCCACATCGGTAAAGGTTCTTGTAATTTCTCTGGCTCTGTCGGGTCTGAAATTAAAGAATATTATCGAATCATTCTTTTCAATGGTTGCCACCGGCTTGTCGTCTTTCATGATTACGGTAGGCTTTACAAATTCGTCAAACTCTTCCCTTTTATAGGATTCTACCACTGCCTCTATTGCACTGGAAGCCGTCAAACCCTTTCCCAATACCATGGCATCATAGGCAAGCTTGACCCTTTCCCATCTCTTGTCCCTGTCCATGGAATAATATCTTCCCATAACAGAGGCTATTTCTCCAACACCGATTTCCTTGAGTTTGCTCTCAAGCTCTTCAACGTAACCTTTGGCACTGTCGGGGGGAACATCTCTTCCGTCAAAAAAGCAGTGAACATAGACATCTTTAAAATTATGTCTTTTAGCCAGCTCCAAAAGCCCATACAAATGGGTATTATGACTGTGGACTCCTCCGTCGGATAAAAGTCCGAAAAGATGCAGCTTTGAATTGTTCTTTCTGCAATTGTCTATAGCATCAAGGAACTCTTTCTTTTCAAAAAAGTCTCCGTCTTCAATGGACTTAGTTATCCTTGTAAGCTCCTGGTACACTATTCTTCCTGCTCCGATATTGGTGTGACCCACCTCGGAATTACCCATTTGTCCCTCGGGCAATCCCACATCCAAGCCGCTGGTCCGAATACGGGTATTGGGATATTTACTCATAAAACTGTCTATATTGGGTTTGTTGGCGGCTTTTATGGCATTACCTTCTTCTCTTTCGTTTATACCGAAGCCGTCTAATATAATCAATGTTACCAATCTTTTATTCATTGTCTTACACCTCATTTATTTTTATAAGAGTGAATCCAAGGCTTATAACCTTTATCACTCAATATGCCTGATTTTTTATTTTCCTTCGGGAAATCCCTTTTATTAAAATAGCCCCATGTTTATTGATGGGGCTATTATCGCATAAATTACACCGGTTAAAACCGTTGCAAAAAATCCGTTAAGTAATGCAGGTCTTAAAGAATACAAATCCAACAATTACTTATTATACTTTGCTATTTTTTCAAAGTCATCAAGTTTAAGACTTGCTCCACCTACAAGTCCTCCATCAATATCAGGCATGTTGAAAAGCTCAGATGCATTGGCAGCGTTAACGCTTCCGCCGTATTGAATTCTGATAACTTCTGCAACCTCACTGCCATACAGTTCTTTAATACAGCCCCTTATTATTGCACAAACTTCCTCTGCTTGTTCACTGGTAGCAGTTTTGCCGGTACCTATTGCCCAAATCGGCTCATATGCAATCACAACATCCTTGACCTGTTCGGCTGAAAGGCCCAACAAAGCAATCTTTACCTGGTATCTTACCAATTCGGCTGTAACACCTTGTTCTCTCTGGGTCAGGGACTCACCTACACAGACAATCGGTTTTAATCCGTATTTAAATGCAGCATGTACCTTTTTATTGACGGTCTCATCGGTTTCTCCGAAATATTGTCTTCTTTCGGAGTGACCAATTATAACATAATCAACCCCAAGGTCAGCCAGCATCGGTCCGGAAACTTCTCCGGTAAAAGCACCTTTTTCCTCCCAGTGCATATTTTGTGCGGCAACCTTGATATTTGACCCCTTGGCTGCTTCTATAACACCCGGTAAACATACAAAAGGTACTCCTACTACAACCTCAGAATCAGCATCTGCTACTCTTTCCTTTAAAGCATTTACAAACTCAACAGCTTCTTTGGCTGTCTTATTCATCTTCCAATTTCCAGCTGCAATAATTTTTCTGCTCATTTACATCTTCTCCCCTTATTTATCCATTAATACATCTATTCCCGGAAGTACTTTTCCTTCCAAGAATTCCAGTGACGCACCGCCACCGGTGGAAATATGAGTTATTTTATCTGCAAAGCCCAGTTGTTCAACAGCCGCAGCAGAATCTCCGCCTCCTATTATTGAAATAGCACCGGACTCAGCAACAGCTCTTGCCACTTCTTTTGTTCCGTTTGCAAAATTCGCAAACTCAAATACTCCCATCGGTCCGTTCCATACTACGGTTTTAGCCTTCTTAATTACTTCGGAATACTGTTTTACTGTTTCAGGTCCAATGTCCATTCCCATCCAACCGTCAGGAATTGCATTTGACGGAACAACCTGACTTTCGGTATCGTTTTTAAACTCTTTACCTACCAAATTGTCAACAGGGAGTATAAGCTTTACACCCTGACTTTCTGCCTTTTCAAGCAAGCTCTTTGCCAATTCCACCTTATCGTCTTCACAAATGGAAGTACCTATGCCATATCCCTTTGCTTTAAAGAAGGTATATGCCATACCTCCACCAACTATAAGATAGTCAACCTTGCCGATCAGGTTTTCGATAACACCTATTTTATCGGAAACCTTGGCACCGCCCAATATTGCTACAAACGGTCTTTCAGGATTTGATAAAGCCTTGCCCATTATGTCAATTTCTTTTTGAATAAGATAACCGCATACTGCCGGTAAATAGTCCGCAAGACCTGCTGTTGAAGCGTGGGCTCTATGAGCTGTTCCGAATGCGTCATTTACATAAATTTCTGCCAATTCGGATAATGCCTTGGCAAAAGCAGGATCATTTTTGGTCTCTTCCTTATGGAATCTGACATTTTCCAGCATCAAAACTTCTCCGTCTTTTAATGCAGCCGCTTTCTCTTTTGCATCCGGCCCGATAACATCCTTTGCCATAATAACTTCTTTTCCGAGAAGCTGACCAAGTCTGACAGCCGTCGGCTTCATGCTGTATTTGTCCTCAAAACCGTCTTTCGGCCTTCCAAGATGGGATACCAATATGGTTTTTGCACCATGATCCACCAAGTACTTGATGGTTGGAAGTGCACCGACTATTCTCTTGTCATCGGTAATATTTCCGTTCTCATCCAATGGCACGTTAAAATCAACTCTAACTATGACCTTTTTTCCCTTTACATCAATTTCCTCAATGGATTTCTTGTTCATCATTGCCATAAATCTTCACGCTCCTTACTAATTGAACATCATAGTATTATTTTAATAAACTCTACTTTACGCATCTTTGAGCTTATTCACAAAAAGGTCCGGTCGAAACCGAACCTTTTCATTAGCCTTTTAATAAAGTAGATAATTATTTCGCATCTACAGAAGCCATATGAACTATTAAATCAACAACCTTGTTGGAATAACCCCACTCGTTGTCATACCATGAAACGAGTTTTACAAAGTTGCTGTTCAATGAAATACCTGCTCCTGCGTCAAATATCGATGTACGTGAATCACCAATGAAGTCTGATGAAACCACCTGATCTTCTGTGTATCCCAAAATTCCTTTTAATTCGTTTTCTGAAGCCTTTTTAACTGCAGCTTTGATTTCATCATAAGTAGCAGCTTTTTCAAGACGGCAAGTCAAGTCAACAACTGATACGTCAAGAGTCGGAACTCTGAATGCCATACCAGTCAATTTGCCGTTCAATTCCGGAATAACTTTTCCAACAGCCTTTGCAGCTCCTGTTGAAGACGGAATTATATTTCCTGCAGCAGCACGTCCGCCTCTCCAGTCTTTCTTTGAAGGACCGTCAACAGTCTTCTGTGTAGCAGTTGTAGCGTGAACAGTTGTCATTAAGCCCTCGATAATTCCAAAGTTGTCATGAATAACCTTAGCAAGAGGAGCTAAACAGTTTGTTGTACATGAAGCATTTGAAACAACCTTCATGTCCTTAGTATATTTGTCCTGGTTAACACCCATTACAAACATCGGTGCATCTGCTGAAGGAGCACTGATTACAACCTTCTTTGCGCCACCTTTAAAGTGAGCTGAAGCCTTTTCTGTTGTTGTGAATACTCCTGTTGATTCAACGATATATTCTGCTCCGCATTCACTCCATGGAATCTCAGCAGGATCCATACTTGCATAAACACTTATTTTCTTTCCGTTAACAACAAGTTTACCGTTGTCTTCGGAAATTTCACCTTTGAATTGACCGTGAACTGTGTCATACTTTAACATATATTGCATATATTCCAGGTCAATAAATGGATCGTTGATACCAACAACCTCAACATTAGGATTATTGAGCGAAGCTCTGAAAACTAGACGTCCGATACGTCCAAAACCGTTAATACCTATTTTTACTGCCATTTTATATCGCCTCCTATGTAAATTAAATATACTAATAATGCTTATATCAGTCACCAGATAGTATGAATGCAGTAATAAATTCACCAACTGGCAAGATTATCATATAACATCAACCATTTTATATTATTTCATTTCTATTTTCAATACTAAAACTAAAAAATAAATAATTTTTTAACAAACTTTCTCATAAGCCGCTCCACGTCCTTTTGCGGGCTATATATAAAACAATTCATGCTATATGATTTATTTTTTATGATGACCACTATTATTATTATCAAATATTCTTATTTTAGTCATATTTCTTTATTGCCTATAGTTTTTTATTCCCTTTCACACCTTATCGCAAGGCTCTTCATAACGGGAATTATCGGCTGATAATGCAATTCGTTTATTTTGATAATGCATTTCATCTATTTATTGGTTATCTTATTGATATTTTTTATAAGAATGGATACTGTTCCATCGGGATTGTTAATAAACTCCAATTTATTTTTATCATTATAGTAGCTGGACGGAAAATTTATCTCTATGCCGGTATCGGTCTTAATTTTTGAAGTCCTAAATCTTCTCTCCGCAAGCTTCTCCGGTATTGATATTGTTTTTTCATTCAAACCTGCTCTTTTTATTTCGGCAATATATTCATTTTTTATCTCCAAGTTGTTTTCAAATACTTTATCCGCTATTGAATCCACTTCAATACAGCTTGTCTCTTCCAGAGTTTCCGATACCGCTTTTTTGAGCTTCGCAATATTATTAAAATCCTCATCGAAAAATTTTTTATTTATCTTTTGCGTGACCTTATCGAGGATTTTCAGCTTTTCATTATCCGAAAGATTTGTTGAGCAAATCAAAAAAAGTTTGGACAGATAAAACTCCTTTTCTCCGTTTATTTCATATGCCTTTTCTATAAGCTTAGTTTCCAAGCTATCCAGGTTAATAAAAGCACATTCATCTATCTTCTGAGAATCCGACGGCAAAAGAGTCCTATGCCGTATTATAGTGTTAACGTTTCCTTCTTCGTCATTTTGAACATAATGGGTAAATCCGGTTTTGTAATTCAACTTCAATATGCCGAAGTAGGATTGACCGTTATATCTAAAAAGGCAACATATAAGATCCGCCGGTGCTATGTCAACATTTTTAGTCATTATGTCAAACAATCTTTGAGCAGTAAAAATACTTGCCCGCAAGAAATCCCCGTTGTTGTTCGCCAAATGTTGACATAGATCCCTCATACTATTATTGTCACCGATAAACCTGGCTTGCTTTAAATTAGTGTCAGAAAACAGCTTGTCAATATGTTTTCCCAGAAAATCGTTTATATCACTATCCAAATCCAATTCCTTGTCCGAATATACAGGAATACCGACATTGTTGTCCAATATATGCAATACTGCTTTTTCTATTTTAATATTCTTGTCCACACTCTAACCCCACATTCTAAAATTTATGAATTATCATAAAGAAAACCTGACTAATGCAGGTTTTTATCGGCTTTTTATCTTTTTGTCCGGTAATTTTATAATCTTCCGGTCATAACTCATTTTTCAACAGAAGAAATTATTGCGACCAAAAACTCTACAGATTTTATCATATCCTTTATGGATATCTGTTCTTTCTGGCTGTGTACCTTATCCATTCCCACACTGACATCCACAGCCTTTATACCTTTTGAATTAATTATATTTGTGTCACTTCCACCTCCGGTAGGTACCAATTTAAGCGGAATTCCCGTTTTTGCAGAGGCTTTCTTCAGTATTGTTATAATTTCATCATCTTCACTGACGTTAAAAGCCGGGTAAAGCAACTCGGAATTAAATACAACCTCTCCTCCGAACTTTAACGCAGCTTTTTCAAAGCAGTTTTTCATGTGCTCCGTTTGTGCTTTTAGCTTTTCCTCGTTTCTGCTTCTGACTTCAGCCTTAATATCCACACTTTCGCAAACTATGTTTGTTGCCTGGCCTCCCTTTATTATCCCGATGTTTGCAGTAGTTTCTTCATCTATTCTGCCAAGCTTCATATTTGCTATTGCCTCCGATGCAATCTGAATGGCACTGATACCTTTCTCCGGTTCAAGTCCGGCGTGGGAAGCTTTTCCCCATATTTTCACATCGATGTGGTTTTGTGACGGAGCCCGCACCGCAACCTCGCCGATTTCTCCACCGTTATCCATAACAAAAGCATACCGGGCTTTAATATCTTTCAGTTCGAGGTTTTTCGCCCCCAGCAGCCCGCACTCCTCCGCTACGGAAAACACAATATAAATATCTCCATGCTGCAGACTGTTTTCCTTGAGAATTCTGACAGCCTCCAATATACACTCTATTCCGGCGGCATCATCTCCGCCAAGTACCGTTTTTCCATCGGTTTTTATTATGTCTCCTTCCACTACCGGGCTTTTACCGATACCCGGCTCTACCGTGTCCATATGCGCCATCAGAAGAACGGCTGGCACATCGATATTTCCCGGTACTTTGCAAATTATATTTCCGGCATTTCCTCCGATTTTTGATCCCGCTCCGTCTTCCTCGGCAGCAAAGCCCATATCCTCCAGCTTCGCTTTAAGAGCATTCGCCATTTCCCTTTCCTTACGGGAAAGACTGTCAATTTTGACCAACTCCAGAAACTCATTTACCAATCTCTCTCTATTAACCAAGCTCATAACCATATTTCACCGCCATGAATATTTAGTCAGATTTCCTTTCGTGACAAACCCGCTGAAGTTATTTTGCCGTAAAGCCTCATAAACAATTATAGCAACAGAATTTGACAAATTCAATGATCTTATGTTCGACCTCATGGGAATCCTAATACACCATTGCTGATTCTTTACAAGCAGCTCTTCCGGCAGACCCGCCGTTTCTTTTCCAAATACAATAAAGCACCCTTCAGGATAATTTACTTCGGTATATGAATTTTCAGCCTTAGTAGAGGCATAAAAAAAAGTACGGTCTTTATATTTTTCCCTCAATTCATCAAAATTATCGTAATACGTTATATTTACATCACTCCAGTAGTCCAAACCTGCCCTTTTGAGATATCTATCATCCACAGAAAAACCCAAAGGCTTAACCATATGCAAATTTGCACCTATAGCCGCACATGTCCTTGCAATATTTCCCGTATTCTGGGGTATTTCCGGTTCTACCAGCACAACATTCAAATCCATATCTTACTCCTCCGCATAAATCAAATATATTGATTTCATATCAGTATAGTCTTGCCGAACATATTCTTCAATATTTTCTCAAACTTTATATTAGCACAAACAACCGGATTGTTTAAAGACCGTTTTTATGATTAAATACTCAAAAATATACCAAAAACTTAGATTTCCGAGATGTTTTACGCCCGGACACAATAGAAATTTGAGCATGCAAAAAAGGCCGTCACCGACCTTTTCATAAATTATATTCAATTACATAATTATTTCACTAATTATTCGACTACGGAAATATGAATTTCGATCTGTTCATTATCTTCAATTAGAAGCGGAATGCATATCGTTTTCATTTTTGTCGGCGATATCTGTATATTGTCACCGATGAGAAAGGATGGTGGAGTTATTTCAATACCCACTCCTTTATTGTAAAGGATGGTTGCAGTATTTCCCAATATCATATTTGTAAGCTCCGACAAAGCACTTTTTGAAATCTCATCCAAATCTAAAAGTTTCTTTCCTCCCATCATATTAGAAGCAATTATCAAGGCAACTTTCTTACTCATTGCAAAAACTGCCTGTCCCCTTATTTTTCCAGTCAATCCGACAAATATTAGAATATTGTCACCGGTATAGGGAGATTTCTTAATATATACATTTCCCAAACGAGCGTCTATCCCCGCAATCTGCTTTAATACCGATTGACTTGCTTCAATGAAAGGGTTTATGTATTCGACATTCATAAATCTATACCACCTTTTTATATATGATGCTGAGAATTTGGGACGTATTTTAGAATCCGGGAATTTTAATTATGTCGGATATAATGCCAGATATACTATTATAAATTAATAAGATTTTACACAGACTGCCAACAATAAATGAATTTAGGTTCAGTTAAATACAATCGGCAATGAAGCAAAAGAAAAACGTATAGTTTATATTATTCTATAAGCATGTTAAAAATTCCTTCTTTTTTGCTGCACTTATAGCAAGTATTTTTTCTTTTTGCTTTTTTCATATCTTAACTTCATATATTAACATGTGTACTGCAAGACATAAATTAATGTCTTGCAGCACTTCTTTTCAAAACTTCCTTCAAAGCTATTGTAGTAATTGGGGCACCTTTTTCTATTTCATCATTGAAAATCATTTTGCCCGGATCCCCTATTCCAACAATCACCAGATCGTCATGCTCCCTTAATATACTTAAGGTATCTCCACATATTATATCTTTGCGACTTTCGTTCCCATTTTTATCCACCGTACCTTCTATTACCTTACCTTCTCTGGTTACCGAACATGTCACCTTATGCTTAATGCAATCCTTTCCTCTGGAGGATACAGCCAAAACACCGAGAGTCTCAATACAATCATGGTTCATAATTATTTCCATTGCCGTCTCGCCTTTTCCCTTTCCTTTGTATCCTCTGTCATCCACCATAACCACCACGGGATCGTGTTCGGCTCTCTTTATCAGTTCAACAATTTCATCGCCGGTCAGTATAGTCGGATTTCCTGCCGAAGCAGATATGCAGCTTCCACCGATATTGGCCGTAGCAATCTCCACAGCCCTCATAGCTACCATATCACCATCGGTAACAAAAATCACTCTCTTTTTATCCATATCAATCACACCTATATTTCAAATGTTGGGATAGCATGCTTTAACGGGTATTTATAACTATCTTTTGGCTTTAGGTCTAAACGCAACCGATGTAAGATACCCAAAAAATATAGCTGCGGCAATTCCCGCTGCAGTAGCCTTTATCCCCCCGGTAAAAGCTCCGAGTATACCATATTTATCCACATCACTAAAAGCTCCCTTTACAAGAGTATAGCCAAATCCCGTTAGCGGTATTGTGGCTCCGGCACCTCCAATATCCACAATCTTTTGATAAACCCCCAAAGCTGTCAATATTGCACCTGCTGTCACAAACAGCACAAGTATTCTCGCTGACGTAAGCTTTGTTTTGTCGATTAGTATCTGTCCCGCTGCACATATTACTCCTCCGACAATAAAAGCATTAACATAGCTCATTAAAACATTATCCATCAAATCACCTCAAAACTGAGTTATATCATTTTGCTATTGCAATACCGTTGAAATACTTACGGCATGTGCTATAGAAGGTATTGACTCTCCCTGTTGGGTGCTTGTCGGGCTCATTAGCGCTCCGGTTGCAACAAACAATACATTTTTTAGGCTTCCCTCCATCAATTTCTTGATAATAAAACTTGCAAAAACCGTTGCACTGCAACCACATCCACTACCTCCGGCATGTGTATCCTGTCTTTCCCGATCGTATATCATTAAACCGCAGTCATTATATACGCTGCTTATGTTATAGCCCTGCTCCTGCACCAGTTCGGCACATATTTCTTTTCCAACGGCACCGAGGTCTCCCGTCACAATCAGATCATATCTGTCGGGAGAAAAGCCGGTATCCCTGAAATGAGTTACAATGGTATCAACCGCAGCGGGTGCCATGGCAGCTCCCATATTGTTTGCATCCTTGATACCCTTATCTACAATCTTGCCGGTAGTGATATGTGTTATATAGGGACCGTTACCCTTTGCCGAAAGTAAAACTCCTCCCGAACCTGTTACAGTCCATTGTGCTGTTGGAGGCCGCTGTGTTCCAAGTTCCAGAGGAAACCTGAACTGTTTTTCGGCAGAGCAAAAATGACTGGATGTAATACAAACAACATGCTCTGCAAATCCACCGTCTACCAGCATAGAGCCTATACTCATTGACTCAGCCATAGTGGAACATGCGCCATAAACCCCAAAGAAAGGAACTTCCGACTCTCTGAGACCGAAATTTGCAGCTATACATTGGTTCAATAGGTCCCCTGAAATAACATAGTCTATTTGCCCGGCAGATTTATTGGCCTTCTTTAAAATAAGTGCAAAAGTTTCTCGGATTAATTTGCTTTCAGCTTTTTCCCAACTTTTCTCTCCCCACATCTCGTCTTCCAGGATATTATCAAAAAACAGCCTTAAAGGCCCTTTTCCTTCCTTCGGTCCTACAATTGCAGCTGATGAAACAATGTTTGGAGGATTCTGAAGTTTTACTGTTTGATTTCCCAATCTTTTTGTACTCATATTCCACTCCCCGCCTTACCTTAGTAGAAAATAAACAATTCCTGCAACAATAGATGCTGAAATTCCGTATACAAGGACAGGTCCGGCAATAACAAACATCCTTCCTCCCACACCCATAACATATCCTTCACTCTTAAATTCCATTGCAGGAGAAACAATAGAGTTTGCAAATCCTGTTATAGGAACTATGGAACCAGCACCGGCAAATCTACCCAAATCATCATACAGATTAAGGCCTGTAAACAATGCTCCCATCAATATCATCAAAAGCGAGGTAACTCCTGCCACTTTCTCCTGATCGTACCCTCTCATTCGAAGTGCATTGGTAATAAACTGACCTACTATACAAATAAGTCCTCCCACAATGAAAGCCCTTATTACATTTCTGACAATATTTGAATTGGGGGATTTTTTCTCAACATAATTTTGATATTCCTTATCGGTCATGGTTTTTCTCATAATAAAATAAACCTCCTGGCTTTTCTAAGTAGTGTTTTTAACTTTAAAAATTGCCGACTTATAATTTGTAAAAAAACACCCTTCGTTTTAAGCCCATTTGGTCCACAATTTTAAAGGGCACTTAAATCCCTTTCACATTTTTCACTGAATGTGTCCATAACGAAAATTCCTTTAGACGGAATTTTTTCAGGTTTACGCAATAATAATGCAACTGCTAAAAAAGTAATGAGTATTATCAGGCTTAAAACTATTAACATAAACTTATGCTTTCCAAGTACTTCTGTCATGTTGAACCAGTCCTCTATCCTTATAATTTCTATATAGTTTAGTATTATAAAAAATAAAAACAATATGCAGGAACATATTGTTTTTATTATATATACGGCTATTTTTCACCAATAAAACCATTGTAATTCTTTGTAATATAAGATTTATACGGATGCATTTTTTCTTTTACATCCTATACATACTTAATCTTTTTTCGAATATCCTCTAAAATTTTCTTTTCAATTCTTGAAACCTGAACCTGTGAAATTCCCAGCATTTTGGCTATCTGAACCTGGGTTTTTTCTTTAAAATACCTTAAAATAATAATTTGCTTTTCCCTTGGTTTAAGGGTATCCAATACCTTTCTCAGGTCAATTTTGTCCACCAGATCTATCTCATTGTCATTGCCTTCGTTATTAATCCTGTCTATTAAAAGTGTTGACGAATTGTCACCTTCTCCAATAGTGCTGTATAATGATTCCGGTGAACAGCTTGCTTCCATAGCCATTACCAACTCTTCAACGGGGATTTCAAGGCGGGATGAAATCTCACTTATTGTCGGCTCCCGTCCCAATTCCTTTGTCATTATTTCCTTGGTAACTCTGGCTTTATTGGACAATTCCTTCAAAGAACGGCTAACTTTTATAATACCGTCATCCCTTATAAACCTCTTTATTTCCCCAATAATCATAGGAACTGCATATGTAGAAAACTTGACATCAAAGGAACAATCAAATTTGTTTATTGCCTTTATCAGTCCTATACAACCTATCTGAAAAATATCCTCAGTTTCATATCCCCTATTCTGGAATCTTCTCACTATACTCCAAACAAGACCCAAATTTTTCTCCACCAATGCAGATTGGGCTTCATTGTTCCCCTTCTTAGCCTCTTGTATTAACTCCAGAGTCTCCTTTTCAAATATTTCGTCCATAATTATATACATTCCTTTCGCAAGCTCAAGGCATAAACATTTTAAAGTATTTGACAAAAAGTTAATAACTGCTAAAATCTATTCTTTACATTTTGTTGGCATTCTAGACATTACCCAGGTTGATTTCCTACAGATTTAAATTCCTTATACATTTTTACAGTAGTACCTTTCCCTACTTCCGAAATGACCTCAACCTCATCCATAAAGCTTTCCATGACAGTAAAGCCCATACCCGATCTTTCCATTTCCGGTTTGGATGTATACATGGGCTGTCTTGCCTGCTCAATATCTTCTATTCCCTTACCTTCATCAATTACGGTTATTTCCACGGCGTTGGTATATAGTTTGCAGTTCATTTTTACAATACCGTTGCCGTTTTCATAGCCGTGAATAATTGCATTGGTTACGGCTTCGGAAACTGCAGTTTTAACATCTGCCAGCTCTTCAAGGTTTGGATCTATTTGAGATACAAAAGCCGCAGCTACAACTCTCGCAAATGCTTCATTACATGACTTGCTTACAAATTCCAGTTTTACTTCATTTATAGGATTCATTCTTTATTCCCCTTTACATTTTTTTAATAGCTTCATCAATGTTTTCATATGCCGGCATTAATTTCAGAATCCCGGATAAATTAAAAATCCTACGGATTTTATCATTAATACCGGTTATAGATAATTTTCCGTTTAAGCTTTTTATTTTTTTATACCTTCCGATTATTACTCCAATACCTGAGCTATCCATAAAATTAACCTTTGAAAAGTCCATAATCAAATTTTTCGTGGAAGATTTCATCATTTCAGCATCCAGCTTCTGTATTATGTGTTCGGCAGAATGATGATCCAGTTCCCCTATAATGGTAGCAATTAAAGTTGTGCCTCTGTTTGTCAATTTTAAATTCAAAATTATCCTCCTCCAACCTATGTCATCCTAAAATTTATTCTTCATAGACATTATTTCCCCTTCATAGAATAATGTAAGGTTTTGTAATTTGGGCAAAAAAATATCGACAGACAACAGCAAAAAATTAATGTTGGTTCCCGATTTTTCAGTAAGAAAAGAATCATGAATAAAAAATAAAAGATGGGTATATTTCCCATACTATACGATAGATATGATTAAATTTTATTCCTTGTACTTGAATAAAATAAATATCAATACTTATAAGTAAAATCATTGAATTTTTAGAATATATAACCCCTATATGCAATCTCCTTTGACACTTAAAAATCCTCCGGCAAAAGCATATTGTCCAAATTTATATTCTAAATCAATCAAGTTCTCCAAAACCTGAAGTTATTAAATCAACAAGCTCATTTAAGGCTAATTCCTCATCTTCACCCTGTGCTCTTATTTTCACTTCTTCTCCTTGGGCAACGGCTAAGGATACCAGACCCATAATACTCTTTGCATCAACGTTTTTTTCATCCTTTTTAATCCAGATGTCCGATGTAAACTTACCGGCCGTTTGAACAAACATGGCAGCCGGACGTGCATGCAACCCTGACGGATTAATTATTTTAATAGTCTTTTCAACCAATTTATTATTCCCCTTTCATACTTCTTATTCTTTCAGCAATAATATCTAGTTTTCTCAATCTATGATTTACTCCTGATTTCCCCAGGGACGGATTTAACATTTCACCTAGCTCCTTAAGGCTGGCATCGCTATATTTAAGCCTTAGCTGTGCAATATCCCTTAAATTTTCCGGCAATTTCTCAAAACCGAGATTATCCCGGATATACCTGATATTGTCCACCTGTCTAACCGAAGCATTCACCGTTTTTTGAAGGTTTGCCGTCTCACAGTTTACTATTCTGTTGACATTATTGCGCATCTCCTTCAGAATTCTTATATTTTCAAGCTCCAAAAGTGCAGAATGCGCCCCGATTATGTTTAAAAAATCAACTATATTTTCACCCTCTTTAAGATAAACCACATAGTTGCCTTTTCTCATAATCACCTTTGCATTTAAATTGAAGCCATCCATTATTTCGTTTACTTCCTTTGCCAACGCATGATTGTGGCATATTATCTCAAGGTGATATGTCTTTTCGGGATCACTCATTGAGCCTGAAGCTAAAAAAGCTCCCCTTAAATATGCCTTCCTTCCGCTCTTCCTGCCGATTGATTCGGCATAAGGCAAATATTCCACTTTGTCCGAGGCTTTTATGTTGATATCATCGAGTATTTTCTTTAACCCGTTTGAACAGGTTAGCACCAACATATATACAATATGTTTTTTTAGCTTCCGGCTTCTTCTTATACTCACTTCCACATTTATTCCATATAGTTCTTTAACAAGTGAAAAAATCCTCCTGGCAAAGGCAGCATTTTCAGTAATAATTCTCATGTTTATCTCATCAGAGCTCACAACTTTTATTATCCCGCTTATTCTGATTGCTGCCGCAAGCTCGCAAATAAAGCTGCTGCTGTCACCTATATCAATTCTACACAACTCATTCTTGACTGTAGATGAAAACGACAACTCATACACCCCATATAACACTTAATTATTCTTTCGATTTTCGACATTTTATCCGTCAGTTAATCCGCACACAAATTATACCCTAAATCTCAATAAATTGCTAGTGTCGCGTTTCACTTAACAGAAACCGGATTCGGCATATTTGGGTTGGATCATTTACTCAAACCCCATTACATCCTCAACATATGCTCTTAATATTTCGGCGACACTCCATGCCTGAGCAAAGCAGCCTCTGGGTATCAGCGGTTCATCTCCGTCAAATATTTCGGATATGGAACCGAGGCATGCATCAGCCAAGTGGTCTATAAACGGCTCTATAAATTTTATAGCCATCTTTTTTGCCCCGGATGAATAATTGTTTACTTTCAAGTACGCAGTTATAAACTGTCCGAGGGGCCAAGTCCAGACTGTGCCTTGATGATATGCACCGTCTCTTCTGTATTGATCTCCGGCATATACTCCGACATATTCACTGGATTGGGGAGATAAACTCCTGAGCCCGTATGCCGTATACAGCTCGCTGAAAACCTTGTTTACTATCTTTTTAGCCTTATCCCCTTCAATCACAGGATAATCCAGGCTAACCGCCATAATCTGGTTGGGTCTTATTTTATCATCATTATAATTTTCCGTTATGCAATCATAAAGGCATTGCTTTTCTTCATTCCAGAATTTTTCTGCAAACGACTCCCTCACCTTTTGTGCCAATTCATCGTAAGAGGCAAAATCCCGATTCAAATGCTTCGACAGCTCTGACATCACCTTTAGTGCATTATACCAAAGGGCATTAATTTCCACCGCTTTTCCATGTCTTGGTGTAACTACCCAATCTCCTACCTTGGCATCCATCCAGGTAAGCTGTGTATATTCATTTCCTGCGGTGATAAGATAATCCTTATCCATTTTGATGTCAAACCGCGTTCCCTTCGAATAGTACTCAATTATCTCTTTCAGACCGGTATAAAGGTTCTTTTCAATAAAATCGTAATCTTTGGTATAATCGGCATATTTTTTTGCGGCGACAAAATACCATAAAGGTGCGTCAACACTGTTATATGGCGGCTCATTTCCGCCGTCTGGGAACATGTTTGGAATCAGGCCGTCCTTGATGTATTTTGAAAATGTGTAAAGTATCTCCTTTGCATCCTCGAACCGTTTTGTCGAGAGGGTAAGTCCTGTAAACGCAATCATGGTATCCCTTCCCCAATCGGTAAACCAGGGATATCCTGCAATTATGGTTTTTGCATCGGTTGATTTCCGGTGAACAATAAAATTATCAGCAGCCAAGACAAGTCTTTTAGCCAGTTCATTCTTATATCCTGCATTATCAACCAGCGACTTAAGCCTTTTTTCTTCCTTGCCGATTATTTTCCGACCGTCCTTACAGCCTATACTTTTTTCAACAGTACAAATAAAAGTAATGCATTTTTCCTCCATCGGTTCGATATCTATATCAAAACAACCGGGAATATAGTGGTCTTCAGTTGAGGAAAGACCCCTCTCCCTTTCTATTGCATAATCCATGTTATAAAACCATGTATCGTCCAAATCCTTATATTTTCCTTCACTGCAGTATAAAGAAATATCTATATCATAAAATGTAGGCCGAACAGTTAATATATCATCTTTGTATTCTTTCACAAAATTCATATATGCCCTGCTGGAATTAAAATGATAATCCCTGAAGTTTACCAAGGGAGTAAGCCTTAAATTTATCTTCTTTATTCCGTTAATTATACGGTAAACCACTGCAACGGTATTTTCTCCGTATACCATGCATATTTCCTTTTCAATATAAACATCCTTTACTCTGAAAACGTACTTGGGAAGAAAATTATACTGAAAACGCTCCAAGTAATGGTAACCTTTTTGAATAAAGCCCGGTACTTCATAGGAAAAAAGATTATAAATTTCACCGTCAACGGTAACACTCTCATCAATCTTCGATAATATTAAGTGTCTTGCGACGGGAGGTTTAAGCGATGCAACTAAAAGTCCGTGATATCTTCTTGTATTGGAACCGATTACGGTCGAGGATGAAAATCCACCTATTCCGTTAGTCAAAAGCCATTCCTTCTGTATTCCCTGTTCATAGGTTCTCCAGCATGATTTTCCAAAATCCATGTTTCCCATCCTCCGTATCTATATTAATCTGGTATTACAACTCTGCCTTACAAAGGTCTGAGTTATTTTATTAAATTTACTGAGCTAAGTTTTTAAATTTATTCTTATAGTAATAGGTCGACATTTTATTGTCTCTACTAAAGAGAGATTTTTCAACCAAATTAATAATTGTTTGCGCTAACCTTTTTGTATCATGCCTAACATAGGAATTATTTATACAGACAAAATCTTCACCCAGAAATTTAATACCCGGTATTCTCATATCTTCACTTGAAAGCCTTACTACCTCTGCTCCGTCATCCCTATACTTTTTCTTCAAATCCTCGGGTATATCAGCAGTGTTATATATGCAATAATCAACAATGCCTTTAAAAGAATGCCTTTCTATTGCCCTGATATGATCCTCCACAGAATATCCTTCCGTTTCGCCGGGTTGGGTCATTACATTGCACACATATACCTTTAAAGCCTTTGAATCCCTTATTGCTTCACATACACCGTTAACCAGAAGATTGGGAATTATGCTTGTATAAAGGCTTCCTGGTCCCAATACAATAACATCGGCATCATTAATTGCTTCAATTACTTCATCCAAAGGCTCTACGAATTCAGGCTCCAAATATACCTTCTCAATAGCTCCCTTGTGAAACTTGTGATGCTCACCTATTTTTGATTCGCCGACAATTACATATCCGTCCTCCAATTGCGCGCAAAGCTTAATATCCTGCAGAGTAACCGGAAGCACTCTTCCCTTTACCGCCAGTACATCACTCATTCTCTGTACCGCCTGTTCGAAGCTCGAACAAATCCCATCCATTGCTGCCAGAAAAAGATTACCGAAGCTTTGACCTTTTAGCATTCCGTCCTGAAATCTGTACTGCAACAGTTTTTCCATGATGGGCTCCGTATTGGCAAGTGCTAAAATACAGTTTCGGATATCTCCCGGAGGCAACATTCCAAGGTCCTGCCTCAAAACTCCGGATCCTCCTCCGTCGTCAGCAACCGTGACGACAACGGTAATATTTGAGCTGTATGCCTTAAGCCCTCTCAGCATGGTTGAAAGGCCGGTACCTCCACCTATTGTCACTATTTTAGGATCACATTCCGGTTCCTTTTTTTCACAAGTTAAAGCTTTGGCTTCTTCTTGTAAAAAAGCGGATTGGGAAGTATTCTTCCCGTCTTTGTCAAATTTTCCGTTTGTAAAAATTTGCTTTACCGTATTAATAATCTTCATTTTTTGGCACCCCTGCCATCCTTATCTATGTCCCTGTGATCTATTACAACTCTGTGCTCCCTCTCCGACAGATATTTATACAATGACTCTGAAATAGCCACCGATCTATGTCTCCCTCCGGTACATCCTATTCCGATAACGAGCTGCGATTTGCCTTCTTTTATATAGTTTGGAATTAAAAATTCCAGCATATCTTTGAGCTTGGCAAGAAACTCGGAGGTTTCTTTGAAGCCAAGAACATAATCCCTAACAGCCTCATTTTTTCCCGTTTGCTTTTTCATACTGTCAATATAATAAGGATTCGGAATAAATCTCACATCAAAAACCAGGTCGCAATCAATAGGAATACCGTATTTAAAACCGAAGGATATGATATTTATTATCATACCTTCAAACCTCTTGCCTTCCAAGAAAATGCCCATAATTTCTTCCTTAAGCTGTCTTGGTGTCAGATTGGAAGTATCAATAACATGAGTTGCATTTTTCCTGATCTCCGACAATATCTTCCTTTCCTTATTGATTCCCTCTATCAGCCTTCCGTCCTCCGCAAGAGGGTGAATGCGCCTGCTCTCTTTAAACCTCTTTATAAGAACGTTATCCGACGCTTCCAAAAATAAAATTTCAAATGCTATTCCGGCATCTTTTAAATCATTAAGCTCCGGAACCAGATCATTAAATAACTCTCCACCTCTTATATCAATAACAAGAGCTATTTTATTTATTTTTCCTCTGCTTTGAATACATATTTCAACAAATTTGCGTATAAGCAATGGAGGAAGATTATCCACACAGAAAAACCCTATATCCTCCAAATATTTAACAACTAGACTCTTCCCAGCCCCTGAAATTCCGGTAATTATCAGTAACCTCATTTGTGCCTCCTATTTTTTATCTATATATCGTCTATTCTTCACCAACTATTTTAACTTCTGTTTGCATTTCAACCCCAAATTTCCTCCTTACTGTTTCCTGAACATGCTTTATAAGGTTTATTATATCCCGGGCTGTTGCATTCCCGGTATTAACTATAAACCCACAATGCTTATTTGAAACCTGAGCTCCTCCAATCTGATAGCCTCTAAGACCGCTGTCCTCAATAAGTTTTCCTGCAAAATACCCCTCCGGCCTTTTAAAAATGCTGCCGGCACTGGGCATATCCAAAGGCTGTTTATCCTGCCTTCTTTTTGTCAGTTCTCTCATTAATGCCTTTATATCATCTTTATTGCCTTTTTTCAACTGCAACACTGACCTTATGACTATACCCGACTGTCTCTGTATAAAACTGCTCCTATAGCCGAATTCATGTTCTTCTTTTCGTAAAACCTTAATCTCACCGTTCTTATCCATGTATTCGGTCTCCACCACGACATCTTTCATCTCTCCGCCATAGGCACCGGCATTCATTGCTACAGCACCGCCCAGAGTTCCGGGTATACCGGACGCAAACTCCAGCCCGGTAAGTTCATTTTCCAGTGCAATACTCGCGAGCTTTGAAAGCAATATACCGCCATATGCCCGGATAGTGTCATTTTCAACAATGCATTCCCTCAGGTTGTCGTATACTTTTATCACAACGCCTCTGATTCCCTTATCGGACACAATTAAATTAGTACCGTTACCCATGACAAGTAGAGGAACATTTTCTCTTTGGCATAGTTTTATAACTTCTCCCAGTTGAGAAACCGATACAGGGGTAACCAGAATGTCTGCAGGTCCTCCAACTTTAAATGATGTATGTTTCTTCATCGGTTCGTCAAGCTTTATATTCCCAGGACCGACAATTTCCTCAAGTAACGGTACCAACAGTTGCTTATTCAACGCCTTCAGCCCCTTATTAAACTATTTTAAGACTTATAACAGTGCCTTTTAATATAACTATGTGAATCTTTTAAATAAGTTACATCATGTTATTTCATTTTAATTTTCAGACAACACTAATTCACAAAATATTCCGTATTGTCTATTTTTTCTATTAACCGGCACTATTATTCATATTACTATTTTACTTGAACATCAAATCATATAGAATCAAATACGAATATTATCTTTGGCTCGGGCAGTTTACTCTATTTTTTCGTTCCTTTTTCTTTTTTAAATATTCATCGAACTTATCAGAGGAAGTATTCATAATTAATTCCTCAGGCATGTCAACTTCCTCCAGAAGCTTATATATCCTGTCAAAGCGCCCCACATCATAGCTGATATGGGCATCACTGCCGCAGACAATTCTAACTCCCTGTTTTTTACACTCAACGGCAAATTCTTTGCAATTCTCCTCACAACCCGATCTGACCAAAAAGGAACTGTTGTTTATCTCTATAAACTTGCCGTTTTCACAAGCAGCTTTTACAACCTTCTCAATATCCACCTGAAACATCTTGTTTCCGGGATGTCCAATCGCATCCACATACGGATTTTTCAATACATTCACCATAGCCTGGGTATTTTCTTCCACGGACGAAGGCTCAATACATACATCGTGAAAGCTGGCAATGACAAAATCAAGCCTTTTCAAATATCCGTCAGGCATATCCAAGTTACCCGAATAATCAATTATGTTTGCCTCAACACCCTTTAAAACCCTTATACCGAATAAGGTCTCAGGTATAATCCTGAGATTTGCGAAATGGTATAAATACGGTGCTCCCTTCATTGCAGGGCCGTGATCCGTAATTGCAAACATTTCAATTCCCTTTGATGCAGCCTCTCTTGCCATCTCCTGAACTGTGCTGTATGCATGACCGCTGGCTATAGTATGAGTATGCGTGTCTACTACGAATCTCAAAATCATTCCCCCATTTTATCTGTAAATAGCTTTTAATTTCACCAATATCAAGACCTTCAATAATTGAAGCTAAAATCAAAAGTGCTGCTCATCATATGATGAATTATTTGAGGTATCGTTCGAAGCATCGCTCATTCTATTCTCCATTCTTTCCTTTATAACCCTTGCAGCGTTATATCCCATATTCTTCTGCCTGTTGTTCATGGCCGCTACCTCAACAATTACCGCAAGATTACGCCCTTGCCTTACAGGAATGGTAAGGCAGGGAACTTTTATTCCCAATATATCTATATAATCATCCACCAAACCCAACCTGTCATAATTCTTCTTTTCATCCCAGAACTCCAGCTGTATTACAAGATCTATATTTTCAGTAACCTTGACGGATCTTACACCATACAGATTTTTTACATCAAGTATTCCAATTCCTCTAATTTCAATAAAATGCCTTATTATATCCGGGGCTGTTCCATAAAGAGTTTTGTCCGATACTCTCCTGACCTCAACCACATCATCGGCAACAAGCCGATGGCCTCTCTTTACAAGCTCCAGAGCAGTTTCACTTTTTCCTACGCCACTCTCTCCCAGTATTAGTATACCTTCTCCGTATACCTCGATTAGAACTCCGTGTTTTGTAGTTCTCGGTGCAAGCTCAACATTAAGATAACCGATCAACGCACTTAAGAACCTTGAGGTTATACTCTGGGTCCTTAAAATAGGAATACCGTATTTCTCAGCTACTTCTATCATTTCCGGAAAAACCTCAAGACCTCTTGCCACTACCATACAGGGAAAACCGCATTTAAAAAACTCATCCAAACGCAAATAGCGTTCTTCAGAGGTTAAACCTGAAAGATAAGTGGTCTCAACCGTTCCGATAATCTGAACACGGTCCGTTCCAAAATGCTCAAGATAACCCACCAACTGCAATCCCGGTCTGTTGACATCGGTGGATGTCAAAAAAATACTATCAATTTTGTCCTCTCCGCAAACACATTCCAGTGAAAAATCCTTTATAACTTGCTCTAAAGGTACAGAATACATAATTATCCCCCCCAGACCCAAAATAATTTAAAACAAAATAACAATTTTCAACTAAAAAAACGACCTTTTATATTATAACACAGTAGAAAGCACATGGAAAACAGTAAATAAAAATTGGACGCGTTAGAAAAACTTTATGAGCTTTTAATATCAGAAAAATATTATTCTCTTGATCTGTCATAGAACTAAAAGGAAATGGAGAATGACCATGGAACAAACAACAGAAATAAATGGAGCGGGTGAAGGGAATCGAACCCTCGCAATCAGCTTGGAAGGCTGATGTTCTACCATTGAACTACACCCGCNNTGGAGCGGGTTACGAGATTCGAACTCGCGACTTTCACCTTGGCAAGGTGACACTCTACCACTGAGTTAAACCCGCAGAATCAATTTGCAAAAGTAATTATACATACTAAAAAAGTATTTGTCAAGGAGTTTATTTAGTTTTTTATTAAGATTTATTTTACCAATATAAAATGACATCATTATTCGAAAAGTATATTGACTTATAAATTCCCAATAATATAAACTATAATCATAGTGTTTTATATACAAAATCCCAAATAAATAAAATATATATGTTAATCTTCCTCAATAAATGCTATAATATAATTAATGTTAATCTGGAAGTCAACCGTTTATGCTTCAATTGGCTTTGTTTTACTGATTTAATTGCGTTTTCTTCAATAAGCTTACACAATAACAAGTTTTATTTAACTTCTTTAATAATGGAGTGATAAACATGGAAATACAAATTGGCGATCTTGTATCGGTTCGGCATTTCTCCGGAACAAAGCTTTTTAAAAGTCTGGTACTCCAATCAAATGGTGATGTCATATCGGTAAAGCCCATAGAAGATATCACTTTGCTTAATTGTTCCAAGGGAGATCCCATAGTTTTAGGCTGTGAGCTGGACAATAATGTTTATATTGCCAGTTGTACTACTCTTAACATGGATAAACAGCAAAACACCCTTGAGCTTAAAATTGACAACTACGAAACCACATCAAACAAAAGGCTTTTTGTCAGATTTCCCGTATCATTATATGCAGAAGCCAGAATCGGTGAATCTCATAAAAAATATCTCGCTATTGTAAAAAATATCAGTTTTACCGGAATGATGATTCACTCCAAAGATGATTTTCCGTTATTTCAGGAGCTCAAGTTCGAAATACGTGCCGCAGTCACAATACATTTAAAAGCAACTATAGTAAGAAAAGTAAAGGATACATATAATTACGAATATGGACTGAAAATTAATTATACCGATGTACATACACCGAATCTTCTAAAGAAATATCTGATACTTCTTAAAAATGAGCAGGAAGAATTTATAAAAAAGTTCAAAGAATCATAATTTATAAATTTTTACAAAAGATTGAAGGGGTATCAACCCCTTCAATCTTTTATATACTCTTCAAAAGGTTTGCCATTTCGATTGCCGTAACAGCTGCGTCATAACCTTTGTTGCCTGCCTTGGTTCCTGCCCTTTCGATTGCCTGTTCTATTGTGTCGGTGGTAAGAACACCAAAAATTACAGGAATTCCCGAATCCAGCGATACCTTTGCAATTCCCTTTGACATTTCACTGGAAACATAATCAAAATGAGGTGTTGAACCCCTTATAACTGCACCGATACAAATTACTGCATCATATTTTTTGGAGTTGGCCATTTTCTGAGCAACCAACGGAATTTCAAAAGCTCCGGGTACCCAAGCTACCTCAATGTCCGATTCTGTCGCTCCATGCCTGACCAAGCCGTCGATTACTCCTCCAAGGAGCTTGCTTCCGATAAATTCATTAAACCGGCCTACCACTACACCGAACTTTAGTCCGGTAGCTATAAGCTTTCCCTGATATGTTTTAATCTCCATCATATTTTCCCTCCTGATGATCAAGTGTATTTATTTTTGATAACAAATGCCCCATCTTTTCCTTCTTTGTTTTTAAATAAAAACTGTTTGCTTCATTTCCTTCGATTTCAATGGGGACTCTTTCAACAATCTCCAGGCCATAACCGCTAAGTCCTATCAGTTTTTTGGGATTATTGGTAAGAAGCTTTATTTTCTTTATTCCAAGATCGCATAAGATCTGTGCCCCAATTCCGTACTCCCTCAAATCCGGAGCAAATCCCAAAAGCACATTGGCCTCAACAGTATCCTTTCCTTTATCCTGAAGCTCATACGCCCTTATCTTGTTTACAAGCCCAATACCACGGCCTTCCTGCCTCATGTACAGTATTACTCCTCTGTTCTCCTCACTTATTTTTTTCATGGCAATATTGAGCTGCTCTCCGCAATCACACCGTATTGAATGAAAAGCATCCCCCGTGAGACACTCCGAATGGACCCTAACCAGCACCGGCTCGTCCGAACCTGCTACATCCCCTTTTACCAATGCAACATGGTGTTCACCGTTTACGACATTTTCATATGCCATTATCCTAAATTCACCGTATTCGGTGGGAAGGCTTGCCTCTGCCGCCTTTCTGATAAGCTTTTCCGTATTTCGCCTATAGCTTATCAAATCTGCAATGGTTATAATCTTAAGCCCGTGCTCTTTTACAAAATCCATGAGTTGTGGAACTCTTGCCATGGTTCCGTCATCATTCATTATCTCGCATATGGCTCCCGCAGGATATAATCCTGCCATTCTTGCAAAATCCACTGCGGCTTCCGTGTGCCCTGCCCGTTTGAGAACACCGCCGTCCCGGGCTATCAAAGGAAAAATATGTCCCGGCCTTACAAAATCACCGGATTTCGCTTCGGGATTTGAAAGCTCCTTTATTGTTTTTGCCCTTTCGAAGGCAGAAATTCCGGTGGTGGAAGAAATATGGTCCACTGATACGGTAAAGGATGTTCTCATATGCTCGGTATTTTCATGAACCATCAAATCAAGGTTTAATTCCCTTGCCCTCTCCTCAGTTATAGGTGCACATATCAATCCTCTTCCGTAGGTTGCCATAAAATTAATGCTCTCGGGCGTAACCTTTTCGGCAGCCATCAAAAGATCTCCTTCGTTTTCCCTGTCCTCGTCATCAACAACCACAATCATTTTACCCAGCCGTATATCCTCAATTGCCGCTTCAATTGTATCGAATTTCATAACACTACCTCCCCAGAAACCGTTTTTAAAATCCTATTTATACAAAGCCATTCTCTCTTAAAAAGTCCATGGTCAGACCCTTGTTTGAGTTTCCATCCGGTGAATAACCGGACGATAACAGCTTTTCAACATATTTTCCCAGCATATCGCATTCAATATTTATTTTATCACCGATTTTCCTCGAACCGAGGGTTGTAACCCCGGCAGTATGAGGTATCAGTGATACCTTAAAGCACTTGTCGTCAACATATGCAACGGTAAGACTTGTGCCGTCCAGTGCTACCGAACCCTTTACAACAACATACTTCAATATATCCTTAGCTGCGCTGATCTCAAGCCAAATTGCATTGTCTTCTTCCTCTCTGCCGGAAATAACTCCGGTACCGTCGATATGCCCGCTGACAATATGTCCTCCCAACCTGTCACAAAGCCTTAACGCCCTTTCAACATTGACCTTTTCTCCGGTTTTAAGACTTCCCAGATTTGTCCTTCTCATTGTCTCAGGCATGACATCTGCCGTAAAACCTTCAAGAGAACGGGATGTTGCGGTAAGACATATTCCGTTAACGGCAATACTGTCCCCAATCTTTACATCATCCATAATCTTTGGACATTTAATACTTAATTTAACCGACTTACTGCCGGACTTTATTCCATCAACAATACCGATTTCTTCAACAATACCCGTAAACATTCTCCACTCCTGCAATATCTTAATTTAGACTTCAAATCTTTACCCTTTTAAACTAATCTTTGAATTTCAAATAATGAATACCTTTATATATACCCTTCCAAAAGTATATCGTCCCCAAATTTTCTGACGGAAATGTCCCTTACCATAAGAGCATTATTCATTCTGTCCGCACCGTCTCCTTCAACAGAAGTCGGTGCATTCTTCCCTCCGATAATTTTAGGAGCAATAAAATACATAACCTTGTTCACTATTCCCGACCTTATTGCCGAACTGTTCAGAGTACCTCCGCCCTCCAATAAAACACTGTCAATCTCAAGCTTGTAAAGCTCATCCATAAGAAGCTCCAGGTTTACTCCTTTGTCAATGCCGTCTGTTTTTATAATCTTTACTCCTTTTTTTGCAAGTCTTTCTTCCTTATCTGCAGGAATCCTCGAAGTAGTTGCAAGAATTACTCCTGCCTTGGAATCACTATTTACTACATTGCTGTCTTCCGGAAGTTTCCCCTCACTGTCCACAATTATTCTTACAGGGTCCTTTCCTTCTTTGTCAATTCTTCTCGTGGTCAAAGAAGGATTATCCTTTAAAACAGTATTAATTCCCACCATAATTGCCGAAACCCTATCCCTTATCACATGGACATAATTTCGAGCTTCCTCTCCGGTTATCCACTTGGAATCTCCTGATGCCGTTGCAATTTTGCCGTCTAAAGTCACTGCAGATTTCATAATTACAAAGGGTTTCTTTTTAACTATATAATTAATAAATATCTCATTAAGCTTTAAGGCCTCATTTTCAAGAACACCAACCTCAACTTCAATTCCTGCATCCCGAAGCATTTTTAGGCCTCTCCCGGAAACCTTCGGATTTGGGTCAACCATGGCTACAACAACCTTATTTATTTTTGCATCAATAATCGCCTTGGCACAGGGAGGTGTCCTTCCATAATGGGAACATGGCTCTAAATTGACATACAAGGTACTTCCCGCAACATCCTCCACCGCATTTTTTAACGCATCAACCTCAGCATGGCTCTGTCCCAATGCCCTGTGGAAGCCCTCCGCAATTATTCTTCCGTCTTTAACCAGAACCGCTCCCACCAAAGGGTTGGGATTGGTTCTGCCCCATCCCATCTTTGCCAGCTCAATGGCTCTCTCCATAAACTTTTCATCAGTAGTCAAAAATTAATCACCCTTCATCCTGTTAAAAATTGAAGTAAACTGAAAGAGTTCACTTCGTGAAATCCCACCATTAAAAAACTCCCTCGAGATTTATTCCCAGGGAGTTTTATCCAAACAATCGAACAAAACCTTATCTTCTTCCATCCAGACTCAATGTACCCAATACTACGGAATACATCATACTGTCGGCTCCGGACTTTGACCGGATCTGCCCAAAGGCTCGCGGGCTCACAGATGTTTTCTGTCTACCGCCGGTAAGGAATCTCACCTATCCCCGAAGATAAATCAAATCAGCATATATATTAATTTTTCAGTCATTTCTAAATTAAGTTAAATATATCACAGCCTTTTTCTTCCGTCAAGCAGTATTTTAAGTTGTCACACCATAAAATACCAAACCATACCCAAAAATATTGCTATCCTGAAATTAATCAAAAAAAGACCTTTATATTAACATACCCATGCTTCTTTTCATTTTTTCCACATGAATATAATGGTCCAAATTTTTAAGTTCCGATGCCGCATCCTTATCGAGCACCACTGTAATTCCTCCGCTGTGAAGCTGTATTGCCGACGCCGTAATCTGAGAAGTTACAGGTCCCTCCAGACATTTAGCCACTACACCGGCTTTCTTTTTTCCGTTTGCAATCATCAGTATGTTTCTTGCCTCAAGGATGGTTCCTATTCCCATAGTTATAGCAAAATGGGGCATATCCTCCCTTTTTATACCGGCTTTTTTATAGAAGCTTTCATAATTATCGTCAAGGGTCTGCTTTGTCAATGCCTGAACCCTTGTCCTCGATCCCAGGGAAGATCCCGGTTCATTAAATGCCCAGTGTCCGTCTCCTCCAATCCCCAAAAGCTGTAAATCAATTCCACCGGCTTTTTTTATTTCGTCTTCATACCATTTACAGAACTTTTCAGGTTCCTTGGTTTTACCGTCAGGAATATGTATGTTTTCTTCCTTAATATTGATATGCTTAAAAAGCTCTTCATACATAAACCTTGCATAGCTCTGATCCTTTTCGTAAGGTGTACTCAAATCGATTCCAATTCCAAGGTACTCATCAAGATTGAAGGTCTTTACCTGTGAAAAATCCAGTCCTTCTTCCTTATGCATTCTTATAAGCTCCTTATAAGTACCTATTGGTGTGCTCCCTGTTGCCAATCCCAATACGCAATTGGGTTTGCTTTTCACAAAATTAGCTATTACCGCTGCTGCATAAACACTCATCTCATCATAACTTTCTCTAATGATGATATCCATATACGTCTTCCCCTCATTTTTGTTTATATATTTTTTATTTTAAATTTTTATATTTACTTTTATCAAAATGCCCATAATATAATTAACTCAACTAATTAACTCAATCCTTTATTTCCCCGGCCTTTTTCAATCCAATCTTAGTTACAACCGGTCCGATAAGTTCATAAATCAGGGTCGCACACAATATTACGGCACGAATTTTCGGACCGTAATCCGGAAGGGTCTGCGCTGCAATAAGCGAAAGTCCTATTGCCACACCGGCCTGAGGAATCAGGGTTAATCCCACATATTTTTTAACCGGTTCAGGAGCTTTCATTATCACGGCACCGATATAAGCTCCCAGGGCTTTTCCCACTACCCTGACAAATACATAAAGAATTCCGATGACTCCAATTTGGGGTAAGATATTAACATTGAGTTCAGCTCCGGAAACAACAAAAAACATCAGAAATATAGGAGGCGTAATATTTTCGGCAAGCTTAAAAACAGAATCTCCCGCTTTTGTAACATTGACAAGCATCGCTCCCATACACATGCATAACAACAGGGGAGACAAGCCCAGCATTGTTGCCAGAGAAGAACCTAAGAAAACAAAGCCCACTGTTATAATTGTTCTGTTGGAATCCTTTTTAAAAAACCGAAGAGGAATTGTAAATAACATACCGAGTGCAAACCCCAAGGCAATGGATCCGAAAATCTCAATAACCGGTGAAAAAACAGACATAAACACCGAACTCTTTTCAGGATGCTGCATAGTGTTCACTATTGCCATAGCAAAACCGAAAGCCATCAATGCTACCGCATCATCCAACGCAACTACACTGAGTAGTGTTTGCGTTACCGGCCCTTTTGCCTTATACTGCTTGACCACCATTATTGTGGCAGCAGGTGCCGTAGCAGCAGCAATAGCACCTAAAAGTAATGCTATTTCAAAATCAAAACCGAAAAGGGCCAATACGGACGTTACCAAAACGGAAGCTGTCAAGGCTTCAAAGACAGCAATAATAACGGGTGTTAATCCCACTTCTTTTAAATAAGACAGTTTAAACTCCGCACCAATAGAAAAAGCAATGAAAGCCAGAGCCATTTCGGATATAATTTCAAGTTCTGTAACAAGGTCAAGAGAAAGCAATCTGAAACAGTACGGCCCAATTATTAAACCGGCAATCAAATAGCCTGTTACATTCGGTAGCTTAATAAGCTTAACAACTCGGCCGAAAATAAGTCCTGAAAACAATATTAACGCTAAATAAAATAAAACACTTACAGTCATTAAAACTCAACTCCCTCAGCAGAAAGCACCGGCAAAGTAAACATCACTGCCGTATCCGGCTGAGACAAATCTCCGATTACTTCCCTTACAACACCCTTTACTGTTTCAATCTGTTCATCCTTAAGTACCATAAAAATAGTCTTGCTTTCTTTCCTTTCAGGATCCATTAAATAGCGAAGCGTTCCAAATATAGGAAAGTTTTCGTTATGCTTTGCAAGCTCTCTTGCCATACCTGTACTGTTAAAAATTGTTGCTCCTTTAATCCCTTTCTCCATCATTTTTTCCAGCAGTTCATCCAGCTTTTCAGTTTTGTTTAGTACGATTAACAATAACTTCATATATAATCACTCCATCAAAAATTAGAATTTTATAATATTACTCGACTAATTTTTATAATATGTAAATTCTTTTTTTAAACCGATATCTATTTTAGCACAATAGAAATAAAAATTATAGTTTTTTTGTATTTGAATAATTCTTAAATTTCAAAGTTAAAATGTATCCGTACGAAAATATGCACAGCTTAAGTTTCCGTATCATTTTTATTCAACAATATAACTGCTGCATTTTTTAAACTTGACTGAAAAACCGCCTATGTTATAATATTTTTAAGCCAAACGATATCATCCTATTTGAAATTATTATTGGGTACAGGAGGTCAAAATGAATCTAGCTGATTTATTCAAAAAAAAGAAACCTGTCATATCCTTTGAAATATTTCCTCCCAAGCTTGAAACCCCTTTAGAGTCCATATTTGACACTTTAGAACAGTTCAAAGAATTAAAACCGGATTTCATCAGTGTTACATACGGTGCCGGAGGAAGTGCAAAAGACAGAACCATTGAAATTGCCTCTAAAATAAAAAATGAATATTATATTGAAAGCATGGCTCATTTTACTTGCGTGGGACATTCAAAATCAGAGATAGATTCTCTTCTGGAAGAACTTCACGCCAACAATCTTGAAAACATACTTGCTTTGCGAGGAGATCCTCCGGCAAAACAACCGGATTTTGACTTCAGCAAAAACGTATATAGATATGCCAGTGAACTTGTCAGGCATATTAGAAATAAAAGCAGTCTCTTTTGTATAGCCGCAGCTGCATATGTGGAAGGGCATATTGACAGTAAACGCCTTAAAGATGATCTCATTCACCTCAAGGAAAAGGTGGATGCCGGTGTTGACTTCCTGGTAACCCAGCTATTTTTTGATAACAGATTGTTTTATGATTTTCTCGACAAAGCCTGTGCAATGGGAATAAATTGCCCCATTACTCCCGGTATAATGCCCATTTTTAAGACAGAGCAAATTAAACGCATTGCTTCCGTATGTGGTGCCTCTTTCCCTGCAAAGCTTGTTATATTAATGGATAAGTTTGGGGACAACCCTGAAGATATGCGCAAAGCCGGGATTGAATATGCGAGCATCCAAATACGCGATCTGATCGATAACGGCGTTGATGGAATACACCTTTATACAATGAACCGTCCGAAATCAAGCAAGGCCATCCTTGAAAACACCGGATTATTGAAAAACTTTTAGGTAAATTAAGTGTTCACGGCACCCTAGCCGCCCAAAATAACAGGGAAAACTTTATTCTACTTATATATTGATTGAAACGGCCAAAAGCAAGGGTGCCGGCTCGCCTTTGCTTTGGCATTATTCCATGATCTTTAATAAATCCTCAAATTTCATATCCGGGTCATGTTTTAATATAGCCTCAATTACATCCTGTTCGGTTATTATCTTAACCAATTTCATACTTTCATCAACCACATACACTATGTGAAATCTGTCGAAGTCCATGCTTTTTATTATATCGCCTATATGCATGGATTTTAATACCACCAGTTCCCTTCCGGGATATACACCTTTTTTCAAGAATCTGCTTCTTTTGTATAAAAGGTTTTTGATATTCATTATCGATTCCTCCGAATTATAAATCTTCCCGCAATGGAATATATACAAAGATATTAAAAGGATGCTTAAATTGTTGGTACCGGTAATAAGCAATAACACTCCCAATGCGAAAACTATCGTTGCAAATCCCAAGGACAGTCTTCTTGCATACTTGTATCCCTTAAAAAAACCTATTTTCGATACGAGTATTTCTCTGATTATTTTTCCTCCGTCCAGAGGCAAAACGGGAAGTATGTTGAATACTGCCAATGAAGCATTGGCAAAGATAAAAAAACGCATATTATCTGAAAATTCAAAATAATATGTGTTTTTTATTATAAAACATATTAAGGCCAGAAATATGTTTATAAGAGGCCCGCTAATGTATATCAAAAGAGGATTCATGCAATCATCATGTTTTTCTTCAATTTCCGCATTTAATCCGATAGCAAGAATTTTAACGGATACTGGTTTCCTTTTACCGATAACGGCTACTGAAATATGAGCTGTTTCGTGAATCAGCATTGAAGCAAAGATTAAAAGGTATTTTATTATATAGCACCTATAATACATTATTATCAGTAAAATGAAAAGAAGCGGATCAATATCGATTTTAAAAGGTTTTTTTAAAATATTAATAAAAATACATATATCCTCCGGATAAATTAATTTGTTGGTGATTGTATGAAGTCCAGGGGATTTACCGATTCTCCGTCCTTCCATATCTCAAAATGCAGATGTGCTCCTTTGGAAATACCGGTGTTTCCAACTTTTGCGATTGTATCCCCCTTGTTTACAATCTGACCTTTCTTTGCTAAAAGAGTTGAGCAATGAGCATAAAGGGATATAATATTGTCATCATGCTTAAGCTTTATGTACTTGCCATAGGTTTCACTTTCCCCTTCTTCAATAACCTCACCTTTTTCCGCAGCCTTTATGGGAGTTCCCTCTAATGCCTCAATATCTATCCCCTTATGGAATTCAACTTCTCTACTTATCGGATGTATTCTTTCTCCGTATAATGAACCTACTACTCCACCCACCGGTATAATAAAAGACATATCCTTATTTGTCCCGGGCTCTTGTGTTTCAGTGTCCTCATTACCGTTATAATTGGCACTTTGAACCATAACCGAATCCTGTGAATTTCCGGTGTTGTCAAGCTCATTTTTGTTATCAAAAACATTATTAACAAATTTCACATACATATCATCAGAAGATGTATCCTCTTTCTCTCTGATGATGTCATCCTCCGTTAATTGTCCCTTTTCAGAATTGTCACTATTATTCAGAAAAGTGTTCAATTGCGCCAAGACGCTTTTAATCTCAATATCATATGACAGTACAGCTTTTATCCTGCCTTGAAGGAACTTAGTAACAGGAGAATCAATGCTCTTTATTATTCCTGCCAATAGCAGAATAAACATGCATATTACAATTTGCACTCTAACTCTTTGCAACAAAGTAAACTTATCTTTACTGCTGCTTCTTGCCCTCTTAATTCTTCTGGTTCTTCTTCGGCTCTGCGGTATACTCTGCCTCGGGTATCTTGTCTTAAAAACAATATCGTCCACGAACAGCACATCCTCTTTCGGTTTTATAGTGTAGATTGCTAAACTTTAATCAGCGGTTAATATAGCAAAATGTATATAGTACATATTGCATTGTCTATATTTAAAATTATATTTTATATCTCAAGGGAATATTACCGGGTTTCAGTAAAAAGTGCGAAGAATATGATCTGGAAAGATCAATAAGCATTCTGAGACAATAAAAAAGAACAACCGATTTAACAGTCGATTGTTCCTTCTTTTCTGTATACCTAATAAAAATCTGAATATACCTAACAACTTTTTGGGCAAAATATAACCCCTCATCTGAAAAACGCAGCTAAATTAATTATCCATATTGCCACTTAAACCTTAAAACGGTTTATCATTATTTATGAATAATCTTTCTCCAATCGAGATCTCCCCTGTCAAGACCTTGAATCAACATTTCTGCGGTTCCTAAGTTTGTTGCAAAGGGTATGTTATTCATGTCGCATGCTCTCAATAAAGAGTTAATGTCGGGCTCATGGGACTGAGCTGTAACGGGATCTCTGAAGAAAATAACCAGATCCATTTCATTATAGGCTGCTCTCGCACTGATTTGCTGCTCACCCAATAAACCAGGCAAAAACTTGTGAATATTAAGCCCGGTGGCTTCAACTATAATCGCCCCTGTAGTTCCCGTAGCAAACAACGTGTGGTTTTTTAGTATGCTTTTATATGCAATGCAAAAGGAAGCCATCAGTTCTTTTTTCTTATCATGAGCAATTAAAGCAATATTCATAAAAACCATCCAACTTTTTTATTTTCCGCTGTTTTTTACACTCTTTATAGGAATGTTTGCAACCAATGCCGGTACAATCCTATCTCCTTCTTCACTCCTAGTTCTGGTCATTTGAATATCCAAGGAATCTTCGTCCACATCCATATAATTGGATATGACCTTGATGATTTCCCCTTTGACCATCTCTAAAAACTGAGGAGAAACGTTTGCTCTGTCGTGGATTAGCACAAGTTTGAGTCTTTCCTTGGCAAGATCTTTCGAATTCTTCGATCTACCAAACAATTTCGATAAATCTAGCAGCATAAGTCTCCTCCTATTAATTTACTTTTATTCCAAAAAACCTTTTTATCTTAAACATCAATCCGTCTTCTTCCTGTAAGTTCAGTATAGGAACATCTTCACCCATAATTCTTCTTGCTATTCCTCTATATGCCTCTCCTGCCAGTGATTTGTTGTCTGTTACGGCAGGCTCACCCTTGTTCGTAGAAATTATGATTTTTTCGTCATCAGGAACAACTCCAATAAGATCAATAGCAAGAATATCAATAATATCATCAATGGACATCATGTCACCGCGTTTTACCATATCCGGTCTGACTCTGTTTATCAGGAGCCTTTGATCCCTTAAATCATTGGCCTCCAAAAGTCCGATAATTCTGTCCGCATCCCTTACCGCTGAAACCTCAGGGGTGGTAACAACTATCGCTCTGTCTGCTCCTGCTATTGCATTCTTAAAGCCCTGTTCTATACCTGCAGGACAGTCAACCAATATATAATCAAACTCCTTTCTCAATTCTTCACATAAGCTTATCATTCCTTCAGGATTAACAGCGGACTTGTCCCTGGTCTGAGCAGCAGGGACAAGATGAAGTCCCTCAAAACGCTTGTCCTTTATCAAAGCTTGCTTTAATCTGCAGTTACCTTCGATAACATCTACAAGATCATATACAATCCTATTCTCCAGGCCCATTACGACATCCAAATTCCTAAGACCTATATCAGTATCAATTAAAACCACTTTTTTCCCCTGAAGCGCCAAACCTGTTCCAATATTGGCTGTGGTTGTTGTTTTTCCTACTCCACCTTTGCCAGAAGTTATAACAATAACCTCGCTCATTTATATACCTCCCACTTAAATTCAATCAAGAACGCAAAACTTACTACAGACATCTCGTTCTTCATTGTATGTATTGTCAAAAGATAAATCATCTATTTCTAACAAGATAAATATATGAATTAAATCGGCTTGCATAGAATTTTATCATATTTCCCGGCAACAAACATACCAACAAGTAAGAAGATACCCTTGTTAAAGTGCCAATAAAAAATGCGAATAAAAACTCTTAATAAAAACTCTTATTTAAACTATATATTTCTTTTAATAATTTGTCAATTATTCATTTTACTATATAGAAAGCATTTGCAAGCAAAACTGTGAACATACACTGTTATAACCCCAGCAAGCCTTATCTT
Source organism: Clostridiaceae bacterium DTU079 (assembly GCA_001512505.1). Lineage (GTDB taxonomy): Bacteria > Bacillota > Clostridia > Acetivibrionales > Acetivibrionaceae > Hungateiclostridium. Next base: position 118,441 of record LFSC01000036.1, on the reverse strand, counting down.
GCAGGAAGATACCTTTCAATATAAACTATGTCTTCCTTAACATATGCCAGTTCAGGAACAAATTGGCCGGAAATTTCTTTTTCATCCGGTGACCGGGTTATGACATCGGCTATTCTAAGCTGCGTAGGCTGTAAATTCAAGGCCACCACTATTGCCTCCCTGTTGCCGTTAGAACCGGCATGAACCACTCCCCTCAGCGAGCCCATAACCACCACATTTCCGGTTGCAACAACCTCACCCCCGGGATTTACGTCGCCAATAACCACCAAGTTTCCGTCAAACTTCACCGATTGACCTGACCGAACCGTTCCTCTGTGAAATTTGGTAATTCCCTCATCAAGATTCTTAAAATAGAAATTACTCATCCTTATCATTGAGTGCGGCATTGGCTTCTGTACTTCTCTCTCAACCTTTACAGGTTCTTCGGTGTCCTCTTCAAAGCTTTTTATATTTGCGCCGCTTTTGTTCTTTAATAACTCAAAAATCTTGTTTTCTTCTTCTTTAGAAAGCTTTTTCCCGCGATATTTAACGGAAAGAGTCGTACCCTTGAAAAACCTGCCGGAAGATTCTATCTTCTTTTCAATTTTCTCATATATAGTATTATAATCCTCTTCTTCCTTCATTATAATGGTAAGGCAATCTAAGGTGCTCTTAAAAATAACACTGCTATCCTTCATTTATCAAACCCCCAATACAATCAAATTTTACTTTAATAAGCGGTTCCTTTATACTTTTTGAAGCAATCAATGACCTTCTCAGCGTGTTAACTGCGGTTGGTCGGGAACTATACCGTCCTGAGGCAATTTGTCACTGTTCATGCCAAAATACTCTTTTAAAATGTCCTTTGCAACCGGTGCCGCGTAGGATCCCCATACACCATGCTCAATAACCACCGCCACTGCAATCTGCGGATTATCTGCCGGAGCATAGGCAATAAACAGACCGTTTGAAGACTGCCCCAGATGCTCAAATCCCGTCTCAGGAGTACCGGTTTTTCCCGCTACAATAATAGGCTTCAAATCGTCAAAAATCCTGTTGGCAGTTCCGTCCTGCGCATTTGCAACTTCCACCATGCCTTTATGAACCAAATCAATTGTCTCTTTCTTTATTTGCAAATCCTCATATTCAGGTTCGCTTTTAAGTACAATCGAACCGTCATGTTTACGTATTTCCTTGACAATGTGCGGTTTATATTTTTTCCCTCCGTTTGCCAAAGTGCTGACGTAACTTGCCAATTGAATAGGAGTAAATGCATTGTCAAACTGACCTATAGCTGTTTGGGCTGTGTCGGCAGGTCTCCAGTCATCATTTCGCAACTCTTTCTTCGTAGTCTTGTTTGCCCTAATTCCCTTTTCTTCCGAAGGCAATTCAATTCCCGTATACTCTCCAAGTCCGAAACGTTTCGCCCACAAATCAATGTTATCTATACCGATTTTTACTCCCAGTTCATGAAAATAAATATTGCACGAAGTAGCCAAAGCCCTGGTAAGATCTATTCTACCATGCCCAGTGGTCGGGTATTCCATACATTTAAAGGTCCAACCTCCGATAACATGAGTTCCTCTATCGGTTATATAGCTGTTCTGAGGAGATATTGCTCCTGTCTCAAGTCCTGCTATTGAAGTCAAAGGCTTAAAGGTAGAACCGGGGGCATATCTTCCCTGTATTGCCCTGTTATACCATGAATATTCACCCTTGCCTTGAATCAGGTCTTGAATTATTTTTTGTGCTTCCTTATCCTGCGGACCTGCAAGAAAAACAGACGGATCGTATGTGGGATAACTTGCCAGCGCCAGAACTTCTCCTGTATTTACATCAATAGCAACAGCAGCACCGGCATTGGCATCTCCGAAATTCTTCTTATTGTCTGCCTGCGACTTTATTAACTCAATGTTCTGCTTTAACGACTCCATTGCAACTTTTTGAAGCCGGAGGTCTATGGTAAGCACCACATCGTTTCCGGGAATTGCCGGCTCACTGCTAAGCTCGGCCGTGAGTCTTCCTTTTGTATCCACCTCAACCCTCTTTTTCCCGTTTATCCCCCTTAACTGGCTTTCCTGGGTTTTTTCGATACCGAGCTTTCCAATCATATCGTTCATGCCATATCCATTGTCCTTATACTTCTGATACTCTTCACCGCTTATAACACCAATATAGCCGAGAATATGACCTACGGGACTTGCATTTACATATTTCCTTTGAGGTACAATATCAATAATAACCCCGGGAAACTCATGATGCCTTTCCTCAATTTGTGCAACGGTCTGTGCACTGACATCCTTTGCGATAAGTAAAGGATTGGTTGCAGAATATCCCTTGATAAGTATATCATATTTGATAATCATTATTTTGTAGGCCTCTTCATCGGTATATTTATCCTCAATATAAAATTTCTTTCTGAAATATTTAAAGACATCCTCCGGTGTTCCAAGCAAATCCATATCTTCCTTTTTCATCACCATATCCTTTTTCCAGCTTTCCAGAGCCTCTTGCGTTTTAAGCTTAGGTCCGAAGGCCAAAGGATTAAAAGTCAGATAATTGCTTAGATTTTGCTCGTAAGAGTCGCCGTTTTTCTCAAAAACATCAATAAGCTTTAATATAAGCTCACTTGTTTGGTTCTCATTTAAACCGGTTTTCGCTAATTTTACCGTATACCCAACCCTGTTTATAGCAATGGGTACACCGTTTCTATCCACTATGTTTCCTCTCGGAGCTACAATATCCCTCTCTGCAAGCAGCTTCATCTGCGATTGCTCATCATAATATTCGCCACGAATGATCTGAAGGTTTATCAACTGAAGAAGAATCATAACAAAAGCCAGGGTCATACCCACTACTACGACCTTGTATCTTTCATTTATCTTATTATTTTTATTTTCCTTCTCCCCCACAGTTCCACCTCCCTAAAAAGCTACAATAAGCTTTTTAATAACGTCTGGAATCCTTAGCTACTTTTTCAGACCGTCTTTTTATTTTTAATATTATAATAAAAATAAAAATTGATACAACACTATTATAAACTGCTTCAGGTAAAATCACATGTGTGAAAGGATAAACCAATTGTAAAGAACCTTTTGCAAAATAGCTCAAAAAATAGACGGAAAACTCATAAACCACTGTAGATATAAAGGTAACAATAATTGTGACCAGTACATTCTCCCTGTATAGTCTCTCATTTATCGAACCTATTGCGAACCCGAGATAAAGCCCCAAAAGAGCATAGAATCCTATGGGACCTCCGGAAACCATATCCTGAACCAGACCGCAAATAAACCCCACCACAGCACCTTCCACGTTGCTTCCGAGAAGTGCGACCGATACTATAAAAACCATCAATAAATTGGGCTTAACATTATATATAGCGATATTATCCAAAACAGTTGACTGAACTAGTGTTATAAAGAATATTAATATCGAATACGATACAATTTTAACCCTCATCTTTTGATTCGCCTGCTTTTTCTATATTGTCCTTGCCTATCAAAACAAATACTTCCTCCAACCGTTTAAAATCCACGGCCGGCTCAATAATTGCATATCTGTTCATATCATTGGTTTTACGTCTGATTTCCTTGACAGTTCCTATGGTAATGCCCTTTGGATATATGCCGCCCAACCCTGAAGTTTCTATTGTATCGCCAACCGATATATCCACATCGGGAAATATATTATCCAGCTTACACAAACCCTGCTCTTTTAGCTTAAGATCTCCTCTTACAAAAACCAGATTGCCGGTTTTCGCAATTCTTGCACTTACGGTACTGCTTTCATCAATAATCGATACCACTTTAGAGGAAATAAGGTCAGTGCTTACTACCCTGCCCACAAGTCCGTTACTCGTAATAACCGTGGAGTCAACACTAATCTTGTCGCTTATCCCTCTGTCTATTGTAAAGGTATTAAACCAGTTACCCATATCCTTTGCAATAATGTTTGCACCCAAAAATTCTACATCACTGAATTGATGCTTAATATTCAATGCTTTTTTCAATTCATCATTTTTTGTCTTATACCCCTCAAGCTCTTTTACCTCATCTTCCAATTCAGCAATTCTTGCCTTTAAGGCTTCATTTTCATCATTTAAGGCTTTGATATCCTTTAAATAACTTGAAGCCTCATCTATTTGACCGCCAATGTAATTAATAAGCTCCTGAAAGGGAGTAAGCACAACAGTAAAAACATTGCTCACATATTTTATCTTACTGTTTTTCCTCGATGACAACCCCATTACAATCAAAACAATAACCGTAACCGTCAGCAAAATAAAAAGCTTGCTCTTTATAAACCGCCGCAACAAGACTATCTCCCTTCTATTTCAGTTTCTTAGGAGAAATCAGCACCTTCTTCAACGTTTCTATTTCTTCAAGAACCTTTCCTGATCCCATAACCACACAATCTAACGGATTTTCAGCAATATTAACGGGCATGCCTGTCTCATCCCTAATAAGTCTGTCAAGACCTTTCAACAGTGCACCTCCACCGGTAAGCATTATACCTCTGTCCATTATATCTGCTGCAAGTTCCGGCGGCGTCTTCTCAAGAGTGATTTTAATAGAATCCACTATGGCATAAACCGGGTCTCTCAATGCCTCCATAACTTCTGAAGAGGTTATGGTTATATTCTTGGGAAGTCCTGTAACCAGATCCCTTCCTCTTATTTCCATACTCTCTTCCTTGACCGTCTTGTAAGCTGCCCCAATATTAACCTTTATTTCTTCTGCGGTCCTTTCTCCTATCATTAAATTATATTCTTTTTTAATGTAGTGTACAATAGCATCATCAAGTTCATCACCGGCAATTCTCAAAGACTTGCTGGTAACTATACCTCCGAGGGATATAACAGCAACCTCACTGGTTCCTCCTCCAATATCGACAACCATGCTTCCCGATGGCTCCTCCACCGGAAGATTTGCTCCTATCGCCGCTGCCATGGGCTCCTCGATAAGATAAGCCTCCTTAGCTCCCGCATTAATGGTCGCTTCTTCCACAGCCCGCTTTTCAACCTCCGTAACACCCGACGGAACGCAAATGACCACTCTGGGCTTTCCAAATACACCTTTTGACATTGCCTTCTTAATAAAATATTTCAGCATACTCTGGGTTACTTCAAAATTCGCGATAACTCCATCCTTCATCGGTCTTATTGCAACTATATTTCCAGGAGTCCTTCCGATCATATCCTTTGCTGCATCGCCAACAGCAAGTATTTCATTGTTTTTTGTATTTATTGCAACCACCGAAGGTTCCCTTACTATAATACCCTTTCCCTTAACATGCACCAATGTATTGGCTGTTCCCAAATCAATACCTATGTCTCTCGTAAAAAGCATTTATCTTCTCCTCCCGCTCCATCTAAATTACAACTCTCAACTTTCAGAAAGGTAAAGTCCTACTTTTGACTTCAACTGGTCAAATACTTATATGATGTCCAAAAGTTCAGCTCTAACCTAAAGTTTTTATTACTTCAAAACAAAAATTCCAAATTCCTCAAGTAATTCAGCCAGCCTTGAAAGCGGTAGACCTACAACATTAAAATAACAGCCTTCAATTTTTTCCACCAGAACTGCTCCTTTTTCCTGTATACCGTAAGCTCCCGCCTTATCCATAGGCTCCTTCGAATCTATATATGCAAAAATAGTATTGTCAGACAATTCTTTCATTTTTACCCGTGTTGTCTCATAGCCTTTGATGCATTTGAAATCCTGTGTATCAATAAGTGCTATGCCTGTCAATACTTCATGCCAGCTTCCGCTTAGCCGTCTTAATATGCTAAAGGCTTCTTGCCTGTCACTAGGCTTTCCCAATATTCCGTCCTTTACTACCACCGTATCCGCACCTATAACTAAATACCTCTTATCCTGCCCGTTTTGAGCCATTTTTTCAGCAACATCCATTGCCTTTAAATATGCAAGCTGCTGTACATACTCAGCCGGACTTAAATTTCCGTTATTGCTTTCATCAATATTCGAAGGAACTATTGTAAAATCAAGACCAATTTGCTTTAAGAGCTTTGCTCTTCTTGGTGATGCGGATGCCAAAACAATCTGTATGATAATCACCTCGTAGTACATACTAAAACCGTTTATCGTAAGATATGATTGAAGTACAAAACTTCAAGCATACACTATTATAATCATATAAGCCTCTTTTTTTCAACAAAATATGAATTTTTTTGATTACTTTTTCGTTACAATTATACTACACAATATAAGCAAGTTAAATAGAAAATTAGCCCAGTCTGAATTAATTAACATTTATTGTATTAATAACTTTTATTTACAATCAGCCTACTGTTTAACTGCGCTTCTGTCCGCATCATTCTCGGTCTCCTTCATTTCCGATATATTAATGTTTTCTAAATCATCCTTAATTTTAGGTACTACACTGTTGAGACTGTCAATAATCTTACTCATTTCTCCTACGCTCAGTTCATCGATATTTTTCTGTTCAATTCCAACTTTCTTTAAAATGTTGCCAAGCAAGGCAGGGTCATCGGGATCCATGTCCATGGTTTTCAGTTTCTGTTTAAAGTAATTAATTTGTCGTTGTGTGGCCTTTTTTACCGAAGCTTTATCAGGATTTGCCCTCTTTTTCTCCTGCTCGCTTATAATACGGCTTTGAACAGAGCTAAATTCTTCATCTAAAAGTCTTGCCTCTTCGGGATAAAGCCAGTCATTTTCTCCCATAAGCTTTCTTATTATCCTGTCACATGCACCGGTAATGGTTTTCTCAAGCCCAAATTCCTTATCGTCTATAAGCTCTTTCGCTATTCCAAACATTTCCCACTCAGTAAGAGTAAAATCAGGATTTTGCCTTATTACAGGCCTTCTGCTTTCGAAAACGGTTCTTCCCTCCTCATCCTTAATCACATTCTTACTCTCAATCTTTTGTGCTATATATTTTTGGTATCTGTTATAATAGTCAATCTGTTTTCCGTCAACAATAACCTGTCCGCTTGAAATATCCCTGCCTCTGATTTTAATCATATATGAAGGCAATTCGACACTTCCTACGCCGGGAAATTCCACCTTCTTTTCCCTCAATACCTCAATCGACAAATCCTCAATAGAGATTCCTTTCTCTTTCGCTTTCTTAAAAAGTCCCTCCGCCTTCATTCTCAATTCTCCGCCAATCCCTTTATAGAAATCTTTATCCTGATTATACTGAATCTCAGTTGATATACCTTCATTTTGGGCCGTTTCCACCGCACCTGTATTCTTTTTCATTTTTCCATCTCCTTGCAGTAAGATGTTATTTATCGGTCTTAATTCTATTAATGTTTAAATTAAACCCTATTTATTATTTGATTAAATGCAATTATCAAAACAGCTTTTTTTTTCATTATCAAGAAAGATTTCTACTGTTTTCATTTTTTATGTATTGAAATTCTCTTCGTCCGGCCGATACACACTAAATGTGAAGATAAAATATGGAAGAAACATAAGTTTCCGGAATATTTCTTCTTCACATTAATAAATTTACCCGCACTGCCGATATATAATTTGACAAACGTACCGCCACGTTCTAAAATCATAATGGTAATTAACTATCAATAGACGGGCGGGATACAATTTGTTGATATTGGCAATAAAATATGCTGTTTTTGCAGGCATATCCACATTGGGAAATTTATCTGTACAGCACCTGGTTCAAATGCTTCTTTTCTCTCTTGGAATGAGGGAAGATTTTGTTATTGACATATTTGGAGTTTTCAACATAAAGGTATGTCTTCTTATTGCTATTTTTTTCGGAACCTTAACCGGTTTGGTAATAAAGTATGTATTGGACAAGAGATTTATATTCAATTATGAAACTAAAAGCAAATCCGAAAACACGGGAAAGTTTTTGCTGTATTCATTTATGGGCGTGTTTACCACGCTTATTTACTGGGCATTTGAGCTCTCCTTTGACTATCTTTTTGACTATGAATCCGCAAAATACATTGGCGCACTCATCGGACTGTCGATAGGCTATGTGGTAAAGTATCAGCTGGACAAACGGTTTGTTTTCAACAGTAAGTAATAAACCTTCCCATGTTGCATAGAAATATTTTATACTTCTCTTTTTTACACATTAGAAGTATAATATTAATAAAGGTATACTATTATGTAAAGAATTCATGGTGATACTTATGAAAATAGAAAAAATTAATGATAATATGCTTAAAGTTACAATCTCAATAGATGATTTGGAAGAAAGAAATATAGATTTGGATACATGGAGCTATAATTCTCCCGCAACACAGAAATTATTTGGAGATATGATGGAACAGGCCGAATTACAGTTCGGTTTTTGTGTCTCAGGTTCCGAAATCTGTATCGAGGCTGCTCCGGATTCGGATGAGGGATTTGTTATAATAATTACCAAATTGGATGATGACGATGAGTTTGAGTCTATTGAGAAGTATATAAAGAATAAATTCAGAAAAACGGATTTAAAATCCAAAAAGAAGAACTCCGGTATTTGTTCTACCATACTTATATATTGCTTTAAAAACTTTGATGATTTGTGTCTTTTGAGCCAAAGGCTAATGCCTATTTATACCGGTGAAAGCACTTTATACAGGTTAAAGGAAGCATATTATTTGCTCTTAACCAAAAGCACATGGTCAATGGATAACTATGATTCATTAGAGCTTATTCTAAACGAATTCGGAGACAAAATTACCAATGTAAGCTTTTATGAAGGATACCTGAATGAGCATGGAGAAAAAATCATAGAATATGATGCGGTGGAAACGTTATACGATTATTTTTGCTAAACTGTTATAACGTTATTTTGGTAGTTTCCGAAGTATTCAAATTATGATATGTAGACGGGTTGGATGAATATGTCGCCGAGGAAAATTGTACCGAATAAATTCGAACAGTTTCTACTCAACAGGAAAAACCTTATTGACCAATATGCAAAAGGTGACCTTACCAAGGAAGAATTTATTGAAGCAAATTACAGGTGTATCAATTCCCTGGATATAAAGCCTTTTAATAGAATAGACAATGTTAAAAAAGCTGTATACAACTATCAGTATTATAATGTTTTGGCAAAATACTATCAAAAAAAAGCCCATGACATGAGTAAAAGAAATGAAGCTCGGCAGGATTTTCTGGAGCTGTCCGATTATTTTTACTCAAAAAAAGACAACGTTACTTTGAAGCTTCTTCGACTTTTGGATTTTCAAGGGATTGAAGCGTATTTTGTCAAGGTAAAATCCCCCAATCTAAAAAAGAAGCTGTTTGAAATAATACTGAAAGATCACGACAATATCATCCTTCATTCAAAAAATGAGACCATCTTGAACCTGCTTATTAAAGAAAATGTTTTTATCAATGAAACAAGGCATTCTTTAGTGGACAGCTATATCAATCAAAAATACTGAGTTAAAATTTGGGGAACGCCATACAAGGGAATAAAAAGCGTTCCCGAAGCGAAATTTCGCAAATACATAGCCTGTAAGCGTTTATTCCACCACTTCCATAATAACAAAGGTAATATCGTCCTTAAGCTTTCTTTGACCCATAAACTCAAAGACATTTTTGGAAATCAAAGTTGAAAGCTCCTTTGATGACAGATTGATATTGTTTTTTATTATTTTTTCTAGCCTGTCTTTTCCATAAAAGCATTTATCTGTATTCTGGGCTTCAACAAGACCGTCGGTATAAAACAGTATCTTATCGTTTTTATCCAGATCTAAAATATGGTTTTTGTAATCTCCACTATAGTAATCTATAAACTTGCATATTGGAAAACCGTTCATTTCAATTTCCTGTATGTATCCCGATGACTTAATTAAAATCGGTATTGCATTAAGGCCTGCAGATGAGTATGTTAGCCTTCTGGTATTTACGTCGTATACCGCATATAGCATTACGATATATACATTTTCACTAAAATTTGTATTATTGAAGGACCTATAAATGTTTTCCAACACCTTTGACGGGTTAATTGCCACATCATTTTTCTCTACTTCCACTAAAGCCCTTATCGTCTGATTCAAAAAAACCGTAAGCATTGCAGCAGGTACACCGTGCCCGGACACATCCCCGATAAAAAATCCAATATTATTATCGTCCAGCTTGAACACATTATAAAAGTCACCGCTTGCCCGTTCTGCAGCATAATATTTGGCTTCAAAACGCACTTTTTGCCAATCGGGATGATGCAATGTAAACATGGCCTTCTGTATATCCCTCGCATACTCCAAGTCTTCCATGAGTTTTTTGTTCAACTTCTCCAATTCCAAGGTTCTCTCCTGAACTATCTTATCCAGGTTGTCCGCATATTTTCTGAGCTCCTGCTTTGCCAAGTAAAGCTTATTATACGGCTCCTGAACGGTGTTTATAAAGTTTGCCTTGAATATGAAATAGAACGAAACAAACTTGTATATATGGCCAAGATAATTATATATGTCGTAAACACTGTCGTATAATACAAAGGATATTTCACTGAAAATGCTAACTACCAGCGATATACAAAGCAATATCATCGTCCTGTTTTTTGTCGCTTTATACTCAGCAATAAACCTTAGTGTCGTAAAGCAAAACAGAATAATTACAACATATTCCAAGCATATCTTCCATTGGGTAAGCCCACTGCCCTCAATATACATTGGTGGGAAAAAACCCGGATAATAAGTAGTTATTATAAGAATCAAAGTACTAAAGCCCGTCGAAACAATCCAAAATAATTTTCTGTTCAAATTTGATTTTACTTCCGTATTAATAAAAGTAACAGCAAAAAATCCGGCACCCTCTATCAACCGTGAAATAATCCAAAGAGTTGTAGCCCGGTTTGCGTCATCATTTTCAATAAGAAATGTCGGCATTCCCTTGTAGCTCAATGTATGAAAGGCATCAAGCATACCAATTGTCATTAACACAGCACCCAGAAAAATCGGTCTTAAATTTCTTGTTTGATTGTATGTGTAATAGGACACAAGAAATACCGTCAAACATACCAGTACACCGGTAAACTCAAAAAGGTTGTGCCATGATAAATAGCTGGCAACACTCATCACCCGGCTAAACTGCTCTTCAAAAAGACCTACCAAACCTATTAACGAATAAGCTAGGATAGCTGCTGTTGCAACTAATGCATAGTCTTTAACCGCTGATAATCTTTTTGTTACCTCTTTCATTCTTCTCCCCATTACATGTATCATGACTTTTTACTCTCTTTTCCGAATTCTTTTTTCTCATTTTACCATTTAAGCCTCCAATATTCAATTATAATTCCTATAAATTTAGTTGGTTATCAAAATTTATATAAGAAAAAGCTCCGGGACATCGAGTCCCTTCGCTTTTGCCTCTTTCATTTCATTCCAAGAGGCCAAATAAAAAACAGCCACATTTTTCAACGCAGCTGCTTTCACTATAACAGTAATTACTGTTCTACCATTGGATTTTCTCTGCTCACTCCACTGATGGAAGAAACTTCTTCCGGTATGATAACATCCTCATCTTTTTGCTTAAAGCCTGCCTCCACGTCGGTATTGATTTTATTTACCAACGCCGTATTCAGCACGGTTTCCATTCTATCGACAATAACAAATTTAATCCTCTTTCTGACATTTTCCGGAATGTCATCGAGATCCTTTTTATTGTCAGCCGGTATAATAATTGTATCTATTCCTGCCCTATGAGCAGCCAATACCTTTTCCTTAAGCCCGCCTATGGCAAGTACTCTGCCCCGTAGGGTTATCTCTCCCGTCATTGCCACATTTTTTCTGACAGGCGTGTCGGTTAAAGCGGATACCATTGCAGTTGCAAGGGTAATTCCCGCCGAAGGTCCGTCTTTCGGAATAGCACCTTCGGGTACATGAATGTGGATATCATACTTGCTGTAAAAATCCTTTTCAATACCAAGCATCTCTGCTCTCGAACGGATATAGCTCATAGCAGCCCTTGCAGATTCTTTCATTACATCTCCAAGCTGCCCCGTAAGTTCCAATTTTCCGTTTCCGTCCATCAAAGTCACTTCAATCGACAAGGTGTCGCCACCCACAGGTGTCCATGCAAGGCCTGTGGCTATACCCACCTCATCCTTTTCATTTGCCTTGTCATATCTGAATTTTTTGGTTCCAAGATACTTTTCCAGTGTTGCGGCAGTAATTTTTACCGACTTCTGGTTGGTTGAAGCCAATTTTTTGGCCACTTTCCTGCACACACTGGCTATCTGTCTTTCCAATCCTCTAACTCCGGCTTCTCTCGTGTAGCAGTTAATTATTTCCCTGACAGCCTTTTCATCAATTATCAGATTGCTTTTCTTAAAGCCGTGTTCTTTGATCTGCTTGGGGAAAAGATATTTAATCGCTATATTGACCTTTTCCTCCTCGGTATAGCTGGAAATAGGTATTACTTCCATCCTGTCAAGAAGAGGTCTTGGAATAGTGTCAAGGTTGTTTGCCGTTGTAATAAACAAAACATCCGACAGATCAAAGGGAAGCTCTAAATAGTGGTCCCTGAAAGCGAAGTTTTGCTCGCCGTCTAAAACTTCAAGCATAGCTGATGCCGGGTCTCCTCTAAAATCACTGCTCATCTTATCTATCTCATCAAGAAGAATGAGAGGATTTTTAGAGCCTGCCTGCTTTAAAGCAGATATTATTCTTCCGGGCATAGCACCTACATAGGTTCTGCGGTGACCTCTTATTTCTGCCTCATCCCTGACTCCTCCCAGCGACATTCTTACATAATTGCGGTTGAGGGCACGGGCTATAGACTTTGCTATAGATGTTTTACCGACTCCCGGAGGTCCTGCCAAGCACAGAATAGGGCCTTTAAGGTCATTTTTCAGTTTTCTTACGGCAATATATTCAATAATCCTTTCTTTTACCTTTTCCAACCCGTAGTGATCCTCATCAAGAATCTCCTGTGACCGGTTCAAATCTATAATTTCCTCTGTTTTTTTGTCCCAAGGCAAATCAAATATCCAATCAAGGTAGGTTCTGATTACTGCCCCCTCTGCAGAGCCTGAAGGCATTTTCAAAAGCCTGTCCAATTCCTTCAAAACCTTTTTTTCAACTTCTTCGCCAAAATTGCCTTCTCTGAGCTTTCTCTTGTACTCCTCTACCTCTCCCGTTATGCCTTCTTTGTCTCCCAACTCGTTCTGTATAGCCTTTAGCTGTTCCCTCAGATAATATTCTTTCTGTGTCTTGTCAATTTGCTTTCTAACCTTAATATTGATATCTCTTTCAATCTGCATAATATCAATTTCTTTAATAAGGGTTTCAAGAAGCTTCTCAAGTCTCAGTTTTGGCTGAAATTCATTCAAAATTTCCTGTTTCTGCTCCACCTTCAGCATCAAATTGGAAGTAATTATATCCGCCAACTGCTCAGGATCTTCTATACTCATAACCGATAATACAGTTTCGGGTGAAATTCTGTTGTTAAGCTTTGAATATTCTTCAAAAACCGACAATACCCTTCTCTTTAATGCTTCTATCTCAGCATTGTTCTCTTCCTGCCCAACATATATTCTTTCTTCCACTTCAGCCATAAAAAACGGTTCAAGCTGAGTAAACTCGCAAATTTCCGCTCTGCTTATTCCCTCAACCAAAACTCTTATCGTATCTCCCGGAAGCTTCAAAAGCTGTTTAACCCTGGATATAGTCCCAATTCTATAAATATCGTCTTCTCCAGGCAAATCTTCCTTGGCATCCTTTTGAGTAACCAAAAAAATCAGCTGATTATTTATCATGGCTTCTTCCAAGGCTTTAATCGATTTTACCCTGCCAACATCAAAATGTAAAATCATATAAGGAAATACTGTTAACCCTCTAAGAGGTAATAACGGCAAAACCTGTTTTTTAATAATTTTCTTTGTTTCAGACATTTGACCATCCCCTTACTATAATTTAAGGTTCTTACTCCTGTAACTATTTCACTCATAACGGCGTTGTTAATAAATATGTTGCACTAAAAAGTAAATTGCGAAAATTAGGCACTTCTCTCTTATCTTCAAATAATCAGCATGAAAATTAATTCATTTTCCGCTCAATTAAATACTACCTCTTTTTGAAGCCCTTAAAACCTATAAAAATTAAAAAAACAAAGATAAGATTACGAACAATAAAGTCTGAATCCTCACCATTATAACCTTTGTAAATCATTATTTCAATTATTTTTATCTGGAACAATAGGGAACCGCTTCTTGAACTTTGGTATAAAACAGAAAATCTAAAATAACTCAGCGATCCTAAGTTATTTTTTATACTATATTTTTTATATCGGAATTAAATAATATAAAATAACTGCTTTTTTATAGAAATTTTTTCATATTACTTTTTCAAAGTGGCAGTTTATCCATAATAGGTATGCCTTGGTTAAATTCTATATCAACTTTTCTTAAATTAAAATGCTCTACCTTAGATATGAAATAAACTGAAACTTACGAATTTTTATAAAAAAGACAAGCACCGAACTGATCTTCAATTTTCAAAAGGAGGTAGGATTCAAAGAGATTAAAAATTAGTTATGCAATACTATTGATTTTTGTGGAGGAGTGATGTAAATTGAAAAAAATAGTTTCTTTATTTTGCGTACTTGTCTTATTGACAGGTATATTTGGTGCGCTTTCAGTTAATGCCGCATCAATGACGGAAGGCCTTCAGGCATCCGGAGTACAGTTATTAAGTACAACCGGTTCTATGAGGGACATTTCGGCACTGGATTTCGTTAAAGAAGTTAGAATCGGTTGGAATTTAGGCAATACCTTGGATGCCCCTACCGAAACAGCATGGGGAAACCCCCGAACCACTAAAGCAATGATAGATAAAGTAAAAGAAATGGGGTTTAATGCGGTGAGAGTACCTGTAACCTGGAATACTCACATTGGACCTGCTCCAAACTATACAATCGATCAAACATGGCTTAACAGGGTAGAAGAAGTAATAAATTACGTTCTTGACAATAATATGTATGCTATATTAAATGTTCATCATGATGACTGGATAATCCCTACATATGCAAATGAAGCTCAATGTAAAGATAAGCTTGTAAAGCTCTGGCAACAAATCGCAAACCGTTTTAGAGATTACAGCGATTATTTGATATTTGAAACAATGAATGAGCCAAGAGTGATTGGTTCACCGTCCGAATGGACCGGGGGAACATATGAAAACCGCGATGTAATAAATAGATTTAATCTGGCAATTGTCAATACAATTAGAAGTTCCGGCGGAAATAATGCCAAAAGATTTATTATGGTTCCGACCAATGCTGCCACTGGCTTGGATGTGGCATTGAACGACCTTGTTATTCCAAATAACGACAGCAGGGTTATTGTATCAATTCATGCTTACTCACCGTACTTCTTTGCTATGGACATCAACGGAACTTCCTATTGGGGCAGTAATAACGATAAGACTTCCCTCACCAATGAACTTGATGCTATTTATAACAGGTTTGTAAAAAACGGAAGAGCGGTTATTATTGGGGAATTTGGGACGATTGATAAGAATAATCTCTCTTCAAGAATAGCCCATGCAGAGCACTATGCTAGAGAAGCAGTTTCCAGAGGAATTGCTGTTTTCTGGTGGGATAACGGTTATTATGGACCCGGCAATGCAGAATCCTATGCTATATTTAACAGATCCGGTCTTTCATGGTATTATCCCGAAATTGCTCAGGCTCTAATAAGAGGTGCCGGAGGAAAACAAAACACACCTTCTCCAACACCGGTAAAATCACCAACGCCATCTCCGACACCGATAAATTCGCCAACACCAACTGCAACATCAACAAACGGTTTCAAATACGGTGATGTAGACGATAGTGGACAGGTAGATTCTTTGGATGTAACGTTGGTTAAAAGATATGTACTTCGTAAATTATCTTCTTTTCCCAGCAATACAGGTAAAATGGCAGCTGATGTAAACGCAGACCAAAGTATAGACTCATTAGACGTATCATTAATTAAGAGATACGTATTAAGAAAAATTAACAAATTCCCTGCAGAAGAAACTTCCATACCGGACAATCCGGGATTTTTATACAACGGAAGATTTGATTTTTCAGATCCTGCAGGTCCAAAATGCGCATGGTCCGGTAGCAATGTTGAAATGAATTTTTCGGGAACTGAGGCCAGTGTAACCCTAAAATCCACCGGTGAAAACTGGTTCCAGGCCATTGTAGACGGTCAAGTTCAAGAGCCTTTCAAGGTTAACGGCACATCGACAGTTAAGCTTGTATCCGGTCTTTCAAACGGAAACCACCATCTTGTTTTATGGAAACGAACAGAAGCCTCCCAGGGTGAAGTGCAAATCCTTGGATTTGACTTTGGCGGAGGACAACTTCTTGCGCCTCCTGCTCCCCTTGAAAGGAAGATAGAATTTATCGGAGATTCCATCACATGTGCTTATGGAAACGAAGGATTAAGCAAGGAGCAGTCTTTTACACCTAGAAATGAAAACAGCTATTTGTCTTATGCTGCGATTACTGCACGTTCGTTGAATGCCAGTGCAAATTTGATTGCATGGTCAGGAATAGGACTTACTATGAACTACGGCGGTTCGGGAGG